>DITU01000171.1 GCA_002422905.1 Verrucomicrobia bacterium UBA6176
GTTTTCGTCGGATCCTTCTCCAAGATCGAATCCAACGCGGTCATTCAGGCTCCAAACGAACATCCTGCATACGCGCTGTTGCCTTGTTCGGAGCGGCGACGGTTGGTCGCCGTTGGGAGTGGGGACGGCGAGTGGACCTCGCCGCTCCGACTGGGGGTGCGTGGAGGGTGCGCTGGGAGTTGGCGGGGGTTGGTCGTCGGGATCTGCCCCGGGATCAGGGTTGGGGGTCCCCGGTGGTGGGCGGTTTGAGGGTCGGGGTGGTTGGCGGGACGGAGGCAGATCTGGACCAGTGTCGGAGGCGGGTGAAGAACCAGCCGAAGAACACGGCGCCGCAGGCATTGACGCCGAGGGAGTAGCCGAGCTTGTAGGTGCGGCCGGAGTTGGGGATGGCGTAGATGGATTGGTCGCGGCCGAGGAGGAGGGTGGGCCAGGCGAGGGGCATGAGGGCGCCGTGCAGGAGGCCGCGGTAAAAGCCGGGCGGAACGGTGCGGCGCGATTCCCATCGCATGGCGGCGCCGGACGCGGTCCCGACGAACAGGGCGAGGGCGAGGGCTGCCGCGATGCGACGGGTCCAGCGGGCGAGTGGCGAGGGCGGGGCGGGTGCTTGTCTGGGGGGCGGCATTCTGTTCAGGTGCCCACGATGTTTTTGGTCCGGCGCAGTGGGCAAGCCGAATACTTTGATTCTCCGGAACGGACGGCGGCGGAGGTGCGGATGCATTACGACTGGTTGAATCGGATCAACCGGTTGACGCGTTTTGAGCGGCCGTTCCGGATCTGGATACCGCGGTTGCTGGGGGAGGCGGGCTGTGGACAGTTGAGCGTGCTGGATGTGGGAGCGGGCGACGGGGAATTGGGGCGGGCGTTGACGGGATGGGCGGCGGGGCGGGGATGGGAGTGGCGGTTCACGGATCTGGACCTGTCATCGCATGCGTGTGGGATGAATCCGAATCGGTCGAAGCGGGAGGGATCGGCGCTGGCGTTGCCGTTCGAGGACGGGAGCTTCGACGTCGTGGTGGCGACGACGATGACGCATCACCTGGGGACGGACGAGGAGGTGATCCAGCATTTCCGGGAGGCGGACCGGGTTGCGCGGCGCCTGGTGTTGGTGTGTGACATGCAGAGGAACCCGGTTTTTCTGGTGTTGCTGGGGATGTTGCTGGTGGTGAAAGGGGCGCCGCGGGAGTTCCGGCGGGACGGCATGCTCTCGGTGCGACGAGGGTGGCGGGCGGGGGAGTGGCGTGGATTGGTGGAGCGGGCGGGGTTGCGGGGCGCGCAGGTCTGGGCGGAGCACGGAAGCCGGGTGTTGTTGGCGCGGGTCAAGGGGCAGGGGTCCGCGGCTGGGGCAGGGTGAGGCGGCGTTGTCGGAGGTACCAACGGATCCAGCGGAGGGAATCGGGGACAGGGGCGATCTTGCTGCGTTCGTGTCCGTACCGGACCTGGATGGGGATGAAGCGGATGGGGAGATGGGCACGGGCGAAGGCGAGGAGCATCTCGGATTCGATCTCGAAATGTTGGGCGCTGAGGTGGCAATCGATGAGGGAAGGCAGGTGGGCGAGCCGGTAGCCGCATTGGGAATCGGGAAAGTGGGACTGGGCGGCGGCGGAAAGGCGGTGACTGAGCCAGCGGTTGGTCCAGCGGCGGAGGGGGGGCATGGCGAGGGGGTGATCCATGCGATTGCCGACGACGAGACGGGTTCCGTGGGAGGCGGCGTGGAAGAAGTGGGGGGCGTCTTCGGGAGCGTGCTGGCCATCGCCATCGAGCAGGAGGACCCAGGATGCGCCGAGTCGAAGGGCCTCGGTCCAGCCCTGGGCGAGGGCGCGACCCTTTCCGGCGGGAGACGGGTTGCGGAGGACGACGGCGCCGGAGTCGTGGGCGAGGAGGGCGGTGGAATCCGAGGAGCCGTCATCGACGACGATGACGGTTGGGGTGAGGGGGAGGAGGTGGCGGACGATGGGGCCGATGGTCCGTGCTTCGTCGAGGCATGGAATGACGGCGGCGGTATTCGCTGGCGAAGGATCCACGAAGGGTGAGGGGCGGGGTGTCAGACGTCGCCGAGCCGTGACTTGTTGTCGAAGGCGAATTTCAGGAGGGAGTGGGTGCCACGCAGCCCGAGTTTGTCGCAGATGTTGGCGCGATGATTGTCGACGGTATTGGGGCTGACGGAGAGGACGGCGGCGATTTCCTTGGAGGTCTTGTCTTCGGCGATGAGGCGGAGGATGCGGCGTTCTGCGGGGGTGAGGCGGTCCATGCTGGGACGGTCGGAGCGGAGTTGTTCGACGCCCTGGCGGCGTTTGAGGAGGTGACGGGTGAGGGTGGGACTGACGTAGGGTTCGCCGCGACTGACGGCCTGGAGGCAGGCGAAGAGTTCTGCGGAGGCGTTTTCCTTGAGGACATAGCCGGAGACGCCGAGGTCCATGAAGGCATCGAACATCTCACGTTGGGAGTGGGCGGAGAGGATGACGACCTTGACGGGGAGGGCGGCGTCGCGGACGGCGGTTGCGAAGCGGATGCCATCGCAGCGGGGCATGTCGATGTCGACGAGGGCGATATCGGGGTGGGTGCGTTTGAGGAGATCGAGGGCTTCCTCGCCATCGCCGGCCTCGGCAACGATCTGGAGGGTGGAATGGCGGTCGAGCACGGCGCGGAGGCCGGCGCGGAAGATGGGATGATCGTCGGCGATGAGGACGCGGATGGGGGTCATGGGATGGGTTTGTGGGGGATGGGGAAACGGGCGCGGACGGTGGTGCCGCGACCGGGTTCGGAGAGGATGTCGAGGAAGCCACCGAGGATCCGGGCGCGTTCGTGGAGACCGCGAAGGCCGAAGCCGGCGGAGCTGCCGGGGGAATCGGGATCGAATCCGCGGCCATTGTCCTCGATTTCGAGTTGGATGCCGGTATCGCGGCGTTGGAGACGGATTTCGACGCGGGTGGCGCCGGAGTGTTTGAGGACGTTGTTCAGGGATTCCTGAACGATGCGGTAAAGGTTGATCTCGTCAGGTTGGGGCAGGAGGCCATCGATGGGATCGAGGTCGGCGTGGATGCGGCAGGTGGCGCCGTCCTCGATCCGTTCGACGAGGGTGCGAAGGGCGCGGGTGAGGCCGAGGCGATCGAGGACCTTGGGTCGGAGGTTGTGGGTGATTTCGCGGACGGCCTCGATGGCATGCATGGCGAGTTGGGAGATTTCGCCGAGCTGTTGTTGGGACTGGGAGGGGGAAGCGGAGTCGAGGGCGAGATCGGCGCGGTTCTTGATGACGAGGAGTTCCTGTTCGAGGGAGTCGTGGAGGTCGGAGGCGATGCGACGACGTTCGACTTCCTGGGAGGCGATGAGTTGGCGGGCGAAGGCTTCCTGGGCGAAGCGGCGGCGGCCAGCCTGGGCTTCCTGCCAGAAGTAGGTGCCGACGAGGGCGACGCCGACGCAGACGGCGAGGAGGAAGAGGAACCATCGGGTCTGGTACCAGCGGGGCAGGAGGACGAGTTCCAGGCTGGCATCGCTGCGGGACATGACGCCGTCGTGATTTTCGGCGGCGATCCGGAATGTGTATTGGCCGGGAGGTACGCGGGTGTAATAGGCGACCCGACGTTCACCCATGTCGATCCAGCCCCGGTCGAAGCCGACGAGTTGGCAGCGGAAACGGAGGCCCTTCGGGGCGACGAAACTGGGGGCGGTGAAGTGGAGTTCGAGGAAGTCGGCTCCTGGGGGGAGTTGGATGGCGCGGCCGGGGTCGCGGATGTCGAGGCGCGGCAGGGAGGCGGGATCCTGGGTGGCGCGGGAGATGCGTTGTGGATCCGGACGGACCCAGTCCGAGCCTTGGTCGCGCAGGAGGACCTTGAGGCTGGAACGTTCGCCGCGGATGACCACGCGTTCGATGCTGGGTCGTGGCGGGGGTGTCTTGCGATGGAACCGGGCGGGATCGATGACGGAGATGCCGCGATTGGAGGGGAACCACAGGCGACCATCCCGGGATCGGGTACCGGCGGGTTGGACGGAACTGGTGAGTTCGATGGAGCGGAGGCCATCGGCCACGGTGAAGTGCCGGATGTTCATGCGCCCGATCTGGCGGTCGGCGGCGGCGTGGAGGTCCTCGCGGGTGGCGGAGAAGACCCCGCGACTGCAGGTGAACCACAGGTTGCCGAGGCCATCGTCGATGATCTGGTGGATGGAGTTTTCGACGAGGCCCTGCTGGATGGAGAGGTGGGAGAAGACGCCATCGCGCCACCGGAACAGGCCGCGGTCGAGGGTGCCGATCCAGAGGGTGCCATCGGGGTCATGATGCAGGCTGACGACGGTCTCCATCTGATGACCTGCGGCGGCGCTCCAGTTGGTGACGACCCGGTCGTTCCGGATGAGGTTGAGGCCGAAGGAGGTTCCGACCCACAGATCGCCCTCCTTTCCGGGGCGGATGCAGCGGACATCGTCATTGGACAGACCCTGGGAGCCGGAGATCCGGAGCATGGGTTGGTTTTTGCGGGCGATGGTCAGTCCGGCCGGGGTACCGATCCACACGGTTTCCTGGTGGTCACCTTCGATGCACCAGACGGAGATGGAAGGGGGGTGACCCGGGAGGGGGATACTGGCGAAAGCTCCGTTTTCGAGTCGGATCAGGCCGGCGGTACGGGTGCCGAGCCAAAGACGGCCGGAAGAATCCTCGTGGGCTGAGAACAGGAAATCGGTGGTGAGACCATTGGTCCGGGAGAAGTGGGTGATGCCCTCGGCATGAAGCCGGTTGAGGCCGGAGGCGGTGGTGACCCAGAGGGATCCGTCATGCGATTCGCAGACGGAGGTGACTTCATCATGGCTGAGGCCTTCGGGGGTACCGATGGTGGCGAACCGGTTGCGTCGGAGTTGGGCGAGTCCGAGGCCATCGGTGGCGGCCCACAGGCTGCCTTCGTTGTCCCGGAGCAGCGTGGCGGTGCCCCGACTGGAGAATCCGGCGCCCACCTTGAGCGAGGTGAATTGATCTCCCTGTCGATGGTGGAGGGTGTCCGAGGTGCCGATCCATAGGTCATCGGGTTCGGCTTCGAGGATGGCGCGGACGGCCAGGGTGGTTCCGTCCTGCCAGGGGACGGGGATGAGTCTGCCCTGGGCGTATTCCCAGAGGCCCTTGGTGCCGCCGGCCCAGATCCGGCCGGATGCACCGGTGACCAGGGTGGCCCACTGGGGAGGATCCTGGTCGGTGGCCAAGGGGACCGGATGCCATGCGGTGCGGTCCCAGCGCCAGATCCCGGCGCGTGGGGTGGCGACGATGGCCTGACGGTCCTGGGTTTCGGCGACGCCGACGATGAAGCGGGCGAGAGGGGTGGGTGGCGGGATGGATTCGAACCGGTCATCCACCCAATGGAAGAGGCCACCGCCGTCGGTGCCGACCCAGATGGCGTTGTCGCGCCCGTGGGCGATGACCTTGACCTGTTCATTGGCGAGTCCCTGGGCGGGGCCGTAGTGCTTGAAATTCGGGCCGTTCTTGCAGACCGCGCCCCCGCCGGCGGTGGCGAACCAGATCCGGCCTCTGGAATCTTCCGAGATGTGACTGATGCGGATCAGGGGGAAGGAGCCGGGCGCGACATGATCCATCATCTCGAACTGGACACCATCGAACCGGATGGTGCCGGCGTCGGTTCCCAGCCAGAGGTTGCCATCGCGGCCCTGATGGAGGGCGGTGATGGTTTCGAAGGGGAGGCCGTCCTCAAGGCGCCAGGGACGGACGGAGTAGTCGGGGATGGTGGGCGAGTTGTCGGCGGAGACGAGACATGCGGCCGTGAGCAACCAGACCGACAGGAATTGGCGCAACGCACTTACGAGGCGGTGACCGGTCCGGTCGGACAGGGTTTTCGAGGTGGCGGACTTGCCGCCGTTGCACGCTCCATCCTGCACAAAGGTTTGCGGAGACTGGTAGCGACCCGGACCAAAATCAATCGTCAGGCCGGATCCGGTTCCACCCATTTGCCGTTGTCGCGGATCAGGTCGACGAGCCGGTCGACGGCCTCGGTTTCGGGGATGTTGAAGCGGACGGGGGTCTTGCCGATGTAGAGGTTGATCTTGCCTGGAGCGCCTCCGACGTAGCCGAAGTCGGCATCGGCCATTTCGCCGGGACCGTTCACGATGCAGCCCATGATGGCGATCTTGACCCCCTTGAGGTGTTCGGTGCGGGTCTTGATGCGGGCGGTGACGGTCTGGAGGTTGAACAGGGTGCGACCGCAACTGGGACAGGCGACATAGTCGGTCTTGAACGAGCGGCAACCGGCGGCCTGAAGGATGTTGTAGGCGAGGCGCAGGGACGCTCCGGCCCCGGACTCACCCCGGACCAGGATGGCGTCGCCGATGCCATCGGCGAGGAGGGCGCCGATGTTGATGGCGGCGCGGAGGAGGGCGACATCCGGGCTGGCGGGTGGGGAGAGAGGGAGGAGGGTATCCTTGAGGAGGATGGGGTTGCGGCGGCCGGCGCGGTGGAGTTGGACGGCGAGCAACCGGAAGGCGGTGATGGGTGGGAGCGGGATGGAATCGGCGACGGTCACCAGTTGGGAGTCACCGGGGATGGCGGCGGGATCGATGGACTGGCGTGGGTCGAGTTCGAGGAGGTTGAGGTCTTCGAAGACGCCCTCGGGGCGGACATCGGCCTTGGCGGGGATGCGTGGGGCGACCTGATCATGGACGGCGCGGGTGACGATGACGCGGACGGTCTGGTCGCTGCCGCAGCGGTAGTCGTCGTTGAGGATTGCTTCTGCGGTGGCGCGGCGGGTGAAGGAGAAGGGATCCCAGGAAAGGGGGGCTTCGGGGAGGGGATTGGAAAGGCCGGAGTGGGTGAGGGAAGGGATCTGGGCGAGGAGATCGTTGCAGACGGCGATTTCGCGGGGGCTGTCCTCGGTGAGGGAGACCCGGATGGTGTCACCGATGCCGTCGGCGAGGAGGGAGCCGATGCCGATGGCGGACTTGATGCGGCCGTCCTCGCCTTCACCGGCCTCGGTGACGCCGAGGTGGAGGGGGTAATTCCAGTCGGGACCGAGTTCATCGAGGCGGGCGGCGAGGAGTCGATAGCACTCGATCATGACCTTGGGATTGGAGGACTTCATGGAGAAGATGAAGTTGTGGAAGTCCTGTTTCCGGCAGAAGCGGGCGAATTCGAGGGCGCTTTCGACCATGCCGAGCGGGGTGTCACCGTACCGGTTCATGATGCGGTCGGAGAGGGAGCCGTGGTTGGTGCCGATGCGGAGGGCGCGGCGGAGTCGGACGCATTCGAGGACGAGCGGGGTGAAGGCTTCCTCGACGCGGGCGAGTTCGGCTTCGTAGGCGATGTCGTCGTATTCGCGGATGGCGAATTTCTTCTTGTCGGCGTAATTGCCGGGATTGACCCGGACTTTTTCCACCCATTTGACGGCCTCCATGGCGGCGTCGGGTTTGAAGTGGATGTCGGCGACGATGGGGACGAGGCAACCGCGGTTGCGGAGGGCGTCGACGATGGGGCCGAGATTGGCGGCGTCCTTGACGGTGGGAGCGGTGATGCGGACGACCTGACAACCCACCTCGACGAGTTCGAGGGTTTGCTGGATGCAGGCGGCGGTGTCCATGGTGTCGCAGGTGAGCATGGACTGGCGGACGACGGGATGATGGCCCCCGATGATGACGCCGCCGTGGGCGGGGTCACCGACGACGACCTCGCGGGTGGGGCGGCGGTTCACATTCCAGGGGGACGCGCAGTACTTCATTGGCGGGGGGAATAGAGCGAGAGTGGGGGCTGGACGTCAACGACCGGGGGAAGGCGGGGTTGCAGAAACGGGCGGGATGTCCACTATGGGTGGCGAAGAAAATTTATGGAAAAGCCAAAGATTGTAGCGTGGTTGAAGCCGTGGTGTGGATGGAGCGCAGGTGTGCGGGCGGTCTTCAAGAAGTACGACCTGCCGTTTGAGGAACGGGACATCATCAACCGGCCTGAGTGTTTCCAGGAGATGGTGGATCGGACGGGGCAGACCAAGCAGCCGACGGTGGAGATTGCCGGGCAGATCCTGGCGGATGTGAGCGGGGAGGAAGTGGAAGGGTGGTTGTTGGAGAAGGGGTTGGTGAAGCCGAATGAGCGGACGCCGGAGGTGCCGATTGACCAACCCTGTGCCCACGAGTTGCCGCAGGGAGCCCCGATGGGTTTCCGGCGGTAAGCCGGGTTTGGTATCGGTCGCGTTACGAACTTCCGGTTTGACGCGGCCCGGGGAGAAGGAGCACAAGGCAGGGGTCTCCCACCAAGTATTCCCCTCATGAAGCCAATCCCAGTTCCGAATTGGGCCCAGGGTGCAGTCTGCTTAGTCACTGCGCTACTGGGCCTTTCTGTTGAAGCCAAGGTCCTCGACAACTTCGATGCGCCGGCGCGTGCGGGTTGGGAGGATGCGAACCCGGGGGGATTGCCGCTCCCCGGAGGCACCCAGGCCGGGGGCCAGTTCACCTTCAATCTACCTCCCATCGGCCAGCCCTTCTTCGTTTCGAGTCGCAAGACGTCCGAGACCTTTGAGTTGGTGGACGGCCGGACGGTGGAGATGCGGGTGGATCTGGTGAGCGGACGCGGACCGGACTCGTTTGCGGTGGTGGGCTTCATCCCGCAGGGCGCAGGTGGTCCCAATTCGCTGCGTGGCTACGGGATGGCCAAGTCGGAGACCGACATCCTGATCACGAAGGGCATCAACACCTATTTCTTCAACTCGAATCCGACCCCCCCGATCAAGAACAACAACGTCACCCTGGTGCTGAAGCTGCGCGCCTCGGATGGCAGCGTGTACATCACGGGCAGCGTCCTGGACAAGGACGCCGGGAACCAGGTGATCTGGGAGCAATCCTTTGTGGATACCCCCCAGGCGGATGTCCTTGCCACCGGCACCGATGATCCTCCCGCGCCCTACCTCAATCTGGTCGGCAACTTCGTGCTATACCTGTACGCGGATGGCGGGACGGATCCCGCCGGGTATCAGGTCGTCTACGACAATGCCGAGACGTTCGTGACGGACACGGTTGTCCTGGACAATTTCAATGCGGCGCAGCGTTCCGGTTGGGAGGACAAGAATCCTGCCAACCTTCCTCTTCCTCTCCCGACCCAGGCCAATGGGCAGTACACCATCGATTTGCCGGCCATCGGCCAGGCGTTCTTCCGTTCGAGCACCAAGACCACCACCCAGTATGAATTGGTCGAGGGAACCCGACACGAGTTCGCGGTCGACATGGTTTCGGGACTTGGGCCGGACTCCTTTGCGGTGCTGGCTTGGATTCCGGTATCGACCGGGGCCAACAGCCTGGCCGGATATGGCATTGCCAAGTCGGAGACCGACATGCTGATCACCAAGGGCATCAACAAGTATTTCTACAACGAGAACCCGGTGCCGCCGGTCAAGAACAACAATGTGCGCCTCACCCTGGAGCTCACGGTGCGGAATGGTTCGGTGGAGATCGTCGGAAGGGTGTTGGACCTGGACGACAACAACGCGGTGATCTTCGAGCAGCGGTTTTTGGACACCCCGGGTGCAGACGTGTTTGCGGACGGAGCGGATGATCCCCCGGCGCCTTACCTGACGACCGGCAACGTCGTCCTCTATCTCTATGCGGATGGCGGGACGGATCCGACGGGGTACCAGGTGGTTTATGACAACCTCACGGTGTCGGCTCCGCCGGCGGCGGCGAATGTCGCGCCGATCATTTCGGCGATCGCCCCGGTGGAAGGGGCGAACTTCCTGCCGGCATCGACGCAGGTCAGCTTTGTGGTGACGGACGACAAGGCGCTGCCGGATTCGGCGTTCCAGGTGACGTTGAATGGGACGGTGTATACGACGGCGAATGGAGTGAGCCTGAGCGCGGCGGGAGCGACCCGCACCGCGACGCTGGGCGGTTTGGCTGCCGAAAGGAATTATACCGGGCAGGTGTCGGTGACGGATTCGGACGGGGTGACCCGTTCGGTGCCGCTTCATTTTGACACCTATACGGTGGTGAACACCCGTTTGGTGGAGTTGGAGGATTACAACTTCGAGGCGGGCGGATTCTTCAACAGCCCGGTACGCACGGCCGAAGGCTGGGGTGCGGCGGAAAACAGTTATGCCGACCGGGTGGCGACGGTGGGGATCGATGTGCGCGAGACGCGTACCTCGCCGAGTGCCGGGGACACGATGTACCGGACGCAGGATGCGGTCCGGATGCAACGTTCGCTGGATCGGGCGCGCCCTGGATTTTCCGCGGAGAACCTGATTTTCGACTATGACGTGGGCGACCTCGCGGTGGGTGAGTGGATGAACTACACGCGTGATTTCGAGGCGGGTTCCTATGAGATCTACCTGCGGGAAGCGGTGGTGAACTTCGGTCAGGCGGACAGTGCGCTGGAGATCGTGACGGGGGATCGCACCCAACCGGATCAGACGGTGCGGGTGGTGGGAACGTTCCTGGGAACCACTTCGGGATTCACCTATCGCAATGTGCCGCTGACGGACGGGACGGGAGCCAACAAGGTGGTCCTGCGGTTGTCAGGGGTGACGACGCTCCGGCTTCGGACCATCACGGCAGACACCTCGAGCGGGAACCGTTACCTCAATTACCTGCTGCTGGTGCCGGTGGAGGATGCCGGGGTGCAGCGCGCCGCGGTGGCCTCTTTGGCGCCGGCGAACGGTACCACGGTCAATTCGGTGGAGCCGACGGTCCAGGTGGCGATCGAGAATCGCGATACCCAGGTGAACGTGGGAAGCATCCAGCTTCAGATCAACGGAGCGACGGTGACGCCCACGGTGGCGACCACGGAGAACGGAGCGACGGTGACGTACAAGTATGCGTCATTGCCGCCGCGGGATGTGGCCCAGTTGGCGCGGTTGACCTTTCGTGACAACGAAGGGGAAGAGATCTCCTCCGAATGGCAGTTCGCGGTCACCTACGTGCAGTTGGATCCGGCCACCCGGTTCCAGGGGCGCGGATTGGCGGCCGGGTTGAACTTCAAGTGGGTCCAGGCGCTTCCGGAAGGTGGCCTGCTGGACAACAGCCTGACCCGGGCTGA
Organism: Verrucomicrobia bacterium UBA6176; assembly: GCA_002422905.1. Lineage (GTDB taxonomy): Bacteria > Verrucomicrobiota > Verrucomicrobiia > Limisphaerales > UBA9464 > UBA6176. The sequence continues at coordinate 10,997 of DITU01000171.1, forward strand.
GGAGCAGTTGCGCACGGGTTCCTCCATCCCGCGCGGGGTCGACGAGTCCGGGGTGACGGCGGTCGTCAACTACTCCCAGAACGCGGTGAACGGAGGCACCGACGGGGGCTTCGGCGACGATCTGGTGTTCCCCGGTTCGGATCTCGGGTTGGGCGATGAGAACATTGCCGCCGAGTTCACGGCCCACCTTGATCTGCCGGCGGGCATTGTCCGGTTTGGCGTCATCAGTGACGACGGATTCAAGCTGGCTTCGGCGATGACGCCGAATGCGGGCACAGCGCCGTTGGACTTCCACAATGGTGGTCCGGCGAACAAGGTGTTCGATGTGGTGGTGCCGGAGGCCGGTCTCTATGCCTTCCGCCTGGTCTGGTACGAACGCAGCGGCGGAGCGCATGTGGAATGGTTCACGGAAGATCGTTCCACCGGCGTCCGGACGCTGGTCAACGGGGTGGGTGGAGTCCGCGCATTCTCCACCGTCGAGACGGTTGCCCCGAGCATCACCCTCCAGGCCACCGACACCCTCGGCAGCGCCTTTGGCAACGAGGCTGCCGCGGTCATTGATACGGTGGCCAAGACGGTCCGGATTCCCCTGGGGACCACTCCGGCCCGGTTCTATCGGTTGTCGGGTGCCACCCAGTTGGAGATCCACTCCATCGTCATCGATGGCCAGACCGTGGTGTTGCAGTACCGCTGATCGATTCCGAATCACCGCGCCGGGTTGTGGCCGAGATGCCGCGACCCGGCGCTTTTTTGTCGATGGCTGTCATCTGGCGGGGTGGATTCTGACATTGCCCGGCCCGGGAACCCGAGGGACGGCTCGCAACGGCTGGTTTCCGTCCCAGCCCGCCTTCCCTCCACGCATTCCCGGCGACCGAACGTCGCCGCCCCGGGGTCATCCGGCACTGCTTGCACCGGTTGGGGTTGGATTCGTACGGTTCCCCAACTCATGAGTTCCGGAGCAGAATACCTGCGGCAGAGTCGTCGGTTGGTGGATTGTGTTGAGGCGCAGTTGCCGGAGATCCGGATGGCTGCCCGATGGTTCGCCGACACCATCCTGAAGGGGCGGATGGTCCACCTGTTCGGGTCGGGCCACAGCCGGATCCTGGTGGAGGAGATGTGGCCCCGGTACGGTTCATTTCCCGGGTTCAACCCGATTGTGGAATTGTCATTGAGCTTCCACAACCTGGTGGTGGGCGCCAATGGCCAGCGCCAGGCGATGTTCCTGGAGAATGTCAGCGGACTCGCTGGCCGGATCCTGCGAAACTACGACCTGTCCCCGACGGATACCGCGATGGTGGCATCCTCATCGGGTTGCAACGTGGTGCCCATCGAGATGGCCGAGGAGTTCAGGAAACAGGGGATCCGTGTGGTGGCGATTGTGTCGAAGCGGCACTCGAACCGGAGTCAGAGCCAGCGACCGGATGGCAAGCGTCTCCAGGACTTCGCGGACCTGGTTCTCGACACGGGAGCACCGGTGGGTGATGCGATGGTGCGGATCGAGGGATTGGACACCCCGGTGGCGCCGGGATCGACGGTGGGCGGTTGCCTGTTGGTGAATGCCATCAAGGCGGAGGTGGCGGATCGACTGACCCGGGCGGGGCATCCTCCGTTGGTGTTGTCGGCCGGGGCAGTGGTGGGGAAGGAACGGGCGACGGCGTTGTTTGAAGCGGCCTATGACGAACATGCGCGGCGCCTGGCCCGGCTTTACGAGAAGATCGGCCTGGAGAAGGGGGTGGAATCCCGGACGGAGCGGGTGCCGGGTGGCGGGGTGGTGTGGGAACCGGGACGGGGCCAGACCAATCCGGCAAGGCGGCGGCGATGAAGCCGACGATCCTGTTGGTGGAGTGCGGGGATCGACCGGGCCTGGTGCATGCGGTGACGGGGGTGTTGTTGAAGAGGGCGGCGAATGTGGTGGGGAACCAGGAGTTCGTGGACCGGACCGCTGGACGGTTCTACATGCGGACGGAGTTCGAGGTGGGCTCCGGCGGCTTGCATCCGCAGTTATTGGAACAGGAACTGGCCGCAGTGCTGCCCCCGGATGCCCGGATCCGGGTTGCCTCGGACATGCCCCGGCGACTGGTGATCCTGGCGTCGCGTGAGCATCACTGCCTGGCCGATCTTCTGGTGCGACACCATTTCGGGGAATTGAACGCGGTGATCGGTGCCGTCGTGAGCAATCACGATTCGTTGGCATCCTTCTGCCACCGGTTCGGCATCCCCTTCCACCACGTGTCTGCCGAAGGGTTGACCCGGGAAGAGCATGAGCAACGGATGTTGGCGTGCATCGACCCCTGCGATCCCGAGTATGTGGTCCTGGCCAAGTTCATGAGGGTGCTCAGCCCCGATCTTGTCGCCCGATATCCCCATCGGATCCTCAACATCCATCATTCCTTCCTGCCGGCCTTCATCGGGGCGAGACCCTATCATCAGGCGTTTTCGCGTGGGGTGAAGGTGATCGGGGCGACGGCTCATTTTGTGACGGATGACCTGGATGCGGGCCCGATCATCGTACAGCACGTCCTGCCGGTGGATCATACGCGGAGTGCGGGCGATCTGGCGCGGGCGGGGCGTGATGTGGAGCAGGCAGCGTTGGCCCAGGCACTTCGTCTGGTGCTGGAGGACCGGGTGTTCCTGGCCGGGAACAGGACGGTCATCTTCGATTGATCAACATTCCCAACCATGATTGCCGCCCGCCAGATCGACTTCGGTAAGAAATTTTGGGGGCTTGCCCTGTCCTTCGTGGTCTTCTGCGCCCGGGCCGATCCGGTGCTGGAATGGAATGGGTTGATGCTGGATGCGATCCGGGCTGACAGCACCGGGCCCACCTTGGCGTCCCGAAACCTGGCCATCCTCCACACCGCCCAGTTTGACGCCGTCAATAGCATCACCCGGACGGCCCAGCCTTACCGGTTTCAATGGGAGGTTCCGCAACCGGCTTCGCCCGAGGGAGCCGCCATTGCCGCCGGCCACAGCATTTTCACCGCGCTGTTTCCTGCCCACGCGGCCCATGCGGATGCACTCCGCTGGAGTCAGTTGGCTGCGGTGAGCCGTGATGAGGCCTTTGACAACGGATTGGCAACCGGATTGGGCATAGCCACCGCGGCCCTTGCGGCCCGGGCGGCGGACGGTGCAGGCACCCAGGTGCCGTACATCCCCCGGACGTTTCCGGGTCAATGGCGTCGAACCGGCCCCTACTTCCGTCCACCGCTCGATCCGCACTGGCGGTCGGTGATGCCCTTCTGCATTCCATCCACTTCTCCTTTCACTCCGCCCCCGCCCCCGCCGCTCGACAGTCTGGAGTACGCGGCTGCCTTCAATGAGGTCAGGGAATGGGGCGGAATCAACAGCACGGTCCGGACCCCCTACCAGACCGAAACGGCGGTATTCTGGTCCGACTTCAGCTACACCGTCACGCCTCCGGGACATTGGTTCGAGATCGCCGCCGCCATTTCACGGGATCGGAAGCTGGTCCTCACGGAAAACTCCCGCCTTTTCGCCCTGCTCAGCATTGCCCAGGCGGACGCCGCCATCGTCGCGTGGGAGGCCAAGTACCGGTTCAACCTGTGGCGGCCCGTCACCGCGATTGAACGTGCCGGGGAAGACGGCAATCCGCTGACGGAAGCCGATCCGGAATGGGAATCCCGACTTCCTTCCCCGCCGTTTCCCGCCTACACCAGCGGCCACAGCACCTTCAGCCATGTCAGTGCGCGGATCCTTTCCCGCTACTTCGGCACCGACGCCATCACCTTCACGGTCGGATCGGATTCCCTCCCCGGAGTGTTCCGGACCTACAACAGCCTCCTGGAGTGTGCCCTTGAAGTGGGCATGAGCCGCATCTACGGGGGCATCCATTTCTCCTTCGACAATGTTGCCGGCAAGGATAGCGGCATCCGGGTTGCCGAGTTTGTGGGCGCCCATTTCCTGCGACCCGACTCGGAGCTCCCGCGCATGGAATGGGACCCGTATAGCGAACCGGGACGCCCGTTGATCCGCCTGCATGGGCGCCCCGGCTTCGTCCTCGTACTCGAAAGCTCCACGGATCTCGACCGTTGGATCCAGGTGACCCAGGCGCCTGCTGCCATTGGCGGGGTTCTGGTTCCAATGGATTTGATGGGAACCCATCGTTTTTACCGCGTCCGGGAGCAGTAGGCTGGTCGTCGGTGAAGGTCGATAAGGTGAAGGATCAATCCGGCTTGCCGGGGGGGACGGAAAGAACCGGGGCGTACAGCGCATTGACCGTTGATCCGTCTGGGGTTCCCGGTCCATACGGGTGGGGTCATGGAAGCCTGTCCCCTGAGAACATCGGTCATTGGCAGTTATCCTTTTCCCGGTTGGCTGGAATTGGCCTCGCATCACCTGTCGGCCTTCGGGGCGGACGACCTCGCCGAGTTGCAGCGGGACGCGGTGATTGCAGCGGTGCATGACCAGGTTGAGGCCGGTCTGGATGTGCTGACGGATGGCGAGCAGACCCGGTTGGATTTCAACCTGTCTTTCTACGGGTATATCGAGGGAATCAGCCTGGAATCGTCCTCCCGCCGGCGATTTGGTCCGCCGGCCCATGACCAACGCGGGCGTCACGCGGTGTTGGGACCGTTGAGGGCGCCCCGGGGACTGGGGGCGGTGGAGGAATTTGAGCGTTTGCGACAGGTGATGACAGCCGGGCATCCGGGGCTGGGCGTCACCTTGAAGGCGTCGGTTCCGGGGCCTTACACCCTGAGTGGGCGTTTGATTCCCAACGCGGAGCTGGGTTACCCGGATCGATGGGCGCTGGCCGAGGCGTTGTTGCCCATGGTCCGATTCGAGCTGGAACGGTTGGTGGCGGTGGGCTGCAAGGAGATCTCCGTCGATGAACCGTCGATGAGTTGCTATGCGCATCGGGAGGATACCCGGCGTTTTGTGGATCTCTTCAACCGGACAGTGGAGACGGTGACGGGACGGACGCGGGTGTGTACGCATCTGTGCTTTGGCAATTACAAGGCGCGGGCGGTGGGACCCCGGCAGATCGCACCGATGTTTCCCGACTTCCTGGACTTCGCCTGTGACGAGATGCACGTGGAGATGGCGAGTCGCGAGTTTGCGGAATTGGAATTGATCCACCGGATTGCGGAGCGGTGCGACGTGGCGGTGGGGGTGGTGGATGTGAAGAGCTATCACATTGAAACGCCGGACGAGATTGCGCGGCGGGTGCGGCGCTGCCTGGAACTGGTTCCGGCAGGGCGATTGGTTTTGGCGCCGGATTGTGGCCTGAGCCAGACGGCGCGGTGGGCATCGCGACGCAAGTTGACGAGCCTGGTGCTGGGAGTCCGTCAGGTTCGGAGCGCGTTGGGATTGCCGGGTGCAACCGGCGGGGTTGGGATGCATTGAGGTGCAGAACCCCGGGGCCAAACAGCAGGGACCAGTGATCCGGCGTGGGATTGGTGCGCAGCGGTCGGGTGCGCGGATTGGTTGGTTCCGGCAGGACCCGGGGTGGGGAAGGGTGGGTTCGTGGGGCGGATTGGTGGTCTTGGTTGGAATCTGGGTCTTTTGCGGGTGGAGGGCGGTGGGAATGGAGCCTGTCCCCAGGGAAGAGCGGGTTGCCGGCATCCGGGCGGTGGTTCGTCCGGGGGAAGAAGCGGGACTGGATCAGGAGGCAGCGCGATTGACGCCCTGGGTCGCGGTTGAGGGCAGTCCGGAGTTGGATTGGGAGGGGTTGCGGCGGGCGGTGGGGATGGATCGGATGGCAAGCGTCCCGGGTTCGGATCGGGTCCGATTGTTCTGGGAACCGGGTGGAGTGGTGTCGGTGCGGGCATTGGTGGATCGGGTGAAAGCGATGAGAGGGGTACGGAGGGTTTGGGCGGTGCGGTCGGCGGCGCGTTCGCTGCGGGCGATTCCGAATGATCCGGAACTGGTGCGGCAATGGAATCTGGAGAACACCGGTCAGACCGGGGGGGTGATCGGAGCGGATGCCGGGGTGTTCCGTGCGTGGGCAGCGGGTTATGCGGGTCACGGGGTGACGGTGGCGGTGGTGGACGACGGATTTGAGCTGGGGCATCCGGATCTGGCGGGGAACCTGCGGCCGGATCTGGGCTGGGATTATCGGGATGGAGATCCCGATCCGTCGGCCGAGGGGGGTGAAGGGATGGCTCCGGATGGGTGGCCCCGGGCGGATGCCCACGGGACGGCGGTGGCGGGAATACTGGGGGCGGTGGCGGACAATTCGCTGGGGATTGCAGGAGTGGCCTGGGGTTCGGAGCTGGTTCCGATCCGGGCGATTGAACGGGCGATGTCGGATGTGAGGGAAGCGTTCGCCCTGGGCCATGGGATTGGAACGGTGGCGATCTCGAACAATTCCTGGGGACCGGAGGACGACGGGTTGACGGTGACAATGCCGGGCGAGTTGGCGGAGGCGGCCCGGGAGTTGGGGGTGAGAGAGGGACGAAATGGGTTGGGAATCCTGTACGTATGGGCGGCGGGAAACGGTGGGGAGATGGAGGACGACGCGAACTACGATGGCTATGCCAATTCCATCCATGTGGTTGCCGTGGGAGCCCTGACGGATCGTGGTGAACGGTGCGGGTACAGTGAACGGGGTGCCTGCCTGGCGGTGTCGGCGCCTGCTGGAGGCGATGCGGTGCGCCCGGCGGGGACGTGGACGACGGATCTGCTCGGTGACCGGGGATACAATCGGGTGGGATTGGACGAGGACGTATCGGATCGCGGGTTCACGTCGGGGTTCAACGGGACTTCGGCGGCGGCGCCGGTGGTGGCGGGAGTGGCGGCGTTGATGCTGGAGGCGAATCCCGGGTTGGGCTGGAGGGATCTGAAGGAAATCCTGATGAGGTCGGCGGCGATGACGGATCCGGGTCATGCGGGTTGGTTCACCAACGGGGCGGGGTTGCGGTTCAATGAGGATTACGGGGCGGGGCGGGTGGATGCGGGTGCTGCGGTGGAATGGGCGAAGACGTGGACGAATCTGGGCCCGATGCGAAGGGTGGGGAGGGGGTGGGCGCCCCGACAACCGTTGGCGATCCCGGACGGGGATCCGGCGGGAGAAAGGGTGGTGTTGGAGGTGGAGGAGGAATTGCGGGTGGAACAGGTGCGTCTGACGGTCGATATCCGTCATGGGGCGCGTGGAGAGTTGCAGATCGAGGTGGTATCGCCATCCGGGACGGTGAGCCGGCTCTGGTCGCCGCACGGGGATCCGGGATCGGGATTGAGGCATCGATTCACCACGATGGCGTGCTGGGGAGAAGCCGGGGCGGGTTCATGGACCGTGCGTGTGACGGATTTTGTTGGGGGAACCCTGGGCGAAGTGGTGCGGATGGAGTTGGAGTTGTTTGGGACAAGGCGGGAGGTCCGGGTGGAGTTGAAGGGGATTGAGCGGGTGGACGGCCTGGTGCGGTTTAGGTTGGTGTCGGATGGAGAGGCGGCGGGTCGGGTTGAGCGGAGCGTGGATCTGAAGGATTGGGAGGAGGTGAGGGAGGTGCGGGTGGGGGAGATGCCGATTGGATTCGAGGATGTGAACCCGCCGGATGGGGGTGCCTGGTATCGTTGGGTGGGACTGTGAAGAGCCTCGCCGGCCTGGGGGTGGGGATGGTATTTCCACCGCCCATGCGGTTCATTGGCGGTGTCATCGAGAAGTTGCAGCGTCACCCGAAGCGGATTGTGTTTCCGGAAGGGACCGAGCCGCGGGTGCTTCAGGCGGCACGGCAGTTCCATTCATTGCGGCTGGGAGTGCCCATCCTGTTGGGTGAACGGGCTGCTGTTAAGGAAGCGGCGGCGGCATTGAACGTGTCGTTGGAGGGGATCCGGATCATCCATCCCCAGGAGAGTCCGGACCTGGATTCGTTCGTGCGCCGGTTCGAGATGTTGCGCCGGTCCAAGGGCATCCAGGAGGCGGAAGCCCGCGAGGCGATGATCAAGCCCAACTATTTCGGGGCGATGATGGTGGGGATGCGGCAGGCGGATGGGATGGTGTCGGGTACGAACGAGATTTCCGGGTCGGTACTGCGGCCGCTCTTCCAGATCATCAAGGTGGCCCCCCAGACGACGACGGCTTCTTCCTGCATGGTGATGGAGGTGGAGGATTCGCGGTTCGGGGAGCGTGGGGTGTTGTTCCTGGGGGATTGCGGTGTGATTCCGGATCCGACGGTGGAGCAATTGGCGGACATCGGGATGTCGACGGCGCGGTTGGCGCGCCAGATCCTGGGAACGAAGCCGAAGGTGGCATTCCTGTCGTATTCGACGCGTGGAATCTCGACCCAACCGGCGGTATTGAAGGTGAAGGCAGCGACGGCTTTGGCGCAGCAGATGGCGGCAGAAGAGTTGTTCGAGGCGGATTTCGATGGGGAATTGCAGGTGGACGCGGCGCTGATCCCGGAGATTGCGGCGCGCAAGTTGCCGGATTCGAAGGTGGCTGGGCGGGCCAATGTGTTGATCTTTCCCGACCTCAACTCCGGCAACATCGCATCGAAGCTCATCCAGCACATCGCACGGGCGAATGCCTACGGACAGATCCTGCTGGGGCTGGACCGGCCGGCGGCGGACGTCTCGCGTGGATCCAACGCCCACGACATCCTCGGGGTCGCGGCGATCATCGGATTGCAGAGCATTGAGTATCAGCGGTTGTATCCCGGGGCGGGGGAGCATCTGCCGGGCGAACTCTGAGGAATCCTGAACCATGCTGCTCAACACCATCACTCCGCGGGTCTTCGTGGCGGCCACCCGCCAGAACGACGGCAAGACAACCACTTCGCTGGGACTGCTGGCAGCCCTGGAGGCGCGGTACGGTCACGTGGGATACATCAAGCCGGTGGGACAACGCTTCGTTGAGATCGATGAACAGAAGATCGACGAGGATTCGGTCCTGATGGATCGCGTGTTCCGCCTGAACTGTCCCCTGGTGGACATGTCACCCATCGCCGTCGAACCCGACTTCACCCGGCGCTATCTCCAGAACGCCAATCTCGATTCCCTCATCAAGCGGATCCACAAGGCGTTTGACCGCGTGGCGTGGGAGAAACAGTTCGTACTCATCGAGGGAACGGGGCATGCCGGGGTGGGTTCCGTTTTTGATCTCTCCAACGCGACGGTCGCCCGCCTGCTCAACACCAAGGTGGTCATCGTCACCCGCGGCGGCATTGGCCTGCCGATTGATGAAGTGACCATGAACCGCGCCCTGTTCGAGGATGAGGGCGTCGAGGTGATCGGGGTGATCCTGAACAAGGTTCTGCCCGAGAAGATGGAGTACATCACCGACTTCGCCCGACGCGGTTTGAAGCGGAAGGGTCTGGAATTGCTGGGGGTGATTCCGCATCAGCCCATCCTGTCCAAACCCACCCTTCATCTCATCCGTGAGGAGTTGGGCGCGGAAGTCCTGGCCGGGGCCAATCGGATCCACAACATCGTCCAGGCGATTGTCATCGGTGCGATGAGTCCGGCCAACCTGGTCCGTCATTTCCAACCTTCCACGCTGCTGATCTGTCCAGCCGACCGGGAAGACGTGTTGGCTGCGGCTGCGGAAGCTTCCGTCCGCGATCCGGCCCAGCTTGCCGGCGTGATCCTCTCGGATGACATCCGGCCCAGCGCCGCCGCGCAGCGGTTGTTCGAGGCCTTTACGTGTCCGGTGCTGTTGGTCGGGGCGGACAGTTATACGGTGGCTTCGACGGTCCATGACCTGACCGTCAAGACACGGCCGGACGACACGCAGAAGATCGGACTGATCCAGGACCTGATCGCACGCCATGTGGATCTGGATCGGATCCTGAAGGCGCTGGGTCCTTCCAAGACGTCCCGTGCGGCGACGTCGGGGCCTCGGGATCCTTGATGGGAAGAAGGGGGCTCGGTTAGGGGTGATGTTACATCCGCCCCTCTGGTTGAGGGTCAGGTCGTTGACACGGTTTCCCAACCTGCACAGCGTCGCGGGGTGTTGCGTCTCGACCGCGTTGTCCTGCTGCTCCTCGCGATGGGGACGTTGCGTGGTCAGATCGATGTCCCCTACCGGAGCCAACCCCGTGGTCACGAAGAGAACCGGTCGAGCGTCGACCGGATCCATCAGGACGAACTCCGAAAGTTCTCCGGCGAAACCAACCTCCTGGTCCTGCCCGGCCTGATCGCCGATCGACGCACGCGCCGTGTGGAAGTGCGGGTGGAGCGATCGGCCGTGGGTCCCAATGCTCCCTGCGAATTCCTGGTCGTGAGCGAATCCAGTGACCATGGGTACGAGGCCTTGCTGATCGCCTTCGCCCGGCCCAGCGACATCCACGAAGCGGTCCGTTTCATCGGGACGGAACCCGGCCAATCCTTTCATCCGCCCTCCCATCGATACTGGGCGAAGGGCGAACGTTTTGTCCTCAGCGTCATCGCCACCAACACCAGCCCCGTCCGCGTGGAGAACCTGCTGATTGATCGCCGCACGGGCGGTCCGCTTCCAGAGGAAGGATTCCTCTTCACCGGCTCCCGTCGGATTCCCGCCCCCAACGATCCCGGTGAGGTGGAGTATGCTGCCGACGCATTCCAACCGATGGCGATCGCATCCCTTTTCAGCACGCCGTACGCGGTCTTTGAAGTGCCACGATCGGTGTCCAAGGAAGCGGTCTATCGGAACACCACCCTGAACCCTGCGATCCCGATCGAAGAAGGCGCACTCCTCACCTTGGTCATTGAGCCCGCCCTTCCGGAGGGATCATCCAGCGTCAAGGACCTGGTCCTTCAGGTGAACGCTGCTCCCCGCACGGGAAATCCGCCCCGATCCAACGTCGAGGCATTGGCCGACCTCCGAGTTCAACTCCAGGATGGATCAAGGGTCCTCAACCCGGATGGTTCGCTGGTCTCCGTGATTGGTTCCATAGCGGCCCTTGACCGTGAGAGGTACGTCCCGTTTCTCACGCTCCAGTGGTCGCCCGGGATCCGGCTCGCGTCCGCCCAGGCTCTGGCCGAGATCCTTGCCTCACTGGATCGTGAACAGGGAATACGGGTTGAACCGCCGCTACCCGGAGAACCCTATTACCGCGCCTTTACTCCAGGCAGGCAGCTCCTGGATCGCGCCGAACGTCTCTTTCATCCCTTGGAACTCGACCTGCTGCAAAAGGAGGGTCGGATCTCCGGCCGGTTGCTGCTCGTCGAATCGGTCTGGAAGGAGGGAGCCTCCCGCCCGGAACTTCAGTTCATCGAACGTCCGATCCTTGATCCAACGGATCTGCGCCGGGAACTGGCGGCGGATCGGGAACGAACCCGCAGTTTGGGTCGTCCCCCCCGTCCCGCCGTCATGCTGGCATTTGCACCATCGGACCTCACCATGGGGCAACTCACCGCGTTCCTGGAGCCGGTCCTGACGAACCATACCGCGATCCATCTCCTGCTCGACGAGCCCATGCCGCCCACCCTGCCGAAGGACACCGCACCATGAAGCCACCCTTCAGGATTCCACCGCTGACAGCCTCCTTCACCTGCCTGTTCCTGGGTTGTTGCCTCCTGGCCAGCGACGCGCCGGGCACAGACGCCCCACGGCTCGTCAGGCCCCCGTCGCCCATCGACCTGTCGCTCGGCAACGAGATCCAGAATGCCATCGATCGGGGACTGGCCTCGCTGCTGGCCAGCCAGAACACCAACGGATGGTGGTCCACTCCGGACCACGTCGCACCCACCGCCCTGGTGCTCACCGCATTCATGGGCGAGCCCACCGGACGCTTCCGGACCAACCTTCCCGCGTCCCTCGCCAAGGGGTACGGGTTCATCCTCGGATCGGTGAAGCCCGACGGCAGCATCTATCGGACGTCCCTCATCAACTACAACACCTCTCTCTCCATGGTGGCGCTGGCCGCGTTGGGCAACCCCACCCATGACGGGGAATTGCGCCGCGCCCGCGCCTTTGTGGTCCGGTCGCAGATGGATCTCGATGAACCGGGCCAGACGGATTCCCCTTTCGACGGAGGAATCGGGTACGGGGACAAGTACGCCCACTCCGACATGAACAACACGCTGACGGCGCTGGAAGCCCTGCACTACACACGGCATCTGGAGGCTGGCGAAGGCGGAGGAAGAAAGCTGGACGTGGACTGGAAGGCCGTCGTCCAGTTCCTGGAGAACTGCCAGAATCTTCCCAGCCACAACCGACAGCCCTGGGCTTCGGACGACCCCCGGGACCGGGGTGGATTCATCTATTACCCGGGGCACAGCATGGCAGGCGCTGAGACCAACGTGGTCACCGGGCGTGTTGCGTTGCGTTCCTATGGAAGCATCAGCTACGCAGGGCTGCTCAGTTACATCTACGCCGATCTCCAGCGGGAGGATCCGCGGGTGGTCGCCGTACTCGACTGGCTACGATCGAACTATACCCTCGACGAAAACCCCGGGATGGAACTCCAGGGACTCTACTATTACCTGCATCTGATGACCAAGGCCCTCAACACGGCCCGCATCGAGACGCTTGAACTGAAGGATGGCCGGAGGATCAACTGGCGCCGCGAAGTCGCCCTGCGTCTCATCAACCTCCAGCATCCCGATGGTTCGTGGGCCAACACCAACGGACGTTGGTGGGAGAAGGATCCCAACCTCGTCACTGCCTACGCCGTCCTCTCACTCGACATCATCCACCGCGGCATCCAGTAACCGAAAGCGCCCGCCCGCATGAAACACACTATCCGGTTCGTCACACTCGTCGTCCTGTTCGCCCTGCCTGCCTCCCTGGTTGCTGCTGGCAACGGTCGGGAAACCAAGATCCCAGACTTCACCCGGGGCGAAAGGATCCCTGACCGTGCGAAGCACGACTGGAATCTGGGAGCCACGGGGCTGCGAGGCTGGATGTTCTCCGACAAACTGGTCACTTCCGATGCCCGCCAGATCGCGATCACCCAGGTGGACAAGGGTTCTCCGGCAGATGGAATATTGGCGGTGGGAGACGTGATCCTCGGCGTGGGTGGAAAACCGTTTTCCTACGACCCACGCACCGAGATGGGCAAAGCCCTGACCCTTGCCGAATCAGAGGTGGGAGAAGGCAATCTCAGCCTGACCCGGTGGCGCGCAGGAAGTTCGGCGGAGGTCCTGGTGAAGCTTCCGGTGCTTGGAACCTACAGTGCCACGGCTCCCTACGATTGCCCGAAATCGAGACGCATTCTTGAGCAAGGGTGCAGAACCCTCGCGCGCCGGATGGAAGATGCCACCTATGCGAGGCGGCTTGATCCCATTCCCCGATCCCTCAATGCCCTCGCGCTGCTGGCCAGCGGCGACACCAATTATCTTCCGCTGATCCGGAAGGAGGTCGCTTGGGCCTCGAAGTTCGAGTCCAACGACATGGCAACCTGGTATTTCGGCTACATCATGTTGCTGCTTTCCGAGTACCAACTGGCAACGGGTGATGACTCGGTCATGCCGGGGTTGAAGCGGCTCGCGTTGGAAGCGGCCCATGGTCAGAGCGCCGTGGGCTCGTGGGGACACAAGTTCGCCCGGCCCGACGGACGACTCTACGGCTACGGGATGATGAACTCCCCCGGGGTGCCCCTGACCATCTCACTGGTGTTGGCCCGCCAGGCGGGCGTGAAGGATCCGGCCGTGGACCTCGCCATCGAACGGAGCGCCCGCCTGATGCGGTTCTACATCGGCAAAGGCGCGGTTCCCTACGGTGATCATCATCCTTGGATCGAGACCCATGAGGACAACGGCAAGTGCGGGATGGCGGCTGTTCTGTTCAATCTCATCGGGGAATCGAAGGGTGCGGAGTTCTTTTCGCGCATGAGTGTCGCTTCCCACGGATCCGAGCGCGATTGCGGGCACACCGGCAACTACTTCAACCTTCTTTGGGCCATGCCTGGGGTTTCCCAGTCTGGCCCGAACGCCACCGGTGCCTGGTTCACCGAGTTTGGAAGCTGGTACTTCGACCTGGCCCGACGTTGGGACAGCACCTACCGACATCAGGGCCCGCCGGAACCCGATGAAGACAGCTACGCCGGCTGGGATTCCACCGGCGCCTACCTGTTGGCCTACGCCATGCCCCTGAAGAAACTGTATCTGACCGGCAAGGTGGAAGGGACGGTGCCGCAACTCGATGCTGCCGCGGCCCAGTCGCTGGTCCTCGACGGACGGGGTTGGAACAACAAGGACCGAAACAGCTTCTACGATGCACTGAGCCAGGAACAACTCCTCGAACGCCTCCAGAGCTGGTCGCCCGTCGTGCGTGAGCGGGCAGCGATGGCGCTGGGGCGCCGCAAGGACGTGTCCATCGCACCCTTGGTCGAGATGCAGGACTCCCCCAACCTGGACGCCCGTTACGGCGCCAGCCAGGCCTTGACCTTCCTCCGCGAACGGGGTGCTCCTGCCGTCGAGGTGCTCGGGAAGTCATTGCTGCAGGAAGACCTCTGGCTCCGCATCAAGGCAGCGGATGCGCTTGCGGCCATCGGCAAGCCAGCGTCGAACACGGTGCCCCAACTACTCGAGATCATGGCTCGTGTGGATGGGGCGAATGATCCTCGTGGCATGCAACAGCGGTATCTCTCCTTCGCCCTGTTTGACCGGGGCGGCATGCTCGGTCGTTCGTTGGAGGGCGTGGATCGCCCCGCACTCTACAAGGCCGTGCGGGCTGGACTGAAGAATGAGGATGGACGGGCACGCAGCAGCATTGGCTCGGTCTATCGACACCTGTCTCTGGACGAGATCAAACCCCTGCTGCCTGCCATCTTCGAGGCCATTGTCCAGCCTGCTCCGAGCGGTGAGATGTTCGCCGATGAAATCCGTCTCGAAGGCCTGCGCGTCCTCGCCAAGCACCACATTGAAGAAGGCATCGGCGCGTGTGTGAAATACGCCCGGGAACAGAATCCCTGGGCGAGCGAGATCCGAACACCGGAAATCATGAAGCTTCTTCTCAGCTACGGCACCCACGCCAAAGTGGCCATTCCAGAACTGACCCGGATCGCGAGCTACTTCGAAAACGAGGAGCCGGACTTTCCCCGGGAACTGATGCGCAAGAAGGCCAGGACCGTGCGCGAAACGATTGCCGCGATTGAAGCCTCGACCGACTCCCCGGAACTCATCCACCTCAACTAGAGCCTGTCTCAAACCACCCTGTTTTTGATATTCCTACCCGAACCCTGGTACGTCCGAATCTTCGAGACAACGGTGTGGTCTTTACGCCGAAGGCGTTTCAGCCGGTAGCCAAGGGGACATGAAAAACCCCGGCCTGGTGGAAGCCAGGCCGGGGTGTGGATGAGGTTGGGGTGTTGGGTCGGTTCGTTTTGCTTACGGGGTGTTGGATGCGGAAGCGGTGCCCTTTTTGGAAGCCTTGGGTTCGGGTTTGGGGCCGAAGGTGGCTTTCACAAGGACTTCGCGGTTTCCATCGGCCTTGCTGACGAGGCCGCGGGCGTAATCACCCGTGCTGACTTCTTCGAATCGGGCCGGTTTGCCGTCCTTTTCGAGGACGGTTTCGGAATTGATGTGGAGGACGCGCCCCTTTTTCTTGCCTTCGAGGGTGATGGTCTGGGCGGAGGAATCGATGGAATCGACGGTGCCCCGGAACGGATAGGCTTTGGTGGAGGATTTTGGGGCGGCTTGCGCGGGAGGAGAGGCGGGATCGGAGGCGATGAGGGTTGAGTTGAGGAGGACTGCGGCACAGGCGGCCGCACCGAGGAGTTTGAACAGGTTGTTCATGGGCTGACGGCAGGTTGCTACACTGCCTCAGCCATCCAGTTACACCGGAGGAACAACAGATTCAGTCCCGGGCGGAGGAATTGAAATTCCCCGGGCCTGAGCGGCCCAGCCACCAGCCATCAATCGGACCAGATGGGCGAGGGCGTCGTCGTGGCTCCAACCACGTTCCGCCACGAACTGATGGGCACGTCGGTCGAGTTGGCGGGCCATTTCGAGGGAACGATCCGCCGGGCAACCCAGGGCGACGAGGGTGGTGGAGAGTTGTTCGAGTTCGACCGGCATGGGCGTGGCGAGGGAGTTGGTCAATCGAAGGCGGCCGCGCCGGTTGCGGTGTCCGACCCCTGGCCCAAGGGGATGTCCCTTGGGCCGGGTCGTGTTGGATCAGGCGACGGAGGGTCTGGGAACAATCCTGATGCTTTCGACGTGAACCCGCTCGACGGGGCGACTGGCGGAGCGTTCGCCCACATTGCGGCAGGGGGAGGCGGCGATCTTCTCGAGGGTTTCCTCGCCTGCCATGAGTTTGCCGAAGGCGGTGTATTGGCGGTCGAGGAATGAGGCCTCGCCATGGCAGACAAAGAACTGGCAACCGGCGCTGTCGGGACTGGCGGACCGGGCCATGGAAAGGACACCGCGCACGTGTTTCCGGTCGTTGAACTCCGCCTTGATCTTGTAGCCGGGATCGCCGGTGCCCCAACGGCTTTCGTTGGCGGGATCCTTGGTCAGGGGATCACCGCCCTGGATCATGAAACCGCGGATGACCCGGTGGAACGCCGTGCCGTCGTAGAAGCCGTCCCGGGCGAGTTTCTTGAAGTTTTCGACCGTCTTCGGGGCGACATCGGACCAGAACTCGACGGTCATGGTGCCGTGATTGGTGGTGATGACGGCGACCTCGTCGGTGACAGGAATGGGTGTGCTCATCAGGGGTACAGTTGGAACGTATTGAAAGGGATCAGGGCAGGATGGAAGCGGACTGGATGTAATCGAGTTTCGGAAAGTCCTTGTTCAGGTAGGCATTGCCCTGCATCTGGATTTTCTGCTGGTCAGGGCCCCGACCGCGGGGAGCGCCCTCGCCGTATTCGCCGTTGATCTTGTCCACCACGTCCATGCCTTGGACGACCTTGCCGAACGGGGAGAAGCCCATGCCGTCGAGGTTCTTGTTGTCGACGAGATTGATGAAGAACTGGGTGGTGCGGGTGTTGGGACCGGCCATGGCGAAGGAGATGGCGCCGCGGGTATTGGAGCCCTTGACGGGATCATCCTGGATCTTGGCGTTGCGCCAGACGGCGGACACAGCGGGGTCGCCGTGGATGCCGAACTGGCCCATGAACCCGGGGATGACGCGGAAGAAGGCGATGTCCTTGAAGTAGCCGGACTTGACCAGGTTGTAGAAACGGTCGGCACCGTTGGGGGAATGGGCGCGGGTGACTTCGATGGTGAAGGCGCCCTTGGTGGTCTCGAACTTCGCCTTGAAGGTCTCGGGAGCCTTCTCGGTGAGTTTGGCCGGATCGGCGGCTGTGGCGGGTTTGGCGTCCTCGGCCGCGAATGACAACGAGGTGAGGGCGAGGGCAAAGCCAATGCTGTGCAGGAAGCGCTTCATGGTCCCGGGGAATTAGCCATAGACGCCGTTGAAGTCACGGGGGAAGTTGATTCCTGATCGTCTCCTTGCCTCATGGCCGGGCGTTTGAACAACCAAGGGACGAAGGGTGCGAAGGCGTAGGTGGGGCCGGATGGCCAATGCGGATCCGCTTTTGCCCCCTTGTTCCTTTCGTGGTGGACCCCTCCTCCCCTCGCTGGACCACGCGGGGAATCGTCTCCTTGCCCGCCGATGGCCTTCGGGGAACCCTGTCGGCCGGATGCAACGCGAACCGAGTTTCAATTCCCAGTTGGCCACCTTGCCGGTGTATGTCCCCGGTCGTCCCATTGAGGAAGTCGCGCGGGAACATGGGTTGGACCCGGCAACCGTCATCAAGGTTGCCTCCAACGAAAACCCGCTCGGTCCGTCGCCCCAGGCGGTGGCGGCGATGCAACGGATGCTGGCCAGCGTGCATCTTTACCCGGACGGCAGCGCCTTCCATCTCAAGGAACGGTTGGCGGCGAGGTTCGGATTGGTCCCGGGCAACATCCTGCTGGGCAATGGTTCCAACGAGGTGCTGGAGATGATCGGGCACGCCTTCCTTGGGCCCGGGACCGAGGTGGTGGTGTCCCAGCATTGCTTTGCGGTGTACCCGATCGTGACGGCGTTGTTCGGGGCGAAGCTGGTCACGGTCCCGGCCTGGCCGGATTTCGGGGCTGACATCGAAGGAATGCTGGCGGCCATCACCCCCGCAACCCGGGTCCTTTTCCTGGCCAACCCAAACAATCCCACCGGCAACCTGGTGTCGCGGGAAGACATCAGTCGATTGCTCGCGGGAGTGCCGGCCCATGTGTTGCTGGTGTTGGATGAAGCGTATTTGGAGTTCCTGGACGACCCGGTGGATTGCCTGCCGCTGCTGCGTTCGGAGGTGATGCCGAACCTGATGTTGGTGCGGACCTTTTCGAAGGTGTACGGGTTGGCTGGGTTGCGGTTGGGATACGGGATGGCGGTGCCGCGGGTGATCTCGGGACTGGAGAAGACCCGGCAACCGTTCAACATCAATTCCGTGGCCCAGGCCGGCGCGCTGGCGGCCCTGGAGGACAGCGCGCACCTCGAGAAGACCCGGCAGAACAATCGGGATGGGTTGGCCTTCTTCCACGCGGCGTTCCACGGGATGGACCTGTCGTATGTGAAGTCCTACGCGAATTTCGTGTTGGTCCGGGTGGGAGATGGAGCAGGGGTCTTCGCGTACCTGCAGAAGCACGGGGTGATTGCGCGTCCGATGGGAAGCTATGGCCTGGGGGAATGGCTGCGGATCTCGGTGGGAACACCGGCGGAGAACCAGCGTTGTCTGGAGCTTTTGAAACAGGCGATCGCAGCGGTGAGGTAGCGAAGCATTGCCGGGGGTCAGGGCAGGACTTCGCGGCGTTTAACGAGCCGGGCCTGGAGGCGTTCCCGTTTGTCTTCCAACAATCCCTCGTCCTCGGCCTTCAGGGCTTCCACCAGGTCCTGGGCTTCCAACAGGCGTCCGAGGCAGACGTAGGAGGCCCCGGCGGCGATGAGGCGGGGTGCGAGCTCGAGGACTTCGGCGGGGGCGATGATCCGGGCGGTGGGATTCACCTCGCGCAGACTGCGGACGAGTTTCTCGTTGGTGATGCCTTTCAGGAGGCTGTCGGGAACGGTGCAGACCAGGACTTCGGCCTCGGCGATGCCCGCATGGAGGAGGGTGTCGCGTTGGCTGATGTCGCCGTAGATCACGGGAACGCCGCGGGCCTTGAGTTCGGCATGGACGACGGGGTTGAAATCGACCACGGCGACCTGCTGGAAGAGGTCCGGGGCGTTCCGTTCGAGTTCGTCCAGGAGGGAGCTGGCGGTGCGGAAGAAGCCGAGGAAAACGATGCGTGCGCCGTGGGCGTGTCCGGTGGGTGAACCGGACGTGGTGACGGTGTCGAGGTCCGCGAACCCCATGCGTTTCAGCCACGGAATGGCCCAGCGCACGAGGCTGTCCGAGCGGGCCATGCCGAAGGTGGAAACGGCGGCGAGGATGACAAAGGCGAGGGAGGTGATGTCCTTGGCGTCCTGCCCGACGTGCTTGAATTTGTCGCTGGCGCCGAGTTCGAGAAGGACGAGGGAGAATTCGGAGACCTGGGCGAGATTGATGGCGGGAAGGAGGCTGGCGCGGAGGCCTTGGCGCAGGCGGTGCAGGGTGAGGAAGGTGGTGGTTACCCGGCTGACTACAGCGAAGGCACCGAAGACCAGGGCGGAGGCGACGATGGCGAGGCTGGGCTTCTGGATCTTCATTCCCAGGCCGACGAAGAAGAGGGTGACGAAGAAGTCGCGAAGGCTGGTGACCTTGGCGGTGACGTCGAGGGCGTAGGGGAAGGTCGAGAGGGCGACGCCGGCGACGAGCGCGCCCATTTCGCGGGAGAGATGGAGGCGTTCGGCGAATTCACCGACGAGGAAACACCAGCCGATGGCGCCGACGAGCACCAGTTCGGGGAGGCGTGCGACCTTATGGAACAGGGGAGGCAGGATGTATTTGCTGACGAGGAGGGTGGTCAGGACGAGGACGCCGACCCGCACCAACGACATGAGGACGACCGATACCTGCATGTTGTTGAGGTTGGGTTGGACGGCGAGGAACAGGATGGCGAACAGGTCCTGCAGCACCAGGACACCGAGCGTCACGCGACCGGGAAGGGTATCGAGCTCCCGTTTGTCGTAGAGGACCTTGACGATGATGACGGTGCTGGAGAGGGCGGCGGCGGCGCCGAGGTACAGGGCATCCCACTGGCCGTTGCCGAGGTGGAAGCCCAGCATGCGGAAGAAGGCGATCCCGATGGCAAACCCGCCAAGGATCTGGACTGCGGCGGTGACGGTGATGGATTTGCCGGCGCTGATGATCTTCTTCAGGTCGATCTCCAGGCCGATCATGAAGAGGAGGAAGATCAGGCCGAGCTCGGAGATGGTGCCGATGGATTCCTCATCGGTGACCCAGGAGAGGACGGACGGTCCGAGGAGGAATCCGGCCGCGAGGTAGGCGAGGATGATGGGTTGCCGGGCCAATTGGGCGACCAGGCCCAACAACCAGGCAGCGGCCGTGCAAAGAGCGATGTCTCGTATCAGGTCGTGCATGAAGGCGGGGTCCCGCGGATCAGGAAGACTCAACACTCCCGTCCGTCGGGGCGAGAATTGGACGGAGGATGCATCCAGGTCAACGCACGGTTGGGTTGGGATCCATGCCGGCTTGGCCAGATCATGGTCGTGCGAGGCGGAACCACTGACGGGTGCCCATGGGCTGCATCACATAGAACCAACCGCGATCCAGCATCGGAGAATCCTCCACCGGTGCCCAATGGGTCAGGTTGTCGCTTTGCTCCAGTTGCCAGCCGGAAAAGGTGCTGGACCAGGCGAGCTCGACGTCGTTGCTGTTCTGGCGAAGGAACAGCTCGGGGATTCCACCCACCTCGCCGGTGAGTTGCAGGTCGAAGAGGAGTGGAGAATCGGAACCCGAGTAGCGATGCACTGAGACGGCGATCAGGTTCTTGCCGGGAATCAGCAGGCGCGGATCGATGCTCCAATGGCGCCACAGAAATGCGTCCGGTTGCGGGACCGGTTTCAAGGAGCCATAGGCCGGGGTGACCATGGACGACACATTGTCACTGAGAACACGGACACCATTGACGAACACGGCAGCTCCGTCGTCGCGCATGAGGAACAGGTGCAGCGCGGAGTAGGCGCCCGGGTCGGTGACATCGAAGGTCTTGCGGAAGACGGCAGCGGGATAGGATCCCGGACCGGAGGCGCGCGTGGAGTTGATCAGGGTGCTTTCACCGCCATACCCGTGGCCCAGGCGCGCGAGACCCTGTTTCCAGTGCGGGTCGGGGTAGTTGGGCTGGGCCCAGGTTGATTGCTGGGTGTCGAGGCCCGCGACCTCACCGTCCCAGTACGACCAGACGTCCCCGTTTGAGATCAGGGTGACCAAGGCGGACGCCGGCAGCGGCACTGCGGTCAATTCCAGGTCAAAGCTGAGATCCCCGCGATTGGCGGAGGTCGGCATGACACTCTGATGCACCTCCACCGCCAACACGTTCTCCCCCGGCATCAGAAACTCCGTCCCGATGGTTGTCGTGTGCCATTCCAATTCGGCATTGCCATCCACATCCGACAATGCCGGGGTTGTCGGGTTGATGATGTCCGGGAGGTTGCTGACCCACACCCGGTGCCCGTTCAGATAGACTGCTGCGCCGTCGTCCCTGAGCAGGCGCAATTTCAAGGCTGCAAAGGAGGAGGGTGCGCCACTGTGGAACTTCCTCCGGTAATAGGTGGTGATCCGCAGGGGTGAATCGGAGGTTCCCTGGTAAAGACCCGGATTGTTGAAACCGGTCGGGGCCATGACATGGTCCCACGAATTCTCGACCACATCCGGTCCGGCAAAATCCTCGAACTCGCCCGATGCAGTCGACTTGAGCGGATCGGTGCGAACCCGCCAGGAGCTGCCGGCATCGATCAGCCGGACATCGGACAGCATCGGCGACAGCGGCAGGTTCAGGCGCAGGATGAAGCTGTCCGAGACCGTGGCTTTCCCGTCGCTGACATTCACCGTGACCACCGTCTGGGCGGCCATACCCGGTTCGGGAACCATTCGAAGCCAGCGGGTGTTCGGTGTTGGTCCCGGCAATACTTCCAGCACGTTCAATCCGAGGATCCCGTTCGAGGTGGCCGTCACGGCAAGGGTCGCCGGATCATCATCCACATCCTCCAGGCGCAGTTCCATCAGAGGGACTGCCTCCCCGAAAGACACCGTGCGATCGGGCAGGGGCGGGATTCGTGGCGGATCATTGACCGGTGTGACCGTCAGGGAGAATCCCTGCCAGGTTTCCGCCACGCCATCGCTGACCCTGAGGGTGATGACGGTGGAGCCGTGGGCATCAGGCTGCGGCGTGCAGGTGATGGTTCGCTGACCGGTGATGACATTGTGGGTGAGCTGGATCTTGTCATCCATGACCAGTGCCTGATTGGAAGAGGTGGCCCGGACATAGAGCGGGCCTGCGGGGGATTCGGAATCGGAGGCGGTGAACGGGTATGGACCGGCGACCTGATCCTCCACGGAAGTCTGACGGGAGAGTCCGTTGACCACGGGCGCGTGCCGGGTGCTCACCTCGAGGTTGAACCGTACATCGCCACCCCCGCGAAATCCGGCGCCTGCATCGTGAACCTCCACTGCCACGGTGTTGGCTGCGCCCAGATTGAATCGGACCGCAGGCACAGGAATGGTGATCCAGGCGGTCTGGGCTGCTCCCTCGATGCTGACCAGCGCCCGGGTGGTGGCATCGATGGGGCCGGCTGGCAGGTTGTGCCGATGGACCTCCACGCCGTTGACATAGACCACGGCACCGTCATCGCACTGGAACCGCACCATTGGAGTGCCGTTGAGCAGGAAGGGCATGTTGAAGGTCCGTCGGAAATGGCAGGTGATGCGGTTGGGTGCCGTTGGCAGGACCGTGGTGCCCACCGGAACAAACTGGGGTGCGGGATGGATGAACGGTGCCGGGCCGGTGGACCAGTCGGCATCCCTGTAGGCGTGGGCGGTCCAGTTGCCGGTGGGAGCCCCCCCGCTGGCGCGATACCGCCAGCCATCCGTGCTGGCGGCCAGGATGGTGGTGCCGGGGGTTGTCGGTCGGACCACCACCTTGAACTGTTGCACGGTGGTGAGTTCGCCATCCGACACGGTCAGGGTCACCTGATTTGTTCCATGACGGTTCGCGGGCGGGGCGAAGTTGAGGGTCCGGGCCGAGCCGGTGCCGCTCATGGTGATCGCATTGAAGGGGAACAGGTAGATGTTGGAGGACCTGATCGACACCTGAAGCTGGGAGGCCGGAGTGGTGGCATCCGAGATGGTGAACGGGATGCCATTGAGGGTGGTGTCCTCATCCATGGCCTTGTCGGTGATCCGGCTCATGGTGGGAGGCGAATTGTTGACGACCCAGATGGTCTTGTTCATCAGCGCCACTCCGCCGTGCTTGTCCGAAACCCGGCAATAGACATGCCATGTGCCGTTGCTGGGAAAGGCCACGGAGATGGTCTGTGCGTTGGGGAACACGGCGGGCCGCGTCCGGCTGACATCGAACTCCGGGATCGTCCAGTGATAGGCGAAGTCGGAATCATCGGGATCGCTGACGCTGGCGGTGAACAACACGGTCTGGCCGGCTGCCGCCGTCGGGGTGCTGGAGGTGATGGAACCGGTTGGCGGACGATTGCCGGGAACCGGTCCGTACTGGACCTCCACCTGAAGCATCCCGAGGTCGGGATCCGCACCCAGATTCGTGATGTGGGTCTCCAGGCCATCGCGTCGAAAGCTGAAGGTCCGTCCGGGGAGCAGTGGCGAGTCGACGTTGCCCGAGGTATCAGCCTGTTCGGTGACCGGGTTCACCGGTTCGGTGTTGGGGGTCTCCGGCGTGGCATCCAGAAGCCAGGTCTTCGGCGAATACGGATTTCCCAACCGGATCTGTGCACCGTAGGCCCGCAAGGTGTCGGTATAGGGCGCATAGGTTGCATCGGTCGCCGGCACGGGCCCCTGCAGGCGGTACTCCACAAACAGGCTGTAGGTGTCGAGCGGGTTGAACTTGCCCGCCATCACCTGAAGCCCCCGCATTCCGGCGTTCTGTCCAAGGTCATGTTCCCGCAGCAGGTAGGTTCCCGGGGTGGAGGCCATGGGGAGACTCTCCAGATCCAGCCAACGCAGCCACTGCTTGAACCGCGCATTGAACGCCTGCCCTCCGCTTCCCATGCGGTCGTATCGATCTCCGTATTCCGATCCCGTCTCGGGACCGAAGAACCCGAAATCCTCCAATTTCCACAGGTTGGAGGCATGCAACAGCCCCAGGTTGTGTCCGATCTCATGCACGGAGACGCTGACGTTCCCCGCCACCCGCTCAGCAGGGGTCCAGTCCGGATTGTTCATGCGGATGAAGGACAGTCCGCCACCCACGCGTCCCATTCCACCCCATGTCACCGTCTTGTCCTTGTCGTCCGGATCCCGGAACGGGGCATTGCCCGCCAGCACCAACAGGATGTCATGGCCGGATCCGAGCCCGGCCGCCTTCAACTTATCCTGCACCTCCTTCCACATCGCGTTCACATCGTCGCCCGTGTAGTCCGCCGCCTTGCGACTGAGTTGGATCGTGGGGGTGACCGTTGATCCGGTCAGACCCACCTTGCTGATGCGGTATCGTCCATAGGACCAGGCCTCGAGGGTGTCGCTGATTCCTTCAACGATCTTGCCGCAATCTTCGAGGGTCAGGTCGGTGTAGTTCATGCCGTCGCTGAAGCGAACCCGGACCGCCATGATCCGTTTGGTGCCCGTGGTCCAGGCGCTGTTCCCCTGGGAGGCGAGGGCTGGAACCGGTTGTCCCACGCCGCTGGAGGCCGCGTTCACCATGTTGGCCACCTGACCCAGCCCGGGTGGTCGCAGCAATTCCTCCCATGCCGACTTTTCCAAAGCACCGCGCGAATGCGCAGGACCACAATAAAACTGAATGTCATGACCCACCACCAACGCTGTTTCCGTCCCGGTGCCCGACACCGGATCCTGACTCACCGTGCAGACCGGATCGACCACCGCCGCCCGCATCGCCTCCGCGAGTTCGATCGGTTCCAGTTCGCGCCCGGGCCATTCACTCAGGGCCAGTCGGCCATCCAGGGCGATGCCATGCACCGGGATGTTGTTGCGCGAAGGCTGGTGCAACCGGTTGCCGTACAGGTAGGCGTCGAACTGCCTGCCATCATCGAGATGCACCTCGGTCCACACTGCGCGACGTCCGCGCGGTGCCTCGCCTTCGCCAGGGGTTATCGCCGTCACCAGCAGATCGCCGCGGGCATCCAGTCTTTCCTCCAGCAACCAACGGATCTCACCCGGCATCGCCCTGCGCAATCGTTCGGGCAACGCCTGATCGATCGCTTCCCTGGGATTGGTTTCGATCAGTTCCCGCAGCGCTTCGCGACGTCGCATGGCCAGTTCGACCCCGCGGGCGATGTCGCCGGGCATCGGTGCCGTCGAATGTTGCTCAGCCCAATCCCGGAAACCCCGCAGTGCTTCGGGGTTCGTCAATGCAGCCCCTGTGGCTTCCGGCCGGACATTGACCATGGAGGTGCTGGAGGGCGGTGTCCGGTTGGAGATGGATCCGACGGGCGGGCTGGCATCGGCGTTGGACAGGGTCCGTGCAGGGCGGGAGACCTGTGCGAAATGGATCAGTGCGAACGTCGCCAGCATCAAGGCAGCAGCCAGAACGAGTCTTTGTTTCATCAGGGTCCCTCTCCGTGATTTCACGCTGTCCGGAATCCGGCGGATTCAGAATAGGACTTTGGTCCCAGGTCGCCCTGGCTTGTGGGTTCGGGGACGCATCTGTGTTTCCATGGATCCACTCCGGTGTCAGGACGATCTGGCGGGTCTGGTATGACGCGGGCTGGTGGAATGGGTGATTCCGCGCAATCCTGTGCACATGGCAGGTAGAAAGCGGATCGTGGTTCTTGGCGCTGGTTTTGGTGGTCTGGCGTTCTGCCGATCGTTCCGGCATCCGGAAGCCGACGTGGTGTTGATCGACCGCCAGAATCATCACCTGTTCCAACCGCTGCTGTATCAGGTCGCCACCGCTGGCTTGTCTGCGCCGGAGATCGCCCAACCCATCCGTTCCATCCTTTCGGACCGCCTGGATGTCGAGGTGCGGATGGCGGATGTGACGGACATCGATGTGGAGGGGCGACGGGTGATCACGGGGGTGGGTGAGTTTCCGTATGACTACCTGGTGGTGGCGTTGGGTGGACGGAGCAGTTATTTCGGGCGACCGGATTGGGAGCAGCATGCGCCGGGATTGAAGACGCTGGATGATGCGCAACGGATGCGTCGGGAGTTGTTGCTGGCCTTTGAACAGGCGGAGAACTCGACGGATCCGGAGGAGCGTCGCCGGTTGATGACGGTGGTGGTGGTCGGGGGTGGACCGACCGGGGTGGAATTGGCGGGGGCGTGTGCGGAGCTGACGCGGGTGGTGTTGAAGGCGGATTTCAGGAAGATCGATCCCGGGTTGGCGCGGGTGGTGTTGGTGGAGGGAAGTTCGCGATTGCTGGGGCAGTTTCCCGAAAGCCTGGGCGACGAAGCACGGCGGGAACTGGAAGCGATGGGGGTGGAGGTCCGCTGCGGGGAACGGGTCGTGGACATCCGAAAGGGAGAGGTCGTCCTGTCAGGAGAAGTGATCCAGGCGGCGAACATCCTTTGGGGAGCCGGGGTGTCGGCATCGCCACTCACCGCACGACTGGGGGTTCCCCTGGATCGATCGGGTCGGGTGAAGGTGGAGTCGGACCTGAGTCTTCCGGGGCGGCCGGAGGTGTTTGCGGTGGGTGACCTGGCGGCGGTGGTCGATTGCGATGGCCAGGTGGTTCCGGGGGTATCACCGGCGGCCATCCAGGAAGCGCAGCATGTGGCCCGGCAACTGGAGGAGGAACTCGATGGGCATCCCGGTGCGCGTCGGCCGTTCGATTACTGGGACAAGGGCAGCATGGCGACCATTGGTCGCTCGGCGGCTGTGGCAAAGATGGGGAACCTGGAGTTGACCGGATGGGTGGCGTGGGCGGCCTGGTTGCTGGTCCACCTGTTGTTCCTGGTGGGATTCCGCAACCGGGTCGCCGTGCTGTGGCAATGGACGTACAGCTATTTCACCTATCGCCGCGGAGCCCGGATCATCACCGGCGTGGGCCGGTCTTCGGAGTGACTCCAGATCAGAGTTTGGGATCGAGCGAATCCCGGATGGGATCGAATCGGGGATCGGCGACGACCTGGGTGCGGAGGTTGGGGAGGGAGGCGTTGGTGGCGCGGCGGAGATCGCTGAGTTCAAACGCCTTCCTGAGACTGCCGGCGGCCGAGCTCGACTTGATCTGGACGGCCTGGACGGCGGCGAGCTGATACCAGGCCTCGGGGCTTTCCGGGAGCAGTCGGGTGTACCGTTCGAGGGCGGCTTCCATGCGGTCGATGCGCTGGAGTTGCTGGAAGGCCTGGGCGACGGACACGAGGGTGCGGGCGTCGGCGTTGGTGTCGTCGATGAGGGTGTCGAGGACGGCGACTCCCTCGTTGCTGCGTCCGGAGTTGAAGAGGGAACTGGCGAGGTTGAAGGCGGATTCGAGGTTGGTGAGGTTGGCCTTCAATTGTTCCGGCGAAAGGGAGGTCGACGGGATTGCAGGGGCCGCTGCGGCCGGCGTGTCCTTGTAGGCCTTGAGTTGGTTCAACAGTTCCGCGATGCCCCGATTGTCAGGGTCCAGTGCATAGCAGGTTTCCACCACCCGATAGGCATCGGCGTACCGTCCCATCACCGCCAGGAGGGAAGCCAGGTTGAAGACAGTTTCCGGGCTGTAGGGGCAGAAGGCGAAAGCCTGTTTGAGGGCGAATTCGGCCTCCTTCAGCATGCGGCCCTGGTATTCGGGATCCCGGGCTTCCTGGGCCCGGACCATATAGATCGATTTGCCGATGGCATTGCGGAGCTTGCTGAACGCCTTCTGCGCATTGTCATCCCGGACGAAGCGGGCGTCGCCCTTGAAACCCTCGTGATCGCGCAACCGATAGGTGCGCAACGCGAATTCACAGATCTCCTGGATAGGCGTCTCATACCGGATCCAGTTGCCGATGAACCGCTCGGAATACTGCGACCAATACTCGTGGTCGCGTCGGACCTGATCCTCGGAGATCTGCGCCACCGGCTGGCGCTCGATCTTCATGATGATCCCGTAGGGCACGAGGTGCGGATACATCCAGTCGAGGGGGAAGCTTTCCTCGATATAGAACTCGTGGTCGGGGTTCTTGTCGAAGATGACCTTGGTCAGGAGTCCGTTGATCGACATGACCGCCGTCTGGCCATGGACGGACACCCGGCCATCGGGAAGCTGGGTCAGGATTTCGCCCTGCTTCAACTGGCCCAGTTGCGCCCGGCGTTGGGCATCCACGCTGTATTCTTCGAAGCAACGCCGGAGATCTTCCGGTGTCGGGGTCAGGATTTCCCGGTCTGGATAGAGCCCGCCGGGGCTGCCCGCGATCAGGCCGGGATAGGCCGCCTCGATCAGCAGGCGGTTGAGGCGGATCCGATTGTGGGAATCGGGATCCTGACGGGCGAAGAGCGTCAGGTGACGGCTGAGGGTCACTTGCCCGAAGCGTTGGGGATCGTGGATGGACGGTCCTTCAAGAACGGTGTTGAGCGCCTTGGCAAGGTCATCCGGGTCCTTGGGAACCGTGCCACCCAACGCCTGGCGCAGGTGGCTGGAGACGGGATCCGCACCGGACCCGAGCCGGGTCTGGAAGGCGGGCAGGTCGAGGAAATCGGCTGGCTTGAAGAGGGATTCCTCCGAACGCCGCCGTTTCTCGATGGAATCGCCCATGGAAGTCATCCAACGATCGAACGGAGCCATCATCCCGGCCAACCAGTTGGTCCGGCCGCGCAGGGTCGAGACCGGGTCGTTCAACATGGAATAGAAGAAGGGCGGATCGACCTGGGCGCTCCGGTTGTAGTGGGCGCGGATGTAATCGAGGTAGGTGTTGTCCGCGAGGGCGTTCTGCGTGATCAGGTAGACGTCGCGCCGGTCGAACTTCGGATTCCTCCGGTTCTGTGGCGGGATGAAGCTTTCGCAGAAGATCATGTAGGTCGGGCAGAAGCGTCCGGGGTCCGTTCCGCCGAACAGCACCGTGTGTTCCGCCATCGACGGATAGAACGGCGTGCCATCGGCTTCCTTTGGAGCCGGTGCGGCCGATGTGTCCATTCCGGGCTCGAACATGTCGTGACCGAACCAGTACCCGAAGTAGTGATCCCGCTGCTCGTTGTCCGACCAGTGGTCCAGGATCGAGTCCGCCGGCAAGAGGAGGAAGAGGCCGAGGACGGGTGCGAGGTGTGTCCGTTCACGCCAGACCAGCAGGAGGCCGAGGAAAATGGTGGCGAGGGCAAGGCTCAACACCGCCGCCACCCGCGGGATCACGAACAGGTTGTTGTTGGGATCCATCACCTCCACCAACTGCCGGAGGTTCACCGCGACGGCGACCGCAGCGCCGGCCCCGATCCAGAGTCGGCGCTCCTTGAAACCGCACTGGAGCAGTCCGGCGACGATGGCGAGGCCATAGCCGATGGAGAGGGCGATGATGACGTGGGAGGAGGTGTAGAAGACCTTGACCAGTTCGCGCGACTGTTTGTCGGTCTGCGCGTTGAGCAGGTACATGAGGACGAAGGCGAGGCAGACATAGGTGGCGCCCAGTCCGATGAGCCACCCTTTTTCCCGCTGCCGCATGCGGTTCATGAAACCGAGGGGAAGCAGGGCCACCAGCAGGTTGGACCAGTTGAACTCCTCCTTGGCGCCTTCGAAATACGCCCAGATCTGGGCGAAGCTGATTCCGGGACTGGTCGCCTCGTACTGCCCACGGGTGAAGGCGTGGACAAACCCATCCCAGGTGCGCGGATACCCCCAGTTCAACGGGGGATTCGTCGATGAAGCCAGAGGCATGTAGAAGTAAAACGAAATGCCGGCCAAAAAGGCCACGCCAGCAAGGGCCACGATGTGCAACCGGTTGCCCAACCCCCCGGTGGTGATCGAGGCCCAGACGCATCCGATGGCCGACAGGATCCCGACCAGGTTGAAGATCAGCATCAGGGATGCATTGTCGCGGAAGGTGCTGATCTTCCCGGCCGCGTGCGCGGCCAGCATCAACACCCAGATGAGGGTGTTGGCGGCGAGGAAATCGCGCCCCAATCGGCGATCCGCCATGAGCACGATCACCTCAAGACCCATGGCCGCCACGATCAGGGTCTGGTGATTGCAGAAGCAGAGTCCGAACAGGAAGAAGGCCAGGTACAGATGTCGCCGATGCTGCGGCGTCCAGGTGAACTTCTTCAGGCACAGGAACACCCCCATCAGGGACCACAGCGCGATGGTGTACACCTCGACGATCACCGCCTGACTCCAGACGTAGCCGTTGAATCCCAGCAGCATCCCGCCCACGAAACCCGTCACCAACGAGATCCGGTCGTCCCACTTGCGATCCCGTTCCCGGAACATCTCGATGGATTCCAGGATCAGGACGGATCCGCGGGATACCAGCATGGCCACCATTCCGGCCGAAACGGCTGCGGCGACCGCCGAAGACACGGCGACCCGCCATGAGATGTTGGAAAACGGGAGCAGCTTGGTGAACAGCCAGGTGTACAGGGTCCAGATCGGGTACCCGGGAGGATGCGGCACCCCGGCGTACATCGATGCCACCGCCAGTTCACCGGAATCCTCCAGGGTCAGGTCCGGTGCGATGGTCAGCAGGTAACCGGTCAGGACGATCAGCGTGACGACCGCAAAGGCGATCCAGTCCACCGTCCGGAACAGTCGGCCAACCAGTGGGGAATCGGTCCCCTTGTCACTGCCTCCACCCGGTGAACCGGGAACGGGCGCCATTTTTGAGGAAACCGGCGTCGCAGTGCGCGATCCGGTGGAATTACTCGTGGGTACCATGGATTGAGAAATCGATGTGGGTCACTGCGCGCTGCGTGCCGTGTTGGTGACCGGAAAACTGGGGGGATTGGTGAAGGTGAATCCAGCGACAGGGAGTGCATTCTGGGCCACCAAGACCGAAACGATCGGGAGTGGAACCGCTGGTCCCATGGGCGAAATCGCCTCGCCAGGCGACCACACGACGGTCAACGAACACATCCACACGGAGATCACCACGAAACCGGTGCGGATCCAGGGAACGTTGAGCAGGCCGGTGTCATCACCGCCCCGCCCGCCGCCGAAAATACGACGACGCAGGACTGGACTGGGGCCGTTCGGCCTCCACTTACGAAACGGTGCCTCGTTCATGCGTCGAAACAGTTCGCCAGCTCCACCTCCGGATCCTTGCGCAGCCGGCGCCGGATCTGTTCCACCCCGTATCGATACCGCCCCGCTGCCGTGTTGGGACTGACCCCTGTCACTTCGCCGATCTCGTCAAAGGTCATCCCATGCCAGAACCGGAGGACGATGACCTCCCGTTGTTCCTCCGGCAGATCCGCCAGAGCCGCCATCGCAGTGGCCTCATGCGGATGCGGCTCCGGCGGGCGTTCGAACCATTCCCGGCTCTCCAATTCACGGGCGATCCGGCGCCAGAGGCTGCGCTTGCGGTTCAGAGCACTGTTCCGGAAGGAACGGATCAGGTACTGGGCCGGATGCCGCGGTGGAACCGGCATCTTCAATAGGGTGGCAAACACATCCTGGACCACATCCTCCGACTCCGAGTGCCCCATCCCCAAGGCGCGTCCATACAGGATCAAACCGGCAGCGTGCGCCTCAAAAAGCGCCTCTGCCCAGTGTCCTGAACTCGTGGTCCCGCCGTCCATTTACGCAACACTGACACCGACCCCGGCGTTTTTGTATGGGGACGTGGAAAATTTTGCGTTCCACACCGGCTCGGCCGGAATTCAGGCAATCCCGATGACAGGCTCCCTCCGGTGCGACTCGCGCCCGACGCTGCTCCCGACGCAAATCGGAAGCAGAGGATCTGGCCGGTACTCGCACGAGGATGACGGGGCGCCGTGAGCCGTGACTGCCGCTTGACGGTCCCAGTATTTCGACAAGGTTCCGCACCCCAAGCGGGAGTGACCCAACTCCAGCCGACGCCCAAACAGGCGTCGAAAACCAACAACACCGTCCCAACACCGTCCCCAGATCCTTGTTATGTCAATCCAACCCATTGCCTCGATGGCGCTGCCTTTGACGGCATCAATCCTTGCACTGTTGTGCTGGGGATCCACCTGCCGGACCCTTGCGGATGGTGAGCCCAGGAGATTCTCCATCACTGGAAGCAGCGAACTCTGGTGGCTGGAGTCCGGCTACGACCACTTCGGTCCGCACTTGATCCGAGGCTTCTTCTCCATCTCCGGTTCGAATCAACATTCGTCGGTGGTGGCCATGGGCCGATCCAGACCGGTTGAGGATGTGGCGGTCTACTCGACAGACGGGACCGATTCGATGGTGTTGGGAGGTCGCCCGGAACTTCTGGAAGGTGCTCTGGCATTCGTCCCGAACCATATCGAAGGGTTCGGGTTCATCACTCCTGGTGTCGTGCCTGCCCATACCGATCCCGCATTGCCGATCGACGACATCCAAGTGATCGCGCTGGCACTGCAACTCCTCAGCACGCCGACCTCGGACTCCCATCTCCGGACGGAACTGGGAAAACTGACAGCCGTTCGGGAAAATCCACTTCTGCCGGAAACCGGACTACCAGAAAGCGCGTATAGGATCAGGAAACCAGAGGGCAATATGAATGCAGTCGACACCTGGATCCAGGTGGAGTTTCCCGGTCAAGGTATGCACAGGAATGACAAGTACGAGTATGTCTATCCAGGTCCCTTCAGGACCACCGGCTATATCGGGTACTCGCTTCGCATCACTTCGCCGGCAGCCGGAATCAGGTCGGTCAGGATTGAGTCCACCAATCATGTTCCCGACAAATCTGTTGATCTGCCCGGTGCGGCATACGACACCATCAAAGCCTCTCAGGTTCGACATATTGAATTGATCTTCGCCGAAGCCGACGGGACTCCCGAACCCACCGGATTGGCCATGAAGCAGTTGAAGGGCGTGGACGTAAACGATCATCGGCCAGGGGGAGATCTGAGGCAGAAGACCGGCATTCAGCTGAGCAGTGCGAACGAATGGCCTGGTCGCGGAACCCGGGAGTTCGCGCAGACCGTGGAGCACCACGAAAGAAGGGTGGGAAGTGGGAGGAAGTTCCAATGGATACTCGGGGGAGCTGTGCTCCTCGCCGGTGCAACCTGCCTACACCTGCACCTCCGAGCCACCAGACGGTCTTGAACCAGTGTGCGAGTGCCCGGTCAAGCCAAAGGAACTGGTATAGGTCGGAGCGATCGTAAACCCAGTGAGACACGCCGAGCGAGACCACGAGAAAATAGCCCGCACCCAGACCGGCACTGGCGCTGAGGATCCTCCACTGGATCTGGACCAACGAAACCAGGCCAGCCATGGCGACGATCACAACCACGCAGGCTGCTAGGTAGAGGGGCCAGTTGAATCGTAGGATGGTCAGCATCCCTTGCCAGCGTCCGCGCGGAATCATTCCGGGCCTCCCGAACGTACTATCGACCGCTGTGCCAGCGATAGGGGACGTCATCGACGGCGAAGGAGATGGCGACCATCCGTTTGAGCGTGGCCACGACGGGAAACGGGTGGCGCTTGAAGCGGTCCATCAAGATTTCCAAAGGTCAGGGTCGGCGGCCTTCCTCGACGTCCATGACATCGAAGAACGTGATCAGGTCGTCACGATGGGCGAGACCGGACTCGGCCTTGCTCCGGATGAGGCTGGGTGTACCGGAATCCCGCCAACCGCGTTTCATCATGAAGGTGTTCCACACTTCGACCTGTTCGGCATCGGGGCGGCGGCCCTGGGCGAGGCATCTTTCGAGAATCTCCTCATCGGAGCCGCCGGTCAGAACGCTCGCGGTGAAGAGTTCAAAGGAGACATTGATGAAGCGGCAGAAGCGGTCATCGAACGTGCGGTTGCCGGGGATGAAACCCACGTGATAACCCTCCGGCAGACGTCCGGCGGAATGGAGTCGGACCTTGTCGATCAGGCGTGCGACCAGAACGATGCCGGAGACCTTGTCGTAGGGGCTGCGGATGGGGAAATCCATGGGCGATGTGGTATCGGAACAGATCCGGCACGGCAATCGGCGAACAAGATTCAGGCAGGGCCGGGATTGGCCGATTCAAGCCGTTCCAGAAATCCCTCGAGGGTGTCCACCAGGTTGGCCAACTCAGGCCAACGTCCGGCGACAATGTCGTTGGCATGGGCCAGGGCGTTTCGGAGTTGCCCCACCTCCCTGAAGAATTGCTCCAGGGAACTTCGCGAAGTGAAGCCGCTGAGGGCGAACAGATCCGCGTCCTTCATCAGGATGGTTGCCTTGTCGCCGAGTTGAAGGCAGTCGGAGAGATCGTTCTCCTCATGTCGCCGACGTCGCTCGGCAAAGAGGCGCTGGGCGCCCTCCAATCGTTCGCTGCTCAGGTGACCGGCCCAGCTGTCCGACGGGTAACGCTCCCGCACCACCCTCAACATCTGCATCTCCACCAGGGACACGAGACCAAACAACCACAGCCGGACCGGGGCTTTCTGGAGGTCGCCGCGCGTGACGATTCCGCCCACGTGACCCAGGACATTGATGAAGACATGACGCCGATCCCGCAGTGTGGCGAAGGCGGCCAGCAAGGGTTCAGTGTCGGGCAGGACGGCTCCGGGACCGAAGGCTTCCCGGTGTTGTCCCAGGGTTCCACCATGGAGCGAGGTCCGTGATGCAAACGCAGTCACCACGCCGTGTTCGCGGATTCCCACCACATCATAGCCGCGCTGTTCCAGGAATTCGCGCACGGCTTCGGCTGGCTGGGCGGCATCGAAGGAACTCAAGGGCTCGGCGATGTCGCGCAAGGTGATCGTCCGGGCGAAGAGGCGTTGGAGATCTCCGAGTGAGGACTTGAGGTGTTTCATGGGGAAGATCCGGTTGGGTTGGCCGCAGATGACGCAGATGGGGAGGGGGTTGGGTCTGACATGACTTCCCGAGCCTGTCCCCCAGGGTTCCTCAGGGGTTTGGGTTCCGCGGTGTAGCCACGGTCGGTTGGGCGAGGAATTGGAGTCGTCGACTGGGGGCGACGGCGACCGCGACATCGATGTGGGTGGCGTTGGTGGCGACATGGAGGCTGAAGCTCCGTTTGTCGTCGGATCCGCTCCACGAGTTGGAGGTGACGTCGAGTCCGGTGGAGTCGACGGCCCGGACAACGGTGAGGTGCCAGCGGTTGGTGGGATCGGTGGCGTCGGTGTGGAGTTCGAGTTCGAGATTCCTGCGGGGAGGGTTCGCCCTGGAATTGTTCCATCGGGCCGGGCTGAGTCGATGTACGACGACGCTGTGTTGACGAAGGCGGTTGGTCATGGGCTTGAACGGGGCGTCGGAGGACTCGATGGGCACCCGCAGGAATCGCGCGACCTCGTCCTCGGCAAAGCCGCCGCGTTGACAGAATTCCACGGTGAGTTTCCAGGGTTCGACGGTGGGAAGCGGCCAATGGGAGAAGTGGACGTAGGCGATGTTGCTGCGCCAGCCATGGTTCCAGTTGTTGCCATCGCTGGTGTTGCCGGTGGCGTCGTCGATCCGTTCGACATGATACGAGACCCAGTTGGTGGTGGGTTGCCCGCCCTGATGCACGGTGAAGGCGAGACGGGCCTGGCGGTCAGCGGGATCATTGTGGGTTCCGGCTCCTTCGGGAGGCCCCACCACCAGTTCGGTCAGTGTGGCTTCGAGGTCGCCGTTGGATGCAGTGGGATGCGGATCCGGGGCTGACCAGGGTGGATCGGTGGGGGGTGGAAGGGGATTCGGAATGCGGAATTCGTGGAGGAAGTTTTCCTGGAGGTACGGATTGTCGTAGATCCGCACCCGCCATTCCCGGCTGCGTCGGGGGAGAACCTGAAAGAACTGGCCTTCATAGTGGAGCTTGTCCGGGGTGAGTCCCTTCCCGACGGGTATGTTGGAGACTGGCCCTGAGAAGTTGTTGAGGTCGTCGCCGATCCGGATCCCGTATTTGCCCTGGGCGGGGATGGTGGAGGAGGTGAGCCAGAGCCCGAGGGGGGGTTCACCGGTTGGAAGGTTGAGGGTAGTGGCAGTGGGCAGCTTCAGCTTCTCGACGATCTTCTTGGGAAGGCGCCCCGCCCACTGTTTCCACAGGGGATCGAACGGATCGAACTGTCGCGATCCATGCTGGACGGACACCAGACGCAGGACCATGCCATTGGTGAGGGTGACGGATTGGGCCGGATACCGGGGGCGTTTCAGCGCACTCCAGGCGGCGTAGCCGGTCAGTCCGATCAAGAGCAGTGATCCGAAGATCCATGCGCGACGGTTCATGGGACTGGCATGGAGCCCAACGGCAAGGCCGCCGGGCAACAGGTTTTTTGAGTGAATCCAAGCCGGTCACGGCGCCCATCGGGGGAGGGCTGGGACTGGATTGGAGCAGAGGAAATCCTTGCCCGCGAATCGGCGCGGGATGACAAAGGCAGCGGTCAGTCAATCCTTGCCCCAACATGCGCGAACCGCAGTTCAGGACGTCGTCGATGGATTCCCGGAATCGCGCGTTCACGCTGATCGAACTGCTGGTGGTGATTGCGATCATTGCCTTGCTGGCGTCGATGCTGTTGCCGGCCCTGGCCAGGGTCAAGGAGCAGGCGCGGAAGACCCGGTGCTTCAGCAATTCGCGTCAGATGATGTTGGCTTGCCTGATGTATGTGAATGACCAGCGCGGTCTGCTGCCCTGCGGTTCGATGGATGCGCCGGGACGTTCGCCCAAGGGTTACCTGACCTGGGATGAACTGCTGTTGCCCTACGGCGTGATCACCAATGTGATCACCTGTCCCAGCCACAAGAAGGGGCGTCGTCACTACTGGGTGAACGCCAATATCCTCAATTCGGCTCAGAGCCATGGGAATCCGCGCCAGACCGGCGTGATGGCCCTCGGCTTCTCGGTCGCTCCGGAAACCCTCGCGTTTCCGTCCGACACGGTGGCGTACACCGAGATCCGGGATCAGGACGCGACCTATGCCCACGGCGGGGTGTCGAATCCGGGCGAAGGCTGGGGCTCGATGCTGTTTGCCCATGAGGACCTGTTCATCCTCCAGTTCCGGCATCTCAATCGGGAAACGATCCCGTTCGTGGATGGCCACGTCGAATCGATGAAATCCAACATCTTGATGGCTCCAAAGCTGGCGTCGGGCCGGCACAGCTTCGAGAAATTCTATCGTGACCGGTCCCAGGTACCGAGCCGGTGAGGCGTGGCGCGCCCGGTGGGAATGAGTTTGAGAGATCGGCTCGCACCAAGCTCGCCGCGGCCGAGCATCTCGTGGCGGCAAAAGGGTAGGCATTCCGGTCCTGTGGCCTACCTGATTCACGTGGTCCTGGAGTGTGCGCCCAACGTGCGGATCCTTGGCCCAGTGAAGACGCGATGCAGCGGTTCCTCGTTCCATCACAGAGAGGGACGAAGGCAGGTCTCACGCGAAGCCGCCAAGAACGCGGAGAAGAAAAAAGGGGGGCCTGGAGCGGCGAGGTTTGCTCGCCGGATTGATCCATCACGGCGACCGGACGTCGCCGCTGCAGTCAGGGGTCAGTGTCAGGATCCACCGGATCGATGGGATCCAAGGATGAGGGACTTGGATTGCGGAGTTGATTGGGATACTCCGAGAGGAATCACTTCCATGAAGATCCTTGGCATTGCGTGGTGGAGTTGGATCTCGAGCCTGACGGCATGGATCTGCATTGCGGGGTTGTCGGCGGAGGAAGCGCGGTTTTATCGGGGGATCAATCTCAATGGGCCGGCCTTGCGGGTCGATGGTCGGGTGTGGGAAGGCGGCGACACCACGAATCTGGTGGTGAAGGGGAACAAGTTCGAGAATCAGGCGGTGGCATTGAAGCCGGCGACGGATCCGGTCCGGGCCCGGATGATCCGAAGCAGTCAGTGGGGCAGTCGCGTGGAAGTGGAGATCAAGGCGCTGCCGGAGGGGCAATACCAAGTCTTTCTCTACGTATGGGAAGACAACCACACCGAGCAGTTTGACCTGCTGGTGAACGACAAGGTGGTGCACGAGAAGTTCCACAGCGGCACGGCGGGCCAGTGGCGTCGTCTGGGGCCGTGGCGGGCGGACAGTGATTCCGGAAGCATCCGGATTTCGGCCCGGGGTCCTGGGCACGGAGCGGCCAATTTGTCCGGGGTGGAAATCTGGTCAGGGGATGGACCGGTGCCGGACCCGAGGCCGCCGGAATTTGCATGGGTGCCGAGCGGGGAACAGTTGGAGTTTTTTGAGAAGCGGATCCGGCCGGTGTTGGTGGATCGTTGTTACGAGTGTCATCGGGCGGGGGCGAAGAAGGTTGGAGGCGGACTACTGCTGGATTCGCGGGCGGGCATGGTGCGGGGTGGCGACAGCGGACCGGTGGTGACGCCGGGAGAACCTGAGGCGAGCCTTTTGATCAATGCGGTCCGGCATGTGGATGCCAACCTGACCATGCCGCCGGATGGGAAGCTGACCGATCTGGAGATCGCTGACCTGGAAAGATGGATCGCGATGGGGGCGCCGGATCCGCGGAATGAGGACACAGTGGCGACGGTGGCGGCGCAGGGGAGGATCGACTGGGATCAGGCGCGGAGTTGGTGGTCGTTCCGTCCGTTCAAGGAACCAGCGGTACCGTCGGTGAAACGCAGGGATTGGCCGCGCGGCGACCTGGATCGCTTCATCCTGGCGAGCTTGGAAACGGCGGGATTGGAACCGGCGCCGGACGCGGATCGGCGGGTATTGATCCGGCGGGCGAGTTACGACCTGACCGGATTGCCTCCCACCCCGGAGGCGGTGGAGGCGTTCGAGGCGGATCGGTCACCGGATGCATTTGCCAGGGTGGTGGATGGCTTGCTGGCTTCGCCGCGGTACGGGGAACGTTGGGGACGACATTGGCTGGATGTGGTGCGGTATGCGGACACGGCGGGTGACAACTCCGATTTTCCCATCCCGCAGATGCACCGGTATCGGGACTGGGTGATCGATGCCTTCAACCGGGACCTACCGTACGGAGAATTTGTGCGGGACCAGATTGCCGGGGACCTGCATCCGGGAGGATCTCTGGAAGAAACGCTGGGTCGGGTGGTGGCGACGGGTTACCTCGCGAATGCGCGGCGGTTCGGATCGCGCGTCGACGATTATCCGCAACACCTGACGATCGAGGACACGGTGGACAATCTGGGACGGGCATTTCTGGGCCTGACCGTGGGTTGCGCCCGGTGCCACGACCACAAGTTCGATCCGATTCCAACGACTGACTACTACGGCTTGTACGGCATCTTTCACAACACGCGTTACCCGTGGCCGGGGATCGAACTCGATCAGAAACAACGGGATCTCGTGCCGTTGGTGGCTGTGGAGAAACTGGGTGAAGTGGCCGCTGCCCGGAAGGCGCGGGACGATGCCCGGCGTCAGCACGAAAAGGAGATCAAGCGGTTGAAAGATCTGCTCAAGGAGAAGTCGGGTGAGGACAAGAAGTTGGTGGAGGCGCAGATCCGGGAAGCTGAGAAGGCGGCGAAGGAACAGGCGTCCCAAGCTTTCCCCTATGAGTTTGCCTATGCGGTGGCGGAGACGGGGAAGTCGGAGGATGTGACCGTGCAGTTGAAGGGCGATCCTGCGAAGCCGGGTGAGAAGGTGGGACGCCGTTTCCTGACGGTGCTGGGTGGAATGAAGGTGGTGGGGGATGCGGGAAGCGGGCGGGCGCAATTGGCTGGCTGGATTGCTGCGCCGGACAATCCGTTGACCTGGCGGGTGATGGCCAACCGGATCTGGCTGCATCATTTCGGCAAGGGTCTTGTTCCGACGCCGAACGACTTCGGTCGACAGGGAAAACTGCCGACCCACCCGGAATTGCTGGACTGGCTGACGACGCGATTTGTGGCGGAGGGCGGCTCAGTGAAGGCGATGCATCGGCTGATCCTTTTGTCGCGGACTTACCAGTTGTCGGGTGAGCGGAGCGCAATGGCGGTGGAGAAAGATCCGGGGAACGGATTGCTGGGGTCGTTTCCACGTCGCCGACTGGATGCGGAATCGATTCGGGACACCCTTTTGTTCCTGGCGGGGAATCTGGAGGAAGGCCGGCCGGGGCCGCATCCGTTTCCGCCCCAGACAGAGTGGAAGTTTACCCAGCACAACCCGTTCAAGGCGGTGTACGAGAGCCGGCATCGGAGCGTTTACCTGATGACCCAACGCATCCAGCGGCATCCATACCTCGCCATCTTCGATGGTGCGGATCCGGCGGCGAGCACTCCGATGCGGACCTCGAGCACCACACCGTTGCAGGCCTTGTGGCTCCTGAACGATGCGTTCGTGCATGAACAGGCGAAGGGGTTCTCTGAACGGCTCACCCGGCATTGCGGCATGACGGGGGATCGATGGGATCGCGCCTATCGGGAGGCACTGGGTCGGGCGCCGACATCGGCCGAACGGGAGGGCATGGAGCAGTTTGTTGGGGCGATGCGAACCCGATTGCGCGATGGAGGCATGGAGGAGGGCCAGATCGAGGGTGAAACGGCGGCCGCCCTGGCCCGGGTGATTTTCCGGGTGAACGAGTTGATCTATGTGGATTGAAGAATTCATCAGGAGGTCCGGATGATCATCCCGCGCTATTGGGCCGAGGGGGTGGTGCGGCATCGGAGTGACGGGCGGCAGGTGACGGTACGCCGTTTCGGCTGGTCCGATGTCGACCCCTTCGATGCCCAGGCGGTTGCGGATTCGCGGGTGGCGGAGGCGTTGGGACGGATCCTGTCGGGCGAGAAGCTGGCGAAGAGGGAGCCGAAGGTTCCCTACAACGGTGCGGACGGCGTACCGATCCGGGAGGAGATTGTTTCGGAGCGCGGGGACGTGGTGATCACCCGCAACAGTTACGGAGCACTTTGCCTCAATACGCCGGACGTGTTGTTTGCGGATGTGGATGTGGAGGCAGTGATCTCACCGGGAATCGGGTGTGCCTATCTGTTGGGGTTGGCGGTGGCCTGCATCGGTTTGGGTTGGGGGACAGGTTCCCCCGCCTTGGGCGTCTGGGGTTTGCTGGTCGGGTTGGTGGGCGGAGCACTGGCGGCCTGGAGTCGGATCCGGTATGGCGATCCGTTGAAGCGATTGAAGGGCCGGATCGAACGGTTCCTGGCGGATCGACCGGACTGGAGGATCCGGGTGTACCGCACTCCGGCTGGGTTCCGTCTGCTGGCGATGCATCGGGTTTTTTCGCCGGATGATCCGGAGGTTGCGGGCTTGTTTGCGGCGGTGAAGGCGGACCCCGTGTATGTGAGGATGTGCAAGCGGCAGCAGTGTTTCCGGGCCAGGATAAGTCCCAAGCCGTGGCGAGCCGGTATGAAGGAGCATATCCGGCCACGGCCGGGTGTCTGGCCGGTGCGGGAGGAATGGATGCCGGCACGATTGGCATGGATCAGGGAGTACGAAAAGAAGGCGGCGGGGTATGCTTCGTGTTGCCTGGAGTGCGAACTGGGGCTGGGGTTGACCGATTCCAAGGCCCGCCTGGTGCAGGGATTGCACGATGAACTTTGCCGGGCGGGAAGCGGGCTGCCGTTGGCGTGAGAGCGTTTGAATTCCCATGAAGAACACATTGCAAGGCGGGCTGCGAACCAGGCGGCAGGTGATCCGATCCCTGGTGGGATCCTCGCTGTTGTTGCCGGGATTGGTGTCGCAGTTGATGGCGGAAGACAGCGGAGATCCGTTGTTACCGAAGTCACCGCATTTCGCGGGAAAGGCGAAGCGGGTGATCTTCATCTTCTCCAA
Organism: Verrucomicrobia bacterium UBA6176; assembly: GCA_002422905.1. Classification (GTDB taxonomy): domain Bacteria; phylum Verrucomicrobiota; class Verrucomicrobiia; order Limisphaerales; family UBA9464; genus UBA6176. Next base: position 52,585 of record DITU01000171.1, read on the forward strand.
CGGCGGGGTCTCGCACATGGACACCTTCGACCACAAACCCAAGCTGTTTGAGGCGGACGGCAAGACGATGGGCGTGGGGGGAGGGCTTTCGAACCAGCAACGTCGTCTTTTACGGCCGGGTTGGGAGTTCCGTCCTGGTGGAAAGTGCGGGGCGTTGGTGAGCGATCTGTTCCCGAACATCCGCGAGTGCATGGATGACATCTGCCTGATCCGCTCGATGAAATCGGACGACAACGAGCACTATCAGGCGACGTTGGGGATCCATACGGGATCGTTCTTTTTCTCGCGGCCGAGCCTGGGGTCGTGGATCAGTTACGGGCTGGGGACATTGAATGCGAATCTGCCGGCGTTCGTGGCCATTTCAGCGGGGTCGCCCTATGCGGGGACGCAGATCTTCAACAACGATTTCCTGCCGGCCTATCATCAGGGGGTGCGGGTGGTGCCGGGGAAGGAGCCGATTGCGAATCTGGAACGACGGAGTCGGATGGGGACGGGGCAGGAGTTGGAGTTGGGGTTGGCTGAGGCGTTGAACCGGGGGCACCTGAAGGCGCGGGGCCAGGACAGTGAACTGGCGGCGCGGATCCGGACCTTCGAGACGGCCTTCCACATGCAGACGGAGGCCAAGGAGGTGTTCGACCTTTCGCAGGAAACGGATGGGACGCTGGAGTTGTACGGGATGAAGCGTGGGCAGACGGATGGGTTTGGCTGGCCTTGCCTGGTGGGTCGGCGCCTGGCGGAGCGCGGAGTGCGGTTCATCGAATTGGTGGACGGCAGTTCAAGCCACAACTGGGATCAGCACGGGGACATGGCGGAGCATGCGAAACATGCGAAGAACATTGATCGGCCAGTCGCGGGTTTGCTTCGGGATCTGAAACGTCGTGGGATGTTGGAGGACACCCTGGTGGTGTGGACCACGGAGTTTGGTCGGACCCCGGGAGTGGATGGCGAGAAGGGGCGGGGACATCACAGTGCCTGTTATTCGTCCTGGATGGCGGGCGCAGGGGTCCGTGGCGGATTGACGTATGGCAGCACGGATGAGATCGGGGCGACGGTGGCTGAGAACCGGGTGCATGTGCATGACTTCCACGCGACGCTGTTGCATCTGCTGGGGATGGATCACGAGCGGTTGACGTTCCGGCACGGGGGACGGGATTACCGGTTGACGGACGTGCATGGGAACGTGGTGAAGGCGTTGCTGGCTTGATGCCCGGGACGGAGGAGAGAAGTTCGAATGAAGGAAGAGTCGAGTGACGCGGGGATGAAGGGGGTGGAACTCGGGCCGGGATCCGGAGTGTTCCGTCAATGGTTGTGGCGGGTGATCTTCCTTTCGGACACGCGTCTGGGCCGGGCCTTTGACGTGGCGTTGCTGTGGAGCATCAGCCTGAGTGTGTTGGTGGTGGTGATCGAGAGCGTGGAATCGATCCGGACCGGCCGCGAGGAACTGTTCCGGGCGGTGGAATGGGCGTTCACATTGATGTTTGCCTTGGAATACCTGGTGCGGATCTGGGTGGTGCGGTCGCCGGTGCGGTACATGCGGAGCTTTTTTGGAATCGTGGATCTGGTGGCGTTCCTTCCGGCATTTGTGGATCTGCTGCTGAGCGGGACGCACTACCTGATCATCCTGCGGGTGCTGCGCATGCTGCGGGTGTTCCGGGTGTTGAAGATGGCTCAGCACATTGGGGAGGCGGGGATCCTGATGAACGCATTGCAGGCGAGCCGGGCCAAGATTTCCGTATTCCTGTTCAGCGTGATGACCCTGGTGTTTGTGGAAGGAACAATGATGTACGTGCTGGAGAACCGGGCCAATCCCGGCTTCAACAACATCCCCCAGTCCATTTACTGGGCCATCGTCACCCTCACCACGGTGGGTTACGGGGACATCTCACCGGTGACGGTGGCTGGCAAGGTGATGGCATCGGTGATCATGCTGACGGGTTTTGCCATCCTTGCGGTTCCGACCGGGGTGGTCACGGCGGAGTTGGGGAGGGAGATGGCGCGGCATCGGCAGGGGCACCGGCACTGCAAGGAATGCGGTTGGAATGCGCACGATCCGCGGGCGCGTTTCTGCCAGCAATGTGGGGTTCAGTTGACGTGATGAGACAGCGTGGGATTGAGGCTGAACTCCCGGTACCGTTGCGGGACGGTGATCGCAGATTGGAAGCGCCTCGATTATGGGGTGGGAAACGGCAGCAAGGCGGAGCAACGTGCCGGGAGAGCTGTTATCCGCGAACTGTGTTCCTGACGAATGATCGGGGAGATCGGGCAGCGGCGGGGCGGTTTCTGGCATTTCAATTTCTGTGACGACGACGCCCTTCAGTGTGTTCTCGCTGACTCCGGCCGCGGCGGGGTATCTCGCGCAGTTCCTGTTGTCGTTGCTGGTGGTGGCGGTGTTGGGTGGGATCGCGCGAGGGAGTGAACGGCAGAATCCGGGGGCGCGGTCTTTGTTTTCGGTTCTGGTATCAGTTGCGCTGTACGCGTTGGCAGGGGTCCTGGAGAGCGGATTCCATCGGGACTGGTCACTGCTGGGAGTCTTCTTCAAGCCGACACTGGCGGTGGTGGCAGCGGTGTTCTTCATCCGGTTTGTCCATCAGTTGTGCGGCGCGGACGACCGGGTTCGGTGGGATTATCGGGGGGCGATGTTCATCGCGGTGCTGGGGTTGGCATCCGAGGCGCGGACGATGGCTTACCGGTTTGACCGGCTCAGGGATGGAGAGGTGGTCTGGAGATCGGTTTGGGAGGACATGGTGCCGGCCGCGATGTTTTTCCTGGCGGCCTACCTGTGCATGCGGCGGTTCTTGCTGGTGGCGGGTGAAGAGGCGAAGGAGCGGGGTTGGTGGCAGGCGTTGATCAAGCCGGTGGGGCTGCGGGTCCGCACGTTCCGGTTTTTCGCATTGATCGTCCTGGGTTCGGGAACCATCGCCTCGGTGACGGGACTGCGGCTGCTCGGAAGTTCGGATCTGGTAACGGATCTGGTCAACAGCTTTGGGTCGCTGACCCTGATCTTCCTTTTTTCGTACAACTACATCACGCGGTTATCGAGCCAGGTCAGTTTTAGGACCCGATTCCAAGGGTTGTTGGCGGTCACGCTGCTGGGATTGATGACGTTGGTGAGCGTGGTGGCGTACACGGCCCAGTTGGTGGGGCGCTCCGGAATGATCCGGGACGGGATATCCCCGGTCTCGACGGGTCGAACCCTGGCATTGGATCCGGCCCCCGAAGGATATGGGGTGTCGTCGGTGAATCTGGAGTGGAGCGAATTCGGGGGGGTGGTCATTGCTGGCGACCTCACCGTGGTGGATTTGCCCTTTGGATTCCCCTTTTGCGGCAGCGAGTACCGGCGGATCCGGGTCGACCGGAATGGAGTGATCGTGGTGGGAGATGCGCGATGGGATCATTCCGATCTGCGATGGAGACTGAACTCGGCGCCCATGGTGGTGCCGGCCTACATCAATCTGGGACATGGCCCGGACGGGAGCGGGCGGGTCATGGTGGATGTCAGGGCGGAGCGGGCAACGGTGACATGGGAAGGGTTGAGAGCGGTGGACAAGGCGGAATACCGGCCGGAATTCCAGGTTGTGCTTCATCGGGATGGTCGGATCCGGATGAATTACCGGGAGTTGGAGGATGGGGGGGTGCGGGTGGATGGCCGGCCGATGGTGGAGTTCATGGGGGTTTTCCCCGGGCCGGGAAAGGTTCCGCAGGATTTGCTGGCCCGTGGGGAGGCGTGGACGGCTGGGGAGCGGTTTCCTGGGGGATTCTACGTGGATTTTGCCCGGGAAACGCGGCGGGAGCACGGGGCGTTCAGTCGGAGGATGGCGGGGATCCTGTTGGCGGGGCCCATCCTGATGCTGGGATTCTTCGGTTGGGCACTCCGGCGCAACCTGCTGGCGCCGCTTGAGCGGTTGGTGGCGGCATTGCAATCGCTGGAGCGGGGAGGGCATCCGCCGGCGCTCCCGGTGGAATCGAACGATGAAATCGGATACCTGACGGGCGGGTTCAACCGGATGTCGGATTCCATCCTGGCATCGAATGAAGTCCTGAAACGGCATCGCGATCAGTTGGAGATGGAAGTGCGGCATAGAACCCATGCGTTGGAGGAAGAGTTGCAGGAGCGCAAGAAGGCGGAGACCCGGGCTGAGGCGGCGAACAAGGCCAAGAGCGAGTTCCTCGCCAACATGAGCCACGAACTCCGTACCCCGATCCATGGGGTGATCGGCATGACATCGCTCCTTCTGGACAGCCGGCTTGACCCGGTCCAGCGCGAGTTCGCCAACACCGCCCGGCAGTCGGCTGAATCACTCCTGTCAATCATCGGCGACATCCTGGACTTCTCCAAGATCGAGGCCGGCCATCTCACCTTGTCGCCGGCTCCATTCAGTCCGGTCAGCCTTTTGAGGGATGTCCTGGATGTGACAGGAGCGGCGGCGGATGCGAAGGGATTGGAGATCGGTGCCGAAGTGATGTCGGGATTTCCGTCGCGGGTGACGGGAGATTCGGATCGGATCCGGCAGATCCTGCTGAATCTCCTGAGCAATGCGGTGAAGTTCAGCGAAAGGGGTCTGGTGGACGTGGTGATGTCGGCGGAATCCACCAATGCACAGGAAGCGACCCTGATCTGGCGGATCCGCGATACCGGGATCGGGATTGCGCCGGAGGCAATGGAGCGGTTGTTCACGGCATTTGAGCAGGCGGATACATCGGTCACCCGACGTTTTGGCGGCACCGGTCTCGGATTGACGATCAGTCGACGCCTTGCCGAGGCCATGGGTGGATCGATTCGATGCGAGAGCGAGGTGGGTCGAGGTTCGGTTTTTACCCTGACCCTGCCGGTGGTGGTGGAGGTTGGACCGATTCCTTTGCCGGACCTGTCCGCTCACGCGATCCGGGTGGCCCTGATTTCCGGTCAACCCCTGACACGGATCCGTCTGGACCGGATGCTGGCAGGATTCCAGCTCCCGCCTGTCGAGTTTTATTCCGGCATCGCCGAGGCAGCGGGCGCAGCTTCGGCGGGAATCCATCGCGTGGACTGGATGATCATCGACCGGGCGGGGCTGGATCGGGACCCGCCGTTGTGGGATCTGGATTCACTCCGGTCGCAGCCACGCTTCGTTTCCACCCGTTTCCTGCTGTTGGTGCCCCGGTCATTTCCGCCCAATCCCTCCCAACTCAAGAAGCATCGGATCGAAGGATGGATCGCAAAGCCGCTTTTCGTGGAGTCCCTGTTGCCGTGGCTTCAGCTCGGGGCTGGATCGGCCCCCCGATCACCGGTGACCGGCGAAGGCCGGATGGGAATTGAGCCCGCGCTCCAGTCCGACGGCGTTGCAGAGGAACCGAGTCTGGCTGCGGATCGGAAGGTGCTGATTGTCGAGGACAACTCCATCAACCGAAGGTTGGCGATCCTGATGCTGCGGCGATTCGGGATTGAAGCCCGGGCGGCGTCGAATGGCGTTGAAGCGCTGGAACTCATCCGAAGCGAGCCGATGGACATCATCCTGATGGATTGTCAGATGCCGGATCTGGACGGATACGGAGCGACGCGTCGGATCCGGGCGGAGCCGTCGGTGTATGGGAGGCCGTACATCATTGCGATGACGGCGCATGCGCAGAGCGGAGACGAGGCGACGTGCCTGGCGGCAGGGATGGATGCCTACCTGCCGAAGCCGGTGCGATTGCAGTCGCTGCGGCAGGCGTTGGAACGGGCGCCGGGCATGGTGGGTCGGGGATGAGTGCAGAACGCTCCCGGATTGGGGGTGTGGATGGGGGGAGAGGGAGGGTTGGGTGCGTGGACATCTGGATGGTCATGGAGTTTCGGGTGGCTAGGCTGGAGGGGTCATGGGACGCAAGGTGAGTTCGCAGTGGGAGTTTTCCGGAGAGTTGTTCAAGCCGGCCAAGCCGGTGCGGGAGGTGGTGTCGGTGGGGGATTTCACGCGGCGGATCCGGGACGTGTTGGAGGGGCAATTCGGCAGCGTGTGGGTTCGGGGGGAGGTGTCGAATTTCCGGATGCAGGGTTCGGGGCACGCCTATTTTGTCTTGAAGGATGCGGTGGCGGCGGTGAGTTGCGTTTTGTTCCGCGGACAGACCGGTGTGGTGAGGGGGTTGTTGCGGGATGGTGCGAGCGTGGTGATCGGGGGACAGGTGACGGTGTATGAACCGCGGGGCCAATATCAGCTGCGCGTCACCCACGTGGAGGCGGAGGGCATTGGAGCGCTCCAGGCGGCCTTCGAGGAGTTGAAGCGGAAACTGGCGGAGGAGGGATTGTTCGAAGCCGGGAGGAAACGCCCGATCCCGACCTACCCGCGTGGACTGGGGATCGTGACCTCAGCGACGGGGGCGGCGTTGCGGGATGTGCTGCATGTCATTGGAAGGCGTCATGCTGGCCTTGAGGTTTTCCTGGCGCCGGCCCGGGTGCAGGGATCGGGGGCGTCGTCCGAGGTGGCGGCGGGTGTGGCGTTGTTGAACCAGTATGCGGCACAGGGGGCCCCGATGGATGTGATTCTGGTGACCCGGGGCGGGGGTAGCCTGGAGGATTTGTGGGCGTTCAATGAAGAGGTGTTGGCGCGGGCGATCGTGGGATCGCAATTGCCGGTGATTTCAGCGGTGGGTCACGAGATCGACTTCACCATTTCGGATTTCGCGGCGGACCTGCGGGCGGCCACGCCGAGTGCGGCGGCGGAGTTGGTGACGGCGGGTTTTGTGGAGTGCCGATCCTGGCTGGAAGGGGTGGCCATCCGACTGCCGCGAGTGATGGCGGGGCGACTCCTGGCGCAGGTGGAGGAGATGGAGGAATTGCGTCGGCGGTTGGCGCGGGTACATCCGCGACGGCGTCTCGAGGATCGGGCGCAGCGACTGGACGAGGCCCAGGACGGTTTGCGGGTGGGGTTGGCCCGGGCATTGAAGGAGCGGCAACGACAGGTCCGGACGGCGGGCCATCGACTGAATGCGGCGCGACCGGCGGCGCGTTTGATCCGTGAGAAGCGGCGATTGGAAGACCTGCGCCGCCGCTTGCTGTCGGCGGTGCGGGTGAAGCTCGATCAACGTCGCGAACGGTTGGACGCCCAGGCTGGAAGGCTCCGGTTGTTGTCGCCGGAAGCGGTGCTGGACCGTGGCTATTCCATCACACTGGACGGGGAGACAGGGCGGGTGATCCGGGATGTGGCGGAGGTGGCGGTGGGTACCCGGGTGCGGACGCGGCTGGGACGGGGGCGGATGGAGAGTGTGGTGGACGGGGTGGAACGGGACTTGGACTGAACTGTACCGCCATCAACGCGGCATTTGTTGGGAGAAATCCTCCAGGGAGGTGGTTGATACAATGGTGCGCGCCAAGCTTCGGAGTTTCGCTTCGTCCTGTATCGACTCGATCCGCTCCCGCAGGAGAAATCCCTCCGGACCAAAGCGGTGAACGACTTGTTCCCCCAAAGTCGACTGCAACCCCAACAGTCGTCCCTCCTGTCGGCCCTCGACCCGGCCTTCCTCCCATACCAGCCGATCATATGTGCTTAGATTTGGCATACGCATTTCCTTTCCCAGTCTTCCCAGATCCTGTCGGAACGTTAACTCCTCTGCGGGCGGCAACGCCAGCAGCCAGTGCATGAGTCGAAGCACCTTGCGGATCTCCCGGTCCGGCATGCCCGAGGTGAGGAGATCGCGCACCAACCCGAACTTGCCCTTCCGCCGCTCCGATGGTTTACCACCCGTCGACTGGGCGAGGCGATGGGCTTGGATCACCCGCGCCACCGGGTTCCCCATGGCCAGCCCTGGTTCGAGATCGAGATCGCTGAGCTTGCACACCGGAAAGCGGAACTCCACGCCGCAACCCAGTTCGTCGGAGCTGAACCGCGAGGGTCTCCAGTTCGGAACCGGATCCGCGAGAACCGCCACGCTGACCGGGAAGCGCTTGAATCGATCCATGATCCGACAGAAGTAGCGGAACATCCGCTGGGGGAGATCGTCGTCCCGCTGCGCCTGGATCTCGGCGTGGATCAGGAGCAGCTCGGGAAGACCATCGCGCCGCTGGAGTTCGATGAGCTTGTCGACCCGCAGGAGGCCGGACTCGGAGTCGGGAACGATTTCCTGAAGTTCGGTATCGAGGAAGGTGAAGGGAGCGGACCAATCGATGGAGGCAGCGATGTCGGGAAAGGCGAGGGAGAGGAAGTCGGGGAGGAACTGTTCGAGGGTCAGTTTCCAGGCGGCGTCGTATTGGACCGGTTCATTCAACGGGCCTTGCTACGCTCAAGCTGGAACGAAGTTGCGGGGGGCAGGCCGGGTGGGATCCGGGCGGCCCGGTCAGGCGATGAGGTCCGTGATTGCCTTGCCGGCGATGCCGGTGAGGCGGGCGTCGAGACCCTGGAATTTCACCGAGAGGCGGGTGTGTTCGATGCCCAGCAGACGGAGCATGGTGGCGTGGAGATCGTGGACATCGATGGGGTTTTCCACGGCCGAATAGCCGAGTTCATCGGTGGCGCCGTAAACGAGGCCGGGGCGGACACCGCCGCCAGCCATCCAGATGGAGAATCCGGCGTTGTGATGGTCGCGACCGTCGCCGCCCTGGCTCATCGGGGTGCGACCAAACTCACCGGCCCAGACGATGAGGGTGTCCTTGAGCATGTCGCGTTGTTCGAGGTCGGTGATGAGGGCCATACAGGCGCGGTCGATTTCCTGGGCCTTGAATTCGACGCCCTGTTTCACGCCGCCGTGATGATCCCAGTCCTTGTGATAAAGCTGGATGAAACGGACACCGCGTTCGGCGAGGCGGCGGGCTAGCAGACAGTTGGCGGCGAAGGAACCATCACCGGGTTGACAGCCGTAGAGGTCGAGGACGGATTTGCCTTCGCGGGAGACATCCATGAGCTCGGGCACGCTGGCCTGCATGAGGAACGCCATTTCGTACTGGGCGATGCGCGTGGCGATCTCGGGATCATCGACGACGGCGTCGTGCTGGCGGTTGAGTTGGTTGACGGCCTCGACGACCCGGTGCTGGCGGTCGCGGGTGACGCCCGGGGGATTGCCGAGGTAAAGGACGGGATCGCCCTTGCCCCGCAGGTGGACACCCTGGAACCGGCTCGGGAGGATGCCGGCGGCCCATTGGCGTGCGGCGATGGGCTGATTCTGGCCGCCGCGCCCGAGTGAGGTGAGGACGACGAAGCCGGGGAGATCGGCGGCTTCGGTTCCCAGGCCGTAGGTGAGCCAGGAACCCATGGAAGGACGGCCGGCGATTTGCGAACCGGTGTTCATGAACATGTGGGCCGGGTCATGGTTGATGGCCTCGGTGGTCATGGAACGGACCAGGCAGATGCGGTCGAGGACCGATCCGATGTGTGGGAACAGTTCGCAGATCTCGGTTTCGGCTTTTCCAAACCGTTTGAAGGGAAAACGTGGGCCGTAACAGACCAGTTTCTGGCCCTGGAGCTGGGCGATCTGTTTTCCGCGCGTGAACGATTCCGGCATGGGCTGCCCATGCATTTCGCCGAGCTTCGGCTTGGGATCGAACGTTTCCAGGTGGGAAGGCCCGCCGGCCATGGTGAGCCAGATGACGCGTTTGGCCCGGGCCGGAAAGTGGGGGGTGGTGACCACGCCGGGCCAGCGATCCGCAGCGGCAGCAGCGAGGAGATCGGGCTTGAGCAGGGAAGCGAGGGCGAGGGCGCCGATGCCCTGGGAAGTGCGTCCAAGGAAAGTCCGGCGGGTCTGTTGTTGCCGGTGGAACTGGCGGAATTCGTCGGCGGGATTCATGAGCGGGTGATGGTCTCGTGGAGATTGAGGATGGCCCGGGCGATGTCGGTCCAGGCGGCAAGTTCGGCAGGGTCGAGATCTTCGGGAGCGGGATAAAGGCCGGTCTTGAGATAGGCGCGGGCGGCTTCGGGATCGCGACGGTAGTCGGACAGTTGTTGCTGGAGGAGTTGGGCAAGTGTCGCGAGCTCCTCGGGGGTCGGCTTGCGGGCGAGGGCCTGGGTCCAGGCCCACTGGATGCGGCTGGCGATGGCATCGGGTCCGGAGTTGGCGGAGTGGCGGAGGATGCGGACGGCAAAGGCGCGGGCAGCTTCGACGTAGGTGGGGTCGTTGAGGAGGACGAGGGCCTGTTGTGGGATGTTGGAGCGGGGCCGTTCAGCGGTGCATTCCTCACGGGCAGGGGCATCGAAGGCGAGCATGCTGGGATGGGCATAGGACCGTTGCCACCAGGTGTAGAGTCCGCGCCGATATTGCTGGGAGTTGGTGCTGGCCTGATAGGTGCGGGTCGGGAAATTGAGGTTCTCCCAGTAGCCATCGGGTTGATACGGATGGGCGCTGGGACCGCCCACGACCGGGACGAGCAGGCCGGCCAGGGACAAGGCGGTGTCACGCACGAGTTCGGCCTCGATGCGCCATCGGCTTTGCCGGTCGAGATCGCGGTTCTCGGGATCCATGGCCAGCCGTTCATTTGGGGCGGTGGACACCTGCCGATAAGTCCTGCTGAGGACCAGGGTGCGGACCATGTGGCGCATGTCCCAGCCGCTGTCGCGGAATTCGCAGGCGAGCCAATCGAGGAGCTCGGGGTGGACCGGAGGTTCGCCCTGGGCACCGAGATCGTCCGGCACCTTGGAAAGACCGATGCCGAAGAACTGGCGCCACAACCGGTTCATGACGACCCGGCCAGTCAGGGGGTTGTCCCTGGACACGATCCAGTCGGCGAGGTCGAGGCGGTTGAGTCGGCGCCCGGGTGAAGGGAGGTTGCCGACGAGGAAGGCGGGCAGGGCGGGTTCGACGCTCTCGCCGGTTTCGATGAGCCAGTTGCCGCGGGGCAGGATGCGGACGGTGCGGGGATCGCCGGCGACGGTGACGAGGCATCGGGGCAGGGCGGCTTCGAAGTCGGCCATCTCCTTTCGGGCGACGGCGAGGAGGGATCGATGGGATTCAAGCGCCGGGGTGACCTTGCGGAACTCGGCGGTGAGGCGGTTGCGATCGGCGTCATCCCGATCCGAGGCAGCCTTGCGAAGGATGGCGGCCAGCTCGGGGGCGGGCGGCAGTGCGGCCGGTGAAGCGACCGCTTCGGGATGATCGGCCGTCGAGATCCGGAAGCGGCCGAGGGTATGGTGGCCATTGCCGTGGCCCTGCTGGATTTCAACCACCAGCCGGTCAGAGGGTGTCAATTCCACTCGTCGTTCGAGAGCGAGGAGGAGGTGCTGGGGTTTCCCGACCTGCGGTAGGATTGCCCAACCGGGGGAAGCTCCCTGCGCATCGGCGTCGATGGTCGAAGCGGCGGTCCATGCCCCGTAGGGATTGTTGTCGGCAAGGATGGTCTGCTCGTGGGTGGCGAAGGCGAGTTGGAATCGGAGGGGAATGGTTTCCCCTCCGTCGCGTTCGATCTGCGCGACCACTTCGGTCAGCACGAAATTGCCATTGCCGGCCCGCCCCGGGCCTTTGGAAGGAAGCGAATCGTCGGGCAGGACTTCCACCCGAAGTCCGGTGAAGGCGGCCGGCGCGTTGGTGAAGCGGACCCGGTAGACGTCGGTGTCCGGTGTCTTGCCCGAGGCGAGGATCGAACGGTCATCGCGGATCTTGAGGGTGGCGCCACCGGTGGATTCGGCGGAGGCCGGGGTCAATGGCGTCCATCGGGCATCGGCTGCCATGGCCCGCTGCTGCTGGGCCTCCCACGCAGCCTGTTCCGCGGCGAGTTCCGGATGCGGACCGTTGAAAAGGGTTTCAACGCCGGAAACCAGTTCGCGGCGCCGATGCAATTCGCGTTCCTGGGTCGGATCCGGGACCAGCATTCCATCTTCACGCCGCCCGATGACGGCTTCACGGACATCAGCAAAAAAGGCGCCCATGGAATAGAAGTCGCGGGCGGTGATGGGATCGAACTTGTGATCGTGGCACTGGGCACAACCGATGGTCTGGCCCAGCCAGACGGAGCCCACGGCCCGGACCCGGTCGGTCAGGTATCGCGATTCGTAGTCCTTGGGTTGGGCTCCGCCTTCCTCGGTGGTGAGCAACAGGCGGTTGAAGGCGGATCCGACCCTCTGTTCAAGACCGGCCCCGGGAAGAAGATCTCCGGCCAACTGTTCCCGCGTGAAGACGTCGAACGGCTTGTTCCGGTTGAACGCCTGGATGACGTAGTCCCGGTACGGCCAGATGTTCCGGGGATTGTCCGAGTGATAGCCGATGGTGTCGGCAAAGCGGACGACATCGAGCCAGGCGATGGCCATGCGTTCGCCGAAATGCGGGGAAGAGAGCAGTTGATCCACGAACCGTTCATAGGCGCCGGGAGCGGTGTCACGTTCGAAACGGGTGACATCTTCCGGACGGGCAGGCAGCCCGATGAGGTCCAGGTGCAGACGTCGGGCCAGCGTGCGCCGATTGGCTTCCGGTGCGGGTTGGAGTCCGAGGCTTTCCAGACGTCGGGCTACAAGGTGATCAATGGCGCCGGCGCCGGGGGGAGTGGGTGGCCGGACGGGCGGTTGATACGACCAATGCCCTTGGTACTCGGCGCCATCGCGGATCCAGGCCTCGAGGAGATCGCGCTGGGCCGGGGTCAGGACCTTGTGGGATTCCGGCGGCGGCATGAGGTCGTCGGGATCCGCGGTACGGATGCGACGGAGGAGTTCACTCTCGGCGGGTTTGCCGGGGACGATGGCGGGGAGATCGGACTTGGCGGGACGCAGGGCGGCATCGCGCAGGTCGAGGCGCAGGCCACCCTTGACCTTCTGGGTGTCCGGACCGTGGCAGGCGAAGCAGTTGTCCGACAGGATTGGGCGGATATCCCGGTTGAAGTCGGGTTTTCCAACCGCCCGGGCCGGGCCGGGGAGGAGGGTGAGAGCGACGACAAGGGCCGCCAAAGGGCGGGTGCAGACTGGAGGCAGGGAAATCATCTCGGTCCGTGAATGGCTTCAGGTTGCCATTGGACCGCGTGTCATGGAAGGGGCGAGTCAGGTTTGGGGGTGGGAATGGCCGAGAATCCGGGCGGGGAGGAACAACAGGGACTTGACCAAGGCAAGCACTGCGTTGACGGCGATCCCCACGAGGCGGAACGGGATGGAAAGCAGCCACAGGATTGGCCAGGCGATGAGGATCAGAAAGGCCACTGGCCAACACAGCATCAGCAGGAGGGTCCAGAGGATCAGGGTAAGGAGGAATTTCATGGGGAGTGCGCCCTGGGCGACAACCGCGACGGGCCTGTTGTCGACGACACAGTTCTCGGGGTGAAGTTGCAGGAAGAATGCTGGGAAAGGCGGATGGAAACAGGGATTGCTTTTGAGGCATTACCAATGGATCATAAGCTTACTGGCTCAATAAATAGGATATTGCTTCATGAAAACCCTCAAACTGCTTCCGTTGCTCGGGATCGCGCTGGTCGGTCTGGTTGATCCCACTTCCTTGTCTGCCCAGGGCATGCCCCCGGAGGCGCGGAAGAACATTCATCAACTCTTCAATCAACATGCCAAGGTGACCCGGTCCGTGACCCTCACCCCACAGGGTTATGTTGCCGTGACCGAGTCCACGGATCCGCAGGTGGCGGCGGCTCTTCGGGAGCATGTGGGTCAGATGGAAGCCCGGATGAAAAGCGGTCGGATGGTGCGGCGACACGACCCGGCCTTCGCCGAGTTCGCGCGGCATTATGACGACATGACCCTTGTCGTGGAGGGGACCAGGACCGGGTTGAAGGTCACGGTGACGGGCAAGACCCCGGAGGCGATCCGGGTGGCGCAGAATCATGCAGCGGTGGTGACGGATTTCGCGGCCCACGGATGGGAGGCGCATGATCGGGATCATGCGGCGGTATTGACGGGGAAGATCAAGCCGGAGGCGGAAGAGGTGACCCCGGCGTTGAAGGAGCCTGCGGCCCCGGTGAAGGCCGCGGCGCCATGCTGTGAAAATGGCGCGGGATGTTGCAAGGAAGGGCCAGCGCGGCAGAGGGAAGCCGTGGTGAAGCCGGTGGGCGGATTGAATCATCACGGGGCTGGATTCCGATCCCGGCGGCGGTGAACGGGTATGGGCAAGTTCTGGCGCGGCACTTTGGGGAGAGGCATGGGAAAGATATGAAACTGATTCTGGGTGTGGGGTTGTTTGCCGCTGCTGCGGCGCTTGCGCAGTCACCGCTGGACGAAACAACAAAGCCGGATCTGGCGGTGGTGGGACCGAAGGTGGTGGCGGAGACGTTTGCAAACTTGAGCGCTGCGCTGGGGGAGGCGATTGCAAAGGAGGGACCGGCAGGGGCATTGAAGGTCTGCTCGGAGAAGGCTCCGGCGATTGCATCCGAGGTGGGGCGTCTCCACGGCGTTACCGTGCGGCGGGCGGCGATCCGGGCGCGCAATCCGGCGAATGTGGCGGATGAGCGGGAGAGGATCGTGCTGGCGGAGTTTGGGGCGATGCTGGCGAAGAAGGAGATGCCGAAGGCGCGTACGATCCCTGAAGCGGACGGAGGTCAGACCTTCATGGCGCCCATCGTGCTGGGGAATCCGTTGTGTCTTCAGTGCCACGGGATGCCGGGGAAGGACATCGCGCCGGGGACACTGGAAGCGATCCGCAAGTTGTATCCGGCGGACCAGGCGACGGGATTCCGGATGGGAGATCTGCGGGGCCTGTGGAGTGTGAGATCGGCTCCGACCACGGAACGGGGTGCGGATCGGTAAAGGTGCCCCGGTGGACGTTTCGGAGGGAAGGGCAGCGCAGGGGTTGATGAGGCTGATCTGTTGCCAACTTCCTTCAGAGGTCTGCCTCGTTCGATCTCCGCTTCTCCGCGCCATCCCCCGACGTCCTGACCGCCGCTTCGGTCCTCGCCCCCATCCCGGCGTTGGATTGGCCTCAGCCTCCGTCTCCGGAGTGACGCGCCTTCGGCGCAGGATGGCGAATCCGTGGCGGTTCGAAGAGTGTCGGCGTTGGTAACCGGCAGGAACCGGATTCACCCGGACACGAACCGACACCGGTAAACGAGCTGCAATTCCGCGATGGAAGCTGGAGACGACAACAGACACCACGACGCGTTCCCTCCGACGCGATGGAGCCTCGTCCTCGAGGCAGGCGACGACGATCCGGTCGCACGCGCCACGTTCTGCCATGCCTACTGGTTCCCGCTGTACTGCTATGCGCGTCGGACGGGAAAGGGGATCGAGGACGCCGAGGACCTGACCCAGGCCTTCTTCGAGCGGTTGCTGACGCGGGACTTCATCAGTCAGGCGAAGAGTAGCCGCGGCCGGCTGCGGACGTTCCTCCTCCGGTGCTTCAACAACTTCATGACCGAGCAATGGCGGCGGGACACGACCCAGAAGCGCGGTGGCGGGAAGCCGCCTTTGGCCATCGATGCGCTCTCGGCGGAGGAACGCCTGGCGCTGGAACCGCACGACACCACCACGCCGGAACTCGAGTTCGAGCGCGCCTGGGCGAGGGAATTGTTGCGTCAGGCCGTTGACCGGCTGGAGGCCAGTTACCAGGCCGCCGGAAACGGCGCGGTCTTCCACGCCCTGCGGGACCATCTCACGGACGGATCCGGTGAGCTCGGTTATGACCGGATCTCCGCCGGACTCGGGATCTCCGAACCCGCCGCACGTTTCGCCGCCTTCAAGCTCCGCCAACGCTATCGCCAGACCCTGCGGGATCTCATTCGGGACACCGTCGCGGACCTGGACGAGGTCGAGGCCGAGGTGGCGCACCTGCGGGCGTTGTTCTGAAGTCCCGGATCATGCCCGCCCGCCCGACATGCCCAAGGTGCGGTTCGTCCCTGCGGACGGATGAACGGGATTGCGTCCGTTGCGTTCTCGACGTCGCCGGCCCGGGCAACGAGTAGGAACGGATCTTCCAGGCAGCGCTCCAGTGCGAGCCCGACCGTCGGGAGGCCTTCGTACAGCAGGCGACCCAGGGGGACCCCGAGCTTCGGGAGGAACCCGGCATGCAGATCGGGCACTTCCGGCTGGTGCGGCGCGTTGGCGAGGGAGGCATGGGATCGGTCTGGCAGGCGGAACAGACCGCGCCTGTCCGCCGGACCGTCGCCCTCAAGGTGATCAAGTGGGGCATGGACACGCGCGATGTCGTGCGACGTTTCCAGCGCGAGCGCCGTACCCTCGCGCTGCTCAACCACCCGAACATCGCCCAGGTCTACGAGGCCGGATCCACCGCCACCGGACGCCCCTATTTCGCGATGGAGTTCGTCGCGGGCCAACCGATCACCGAGCACTGCAGGAAGGCAGGGCTGGACGTCCCATCGACGCTGAGGCTGTTCCGCGACGTTTGCGCCGCGGTCGAACACGCCCACCAGAAGGGCATCATCCATCGCGATCTCAAACCCTCGAACATCCTCGTCGCCGATGGCGTGGCCAAGGTGATCGACTTCGGTCTCGCCCGGGCGACGCAGGAATCCGGGACCGGCTCCCTCCTGACCCGCACGACCCAGGTGGTCGGCACGCCGGCCTGCATGAGTCCGGAACAGGCCCGGACCGCGGGTGCAGACGTTGATACCCGGACCGATGTCTACTCCCTCGGCGTGGTGTTGTACGAGGTGCTCACGGGCACACCGCCCTTCGATCCCGACCGACTCGCGAAGAGCGACCTCTCCGGCGTGCAACGCATCCTCCAGGACGAGGATCCGCCCACTCCCAGCGTCCGCGTGCGGTCCTCCCGCCGGAATGTCGTCGCCCCGTCCGATGGACCGGACCTGCCGCCGCTCACCGGTGGCGACCTCGATCAGGTCGTGATGAAGGCCCTGCGCAAGGATCGCGAACAACGTTACCCCAGCGCGGCCGCCTTCTCCGACGATCTCCAGCGCTTCCTCGACGGTGAACCGGTCTCGGCCGTGGCCCCGACGTTCCGGTACCGCGCCGCGCGGTTCATCCGGAGGAACCGGGGCGCGGTGGCCGCCGTGGGGTTGGTCCTCGTGGCGTTGCTGGGCGCCCTGTCGGTCAGCCTCGTCCAGACCCATCGGGCCCGGGTTGCGCTTGCCGGCGAAGTGCGGGCCCGCGAGGAAGCCACGTTCACGGTGGCCGACATGTACCTGCAGTCCGGACTGGCCGCGGCAGAGACGGAATCCTCAAACCACGCAGCCCTCTGGTTCGCCAACGCCTCAATCATCGGCGCGCGCGACCGGGAACGAACCTCGGCGAACCGGATGCGCGCGGCCGCCTGGCGGGACGACTCCTACACGCCGGTCCGTGCCATCGACACGGCTTCGAATATCTCCAAAGCATCTCCTGGAACCCCCGCCATCCTGCGGTGGTGGTGCAGGCCTCCGGTTCGCCCACCGCGCGGATCTGGGATTTGGCACAGGAACAACCGTGGGCGCCGGGCGAACGTTCCCGGAATGTTTCGGCCGCCTGGGATCCGACCGGGGACCGGATCGCCCTCCTCCCTCAGGACGGAGGGCTCGTGGTCCGCGAGTATCCCTCCGGAACGGAGTTGGCCCGGTTGGCCGAAGTGGATGGCGAGTTCGCGGCTTGGGATCCGGACGGACGGTGGTTGGCCGTGGGGCAAATCCTCTGGGACTGGCGCACCGGCGGGCAGCGCCGACTGCCTGCCATCGCCGGAAGGGTGTCGTTCAGTCCCGACAGCCGGTTCCTGGGGCAGGTCGGCCACCACCATTCCGCGGTCCTGAGCGTGGAGTTTTCCCCCGATGGCCAGTTCATCGCCTCGGGTGAAAACGGCCTGCTCCGGGTCTGGCGCATTGGAAAGCGGAAGCTGGTCTCGGTGATCCGGCACGACGCCACCACCCGCGCGGTTCTCTCGCCGGATGGAAGATGGGTGGTCGCCTCGGGACACGGCCACCCCGACAGCAACACCCGTTCGACCCGCGTCCACGAGATCCGCACGGCACAGCCCGCCGGTCCCGAACTGGAGCCCGATGGCTGGATCCTTGACGCCCGCTTCCAACCCTCGGGCACCTCTCTGGCCATGGCCGTCAGCACCGTCCCCGGACGTCCGGAGTCCGGAACGGGGCCGATGGGTGGCACGGGCAACGTGCAGCTGTGGGATTTTGCCGCCGGCACCCGGTTCTCCGACCCGATCCCTGTGCCTTCGGAGCCGCGCAGCGTCGCCTGGCATCCTTCGGGTCGGTGGGTGGGCGTCCTGTGTGCGGGTGGGCAAGGGGTCGAGATCGAGGTGAAGACACGCGTCGTTCGCGAGCTCTTCCATCTGGGTGTGAGCGCGGAGGAGGCACGGTCGGCGAACAGCGGGGAATGCGCCTACAGCCCGGTCGGACGGATCTTCGCCGCCTGGGGATTCCACGAGAGGATCCAGCTGTTTGATCGCGGGAACGCACGCTAACTCATTCCCCCGCTTGAGCGGTTGTCCACCACGTTGGCGCTGTCCTTCCACGGGAACACCGTGGTACGCGCCGTTGGTGCCAGTGAGATGCAGATCCGCTTCCACGACATCTCCACGGGTGCCGCGACCCCTCCGGCCATTCCGTACGTGGGCTGGCCCTTCGTCTCGCGCTTCAATGAAACCGGGGAACTGCTGCTGACCGCGGGCGGCGGCGGGCTCGCCCAGGTCTGGCATTGGACGGAGGCTCGGCTCGCCTGCCCCATGCTGCCCCACGCCGATGCCATCATGGCCGCCTGCTTCGTCCCGGGAAAACCCTGGGTGATCACCGGCGACCGCACCGGCATCATCCACTTCTGGGACGGGCGCACCGGCATGCGGATCCGTCCGCCCCTGCGACGGGACGGCGGCATCAACGGACTGGAAGCGACGCCAGACGGTCGAACCCTGGTCGTGAGTGGCTGGTTCGATCGGGACATCGAATTGGTCGACCTCGCCGCGGCCTTGCCGGAGCCGGACCTCGACCCGGACGGCACCCGGCTCCTCAGCGAAATCGACGCCGGGGCCGTGGTCCATCCCGGCGGCGGACTCGCACGGCTGGCCCGACCCGAATGGATGGAGAAGTGGCGCGAATTCAGGCGACGCCACCCCGATTACCCGGGGCATCGGCTGGGACCCTGAAGTGGGGAAGTTCCCAGTTTCCAAATCCCAGAACCCAGATTGTAGGCCGGGTGCCCCCACCCGGCGCAATCCATGACCCGCACGCCCTCCACTACGCCGGAGGCGTTGCAGCCGATAGCCCCGGGTTGGCGCGACCGCGCCTACCCGGGGTCTTGCGTGTTGGGGAGCACGCACCCCGAAGGCGGTGCGAAGATCCCCCTCCCTGCTGCAACCCCTCCAGGGTTGGTGATCCCTTCCGCCGCTTCCCGGGGTGCGCTTCGCGACCCCGGGCTACCCGCTCCAACGCCTCCGGCGTAGCAAACACAATGGCTCTGGCATCTGGGAACTCTCATTTGGCCTCTGGAAACTCCCCCCAAAAAAATCCCACTCCCGCCGCCAACGGATCCGCTCCTTTCTCATAGAACGGGGGTAGACCATGAATTGCTGCGATCTTCTCCGACCCCTGGCCTGCGCCCTGGCAATAGGCCTGGCGTCCATCGGCCTCACCGCCGCATCCCCGGTCTCGTCCGGATTCACCTATCAGGGCCGGTTGGGCGAGTCTGGCTCGCCCGTCACCGGCAACTTCGAGTTCCGCTTCCGCCTCCTCGACGCCGCCGCCGATGGCCTGCAGGTGGGCCCCATCCTCACCAATGCCCCCGTCACCGTGACGGAAGGTGTGTTCCACACCGCCCTTGATTTCGGACTGTCCCCCTTCGCCGGAGACGCGCGCTGGCTGGAGATCGCGGTGCGGCCCGCCAGCAGCGCCACGGCATGGACCGTCCTCTCGCCGAGGCAGCCACTCACGGCGACGCCGTATGCGCTGTTTGCGGTGAATGGGGTGCCGGGGCCGGTGGGACCGGTGGGACCTGTGGGACCCATGGGGGCCAAAGGTGAACCTGGCACCAACGGCCTGGCAGGTGCCACCGGCTCGGCGGGGCCCCAAGGCCCCATCGGTCTCACCGGCTCCACCGGCCCTGCCGGCACCCAAGGCCTCCCCGGCGTGGCCGGCCCACAGGGCCCCATCGGCTCCCAGGGCGTCGCCGGTCCCGCAGGCCTCACCGGCCCCACCGGAGCCAGCGGCCCCCGCGGACTCACCTGGCGCGGCACCTGGACTGGCACCAGCAACTACGTGCTCGGTGACGCGGTGGTCCGCAATGGCGCCTCCTGGTTCGCCAAGACAGCCAGTTTCAATGCCACCCCGGTGATCGGCAGCGCGAACTGGGACCTCCTCGCCGACAAGGGAGCCAATGGCACCAACGGGCTGCCTGGGACCGCCGGTCCCACGGGTCCCATCGGTCCTATTGGTCCTATTGGTCCCATCGGTCTCACCGGCCCCGCAGGCCCCGCAGGCCCCCAAGGCAGCCCCGGTTCGGCCGATGCCTGGAGCCGGGGGGCAATGCGGGCGCCAACCCGACCAACGGCGCCTTCCTCGGCACCACGGACAACCTGCCGCTGGAGTTCAAGGTGAACGGAACCCGCGGCCTGCGGCTGCAGCCTGCCGCAAACGGCACCGTGCATGTCATCGGCGGGCACAGCGGCAATGTCGTGAGCGGGTTCAACCGGGGGGACCATTGCCGGTGGCGGAGGCCCCGGGGTCATCAACCAGGTGACGGGCAACCACGGCGCGGTGGGCGGAGGCGCAAAGAACACCGCCGGCAACCAAGCGACCGTCGCTGGTGGAATTGAGAACACCGCCAGCGCCGTCAATTCGACCGTCGCTGGTGGAGTTCAGAACACCGCCACCGGCGCTGCCTCCATGGTTCCGGGTGGATACCAAAACACAGCCGCCGGTGATGGCTCCTTCGCAGCGGGCACTCAAGCCAAGGCCAATCACAACGGTGCCTTCGTCTGGGCTGATAATGACTTCGTTAACGACTTCACCTCCACGTCCGCCAACCAGTTCCTCATCCGCGCCGAAGGCGGGGTGGGCATCGGCACGAACAACCCCGGAGCCAGACTGCACGTCGTGGGACCGGTGCGCCTGGGATCCGAGTCTGGAACCTCCGAAGCGCCCAACAAACCCGGCCTGGTTGTGAGGCGGATCAACAGCACCTCGTCCAACAGCGGACAGGTGGTGGCCCGCTCCGCCACCGGCGGTGTCGCCCTCACCTTGGAGCGGGACGGCACCCCGGGCGGGTTCCTCGTCCGCTTCGCGTCGGCGATCGGGGGTGCCGTGGTCACGGGAAGCGGCATCGACCGCAGTGGAAACCCGATCAACGTTTACCGAGTGTATTACTCCGGCACGACCGGCACCTCCCAGATCTTCACCACCGGCCAGTTTGTCGGGCATTTCCGGCTCTCCTTCGGCAATCCATTCAATGCGGACGACCTGACCGAGGTGGTCCTCACCCGCTTCGTGGACGCCTCAGGAAACGACACCGTGAACTGGGTGGGAACCGTGACCTCCACCGTCAAACAATAGCGTCCGGAGGAACATTGCCGACGTGAGGAGGCTGGGGCGGGGAAGTTTCCAGTCTCCAGATCCCAGATTGAAGGCCGGGTGCCTTCACCCGGCGGGGTCCATGACCCGCACGCCCGCCGGTACGCCGGAGGCGTTGCAGAGGATAGCCCCGGGTTGGCGCGACCGCGCCTACCCGGGGTTTTTGGGTGTTGAAGGGCACGCACCCCGAAGGCGGTGCGAAGATCTCCGCTCCCTGTTGCAACCCCTCCAGGGTTGGTGATCTTTTCCGCCGTTTCCCGGGGTGCGAAGCAACCCCGGGTCCTGGGTGCCCGAGGAGGCACCTACCCCGGCAGGGGTTGCAGCCTCCAGAATCCTCGCACCCCTGCCGGGGTGCGTGTTCCAGATCGACGCCATCTTCCCCGGGTGCGTGCTGCGCACGACCCGGGGCTATCCGCTTAAACGCCTCCGGCGTCGCACACACTTGCGTCCACGCGCGAGACCGATACTGCAGGGATACGGCTTGGGATGTGATCCCATTGCCTTCCCACCGCATTGCCTTCCCGCAAGCCCGGCAAGGACATCGTCCCGGCGACCCTTGCCGCGATCCAGAAGCTGTATCCGGAGGATCAGGCGACGGGACATCTTGACCATGGGACGGGGTGCGGATCGGTGAAGGTGCCCCTGAATGGACGGTTCCGGCAGAAGGGCAGGCGCAGTCATTGACCGGGCTGAGCCGATCAGGCGGAAGGAAGGCAGGTAGAAGGAAGGCAGGAGCGGGAAGGAACAGTTGGCGACCCCACGGGGATTCGAACNNCCTAGGCCTCTAGACGATGGGGTCGCGGACTGTTCTCTTCGCTTAGCCGGCCTTGTGTGAGCCTGTCACGCTTCAAATCAACCTGCACTGGGATCGTCTGGGAGCCAATTGATCGTCTGGGAGCCAATTGAACCTATGGGGGTCAATCGAACCAAACAGTGCCTGGAATCTGAGCGGGACAGAAACCTGTCTTTCGCCGGCTGTTTCCTACCTATGTCAAATGCGCCCGGATTTCGGAGCGGTGGTGGGTCGGCAGGGATTTGNNGCAGGGGCTCGAACCCTGAACCAACGGCTTAAAAGGCCGCTGCTCTACCGCTGAGCTACCGACCCGAACCGGCGCGGTCGGGCAAGGTACGCGGGTGTCCTATAGGAGCAAGCGTGTTTTCCCGGAATGAACGGATCAATTCGCGGCATCGGCTACCTGGGTGGCGTTTCGCCGAAGCGCTGCAGCAATTTGCCATGGATGCCGTCAAAGCCGCCGTTGGAAAAGACGCAGACGACATCCTCGGGACGGGCATTGCTGACGAGGTGCTCCACGATGGCGTCGGCGTTGGGAAGATAGGCGGCGGGCTTGCCGGCGAGACGCAGATCCTGCATGAGGCGATCCGGGTTGAGGCGATCTTCGGGGCGCAGTTGTTCGAGGCGGGCGATCTCGGCGACGACGATGCGATCGGCCCGTTCGAGTGCGTCGACGAGCTCCTGTTGGAAGACATTTCTGCGGGTGGTGTTGGAGCGGGGTTCGAATACGGCCCAAAGTCGGCGCCCGGGGAACCGGACGCGCAGGGCGCGCAGGGTCTCCCGGATGGCGGTGGGATGATGACCGAAGTCGTCGACGACGGTGATTCCGCCGGCTTCGCCGCGGACGTCCATGCGGCGTGCGACGCCCTTGAAGAGATTGAAGGCGGATTGGATGACGGGATCGGAAAGGCCGCAATGCCGGGCACAGGCGACGACGGCTAGGGCATTGCGGACATTGAGTTCGCCGACGAGGGGGATGCTGAAGCGGACATCGCCGAGCTGGAATTCGGAGTGGTCGGGGTGAAGGGCGAGGCCGGAGGCGTGCACTTCATTGGGGGTATTGAGACCGAAGCGTTTGACCGGGCAATGGGTGATCCGGAGAAGGTCAGCCAGATTGGGATCGTCGCCATTGGCGAGGAGCAGACCGTTGCGGGGGATGAGATTGATGAAGCGTTTGAAGGCGAGCTGGATGTCGGCGAGGGCAGGGAAGATGTCGGCGTGATCGAACTCGAGGTTGTTGATGATGGCGACCTCGGGGAGGTAGTGGACGAACTTGGAGCGCTTGTCGAAAAAGGCGGTGTCGTACTCATCGCCTTCGATGATGAACCAGGGGGAATCGGTGAAGCGTGCGCCCTGGCCGAGGTTGCGGGGGATGCCGCCGATGAGGAACGAGGGGTTGAGACCGGCGTGTTCGAAGACCCAGGCAAGGAGTGATGTGGTGGTGGTCTTGCCGTGGGTGCCGGTCACGACGAGGGAACGCCGGCCGCGGATGAAGAATTCCTTGAGGAGTTCGGGGAGGGAGATGTAGCGGAGCTTGTGTTCGAGGACGGCCTCCGCCTCGGGATTGCCGCGGGAAATGGCATTGCCGATGACGACGAGGTCGGGTCGATGGGCGAGATGGGCTTCGGCATAGCCTTGCAGGACGGGGATCCGGCGTTCCGCCAGGAAATTGGACATGGGCGGGTAGACATTGAGGTCCGAGCCGGAGACCCGAAATCCGCGGTCCTGCATGGCGGCGGCGACACTGGCCATGGCGGTGCCACCGATGCCGATGAAATGGACGGAGCGGATTTCGCTGAGCATGTGGGAGGAGGTTGGGCAGGGCGTGGGGGAGGGCAAACGAAAAGAGGGATTCGCCACAAGGGTTGTCCCCGCGCCTGCCACCTGCGCATGCTGCTCCCATGTCAGGCGTCATCGCCATCGTCGGCCGGCCCAATGTCGGCAAATCCGCACTGTTCAATCGTATCGCCCGCCGGCGCATTGCGATCGTCCACGATCAACCCGGCGTGACCCGTGACCGTGTGACGGCGGAGGTGGAGTGGCATGGGCGCCCCTTCACCCTGATCGATACCGGCGGGATCGGACTGGTGCGTCGGGAGAAGGCCTCCGACGTCATCATGGCGGCGATGCTGGATCAGGTGGATCTCGCGCTGGAGGCGGCGGCGGTGATCCTGCTGGTGGTGAATGTCCAGGAAGGGATTGTGCCGCTGGATGAGGAAGTGGCGGTGAAGCTTCGCGGGACGGCCAAGCCGGTGTTGGTGGTGGTGAACAAGGTGGACACCGACCGGGCCACGCCGGGGGTGATCGAGTTCAGTCGGTTGGGATTCGAGAAGTTGTTTCCGGTGACGGCGATCCACGGGTCGGGGATCGATGATCTCATGGATGAGGCCTGCCGGCACCTGCCGCCGCCGGAACCGGGTGAGGTGACCCTGCCGTTGGCGGAAGGTGAGGAGCCGGTGGTCGAACGATTGGAGCCGCCGATCGATGAGGCGACCGGCAAGCGTCGCCCGCGCAAGTACGGTCCGGTGCGGCTGGCGATCGTGGGGCGTCCCAATGTGGGCAAGTCTTCGTTGATCAACGCTCTGACTGGATCGAGCCGGGTGATCGTGAGCCCGATCCCGGGAACGACCCGGGATGCGATCGACGTGCCGTTCGAGGTGGACACCGAGGGGGTTCGGGAGAAGTACGTGCTGATCGACACCGCCGGAGTGCGCAAGGCGCGGCGGATTGATGATTCGATCGAGTATTTCAGTGTCGAACGGACGAAGGAGGCCATTGCGCGGAGCGACATTACGATCCTGGTGCTGGACGCGGTGTCCGGGATCCTGGAGCAGGACAAGAAGGTTGCCGACGTCATCGTGGAAGAACGGCGTGCCTGCATCGTGGTGGTGAACAAGTGGGATCTCGTGGCGGAATCGGTGCGGAAATCGCGCGAGGACGAGATCGAGGAACGGTTGAACAAGACGCGCGATCGCGATGACCGTCGTCCCCGGCTGACCACCTTGTCGGAGTTCGGGGAATGGGTGCAGTCGAAGCTCTTCTTCCTCGATTACGCGCCGGTGATCTTCACGTCGGCGACCGAGGGGTTTCAGTTGGATCGGTTGTTGGAAGCGGTGCGGTATGTGGCGGCGCAATTGCGGCAGACGGTGCCGACCGGGATCGTGAACCGGACCCTGCGCGATGCCATTGAACGGCGCCAACCGGTGAGCGTGCAGGGGCATCGATTGACCTTTTATTACGCGACCCAGGTCCGACAGAACCCGGCGATCTTCCGGCTCTATGTGAACCGGGATGAATTGTTCAGTTCCCAGTACGAGAAGTATCTGGCCTCGGCCCTGCGCCTGGCGTTTGGCTATGAGGGTTGCCCGGTGGTCATCGAGGCCAAGGCCCGTCCCAAGACCATCGATTCGGTCCGGCGCAGCAAGCGGCATCCTTTCTCCGAGAACCGCAACGTTCGGCATGGGCGTCCGCGCGACAAAGGCCCGGGATCCAAGGGCATGATACGGACCGTCCGTGGATTGCGTCCGGGCGATACCAAACCGGGTCAACGTCCTGGTAAACCCGGGTCGTCACGGCCCGCCATTGAGTCCGAGACACGTCCGGCATCGGCATCGGCATCGGCATCGGCATCGGCGGCGCGTCCGGGATCGAAGGGTCGGGTGGTGTCGGCGGTCCGTCGTCCTCTCAAGGCCAAGCCTCTTGGAAAGCCGATTGGCAAGCCTCTTGGAAAGCCCTTCGGCAAGTCGCTGGTCCGGGGTGGTCTTGCTGAAAAGCGCACGGGCCCGGTTGAGAAGCGTGTCCCGATGGTGCCGCGTCGTCCGGCGAAGGGTTCGGTCCGACGTCCGGCGGGAGCGA
Organism: Verrucomicrobia bacterium UBA6176; assembly: GCA_002422905.1. Taxonomy (GTDB): domain Bacteria; phylum Verrucomicrobiota; class Verrucomicrobiia; order Limisphaerales; family UBA9464; genus UBA6176. The sequence goes on from DITU01000171.1 coordinate 78,546, forward strand.
AGCGGAGTCCGGGCGGAGTGAAGGGTCGGAAGCGGTAGACCAGGAGTCGGGGTGGATGGGAGTGGGAAGCCGTGGGGGTGGTTTCCCTTCCATTCCTGCGGGTCAAGCGCGACTCATTCGAATCCGAACAAATACAAGTTTGGATCCGATGGATTCGTTTTGATTCTGGCCCGGTGCCCGCCGTGAACCGTGTGTGGGTTCACGGCGGGTGTCTTCCGCCCTTCATCAGGGTCCGTCCGGGGTCCTACGAGCAACCGAGGCTTTCGCCGCAGTTGAGGCACTTGTAACAGGCGCCGTTGCGGACGGCGATGTGGCCGCAGTTGGGGCAACTGGGTGCGTCAGCCTGGCCGGCGATCATGTGGGTGAGCACATTGGCGCCGGTGGCAGGGCGATGGGTCGGGACGGTCGGACCGGTTGGGGGCACCGGATGCCGGGCGACGGGTTTGATCAGGACCTCGGTGTTGCCTTCCTCAGCGAGGGGCAATTCCGGTACGGGCCGGTTCAGTTTTTTTTTGAGTTCGTCGTGGAGACCGGGCAGGGGGATCTCGGCCTGGGCACCGACGGGGCTGTTGGCTTCGAGATAACCGGGGAGGAACTGGTTGCCCATCCAGCGGAACACGTAATCGATGATGGAAGCGGCGTTGCGGATCTGGGGATTGCGGGTGTAACCGGAGGGTTCGAAGCGCTGGTGGGCGAACTTCTTGACCAGGGATTCGAGGGGAACGCCGTACTGGAGTGACATCGAGGTGAGGGCGCCGATGGTGTCCATGAGACCGCCGATGGTGGAACCTTCCTTGGCCATGGTGACGAAGAGTTCGCCGGGGCGACCGTCCTCGAACAGGCCGACCGTCATATAGCCTTCGTGACCGGCGATCTCGAACTTGTGGTTGTAGGCCATGCGGGTCTCGGGGAGCCGACGGCGGAGGGGTTGCCCGACCTGTTCACGGAGGGAACCGAGCTCGGCTTCGAGTTCACCAATGCGCGATTCGAGCGAGGCCACGTTGCCGGCGGCTACTTCGGCAGCGGACAGTTTGTCGCCGCCTTCATTGGTCTTCTTGGTATTGAGCGGTTGGGAGCGCTTGGAGCCGTCGCGATAGATGGCGACGCACTTGAGGCCCATGCGCCACGCCTGGATATAGGCGTCGCGGATGTCCTGGGTGGTGGCGTCGTTGGGGAAGTTGACGGTCTTGGAGATGGCGCCGGAGATGAAGGGTTGGCAGGCGGCCATCATGCCGAGGTGGGCCATGTAATGGATGCTGCGGGTCCCGCGGAACGGCTTGAACGCGCAGTCGAACACCTCGAGATGCTCGGTCTTGAGACCGCTTCGGGCGGCATCGCCCGCCTTGGCCCGACCTTCCTTCACCGGGGCGTCTTCCGCGCCGAGGACGATATCCTCGATGGTGTCGTAGTGTTCGATGTGGGTGACGATGCGTTCGACGGTGCTGTCGGTGTAACCGAGGCGACGGAGGGCTTCGGGGACGGTCCGGTTGACGATCTTGAGCATGCCACCGCCGGCGAGGAGCTTGTATTTGACGAGGGCGATGTCGGGTTCGACGCCGGTGGTGTCGCAATCCATGAGGAAGGCGATGGTGCCGGTGGGGGCGAGGACGGTGACCTGGGCATTGCGGTAGCCAACTTCGCGACCGCGGTCGAGGGCGCGATCCCAGCAGCGACGGGCTTCATCCTTGAGATAGGCGAAGTCCTGGCTGGGCTGGATTTCCTCAACGGCATTCCGGTGGAGTCGGATGACGTCGAGGGTGGACTCGACATTGTCCTTCCGGAGGGGTTTGTCGACGCCGGTGCAGCGGGCATCGGCATAACCGGGGAAGGCTCCGAGGATGGCGGAGATGTCGGCGCTCTGCTCATAGGCATGGCCGGTCATGATGGCGGTGATGGCTCCGGCGAGGGCGCGGCCCTCATTGGAATCATAGGCGAGGCCGTAGCTCATGATGAGGGAGCCGAGATTGGCGTAGCCCAGCCCGAGGGTGCGGAAGATGTGGGAATTCTCGGCGATGGCCTTGGTGGGGTAACAGGCGTTGTCGACGGCGATTTCCTGGGCGGTGATGAAGATGCGGACGGCGGCCTTGAACCGTTCGGTGTCGAAGGCGCCATCGGTCCGCTTGAACTTCATCAGGTTCAACGAAGCCAGGTTGCAGGCGGTGTCGTTGAGGAAGACGTACTCCGAGCAGGGATTGGTGGAGTGGATGGGTTGGGTGCCCTTGGCGGTGTGCCATTTCTGGACCGGGCCATCGTATTGGAGTCCGGGATCGCCGCAGATCCAGGTGCCTTCGGCGATCTGGTCGAGCAACCGGGAAGCGTCCTTCCGTTCGAGGGGTTTGCCGCTGGTGACCGAGCGGGTCCACCACTCCTTGCCCTCGATGGCGGCCTGCATGAATTCGTCGGAGACGCGGACGGACAGGTTCTCGTTCTGGTACATCACCGAGCCATAGGCCTCGCCATTGAACGAGCCGTCATAGCCCTGTTCGATGAGGGCCCAGGCCTTGCGTTCCTCGCGGGCCTTGGCGGTGATGAAGTCCTCGATGTCCCCGTGCCAGTCGCGGAGGGTGTTCATCTTGGCGGCCCGACGGGTCTTGCCGCCGGACTTCACGACATTGGCGACCTGATCATAGACCTTGAGGAACGAGAGGGGACCGGAGGGTCGGCCGCCGCCGGACAGTTTTTCGCGGGAGCTGCGGATCGGGCTGAGGTCGGAGCCGGTGCCGGACCCGAACTTGAAGAGCATGGCCTCGGAGTAGGCGAGGGTCATGATGCTCTCCATGTTGTCCTGGACGGACTGGATGAAACAGGCGGAGCACTGGGGATACTCGTACTGGGTCGGAGCGCGTTCGGCCTCGCCGGTGACGCGGTTGTAGAACCAGTTGCCGAGCCCGGAATTCTTGCCGACGCCGTACTGGTGATAGAGCCCGACATTGAACCAGACCGGGGAGTTGAAGGCGCCGTACTGGTTGACGCACAACCAGGTCAGTTCGCGGTAGAAGATCTCGCCATCGGCCGCCGAAAAGTAGCCGTCGGCCACGCCCCAGTCGGCGATGGTCCGGGTGACGCGATGAATGAGTTGGCGGACCGAATGTTCGCGTTCGGGTTTGGCGGGGTCGCCGTAGAAGTACTTGGAGCAAACCACCTTGGTGGCGAGCTGCGACCACGACTTGGGAACCTCCACGCCCTCCTGCTTGAAGATCACCTTGCCGGAATCATCGGTGATCTCCGCGGTGCGACGTTCCCACTCGATCTGATCGAAGGGCTCGACCTTGGGATCCGAGAAGACATGGGGAATGTCGAGACGGGTCGGCTTCCCTGGGGATTTGCGGGTGGGTTTGCCGGCGGGGACTGCGGCGCGGGAGACCGGAGCGGTCTTCAGCTTTGCCGCGGGAGTCTTGGAACCCTTGGGGGCCTTGGTTTGGGACATGCGCCGGGAGGTGCTGGAGGTGGCGGGTGGCAATGCGGAGTCGCGGGCGTCAATCATGGTTGGGTCAGGTTGGAGGGTTTGGTCTGGGTGTCGGGAACTTGAGCGTCGGTAACTGAGGGCAAAGAAGCTGTCGGCCCATGGAGCCACAGGGTGTCACAGGGCCTGGAGAAGCCAGCCGCGCGGCCGGGTCGGGTAACCCGTGGGGCGGCAGGCATCTGGAAGGGCGGAAAGGAGGTCACAATACGCAATATTCTCAGGATTTTTCTGAAGATTTCACCCCGGGAACAGGGGTGGCGATGGTTCACAAAGTTCTCCATGCAACCCAATCCCTTGGGGACGGGGGATGAGGCTACCACTACAGGTTGGGGCTACAAGGCGTTTTTGGTGAAATGGTGCCGTTGGCGATAAAGGGTCCGGAATGAGGGTTTTTCGCATTCCATCCATGGGGTGGATGCCGGTGGGCTTCTTCTGGTCCTTTGCGGAAATGGTCCCTGTCCAGGGCCCTGTTCCACGCGGATTTCCCGTCATCCAGCACTGGGGGAGGAAGGCGGGTGGTCATCCGATCCGGAAATGGAGCCGCCCGGGCCGCGAAGGAATCGCAACCCGGGCAGTGGGGGAGGCCGGCCTGTGGAAGGGACGGTCAGCGACGGGTGAGGACCTGTTCCAGCAGCTCGTTCAGGCGACCGAGCATCGGTCGGGTGTCTTCCAGGATGCCGGCGGCCATGCGGGCGTTGTCGAAGAGTTGGGCGGCGGCCTTGGCGGCGAGATCCGGATCCTGATGCCGCATCTCTTCGAGACGTGCGAGGAGCGGGTGGCGCGGATTGATGTCGAAGTCCGGGGTGACGGGATCGGCATCGGTCCGGTCGCGATGGAGCTGCTTGAGGGTGCGCCGCATGGAGCTCGTGACGTAATTGTCCCGCTCGACCGCCAGGGCGGGGCTGGTGGCAAGGCGACGGGAGACGCGGACATTGTCGACGGCATCTCCGAGGGTGGCCTTGAGCCAACCGGCGAGCTGGGCGGACTGTTCTTCGGTCAGATCGCTGGGCTTGGACTCGGGCGTGGGCACTTCCAGTTCGGCCTTTTCGGCGGCGACGATCTTCTTCCCATCGAACTCCCGGATCCGGTCGAGGACGAATTCGTCAGTGGGATCGGAGAGGAACAGCACCTCGATATTGCGGGCGTTGAAGACCTCGAAATAGGGACTGCTGAGGGCGGCATCGCGATTGGGGGCGACGATGTAGAAGATCTCCTTCTGGTCGGGGTCGAGTCGGGAGACGTAGTCGGCGAGGCTGGCGCGTTTGCCGGATTCGGTTTTGGAAGACTCGAAGCGCATGAGCTTGGCGAGGGCCTCCTGATGTTCGTGATCGGAGAGGATGCCTTCCTTGAGGCAGCGATGGTACTGGTTGAAGAAGCGGTCGTAGGTGTCGGCATCGCGCCCGGCCTCCTCATTGAGGAATTTGAGGAAGCGGCTGGTCAGGGTGCGGTTCAGGCGACGGAGCAGGGCGGAATCCTGCATGCGTTCGCGGGAGACATTGAGGGGAAGATCCTCGCAATCGACGACCCCCTTGAGGAAGCGGAGCCAGTCGGGGAAGAGGTTCTTGGCCTTGGGTTCGATGAGTACCTTGCGGCAGTGGAGATTGACTTCGGAATCGACCCGGGTGAGGCCGAGGGTCTCGAAGTTCTGCGCGGGAACGAACAGCAGGGACTGGATGCTGATGGGGCCGTCGGCGGTGAAGTGGAGGCGATAGAGCGGTGCCTCGGAGTCGTGCCCGATGAACTGGTAGAATTCGGAATACTCGGCCTCGGTGACCTCGGATTTGTTCTTGGTCCAGAGGGCCTGGACGGTGTTGAGACGGGAGCCATCGATGTCGATGGGGAACGAGACGAAATTGGAATAGCGGCGGACGATGGTCTCGATGCGGTTCTTGGCGGCGAACTCCTTGGTCTCCTCCTTCAGATCCAGGATGATCCGGGTGCCCCGCGGGATGTCGTCCGCGGCGGCATCGATCGAGTATCCGCCGGCGCCTTCACTGGACCAGGTCCAGGCGGGTTCGGAAGGGATATGGGAGCGGGTCTGGACGGTCACCTTTCTGGCGACCATGAAGGCGGAGTAGAAGCCTACGCCGAACTGACCGATGAGACGGGTGTCGTTCTTCTGGCCGTCGGCGACGGCCTTGAGGAAGGCGCGGGTGCCGGAGTGGGCGATGGTTCCGAGGTTGGCGACGAGTTCATCCCGGGTCATTCCGATGCCGGAATCGGAAATGGTGAGCGTGCCGGCATCGGCGTCGGCGTGGATCTGGATCCCGGGAGCGAGTTCGGGCTGATGGATGGGCGTGGTTCCGCCGGCCTGGAGGAATCGGAGCTTTTCGCAGGCATCCGCGGCATTGGAGACGAGTTCGCGGACGAAGACCTCGCGATCAGTGTACAGGCTGTGGATGACGATATCGAGAACCTGCTGGATCTCGGCCTGGAATGTATGTGTTTCCGGTTGGCTCATGTTCAATTCAGTACGCTCTTGTCGACTGTCGCATCGTGCTGACGATGTGACGGGCCGGTTTGTGTCGTCCCCGGACCCTTGCTGTCAAGGGGGGCGAAAACCGGCGACGAAATCCGGCAGGGGATGCTTGGAGGGGGGACGGGAGGCGGGCAGCATGGCAGCATGTCTGGAGAAACGAGATCAGGTTCGGGACGCAATGTGCTGGGGGAAAGACTGGAAGTTTGCGGCATGGTGCCGCGGACGGGGTTTTATCGGACGGGCTGTTGCGACACGGGGCCGGAGGATATGGGGCGGCACGTGGTGTGTGCGGTGGTGACGGAGGAGTTCCTGGGGTTTTCTGCGGAGCAGGGGAATGACCTGTCCACTCCGCGGCCGGAGTATGGCTTTCCGGGATTGAATCCGGGCGACCGATGGTGCGTGTGTGCGGGGCGTTGGCTGGAAGCGGCGGAGGCGGGCAAGGCTCCACCGGTGGTCCTGGCGGCATGCCACGAATCGACCTTGCAGGTCGTGCCGCTGCCGTTGCTGATGAAGCACGCGTCCGACGGTGGGACGGCGCAGTGAAGTGGGTGGCGTCGGACGACTTGGGCCTAAGCGGGAAGCGCGGTAGGCTCGGGGCATGGACCTGATTGCGATCCGGGATCTGGAGGTTTGGTATCACGTGGGGGTGCCCGATGCCGAACGGGTGCGGGCGCAGCGATTGCTGCTGGATGTGGAGATGGAATGCGATGTGTCGGCGGCGGCGGCAGGCGATGACCTGACCCGGACGATTGACTATTACGCGGTGAGCCGACGGTTGCTGGCGTTGGGGGAAGGGCGCAGTTGGAAATTGATCGAACGGTTGGCGGTGGAGATTGCAGAACTGGTGGCAGGGGAGTTCGGGGCGACCCGGGTGACGGTGGAGGTGAAGAAGTTCATCCTGCCGGAGACACGCCATGTGGCGGTCCGGGTCAGTCGGCCTTGAGCTGAGCAGAGGCGGCGGGTGGCTGCATCGTGACGCTGCCCTCCCGTCAGGGAACCCGATCGTTTTTGCCAACGGTCTGTTGCGTCCCGAATCCCCTTCTTCCTTCTACGTACTTACGGCGATCGAACGTCGCCGCTCCAGTCCGGGGAGTGTGGAACCGAGGGTTGGAGCTTGGGGCGTGGGGAACGCTCGGGCAGGGTCGGGCCGTGCATCTTTCCCGGCTGAGGCTGAGGGATTTTCGGAACTATGGACGGTTGGACGCGGACTTTGCTCCGGGGTTCCACGTCCTGCTGGGACGCAATGCCCAGGGGAAGACCAATGTGCTGGAGTCGATCTATCTGCTGGCAACCCTGCGCTCTTTTCGTGGCGTGGGTGGCGCCCAGATGATCCGGCACGGGGCGACCGGTTATTTCGTCGGGGCCAACGTCACGGGCGCCGGTGACCACGAGATCAAGGCGTATTGGTCTCCGAAAGAGCGCAAACTCAGTCTCGATGGTCGACCGGTGCGCAAGCTGGGGGAGTACCTGGGAACGCTGCGCGCGGTGGTGTTCTGCACCGAGGACCTCCAGTTGGTGAAAGGACCGGCGCGGGGACGTCGGAGGTTCCTGGACCTGTTGTTGTCGCAGACCGAGACCGGATATCTCGCGACCCTGTTGCGCTACACGAAGGCGTTGCGTTCGCGGAACGCGTTGCTCAAGCAATCCGGGCCGGACGAACTGTTGCTGGAGAGTTTCACCGGCGAACTGGTCGCCACCGGCAACCTCCTGATCGCGGCCCGGCATCAGCTGCTCCCGCGCATCGCGCCGTTGGTGTCGGCTTCGTATCAGCGGGTGGCAGGGGGACGGGACGAGGTGGAGGTGGTGTATCAACCGGCGGTCCGCGGCGATTTTGCGGTGGAGCTTTCCAAGGCACGTGCCCGGGAACGTGTGATGCGCACGACGTTGGTCGGGCCGCATCGGGATGAAGTGCTGCTGCGCCTCAACGGGCAATCCGCCCTGGCCTTTGGAAGCGAAGGCCAGAAACGGACTTATGCCATCGCCCTCAAGATGGCCCAGGCCGAGCACATCGGGGCGGTGCACGGCGTGATGCCGGTGTTGTTGATCGATGACGTCATGGGCGAGCTGGATGCGGGGCGTCGGGCCGGGCTCATTCCGCTGCTTCAACGGGCGCATCGGAGCGGCGGTCAGGTGTTCATGACCTGCACCGAAGAGAACTGGCCGGTGGAACTGGCGTCGGAATTGTTCCGGTGGACGGTCGAGGATGGGGTGTTGAAAAGGGCAACGGGATGAGGTGGGACGGGGATTGGATGGAGTCTCGTCACCTCGACTGCCACTGGGTGGAGGGAGCATCGAGCCGGCGCCGTCGGCCTGAAGGGCCGGAAGATCAAAGCCCGGGGCTGAGCCGTATCCATGCAGTAGGATCGGTCGTTTCGGCTGGATCTTCTTCCGCAATGCCTTCGTCGTTCGCTCGTTACGGATCGAGCTATTGATACGCGCCTCGCTCACTCCTCGGCCTGCGAAAGAATCTGCTGCGCCGCCACTTCCCTCCCTACTGCATGGATACGGCTGAGGGAGTTCGACGACCGATGCCCCAGGTGAAGCGTTGGAAAATCCCATGCGCCCTGAAGGGGCGCGGTAGATTCGATTCGTGAACCGAAGCAGGGGGCGAGGGGATGGTTCCGGTGCCCCTTCAGGGCACGGGTCCGGGGTTGGGACAACCCAGGGCATCGGTCGCCAGGCTCCCTCAGCCCTGGGCTGAGTTCCGGGTCCCCGTTGGGGACGCTGTCCGGGTCGAGTACGAAGGGAGTGCGGACCTCGAATCCCGCCATCGTGCGCGTGCTCGTACTCGAAAATGTCGGGGCGGGGAATGAACGGAGTCTCGTCACCTCGCCTGCCACGGATAGAAGGGAGTCTCGTTACCTCGGTTGGGAGGGGATGGGCGGTGCGAGGTCTTCGATCTGCTTCGATTCCCGTTGTCTGAGGACGGCTTCGAACTTGGGGACGTAGAACTGGGTTTCGGCGGGGAGATGGGGGGAGATTTCGTCGAAGGTGGTGGCCTTGCGTTGGTCGAGGGTGCGGCGGATGCGGCCTTCTCCGGCATTGTACGCGGCGAGGGCGAGGCGCCAGTCGCCGAAGCGTCGATGCAACCGGGCCAGGTAGGTGGCGGCGGCGCGGGCGGATCGGGCGGGATGCCGGCGTTCGTCGGGCAGGGTGGTGGAGAGCCCAAGACTGCGGGCGGTGGCGGGCATGAGTTGGAAGAGTCCAACGGCTCCGGCCGGGCTGGTGGCGTCGGGATTGAAGGAGGATTCCACCTCGGCCAACCACACCAGTTCCGCGGGAACCCCGGCTGCGGCGAAGATGGGTTTCAATTGGTCGACGAAAACGGCGCCGGCGGGAGGGGATGTCCGACGTCCGATGGCGCGTTGCCAGGCTTGGCGTTGGAGCGTGGCCGGGGGATTGGATGGGCGCGAAGGTTTGGGAAGTGCGGGAGTGGAATTGGTCCTGGGCGGGGTGGGAACGGGGGTTGGGCGACCGGGTTCGATGATGACGGTCCCGGGGTCGGTGACCGGAGGCGGGGCGAGGGGCAACCGGGCGAGGTCATCGGCGACATCGATGTAATCGAGACGGGAGCGCAGCCAGGGAACGTGATCGGCGGTTTCCTCGAACTCTTCGAGCAGGGGCAGAAGGAGTTCGGCGATGCGACGGATTCGGATGATGTCGAGGACGTGATTGCCGCCGAACTCGCGTTGGATTTCGCGGAGGGCGGCCCGGGTCGTGTCGGGGGAAGGTTCCTCCAGACCGTCGATGGCCTGGGCGACGCGTTCGTCGAGATTGTCGTCGATCCATTCGCGGGCATCGCCGAGAAAATCCTCGAGGTCAGGCAGGTCGGGCAGGCTGGGGAATTCCTGGGCGGGGGAGGGCTTGATGGCGATCAGCAGGGCGACGGCGGCGGCGGCTAGGCGTGGAAAGGCGGGGTCATTCATCGCCGGGAGCGTTGTCGGATTTCCGTTCCCACTTTCGCTGGGGCCGGTCGGGGAGGGAACGGTCGGCGCTCATGAAGACGGACTGGGGACCGCAGACTTCCTCGAGGGCGGATTCGAGTTCGCGGGAAGGGCTGACGGTGAAGCGGTCGTTGGGCTCGATGTAGACGGTGGCGCCGCCGGGCATGCGGATGCGGAGGAAGAGGGGGATGCGCCCGGAATGGGATTCGACGATGCCGCGGACGGATTCGAGGCGTTGGACGGTGGCCTGGTCGGCATCGATCTGGAGTTGGACCTGGCGGGTCAGGCGGCGCGGGGCGTCGTCGAGGGGGAGGATGTCGGTGGGGAAGATCTTGGGTTTGTCTTCGCCGGTGGAGACTTCGCCGACGACGAGGAGTGGGGCATTGGCGATGAAGAGGTTCCTGAACCGGTCGTAGGACTCGTTCATGGCGAGGAGGGTGACGGAGCCGGTGAGGTCCTCGACGGTGACCATGGCGTAGGGTTTGCCGGACTTCTTGGAGACACCCTGTTGGACGGTGCTGACGAGGCCACCGACGCGGGCCATGGAACGGTTGGGGAGGGTGGAGAGTTCTGCGATGGACTGGAGGGTATAGCGTTGGAGAAGGCGTTCGTAGGGTTCGAGGGGGTGACCGCTGACGTAGAAGCCGAGGAGTTCCTTTTCGTGGGCGAGCTTCTCGGAGGGAGGCCAGTCGGGGAGTTCGATGACCGGGGCGGGACGGGTCTGGGCGGAGCGTGCGGGAGCGGCTTCGAGGGCGTCGAAGAAGGAGGCCTGACCGCGGGCGCGGTCGGATGCGATGGCGGAGGCGCGGCCGATGGCGGTATCGATCTGGGAGAAGAGGGTGGCACGATTGGCGCCGAGGGAATCGCAGGCGCCGGCCTTGATGAGGCATTCGAGGACCTTGCGGCTGACGGTGCGGGTATCGACGCGTTCGCAGAGTTCGGCGAGGGAGGTGAAGCGGCCGTTGGGGCGGGCGTCGAGGATGGATTGGACGGCGATCTCGCCGACGCCCTTGATGGCGGCAAGACCAAAGCGGATGACGCGGCGGCCCTCGGTTCCGTGGGCCTTGGCGGGGGCGAAGGCGACCTCGGATTCATTGACATCGGGACCGAGCACCTCGATGCCGAAGCCACGGGCCTCGGCGATGAACTGGGCGAGTTTGGCGAGATCGGCCTGGTCGTTGGTCATCATCGCGCAGAGGAATTCGACGGGATGATTGGCCTTGAGATAGGCGGTCTGGAAGGCGACGACGGCGTAGGCGGCGGCGTGGGATTTGTTGANNGATTTGTTGAAGCCGTAACCGGCGAACTTCTCGAGGAGATCGAAGACCTCGTTGGCCTTGGCGGCGGGGATGTCATTGGTCTCGCGACAGCCGCGAACGAAGCTTTCGCGTTGGAGGGCCATTTCCTCGGCCTTCTTCTTGCCCATGGCGCGGCGGAGGAGGTCGGCGCCGCCGAGGGTATAGCCGGCGAGGATCTGGGCGGCCTGCATGACCTGTTCCTGATAGATCAGGACGCCGTAGGTTTCCTTGGAGATCCGTTCGAGCAACGGATGCGGGTATTCGACTTCCTTGCGTCCGAACCGGCGCTCGATGAAGTCCGGGATGAGGTCCATGGGACCGGGCCGGTAGAGGGAGACGAGTGCGGTGATGTGTTCGACGGAGGCGATCTGGAACTTGCGACAGAGTTCGCGCATGCCGCCGGATTCGAGTTGGAACACGCCGAGGGTCTGGGCGTTGTTGAGCAGGGCGTAGGTCCTGGCGTCGTCGAGGGGCAGATGATCAATCGGGATCTCAACCCCGGTGTTGCGACGCACCATGTCGCAGGTGTTGCGGATCACGGTCAGGGTCTTCAACCCAAGGAAATCCATCTTCAACAACCCGAGATCGCCGACCGGACCCATGGCGTACTGGGTGACGATACCGCCATCGTCGTCGGTCTTGAGGGGGAGGAGATTGACGAGGGGTTGGGCCCCGATGACGACACCGGCGGCGTGGACACCGGCGCTGCGGGCCTGGTCTTCGAGGGTCAGGGCGAGTTCGATGAGTTCGCGGGTGCCTTCCTCGCTTTCGGCGGCGCGCTTGAAGTCCGCGCTCTTGTCCAGGGCATCCTGCAACGACCACTTCACGTCCGTGATCATCTTCGCCAGTCGATCGGTCTGGGAGAAATCCATGCCCATCACCCGGCCCACATCGCGGATGACGGACTTCGCGCCCATGGTGCCGAAGGTGATGATCTGGGCGACGGCATCGGTGCCGTACTTCTTGCGGACGTACTCGATGACGTCCTGGCGGCGGTCATCGGCGAAGTCGATGTCGATGTCGGGCGGGCTGACCCGTTCGGGGTTGAGGAAGCGTTCGAAGAGGAGGCCGTAACGGAGCGGGTCGACGTTGGCGATTTCGAGGAGGTAGGTGACGAGTGAACCTGCGGCGGATCCACGGGCGACACAGGTGATCCCGTTTTGGCGCCCCCATCGGACGAAATCGCCGACGATGAGGAAGTAGCTGACGTAACCGGTCTTCTCGATGACGCCGAGTTCGACTTCGAGCCGGTCGAGGAGCACGCGGATGGCGTCCTGGACCGCGGGGGTGGCGAGGGTCGCGGTGGCGGGGTCGGTCGGGGAGTCGCCGGGTTCGACGGAAGGAAACAGGAAGGCCAGGCGATGGGCATCGGTGAGGGCGTCCACGACGATGCTGGGGCCATCGACATGGGCGGTGATGCCGTAGCGGAGGAGGAGGCCTTCGCAGAGGAGTTGGCGGAGGTAACCTTCGCGGGTCCAGATATCGGGCGGGACGAAGACGGGATAGTGTTCGGCGCCCTTGCCGAAGTGGATGTTGACGTCGCATTTCTCGGCGACCTCGACGGTGTTGAGGACGGCCTCGGGAACCTCGGCGAAGAGGCGTTTCATTTCGTCGGCCGACCGCAGGTAGAACTGGGCTTCCTGATAGCGCATCCGCTTGGAATCCGAGATCTGGGCCTGGGTGCCGATGCAGATCAGGCAGTCATGGGCGCGCCAATGGTCCTTTTCGACGTAGTGAACGTCGTTGGTGCAGACGGTCTTCAGTCCGAATTCCCGGGCGTGGGCGAGCAGGGCGCGATTGACCTTGGCCTGTTCGGGGATCCCGTGGTTTTGGAGTTCGAGATAGAAGTTGTCCGGGCCAAGGACCTGCTTGAACCAGTCAATCGCCTGACGGGCGCGGCGGTCGTCGTCCTTGATGATGGATTCGGGAATTTCGCTGGCGAGACAGCCGGAGAGGCCGATCAGGCCTTCGGAATGGGCGGCGAGCAGTTCCTTGTCGATGCGGGGTTTGTAGTAGTAGCCCTCGAGATGACCGGCGGTGACCAGCTTCACCAGGTTCCGGTACCCGGCATCGTTCCGGGCCAGCAGGACGAGGTGGTTGTAGACATCGCGTCCGCCGCTGGAGGACTTCTTTTCGTGGCGCGAACCGGGGGCCACGTAGACCTCGCAACCGAGGATGGGTTTGATGCCTGCCTTCTTGGCGGCCTGATGGAATTCGACGGCCCCGTACATGACCCCGTGATCGGTCATGGCCAGGGCTGGAAATTCGAGGGCGGCGGCCTTCTTCACGAGCTTGTCCAGCTTGCAACAGGCATCGAGCAGGGAGAACTCGGTGTGCAGGTGCAAATGGACGAAATCGCTCGGCATGCGGGCGACTATGGGATGCTGGCCCATGCGGGCAAGCAGTGGTGTCGGCGGCGGTGCATCCCGAAGTTGTTGGCGAGTACGGTTACGAGTACGAGGGGGCGCATCCTGACATTGCCTCTGCAAGAAATCCGAAGGGAGATCGCCCACGGTCCGATGCGGTACTCCGGCGCCTGCTCCCTTCTACGGCTTCCGGCGACCGGACGTCGCCGCTCCAGTTGGGGGGGGGCGGGATCCGGCTTTGCCTTGCTGGGCATGGCCGGTTAGCGTGCGTGGGATGAGCTTCCAATTGACGCGTCGGATGGGGTTGACCGTTTTGGCCATGGCGGCTGCGGGATGGTTGGCCGGTTGCAAGGAGAAGGCGGATCACGATCATGATCACGGTGGTGGCGGGCATGCGCATGAGCCCAAGAATGGGGGCATGCTGGTGGAGGTCGGGACGCATCAATTCAATCTCGAGCTCCTGACGGATCCGGCGGCTGGCAAGATGACGGTGTGGATCCTGGATGCGCATGCGGAGGATTACGTCCGGATTCCGGCGCCGTCCCTGGCCGTGCGTGTGACGGTGGGCGGAGCGGAAAAGACGGTGACGTTGGCGGCGGTGGCCAATGCGGCGTCAGGCGAGACGGTGGGGAACACCTCGCAGTTCGAGGGGAACGCCGATTGGTTGAAGGGAGCGGGTGGGTTCAGTGGTGTGGTGGGCAGCGTGACCCTGGGGGGAAAGAATTTTGGGGATGTGGCCTTTGAGTACGTCCCGGCAGGCAAGTGATGGAGAGCAGTCTGGGAGCATTCTGATGACAAAACGGATCTTGAAGTCGGTGGGACAGATGGCGATGGGCTTCCTCGGGGCGACGATCCTGGGATCGTTGTTGTTTGCCCAGACACCGGCTGCGAAGGCGCCGCGAGGCGAGCCGATCCGGCCGTTGCCACCGCGGGGTGAACCGATCCGGCCATTGGTCCCCGGGGAGAAACCGGTGGAGAAGGCACCTGAAGCAACGGCGGATCCGGGCCCGGGCGGGCTGTTGCAATTGGGTTTCGAGAAGTTGGCAGGGTTCAACTACACCGTACCCGAGTACACCGGCGAAACGCCGCCCCCGGCTCCGGACACCAACCAGATTCCTTCGGAGATCAAGGCGTTTGATGGGCGCAAGGTGGCGATCAAGGGCTTCATGCTTCCCTTGAAGGTGAAGGAGGGGAAGGTGACCGAACTGCTGTTGATGCGGGATCAGTCGATGTGTTGTTTCGGGGCGGTTCCCAAGATCAATGAGTTCCTGACGGTGAAGATGGTGGGGGATGGAACGAAGCCGGTGATGGATCAGGCGGTGACGTTGGTGGGGAAACTGAAGGTGGGTGAGTTCAGCGAGAACGGTTATCTGCTCGGGATCTACCAACTGGATTGTGAGCGTGCCGAGGGGCCGGGATTGTAGGGATTGATTTTGAACCCCACTGGATGCGCCGTCCGTCTTTTTCCTCCCAGATCCGGAGTTGGATCGGTCGGGTAATCTGCGGTTGTGCTTGGGTGGCGGCCGGGTTCAACGGACTGGCGGCGGGGAGCATTCTCCAATTTCTTGAACCGGCCAGGACGGAGTATGAGGTGGTCTCGGATGCCAGGTCTGGTGTTCTAACGACGGTTGTTTCGCCCCAATGGATCGAGGCCCGGCGAACCGGTCCGGGCAGCGGCACGGTTTTGATTGGATCGCGGGTGGTGGTGCAGGCCGGGCCGGGAATGGATATCGCGGCCTGGATGAAGGGTCGGCCCTTGAAGCGGATCCGGGAATTCGTACCCGGACTGGAGATCTGGGAAGCGGCGGATGCCGGGACGGCAATGGAGCAGGCGGCCGGGTTGGCGAAGTTGCCCGGGGTGATGGCGGCGTATCCGGTCATGCGTCGGGATTGGACCCTTCAAACCCCTTACGCGGCGCGTCCGCGGGACACCTGGTTTGGCCGGCAATGGCATCTGGAGAATCGCACCGTCAATTACCGTCGAAGGGGGGTCGATGTGAATGTCCGGGCGGCATGGCCGGTGACGCGCGGGGAAGGGGTATTGGTGGCGGTGGTGGACAACGGGGTGGATGTGGGACATCCCGATCTTCTGGCGCGCCTGACGGGCCAGCCCCATTTCAACTTTGATACGGCGGTGCCGGGCGGATTGGGGGCGGGCGAGGCGGATCACGGGACGGCGGTGGCCGGCTTGATCGCAGCGCAATCAGACAACAACCTGGGCGTGGTGGGTGTGGCTCCGGGTGCTTCGATGGCTTCCTGGGTGATCTTTGCTCCCGATGGCAGCGGTGGGGAACGGATCGTGTCGGACGACGCCCTTGCCGACATGTTCCGATACGAATCGGCCCGGGTGGGGGTGCAGAATCACAGTTGGGGGAATTCCTCGATCCGACAATTGCCCATGGATGCGCTGAGCGATGCGGCGGTGGATCTGGCGGTGAGGAATGGGAGGAACGGACGCGGGACGGTGCTGGTGCGGGCCGGTGGCAATGGAGCTGCGGAGTTCATCAATGCCAACGATGACGGCTATGGGTCGGATCCAAGGACCATCCTGGTGGCGGCCGTGCGGGGGGATGGAAGGGCGGCGAGTTATGGAAGTCCGGGGGCGTGCATCCTGGTGGGTGGTCCCACGGGAGATCCGCGACCGGACGGTTCGGAAGATCCCGAGGCGCCCAATCTGGCGACCACGGATCGGCGTGGGGTGCGGGGATACAATCCGGCGCCGGGTGAAGCGGGCGATTACCTGTTGGGCGTGGATGGATTCACGGGGACATCGGGGTCTACTCCGGTGGTGGCCGGGGTGACGGCCTTGATATTGGGGGCGCGACCGGAGTTGGGGTATCGGGACGTCCAACAGGTGTTGGCGCTATCGGCACGTCATTGGGATTGGGCGGATCCCGATGTACGGACCAATGCGGCGGGGCGGGTGGTGAGCCACAACGTGGGTCTGGGTGTACCGGACGCGGGGTTGGCGGTGGTGTTGGCCAAGCACTGGGTCCGGCGCCCAACCTTGCGCGAGGTGCGGGTACTGGCGCCGGTTCCGGTGGTGATTCCCGACGATTCCTTCCGACTGCTGGTGGAAGGCGCGGGTGTCCCGGTGAATCTCCGGAACATCCGATGCCTGCCTTCGATGGGGATGTATCCGGAGGGCGGCACGGCGCCGGCAAGTCTGACCTATGTGGGGCGGGGGAATACCAATCTGCCGGCGACGGTCTCGGGCGGGATGGTGTTGGTGGCGTCGGGTGTCAACACGGACGCGGGGAAGGTCCAGCGTGCGGCGCAGGCGGGTGCGCGGGCGGCGGTGATCTTTGGGTCCGCGGCGGGTCAGCCGTTGGAGATTCTCGGTGGAACCCGATTCTCGCCGTTGCCCGCGATATCGATGAGGTGGGAGGACGGCGACGCGTTGGCGCGCTGGTTGCCGGGCAAGGCGAATGTCACGGCACGCATCGTGGTGAATCCCGCGGTTCTCCGTTTCACCGTCAACGAGGACATCCAGTGCGAGCAGGTGGGAGTGCGTTTGCGGACGACCCACCCGCGCCGGGGCGATCTCCATATCACGCTGGTCTCGCCGGGTGGCACGAGGTCAGTGATGCAGACAGTGAATTCCGACACGGTGGCCGGGCCGTGGGACTGGACCTATTGGACGACCCAATCGTGGATGGAAGCGGGCCGGGGCGAATGGCGGTTGGAGGTGACGGACGTCAGGGAGTCCCAGGCTGGATCGGTGACCCGTGCGGAACTCATGGTGCGGGGTGTCGCGGTGGTGGACCAGGATCGGGACGGACTCGATGACGGGTGGGAACGGCGTTGGTTTGGGGGGTTGGGACGCCGAGGGAATGACGATGTAAACGGGGATGGCCTGGATTTGGTGCGGGAACAGATGCTGGGTATTTCGCCGGTGGCGATTCCCGGGGTGCTCGGATCGACGGTGCAATGGGTGGATGGAGTGGCGGTGCGGGTGACGGTTCCGACGCAGGAAGGGGTGCGGTATCGACTGGAGCACTCGAATGAGTTGGACGGAATCCGAACGTTGTTTGGAGAGGAGTCGGGCCGGGTGCCGGAGCTCGAAATGATGCTGCCCTTGGAGGGACGGGCTCAACGCTGGTTCTTTGTGACGCCCCTGGGCGGGCAATGACGGGAATGGACGGGGCTGTATTGGGGGGTGGGCCGAGCTGGGCGGGAACGAGGTGACCTGTCAGGGTGCGCGGCGTGCTGACCACGATTGCGGGTGCCCTGGAGAGCCTGATGCAGCCGTTGGCGTTGGTCTTTGTCGGGTTGGGGATGGCGACGGCGCGGGCGGCGTGGGCAGGGCGTCGTCGGTGGGCCGGATTTGGGCTGGGCTTGATGTTGATGTTGTGGGTGCCGGGATCGACGCCGTTGCCGGCCTGGTTGTTGTATCGGCTGGAGCGCCCGTTTCTGGCCGGGGCGGAAACAGTTCCCGAAGCCGATGCCGTGGTGATGTTGGGGGGAACCCATTTCCTGTCCCTGGGCACGGTGCTGCCATTTGATCTGGGCGATGCGGCCGATCGGCCGATGGCAGCGATCGACCTGTTCCTGAGTGGGCGTGCGAGGACCCTGGTGATGGGGGGATCGCATTACGAAGTGGACGGGGTGAAGCGACCGGACTCGGAGTTGCTGTGGAATTGGATGGCCCGGTGGAAACTGCCGACGAACGGGGTGGTGCTGTTGAAGGCGAGCCGGGATACCCGGGACGAAGCGCAACAAGTGGGTGAGATGGCGAGGGAACTGGGATGGCGCCGGGTGATCGTGGTGAGCACTGGATCCCACCTGAGGCGGGGAGTGGCGGCGATGCGTCATGCCGGGTTGGCGGAGGTGCATGGTGTCAGCGCCGAGAACACCGGTCGGGCCTACGTGGAGGCATCGGACCGCTGGCGACTGCTCCCGGATCCGTATCGGTTGATGCTCTTCCGCACCTGGCTGCACGAGGAGTTGGGATGGTGGTATTACCGGTGGAACGGGTGGATCTGAGATGGAACCCTGCGTAGCACATCGCGGATGTCCGCATTTGACACCGGGCGTCGGTGTTCAGCCCAATGCGGTCTCCTATGAATGAATTGACCGGGCAGATTGCGGTGGTGACGGGTGCGGGTCGCGGGATTGGAAAGGCGATTGCGTTGAGGTTCGCGGCGGCTGGGGCCGACGTGGTCTGTGTTTCGCGCACGGAAGCCAATTCGACTGCGGTGGCGGAGGAGGTGCGGGGATTGGGACGCCGGTCGTGGGCGCTGGCGGTGGATGTGTCGGATGGCGCCCAGGTGATGGCGGCGGGCGAGAAGATCCTGGCCGAGACGGGCCGGGTGGACATCCTGGTGAACAATGCCGGGGTGACGCGGGACGGGTTGTTGATGCGGATGAGCGAGGCGGACTGGGACACGGTGTTGGGGACGAACCTGCGCGGGGCGTTCCTTTTCACGAAGGCTTTCACCCGGACCCTGCTCAAGCAGCGCTCGGGTCGGATCATCAACATTGCGTCGGTGATCGGCCTGATCGGAAATGCCGGCCAGGCGAACTATGCGGCGAGCAAGGCGGGGTTGATCGGCTTCACCAAGTCGGTGGCGCGCGAACTGGGATCGCGTGGCGTGACCTGCAATGCGATTGCGCCGGGCTTCATCGAAACGGACATGACGGCGGTGTTGTCGGCGGACATTCGGACTGCGTTGTTGAAGCAGATTCCGCTGGGGGATTTCGGGAAGGCGGAGGATGTGGCGGCGGCGGCGGTGTACCTCGCAGGGCCGGGCGGACGCTATGTGACGGGACAGGTATTATCGATTGACGGCGGGATGGTAATGTGACCCGGGAAAAATTGGACAGGATGCGGGCTTGACGCTCCAATCCCCCCCGCCTAGACAGGCCGCGGAACTAACCAATTGAAGTACCATGGCTGAAAAAAGCATCGAGCAGCGCATCAAGGACATCATCGTTGAACAACTGGGCGTCAACGCCGACCAAGTGACCCCGGAAGCCAAGTTCATCGAAGATCTCGGTGCGGACTCCCTCGACACGGTGGAGCTGGTAATGGCTCTCGAAGAGGAGTTCGGTCATGAGATTCCGGATGACGAAGCGGAGAAGCTCGCCAGCGTGGGCGATGTCGTCCGGTACATCGAGGACGTCCAGAGCAAGTAGTTCAACTCTTGGATTCAGGGGCAGCCCGGCCCGGCCGCGCTGCCCCTTTGCTTTTTGAAGGCCGCCCGCTGACTTCCCCCTTTCCCTTTCTTCCCCCCTCCGTTTTCTTTCATCCCATGGGCAGCAATTGGTCTGAGCGTCGGGTCGTTGTCACCGGTCTGGGCTGTGTTTCCTCGTTGGGAACCGATGCCGACACCCTCTGGAAGAACATTCTCGCGGGCAACTGCGGGATCGGTCGGGTGGCCGGATTCGACATCACCGGATACGAATGCCAGATCGCGGCGGAGGTGCGGGACTTTGACCCGACACCGGCATTTCCCACGGCGAAGGAAGTCCGGCGGACGGATCGGTTCACCCATTTCGGGGTTTATGCGGGTTGGGGTGCGCTGAAGGATTCCGGGCTGGATCTGGGCAAGGAGAACCTGGACGAGATCGGCGTTTTCCTGGGGTCGGGCATTGGTGGACTCTACACGACCGAGGAGCAGCACAAGGTACTGCTCGAGAAGGGTCCGGGGCGGGTGTCACCGTTCATGATCCCGATGCTGATCCTGAACATGTCGTCCGGGATGTTCGCGCTGTATCACCGGTTGCGCGGACCCAACTTCGCCACCTGCTCCGCCTGTGCCACCAGCAACCACGCCATCGGTGAGGCCTGGGCGACCATCAAGCGCGGTGATGCCAGCGTGATGTTCGCCGGTGGAACCGAGGCGACCATCGTGCCGCTCGGCATGAGTGGGTTTGCCGCGATGCGGGCGATGAGCACGCGCAATGCCGAACCGAAACGGTCGAGCAGACCTTTTGACCGGGATCGGGACGGGTTCGTGATGGGTGAGGGTGCGGCGGTGCTGGTGTTGGAAGAGCTCGACCATGCCCTGGCGCGGGGCGCGAAGATCTATTGCGAGATCATCGGGTACGGCAATACCTGCGATGCCAACCACATGACGTCACCGGATCCCGAAGGATCAGGAGCGGCCCGGGCGATCCGGATGGGATTGCGCCATGCGGGGATCGCGGCGGACGCCGTGGATTATGTGAACGCCCACGCCACCTCCACTCCGGCCGGCGACATGTGCGAGGTGCGGGCGTTGGAACGGGTGTTCGGGGATCACGCGAAGAAGATCGCGGTCAGTTCGACCAAGGGTGCCACGGGACACATGCTGGGTGCGGCGGGTGGGATCGAGAGCATCATCTGCTGCAAGGCGGTGGAAGCGCAGGTGGCGCCGCCGACCATCAACCTGGAGAACCCCGATCCGGCCTGCACCCTCAACTGTGTTCCCAACATTCCCCAGGAACGCAGGATCGACGTGTTCCTGAACGACTCCTTCGGGTTCGGTGGCC
This sequence comes from Verrucomicrobia bacterium UBA6176, assembly GCA_002422905.1. Lineage (GTDB taxonomy): Bacteria > Verrucomicrobiota > Verrucomicrobiia > Limisphaerales > UBA9464 > UBA6176. The sequence continues at coordinate 99,572 of DITU01000171.1, forward strand.
ACAACGCCATCGTGATCGGACGACGGTTCCGTGGATGATCGGGGGAGGTGAAACCGGGAGGACCTTCCTCCCGACTTGGTTCATTTCAGGTGGCGATCGAACCAGTCCGCAAAACTGCGGACATCCCATAGCATGGTCAGCCAGCCATGTTTCTTGCCGGGATGCAGGACGATTTCGACGGTTCGTTGGAGTTCGTGGGCGCGTTTCTGGAACCGCTCCGATTGTTCGGGTGGGGTGAGGGTATCCGCGCCGCCCTGATGGATGAGGACGGGAGGCAGGGAAGGGCTGATGTGATGGAGGGGCGAGAGCGCGCGGGCGATGTTGGTCCAGGCGGGGAGATTGGTGACGGTGGGACCAAAGGATTTGGTGAAGGATTTGGGTGGGCCGCCCTGCTGGAGGTTTTCGGTGGAGGTTCCGAGATCCACGAGATCGGTGACGGGATAGAAGATGGCGACGGCCTGGACGGCGCTGCTGGCCCGGTCAACGGGATCGGGGGCATCGGTGGGTCCGGGACCGCCGCGGGTGGCGAGCATGAGGCTGAGGTGTCCACCGGCGGATCCTCCGGTGACGCCGAGACGTTCTGGATTGATTGCATAGGTGGCGGCGTTGTGGCGGATGAAACGGACCCCGCGTTGGACATCCTCGAAGATCTCCTGGACGGAGGCATCGGGCTGGGAGATGTGGCACACGGCAAAGACGGTGTAGCCGCGGCGGAGGAGCGGGGCGCACATCCAGGTGGTCACTTCGCCGGGTTTTCCTGATTTCCATCCGCCGGAGACCATGAGGGCGACCCCGAGTCCATTGGGTGACGCGGGTTGGATGACATCGAGGGTGAGGGGTCGACCGTGACGTTGGCCGTAGACCACACCGTCCTGACGGGAAACGCCCGGGAAGAAATACCAGGCGAGCAAAGCGGCGAGCAAAGCGGCGAGGCCGAGGAGGGCGGCGACGGCCTGGAGCGTGATGCGGAGTGGGCGCGGGAGTTTCATGGTGCGGATGATGCGGGCATTGGCGGCAATTGGCGATGGGGGTAGGGTGGTCGCGCGTGAGTGAAACGGATGATCTGCCGCCATCGGTGCGGAAGCTGTTCTGGGTATTTGTGGGAACCTTGTTCCTCTATGTGACGGTCTATGGGGCGTGCCAGGCGGTCCGGCGCCGGGGGGGACCCTGGAACCTGACCTATGCGATGACGAGCAATGGCGTGCCGGAGTTGAAGATCGAGCATCCGCGACTGCTGGGGAACCAGCCGGTGACCGTGCAGTTTCCGGGGGAAAAACCCGAACGGACGGATCTGCCGTTGATCGCGGTGTTCAGTGTGCCGATTACCAATGCCATGCCGTTCGGCCCCGTGATCTTCGTGGACAACACCCAGTTGCCGGGGACGGTGACCCTCAACTGTTTTGGTCATGTGGTGGAGATGGTTCCCCGCACCCTGTTCATCAACATGAAGGAAGTGGGATGGGTCCCGGGTACCAACATCGTGTTGCTGCCCGCTTCGAAGCCGGATCCGGATCGGTTGAAGACCCAGGGACAGGGTTGGCGCGGACGTTGATCAGCGGACCAGGCTGGCAGCGCGCTTGACCCAGTGCCGGTCCCGTCCCCGCTGGAATCGGGGGGCGAACCGATCGTCATCAATGACCTCCCGGGCGAGGGTGCGGGCGGTGCCGGCATCGCCGCGGGCGAGGAGAAGTTCAGCGTATTGGATCTTGGCCCGTGCGTAGCTGTTGTTGGCCAGCACCTGTTGCCAGCTGCGCAGGGCGGCATCGGTTTCGCCCAGCGCCGTCTGGGTCTCCGCCAGCGCCATCAGGGTGTGGCCATAGTCATGGCGCGGATCCATCGACAACGCCTGTTCCAACAACGGCCGGGCTTCGGCGGGTCGTTTCAGCCGCAACAGACATTGTCCCAGGTGCGCGATGGCATCGGTATCGGATGGGTCGCGCTTGAGGGATTCGCGATAGCTGAGCTCGGCCTTGGCATATTTGCCGTCCTGGAAATACAGGTCCGCCAGGTCGAGATGATCGCGGGCATGATCCAGGTGATAGATGCGGTCCTGGATCTGACGGAGTCGCGCGCGGCCTTTTGCCCCGGGGAGTTCAAAGGCGATGGATCCACCGCCACCGGATGCGGCGCCCTGGGCGCGATAGACCATGAAGAAATAGAGGAGGGCGGAGATGACGCTGAAGACGAAGATGCACACCGCCCAGATCCATTCCCCGCGCCGGATGGCATCCACGAACATCCAGATCTGGAAGGCGGCCGCGATCAATAGCCACGGATTGCTCACCAGATATCCCGGATCAAACATATCCCGCCATAACGACGCCAACAGCATGGGCCAAGGCTACGCAGGCCCGGGCCTGACGCCAATCGGGGAACTGGGCGGATGTTGTCGCGTTGTTTCGAGACCACTCCTGAGCTTGGGATCGGTGTGACCTCTGGATAACGTCCGGTCCATGAAGGTGATCCTGAAGGGCCGGGGCTGGCTGGGAGTGCTGCTGATGGTGTTGCTGGCGGGGTGTGCGGCCCGGGAGTTGGGCCGGGAAGGGGCCTCGGGCAAGGCCCGGTTCCATGCGGCCAAGCTGGCCGAGATGGACCGGGAGATTGGTTTGGCAATCGACGCCGGCAAGTGTCCCGGCGGGGTGTTGTGGGTGGAGCATCGGGGGGCGGTCCACCGGGGTGCGTATGGGGCGCGGGCGGTGGTGCCCGGGCGGGAGGCGATGACTGAGGACACGATCTTTGATGCAGCGTCCCTGACCAAGGTGTTGTCCACGACGCCGGCGGTGATGTGGCTGGTGGAACGGGGCAAGCTGGATCCCGAAGCACCGGTTTCGCGATATCTCCCCGGGTTCGGCATCAACGGGAAGGAATCCATCACCGTCCGCCAGTTGTTGACCCACACCAGCGGGTTGCGACCCGGCATTGGACGCCGTGACAACTGGACCGGTTGGGATGGAGCGATCCAGGAAGCGTTCCGGGAGGCGCCGACCCATGCGGCCGGCACCCGGTTTGTTTACAGCGACATCAATTTCATCGTGCTGGGCGAGGTGGTGCGGAAGGTGTCGGGACGTCCGCTGGAAGAACTGGTTCGGGATGAGATCTATCGGCCGTTGGGCATGCGGGATACGGGATATCGACCCCGGGGCCGGACGGTGGGACCGGTGGAACGGGTGGCACCGACGGAGCAGTTGGAGGATGGGATGGTGTTGCGCGGGGTGGTGCATGATCCGACGGCGCGCCACATGGGTGGGGTGGCGGGACATGCGGGATTGTTCACGACGGCGGCGGATGTGGCTCGGTTCTCGCGGATGATGTTGAACGGCGGTGTGCTGGGGGGACGCAGGGTGTTCGAGTCGGAAACGGTGCGGGCGATGACCTCGGTGCAATCGCCGGCGGGATTGCCGTCGCGGGGATTCGGTTGGGATATCGATTCGCCGTATGCCGGGCCGCGCGGGGCGCATTTCGGGGCAGGTTCGTACGGGCACACGGGATGGACGGGGACATCGCTGTGGATCGATCCGGAGACGGCGACGTTCGTGGTGTTTCTATCGAATCGGAATCATCCGACGGAAGCGGGAGATGTGCGGGGGTTGCGCAGGAAGCTGGGAACGTTGGCGGCGGAGGCGTTGACGGATGTGGAATGGCCGGTGGCGGTGGGACGGAACGGGGCGGGGGAATGGGATGGTGCCGATGAATGGGGTTGGGGTGCCGCGGATCGTGTGGAGGAACGCGGGGTATTGAATGGAATCGATGTGCTGGAGCAGTCGGGTTTCGAGAAGTTGAAGGGTCGCCGGGTGGGATTGATCTCCAATCACACGGGAAAGAACCGGGTGCGGCAGTCGACGATCGACCTGTTGCATGGGGCACCCGGGGTGACGTTGGTGGCGTTGTTCAGTCCGGAGCATGGGATCCGGGGATTGCTGGATGAGAAGGTGTCGGACGGGCGGGACGAGAAGACGGGACTGCCGGTCTACAGCCTGTACGGGGAGCGCCGGATTCCTGCGCCGGAACAGTTGGAGGGTCTGGATGTGCTGGTGTTCGACATCCAGGACATTGGATGCCGCTTCTACACTTACATTTCGACGTTGGGCAACAGCATGGAGGCGGCGGCGAAGGCCGGGGTGGAGTTCATGGTGTTGGACCGGGTGAATCCGGTGAACGGCGTGACGGTGGAGGGACCGATGGCGACGGGGACGCCTAGTTTTATCGCGTGGCACCGGATCCCGCTCCGACATGGGATGACCGCGGGCGAGTTGGCGCGGATGTTCAATGAAGAGCGCAAGATCGGGGCGCGATTGACGGTGGTGCCGTGTTCGGGATGGCGTCGGGCGGACTGGTTTGACGCCACGGGACTGCCCTGGACGAATCCGTCGCCGAACATGAGATCGCTGACGGAGGCGACGCTTTATCCGGGTGTGGGCCTGATGGAGTTCTGTGCGGTGAGCGTGGGGCGTGGAACGGGGACTCCGTTCGAGGTGATCGGGGCGCCTTACGTGGATGATCTGCGGTTGGCGCGGGAGTTGAATGGGGCGGGGTTGGCGGGGGTGCGGTTCGTGCCGGTGCGGTTTACGCCGACGGCGAGTGTCCATTCGGGGAAGGAATGCGGCGGGGTGCAGATCCTCCTGACGGATCGGGACGCATTCCGTGCGGCGGATCTGGGGGTGGTCCTGGCGACGACCCTGCATCGGATGCATCCGGAGGAATTGAAGTTGGACAAGATGACGGGATTGCTGGCCAACGCGGAGACGTTGGAGCGTATCCGGGCAGGGATGAAGTTGTCGGAGGTGCGTCGGACGCGGGATGCCGGGTTGGACGAATTCCGTCGTCGACGAGCCCGCCATCTGTTGTACCGGTGAAGTGGGTTCTGAATAAACCGTTGGGTCACCAGTCCGGTTGGGCATCTTCGGAAATCGAAGATTCCTCCATGAAAACAAAACAGGTTGCTGTCATTGCCACACTGGTCATCGGCTTGGGAACACTGACACCACAGACCCAGGCGGGTGACCGCGAGTGGGCGGTGGCGGGCAAGGTTCTCACCGGTGTGGTTGCGGCCAGCGTCTTGAGTCGGGCTTTGGATCCCGCTCCCCCGGCAGCCACCACGGCGGTGGTTTACCAACAACCGGTCTACGTGGCGCCCCCGCCGGTTTATTACCCTCCCCCGACTGTGGTTTATCATCCCGCTCCGCCCCAGGTCATCCACTACGCACCACCCCCGACGGTGGTGATCCACCAACCGGTCTACTACGCACCGGGTCCCGTTTTCGTCCCGGCCCCGCAACCCGTCATGATACGGCACCCGCATCGGCGGATGGGCTTCCGGGCAGGATTCTGCTGGTGAGTGCCAGCAGGGCTAACGCATAGGAGAGAGCCAGCCCGCCGGCATCACTGCTGGCGGGCTTTTTGATGTCACCCCTTCCGTGCCCCCGGCCTTGATTCCCACCGTCCGCTCCCCAATCTCATGCCGCGTGCGTCCTATCCCTCCATCGAATCAATCGGCGACCTGCCTCGGATCGTCCGGTCACCGCCTGAATCTGTCCGGCCGGCCCTGATGGAATCCTCGGTCAACACTGCACGGGCCCGGGTGACTGTGGATGGCAAGTTCTTCCGGTTGGAAGGGCGCAAGTTTCATCCCCGGGGAGTGACGTATGGCCCGTTCGAGTCGGGGCCGGGTGGAGTGGGGTTTGCGGGGTTGGAACAGACCCGGATTGATCTGGAGCGGTTGCGGGAGTTGGGTGCGAACACCGTGCGGGTCTATCACGTTCCGCCGCGCTGGTTGCTCGATCTGTTCCACGAGTACGGGATCAAGGCGTTGGTGGACATTCCCTGGAACAAACACCTGTGCTTTCTGGATACGGCCGAGTCCCGGCAGGAAGTGCGGGATCGGGTGCGACGCGCTGCATCGGCGTTGAAGGGGCATCCGGCGGTGCTGGCCCTGAGCGTGGTCAACGAGATCCCGGCGGACATCGTCCGATGGAGTGGGGCGGAGGCGGTCTCGGAGTTTCTGGACGGGCTGGTGCTGGAGGCGAAGGCGGAGGATCCGGAGTTGCTGTGCACGTTCGGGAACTATCCGCCGACCGAGTTCCTGAGGCCACGCCTGGTGGATTTCCTGACCTTCAATGTCTACCTGCACGAACGGCGACCGTTCGAGAATTACCTGGCGCGGCTTCAGATGCTGGCGGACACGCGACCCCTGGTGATCGGGGAGTTCGGAATCGATTCGATCCGGGAAGGCGAGGTCCGGCAGGCGGAGATCCTGGGTTGGATGCTGGAATCGGCGTTTCGGGCGGGGTGTGCGGGGGTGTTCGTGTACAGCTTCACGGATGACTGGTTCATGGATGGCCGTGCGGTGACCGATTGGGCGTTTGGATTGACGACCCGGGACCGGGTGCCGAAGCCGGCGTTCGAGCGGGTTCGACGACAGTTTGCAGAGGCTCCCTATTTTCCCTTGCCGGCCGCGCCGCGGGTTTCGGTGGTGATCGCCAGTTACAACGGTGCGCCGACCCTCAAGACCTGTCTCCATTCGTTGGAGAACCTCAACTATCCGGATTACGAAGTGATCCTGGTGGATGATGGGTCGACCGATTCCACGCAGGAGATCGCACGGATGTTCCCGCGTGTGCGCAACCTGCGGCATGATCGCAACCAGGGATTGAGCGCGGCGCGCAATACCGGGATCTACGCGGCCACCGGCGAGATCATCGCCTTCACGGATTCCGACTGCCGGGCTGATGAGGACTGGCTGTATTACGTGGTGGCGGACCTGCTGCACGCGGGGTTTGCCGGCATGGGCGGACACAACCTGTTGCCGTCGGACGATTCGGTGGTGGCGGCGGCGGTGATGGTGTCCCCGGGTGGACCGGCGCATGTGATGCTGACCGACCGGGTGGCGGAGCACATCCCGGGATGCAACATGGTGTTTCACCGTTGGGCGTTGCTGGAGTTGGGTGGATTTGACCCGGTGTTCCGGAAGGCCGGGGACGACGTGGACATCTGCTGGCGCTTGCAGCAGCAGGGATATCGGATCGGGTTCAGTCCGGGTGGATTCGTGTGGCATTACCGGCGGAACACGGTGCGGGCGTTTCTGAAGCAGCAGGCTGGGTATGGGGATGCGGAGGCGTTGCTGGAACGGCGGCATCCGGAGAACTTCAACCGCTTTGGGGGATCGATCTGGCATGGCCGGATCTATTCGACCGCCAAGATCGGGGTCGAGACGAGTCGCCCGATCATCTATCACGGGTTGTTCGGGACGGGTTTTTTCCAGAGCATCTACACGCCCAACCCCGGTCTCACCCTGGTGGTGGTGACGAGTCCCGAATATCACCTGCTGGTGTCGTTGCCTTTGTTGGTGCTGGGATCGGTGGTGCCGTATGTCGGAACGATTGGAGCGGCGTCGGTGTTGCTGTCGCTGGGGTTGTGTGTGACGGCTGGAATCCAGGCTGACATCCCGGGATGCCGTTCGAAATGGTGGTCGCGTCCGTTGGTGGCGCTTCTCTTCTTCCTACAACCGTTGGTTCGAGGATGGGCACGGCACCGGAACCACCTTCGAGGTCAGCAGACCCCGTTGAGTGCGCGGGAGACGCTTCAATCGCTGAGTCTGGAAGGGCAACTGGGGCGCTTGAATGTCATCCGGTACTGGGCTGAACACGGAATCGACCGGACGCTCTTCCTGCGGCACGTGCTGGAAAAATTGGACCAGCGTTCCTGGCAGAACAAACCCGACAGCGGTTGGGGCGGGCATGACGTCGAGGTGTACGGGAGTCGCTGGGCGCTGTTGCGCCTGGTCACGGCGGTGGAATCGCTGGAGAACAGCACCCAGGTGTTGCGGTGTCGGCTCGACAGTTCGTGGAGTTTTCTGGCGCGGGCGGGCTTTTCATCCCTGGCCGGAATCCTCCTGATCGTGATTGGCAGCCTGGGGGGATGGTACTGGACCAGTCTGCTGTTGTTGCCGCTGTTGGCGTGGCGCATCCGGATGGCCGAGCGGGATCTGGTGCGGTTGATCGTCATCTTCCTGGACGAACGCGCCCGGGAACTGGGGTTGGTGAAGCTGCCTTCCGCACCGGATCCAACTCCCAAGTCCTGACCGCTCAATGACCTTCCGGATCCGGTAGGTCCGGTTCTTCGGCCGGGTCTTCGCCCGAGGGTGGACCGATCAGGACCACAAACTCTCCCTTCCTCGGCTTTTTCGTCAGGTCGGCAGCCACTTCCTGGGCGGTTCCACGGATCCATTCCTCGAAGCGCTTGGTCAGTTCCCTACACGCCACCACCCGGCGCTGGGGCGCGAGCACCGTGATTTCGTTGAGCAACTTCTGGATCCGCCAGGGCGATTCGTAGAGGCACATTGTGCCGGGAATCTGGAGGAGGGTGGTGAGTCGACGTTGGCGTTGGCCGGCTTTCACGGGAAGGAACCCGGCGAAGTGGAACTCATCCGTGGGCAATCCGCTGGCAGTCAACGCCGCCACCATGGCGCATGGGCCCGGAACCGGTTCCACCCGGATCCCGGCCTGCACGGCATCGGCGACCATCCGGGTGCCTGGATCCGAGATGCCGGGACTTCCGGCATCGGTCACCAAGGCGACCGTTCCGCCGCCGCGCAGTCTTTCGAGGATTTCCACCGAACGCTTCGCCTCATTGAATCGGAAGTAGGAGACGAGCGGCTTGCGAAGGTTGAAGTGCTGGAGGAGTTGCCCGGTGCGACGTGTATCCTCGGCCGCCACAAGGTCGCACTCCCGCAACACCCGAAGGGCGCGCAGGGTGATGTCTTCCAGATTCCCGATCGGGGTCGCGACAAGGTACAGGGTCCCGGGAATCAGCGGGGGCGGGGTGGCGGCATCCACGGGTGTGACGCTATCCGGCCCGGGGCTTGTGGCGGAGCGGAATCGGGCGGGCAACGGTTTGTTGCCATCCCACAGCGCCTTTCCTTCCACTCCAGGCCGGCGACCGGACGTCGCCGCTCGGTCCCTGCTGTCCGGGCAACTTCGCCCTCGCCTGTCGAATCGACTGCGTCCTAGGCTGCGGCCCCGTTTTGCTGCCATGCCTGTGTTGACCTCCGCTGAAATCCGTCAGGGCTTCCTGGATTACTTCCATCGCCAGAAGCACACCGTTGTCGCGTCGTCGTCATTGATGCCGGACAGCCCGAACCTGCTGTTCACCAATGCGGGGATGAACCAGTTCGTTCCGTTCTTCCTGGGTGAGCGTCGGCCCGACGTCTCGACGTGGGCGGGGGTGCGTGGCGGGTTGGACACCCGTGCCGCGGATACGCAGAAGTGCATCCGGGCGGGTGGAAAGCACAACGATCTCGATGACGTCGGGTTCGACACCTATCACCACACCTTTTTCGAGATGCTGGNNACCGCGCGCCATCACACCTTTTTCGAGATGCTGGGGAATTGGTCCTTCGGGGACTACTTCAAGCAGGAGTCGATCCGATGGGGATGGGAATTGCTGACCAAGGTCTGGGGATTTCCACCGGCGCGCCTGTTTGCCACGGTTTATTCGCCCGACAAGAGCCAGGGCGATCCGGCGGAGTTCGACCAGGAAGCCTACGACATCTGGGCGGAGATCTTCCGGGCTGAGGGTCTGGATCCGGCGGTGCACATCGTCAACGGCAGCAAGAAGGACAACTTCTGGATGATGGGCGACACGGGTCCGTGCGGGCCGTGTTCGGAAATCCATGTGGACCTGACGCCGGCGGGCGACACGCGCGGGGTGTTGGTCAACAAGGGGTCGGCCCAGTGCATCGAGATCTGGAACCACGTCTTCATCCAGTTCAACGCCAACCCGGATGGGAGCTTCAGTCCATTGCCGGCCCGGCATGTCGACACCGGGATGGGTTTCGAGCGGGTCACCTCGATCATCCAGGGAACCAAGGGTTTCACGGATTTCGCCAATGCGCGGATCTCGAATTACGAGACCGACATCTTCCGGCCGATCTTTGATGAGATCGAGCGGTTGAGCGGGTTGCGATACGGGAACACGTTGCCGGCTTCGGGAAGTCTCGGGGATTCGGAGCAGGAACGTACGGACGTGGCATTCCGCGTGATCGCGGATCATATCCGGACGTTGGGATTTGCGGTGGCGGACGGGATCCAACCGGGTAATTCGGATCGCAACTACGTGTTGCGGCGCATCCTGCGCCGGGCGGTCCGGTACGGGCGTTCGCTGGGATTCCGGGAACCGTTCTTCTACAAGTTGGTGGATGTGTTGGCGGCGACGATGGGCGATGTCTTCCCGGAGATCCGGGCGAAGAAGTCGCAGGTGCAGGACACGTTGCGGCGGGAGGAAGAGTCGTTCAATCGCACCCTGGACAACGGGATTTCACTCTTCAACGAGGCGGCCACGCGGGGGGACATCACGGGACCGGTGGCGTTCCGGCTGTATGACGAGCAGGGGTTTCCCCTCGACCTGACCGAATTGATGGCGCGGGAACGGGGCTTGAAGGTGGATGTGGCGGGGTTCCACACGTTGATGGAAGAACAGAAGGCACGGGCACGGGCGGCGCAGAAGAAGACGGTCATTGAATTGTCCCAGATCGAGACCCAGGTCCCGACCTGTTTTGTGGGTTACGAAACGCTGGCGACACAGGCCAAGGTTCTGGAGGTGGTGGTGTTGAAGGAGCGGACGGCGGTGGTCCTGGATGCATCGGCCTTTTACGCGGAGATGGGCGGGCAGGTCGGTGATTCCGGGGAATTGTCCGGGAGCGGTCAGTTGTGGCGGGTGGTGAACACGCAGAAGAGCGGCAACACCTGGCTCCATTTCATCGAGGGCGATGACGCGCCGGCGGTGGGTTCGCAGGTCGCCTTGTCCGTGGATGCCTCCCGTCGGGCGGCGATCCAGCGGCATCACACGGTGACCCATCTGTTGCACTGGGCGCTGCATGAGGTGGTGAGCCGGGACGCCACGCAAAAGGGGTCATCGGTGAGCCCGGAGAAGTTGACGTTCGACTTCAATTCGGCGGCGTTGACGGCGGCGCAGGTCGCCGATGTGGAACGGTTGGTGAACGAACGCATCCTTGAGAATGCGGCCGTGTCGTGGGTTGAAATGCCCTATTCCCAGGTAAAATCCCGCTCCGACGTCCTGCAGTTCTTCGGCGACAAGTACGGCGAATCGGTGCGCGTGGTGCAGATCGGGGGACGGGTCCAGGGGTTGGACGGGTATTCGATGGAGCTTTGCGGCGGAACCCATACCCGTGCGACGGGTGAGATCGGGTTGTTCCGGATCCTGGCAGAGAGCGCGATCTCGGCGGGGGTGCGGCGGATCGAGGCGGTGGCCGGAATGTCGGCGTATGCGGTGATGAACGCGGATCTGGGGCTGTTGCGGACGGTGGCGGGACGGTTGAACGCACCAATGGCGGATCTCGACAAGAAGGTTGAGGCGTTGCTGGCGCATCAGAAGGAGGTTGAACGGCAATTGAAGGTGGCGGTGGCGCGCAATGCATCGAATGCGGCGGGCGAATTGTTGGGGCGCGCCGTGATCCACAACGGGATTCCCTTGATCGTGCACAACCTGGGCGAGAGCGAAGGCGATTTCCTTCAGGCGGTGGTGGACGCATTGAGGGGACGGTTTTCCGGGGTGGTGGTGCTGGGTGGCGGAGCGGCGGGCGCCGTGACGCTGGTGGCTTCGGTGTCGCCGGATTTCACCGGCAAGGTGCAGGCGGGAAAGGTCATCCAGGCGATTGCGCCGCTCGTGGGCGGCAAGGGCGGGGGACGACCCGACCATGCGCGGGGTGG
>DITU01000009.1 GCA_002422905.1 Verrucomicrobia bacterium UBA6176
CGTGCGAACTGCCCGCCGCAGTTCCAGTTCATGAGAGGATCTTGAGATGATAAACGCCCGGCTCTATGCAGGGTTCCTGAAGCGAGGTCTTAGCGACGTGGCCAATTCGCGGGTTGCGATCCCGTTGGCGTCGGGGGATACCTGATTCGATGGTACGCGCAAGATATGTGAAATCGTCCTCGACCTTGCCTGGAAGGTCCTTCGCCAACCGGTGAAGAAAACGACCGAGCCTGCTGTCGCTGTCGCCCTGATGTTGACGCATGTTGCATGGAATCAATCCGTGGAACCCAGGGTCATCCGACGTCGCGGGTCCCACCGCGAGCTCACGATGACGATCCCGCAATTTGGCGATCTGATCGGATTTCTCGCCACGCTGAAGCCGTAGCGGGAACCGCAACCAGCGACACCTTTCATCCAGCCCGCGGCAAAGTTTCGCATGACGCACAAAAGCCGAATCTCACCGATCTCCATGAACCGAAATCTCAAAACCCTCGTCTCCACCCCTCTAATCGCCATGCTCACGTCGTGGCTGGCGGCCGCGGAAAGCGCTCCCGTTGCTTCCGGGGACGCATGGCCGCGTCTTCAGGTTGCCCATTCCTGGTTTGCCAATTCGCACGCGGATGCGCGCTTCATGCCGCAAGGCATCGAGGGAATGTATGTCTCGTCCGATGGCACCACCTTCATCAACATTTTCTGGGAGGAGGGCGGCGGCAATGTGGCGGTGATCGGCACGGACGGCGATGTCCACCCACGGCCGCACATGCCGGGCTATTTCGGCTGGGGCCACAACGGAGGGAGGGCGGTGGCCGCAAACTCGAAATACGTTTTCTTTTCCCAGCAGTACAACAACGAGGGCGACAACCTGAAGGATATCAACAACTGGCCCCCCGCCGGCAAGGTATGGTACGGCTTCAGTCGCCGCTCCCGAGAGCACATTGGTACCGGTCCTCCCTTCGCAGACGGAAAAGGCGGCCAGGATTCCCCGGCCGGCTGTTTCCTCCCCGTCCACGAGATCGATTCTTCCGCCAAGGAAAGTGAGTCCCACATCCGCAGCCTTTTCGCCACCGAGACCGAGGTGTTTGTGGCCTGCGCCATCGACAATAGAATCCGGGTCTATGACGCGGAGGAGATGACCCTGAAGCGATCGTGGGAGGTCAGGAACGCATGGCAGATCGCCGTCGACGGCGAAGGGGCGCTCTGGGTCTCCATCGGAGAGGACGCCACCGAAATCCATCGCTATGACGCGCAGGGCAAGCGGCTGCCGCAGACGATCACCCTGCCGCCGGGCAGCCGTTCGGGCAGCTTTTGCATCGATCCGAAAGGGCGCATGCTGATCGGCGATGTCGGCGAGAATGAATGGGTGCTCATCTACTCGGACATCACCACCGCTCCGAAACCGGCCGGAAACTTCGGCACCAAGAATGGCATTTTTTCCGGAATTCCAGGAGTTCTTGGCCCGCTGAAGTTCAGCCAGGTGCGCGGCATCGGCGTCGATGCTGAGGGGGCGATTTACATCGCCAACACCGAATACCGCACCAACGGCCCGGGCATCTGGCTTGAGAAATACTCGCCTGGTGGCGAGTTGCGGTGGCGTCGCCATTGCGTCGTCTTCACCGATAGCAGCGCCGTGGATCCGGCGTCCGATGGCAAGTCCATCTACGGCATGACGGAGCGTTATGATGTTGACCTCTCCAAGTCGGATGGAAAGGAGGCGACCCTGGTCGCCTTCACTGCCAACTTTTACAAGTACCCGCACGATCCCCGCTTCGTGCAGTATGACAATGCCGGCGTTTATGTCCGCACACTCGGCGGGAAGAAGTTCATCATCACCACCGGCATGGGTTCGGGTCAGTCGCCCTTCTGCATCTATCGGCTGGCTCCGGAAACGGACGGCGAAGTAATGATCCCCTGCGTCGTCTGGTCGAATTCCAACAAATACCCGCGCGCACCGGAGGGGAACTGGCTGTGGCGTGACACCAATGGCAACGGCCAGTTCGACGCGGGCGAGTACACCAAGACGGACGTGCACGACGCCTACGGCGGGAACAGTGCGTTCATCGACGCGCGCGGCGACATCTGGATGACCTGCTGGGGCCCCCTCCGAAAGATCACTTTCGAGGGTCTCGATTCGCACGGAATTCCGATCTATTCCCCAGAGTTCGAAACCCTCGAATCCCCGAAGCCATACGGTGGCATCCGCCGCGTCCGGTATGACTCGGAGAACGATGTCATGTATCTCGCTGGAACCAGCGGCGACAAAACCCATCATTGGAAATCCATGGGTGTCCACCTTTGCCGCTATGATGACTGGAGCAAGGGGAACCGGGTCGCGGCATGGCACGTCGTTTGCACCCACCAGCCTGCCAGCAACTGCGAACCGATTTCCTTCGACGTCGCCGGCGATTACGTGTTTGTCGCCATTGCCGAGCGGGGAAAGGTCGGGGAACGGGAAATCTCGCGGGGTCACATCAGCGTCTATAGCAAGCGGACCGGCGCGGTCGCGGGGTACATCGAGCCACCGAAAGACTGGGGAGTGGGCTGGATGGATATGGCCGAGTGCCTCAGCGTCCACCGCCGCGAAAACGGAGAGTATCTGATCCTTCAGGAAGAGGACGGCCGCAGCAAGAACCTCCTCCATCGCTGGAAACCGTGAAAAGCCAATCTCCAACAATCCATGAAGGGGCAATGGGGTCAGTCCCATATTATTGACAATCTGTTCATGTCGAGCACGCCTGTCATTCTGGTCCAACCGTTTTGGATCGCCGTTGATGAGCCTTGGGGGGCGGCGGTCAGATCCTCATTGGACGGTCTCGTGGAGCGAATGAGGGAAGATGTCGAAAATATGGGACTGGCCCTACAGCCCTTCATTGTTTCCGAGATCACGATAGGACTGGGTTGAGGCGGAGCGTTCTGAACAGGGTGGTTGGGGACAGACTCCACCTATCCAACCTGCTGCGGGCCCGTCCGGGAAGCCCACCCGCCGGGGCCGCGCGAGCGTGACAAGGGAGGCCTGATCCCGGCGGGGTTCCAGCGCCTGGGTCGGAAGATTGCGAAACAAGGTCCTTCTTTCTGCATCCAGCAGGGCGTTGCCGGCGAATGCATGGGTGTTGCTCCGGTCCCGGAGCGACAACGACAAAAGCACGCACAACAAGGCTCGAAGCTCATGAAATCCACGAAATCAAAGTATTGCCGCCGGTTCCTCTCAATCGCCGCCCTGGGAGTATACGTCGCTGCCCTTGGAACCCTTCATGCCGCCGACCACGGCACGTCGGCCAAGCCCGATATTGTCGCCACCGCAGTCAAGGCGGGTTCCTTCAAGACGCTGGCTGCGGCCCTGACTGCCGCGGATCTCGTTGAAGCCCTCCAGGGCAGGGGACCGTTCACGGTGCTGGCTCCCAGCGACGACGCCTTCGCGAAACTTCCGGCTGGCACGGTCGAGTCGCTGCTGAAGCCCGAGAACAAGGCCAGGCTCCAGGCCATCCTGAAATATCATGTGATCTCGGGTCGGGTGCCGGCCCGGCAGGTCGCCGGCCTCGAATCCACCAAGACCCTCTCAGGTGCCGAAGTGAAGATCTCGGTGGTGGATGGACAGTTGAAGGTCAACGACTCCAAGGTGGTGAAGACCGACATCGACACGTCCAACGGCGTGATCCACGTCATCGACACCGTTCTTCTGCCGCCCACCAGCGGCGCCGGGGTCAAGATGGGTGGAGCCCCGGGTGTCATCGTCGCGACCGCCATTGAGCGAGGCGTTCCTTTGTACAATTCCGGAAATGCCGAGGCCTGTGCCGCGATTTACGAAGTTGCCGCCCTCGGATTGGCGGATCGTCACGACGTTCCGGAAAAGGCCCGGGCCCGACTGAACAAGGCCATTGCGCAATCGCGCAACCAGACGGAATGGTCTGACCGGGCGTGGACGTTGCGCACTGCTCTGGATGAATCCCGGGTCATGATGAACTGAACCCGGTCCGTGGGCCCTTGAGCTCCAGGATCCGCGCCCCCCGGCAATGTCTGAAACGACTGTCATGGAATCGATCGCCCCCGTGCTGCCCTCCGTGGCAGCCGGGGACCGTTCCGCCATGGAAACCTGCCTCCAGCGTTATGAAGGATTGGTCTGGGCGCTTGCCCGTCGGATGCTGGGGACGGGCGCAGAAGCGGAAGATGCGGTGCAGGAGATCTTCATAGATCTGTGGCGCAGTGCGGGTCGCTTCAATCCTGCTGTCGGTACCGAGGTCACCTTCGTGTCGACCATCGCCCGTCGCCGCCTCATGGATGTCCTGCGGCATCGGGCTCGTCGGCCGGTACTTGCGCCCCTGGAAATTGAATCGATGGAGGAGACAGCCATGGAAGTCGTGCCCGAGGGCATGGACGATCAGGCGCTGCGTGCGCTCGGGGTCCTGCGCTCCCTGCCGTCCGACCAGCGGCGCATGATCGAATGGTGCCTGGCGGACGGCCTCAGTCATTCGGACATTTCCGTGAGGACGGGCACCCCTCTGGGAACCGTGAAGTCGGTGATCCGTCGGGGCATCCTGCGGATCCGTGAAACGCTGGGAACGGGGAGGGCGAAGCCATGAACGACGACACACGATTGGAAGAAATGGTCGATCGGGTGATCGAGGGTCGCCCGATTGCCTCCGGCCCGGATCCCGAGGAGGCTTCGGTCGAAGCGGCAGTGGCCTCCGCCACCCAGGCCCTGGTGGGGTCGGAAACTCCGCCGCAGGGCTTGCGCGAACGGTTGCGTCGGGACGCTGCCGCATTCGCCGAAGCTGCTCCCGAGGGTGGAAAAGTGGTGCGGTTTCCGGCTTCAACGGAAGGTTCGCGAGCCAGGGAGAATCCATGGTTTCCCCGGCGTGCCTGGGGTTGGCAGGCCGCCGCCGCTGCGGCATTGGTTTTCGCGGTGTGGAGCACGTTCCGAACTCCGACTCCGGTGCCGTCCCTGGCTGCCTCAGTTCAACGTGATGCCGTGGCGGCTGCTGCGGACGGGGTGCGCGCTCCCTTTGTTCCCGGCTTGGAACAGTATTCGAACCTGCAGGGCGACGTCGTCTGGAGTACGGCACGCCAGGATGGCTTTCTCCGTTTACGCGGTCTTCCGGTCAACGATCCCCAGCGCTCCCAGTATCAGTTGTGGATCGTCGATCCCGAGAGGGATGCAGAGTTTCCGGTGGATGGCGGTGTGTTCGATGTTCCGTCGGGATCAGAGGAGGCCTTGATCCGGTTCCATCCGCGGCTGCCGATCGGACGTCCCGTGGCGTTCGTGATCACGCTGGAGGTCCCCGGAGGCGTTGTGAAGTCACGCAACGCCAAGCCGGTGGCCATCGCACAGCTCTGACAGCGTCCCTGGTCGGGATCTCTGAAAGGCGATGGGCTGGATGCAGGGAAGGCCTCCCGGCTCAGCGAATGTCAAACCTATGGGACTGACCCAATTGCCTTCGTGATTCGAAAGCATGCGCGTTCAACGTCATCCAGAACTTCGATGGCCGGGCCGATGGGATTGTGCTCCCTCCAGGTTGTGACCACTTCGGGCTGCAAGGCGGGAGCGTCCGCAATGGCGTGAGGTGTCGAAGGTGCGGGAGTTGGGGGCGGGCCGGGATGGTGGCGGTGGCGACGAAGGGGCAATGGGGTCAGTCCCGTATTTTTGACAATCTGCTCATGTCGATCACCCCGGTCGTCTGGTCCGACCGCTTCGGATCCTCTTTGCTGATGTCGGATCCCCGTTGATGAGCCTTGGGACTGCGGTGAGATCCTCCCAGGACGGTCTTGTGGAGCGAGGCAGGGGAGATGTCAAAAATACGGGACTGCCCCCATTGCCCCCAGAAGTGGATTCCTGTCCGTTCGTCGCCAGAAAGATTTCGCACCCGACGCAGTCCACGAGCAAGGTCGCTGTGAATGAAGTCGGCAACCATCACCGCGGTCCTGGGGCTCGTCAGCGCGTGCGTGCTGGTGGCGGCCGATGGCCAGTCGGAGGCGATCACGCTGGAAGCAGCGAAGGAGCAGGGGCGCGCAAACTCCCGATTCCTGAGGGATACCAAGCCCGTCGCGAATACCACCCCTGCAATTCCAAAGGCCAATGTTGCTGAGTTTCGTAAGTCGGTGTGGCCGGTCCTGAACAGGAGCTGCGTCAACTGCCACGGCCCGAAAAAGACGGAGGGCAGGCTGCGCATCGACCAGTTGGATCCCGACCTGCTGACCGGTCCGGATACCGAGCGATGGCGCGAGGTCGTTGACGCGCTCAGCAATTCGGAAATGCCGCCCCAGGACGAACCGGATTACGCCATCGCGGACGCGGACCGTGGGCGCATGGTTGATTGGCTGAACGGGGAACTGCATGCGGCATCCCTGGCCCGTCGTGACAGCAGGGAGCATTCGTCTTTTCGCCGGCTGACCAAGTACGAGTATGACTATGCCCTGCAGGACCTGCTTGGCTTGCCGTATGCGCTCGCGAACAAGCTGCCCCCGGAAACAGCAACCGAGGACGGTTTCAAGAACAGCTCGGAACTGCTGCAGATGTCGGCCCTGCAATTCGAGACCTACCGAGAGATTGCGCTGAAGGCCCTCGGGCGAGCCACGGTCAGCGGAGAACGACCGCAAGCCGTCAACTACATCCTGTCGATTCCCGAGGAGATGGAAAAGGTGGAGGGCAAGAAAGCGGCCGAGCCATCGGATCAGGGTAAGCAAAAAGCCAGAAAGCCCAGAAACCAGCAGCAGCTATTCAACCGGGAGACCGGCGAGAGCGTGCCGTTCACCGCGGGGAAGTTGGTCCCGCGGACAGGCGCGGTCGCCGGGCAGACGCCGCCGGTTTCGCCCGTGGTGCTGGTTCTTCCCCGGTCCAGCGAGCTGAAGCTCGATCTGGATCGGTTCCTGCCCGACGAGGGCACCATGCGAGTCCGCATCCGGGTCGGACGCTCCACGATGAACCCTGACGAGTACGCGAGCTTGCGGTTGATCTTCAGCGCTCACACCAGCAATGACGCCAACTTCTCGCAGGTCATCAGCGAACACCCCATCCCCGTGACGGCACCGGGCGACGACCCTCAATTCATCCACTTCGACATCCAGTTGGGCGACATCCAGCGCAACCCGTTTCGGAAGCTCACCACCGCGTTTCCGCGCCGGGATGAGTTCCTGCACGTCCACAATATATCCAACGCCGCTGGCGGGGAGGAACCGCTCCAGGTCCTGATCGATCACCTCGAAATCAGTTCGCCGTTCTACGAGCAATGGCCGCCCAGGACTCACACGGACATCTTCATCGAGAGTGCCAACCGGGCAGACGAGCAGACCTATGGCCGCGAGGTGCTGAATCGATTCCTGAAACGTGCCTGGCGTCGCCCCGTCACCGCGCAGGACATCAACCGGTTCATGGCCCTGTTTGCAAGGTATCGGCCGGAGTTCCCGACTTTTGAGGAGGCGATGGTCGAAGTGCTGGCGACCGCGCTGGCCACCCCGGAGTTCCTCTACCTGACTCCGGTCGCGCCAGCCGGCGAGACGAAGTCACCGGCCAGGATCGGTGATCTCGAGCTCGCGAGCCGCCTCGCCGTGTTTCTGTGGTGCAGCCTTCCTGATGACGAGCTGCAGGAACTTGCGGAGCGGGGAAAGCTCAGGGATCCGGAGGTTCTGGCCGGGCAGGTGCAACGCATGCTGGCGCACCCACGTTCCGGGCGATTCTCCCGGAACTTTGTCGAGCAGTGGCTGGGCTTGGATGGCCTGAACAGCGTGACGCATGTCAAGGACGCCTCGTTGAGGGAGGCGATGCAGGAGGAACCGATCGCCCTGTTTGATGAAGCGCTGCGGAACAACCGCAGCATCATGGACTTCATCCATTCCGAGCATGCCATGGTCAACGAAAGGCTGGCGCAGCACTATGGGATCCCGAGGGTCTACGGCCCTCATTTCCGAAAAGTGCCAATCACCCCGCAAATGCACCGCGGTGGGATTCTGACGGGGGCTGCGATCCTGGCGATGAACTCGGACGGCAAGGATTCCCATCCGCTCAAGAGGGGCGTCTGGATGCTGAAACGCATCCTTCACGATCCACCGCCACCGCCACCACCGAATGTCCCTGAAGTGGACCTGACGAACCCGGAGATCCTGAAGATGACCCTGAAGGAGCGGATAACCGATCACCGGAACAAGGCCGCCTGCATCTCGTGTCACGCCAAGATCGACCCTTGGGGAATCGCGTTTGAAAACTACGATGCCATGGGTGTGTTCCGCACCAGCATCAAGGACCGGCCTGTCGATGCGACCTCCGAGCTGTCCAATCATCAGATGCTGGCCGGGATGGACGGGCTGAAGCGATACCTGCTGACGGACCGTCAGGATCAGTTTGCACGGGCGATGGTGCACAAGCTGACGGCCTACGCCCTTGGCAGGCCGCTGTCTTTGGGTGACCGCGCGGAGGTCGACAGCTTGACCGCACAGCTGAGACGACGGGATGATGGGCTCGGTGACCTGGTTCGCCTCATCATCGGAAGCACCCTTTTCAACTCAAGGTAAGACCCCGGAACCAAGCATGAACAACAAATCCCTGCTGTTGAGTCGCAGGACGTTTCTTCGGGGCACCGGTCTGGCGCTCGCGCTGCCTTGGTTTGAGACGTTCGCCAAGGGCGGCCGAGGGCTGACTGAGACTCCTCGACGTTTTCTCAGCGTCTACCACCCCGATGGGGTTGGCTTGCCGCTCAGGTCCGATCCGGCCTGGAGGGATTGGAGTTGGTTTCCCCGGGGCGGTGGAAAGGACTTCGAATTCACCAAGGTGCTCGATGTTCTCGAGCCACTTCGCAATGACGTCACGATCTATTCCGGCCTGTCGCATCCGGCCGCGCGACAGGTCCATGGCCACTCGAATGCGGATCAGTATCTGACCGGCGCGCCAATCGGCGGTGAGGGGCCGTACCGGAACACGATCTCCCTGGATCAGGTGTACGCCGAGCAGGCAGGCAACCTCACGCGACACTCTTCGCTGGTCATGTCGACCAATGGTGGCGTGGGCGGACCTCGCGGTGCCCAGACTCAGTCCTTCAATCGGGAAGGACGCCCGATCCCGGCGATGAACAAGCCGAAGGAGATCTTCGACCTTCTGTTCGTGGCGGGCAGCAAGGACGCGGCCGCTCGACTGGCGCGCAGCAAGAGTGCACTGGACCTCCTGATGGACAGCACCCGTTCGCTGGGACGCCAGCTTTCCCGCCGCGACCAGGAGACCCTCAAGCAGTACCTCGACGCCGTTCGCGATACCGAACTGAAGCTTACGAAGGCCCAGGGTTGGATCGATGCACCGTTTCCCAAGGTCGACGCCCGCAACCTGCACCTGGATGCTGAGCCCAAGGAGGCCAGGCTTTATTTCCAGACGATGTATGAACTGATCTACCTGGCCTTCCTCAGTGATTCGACTCGCGTCGCGACGTTTCAGTTGGGCCGGGAAAATGGCGAGGGCCCCCACGACCTGCTGTCGATGGCCGTTGGTCTTGGTGCCGCCCATGGCCTGACCCATGAAGTCAAGAAGCCCGGGGGTTGGGAGAACCTTGGCACCTACAATCGCTACCAGGCGGAGGAGTTCGGCCGTTTCGCCCAGAGGTTGAAGGACACTCCGGAGCCGACCGGCATGGGCAACATGCTCGATAACACGCTGGCCATGCACGGTTCTGCCTCCAGCAGTTTCCACCTGTCACGCAATTATCCGATCATCTCCGCCGGCGGAAGGAACCTCGGCTTTGCCAACGGTCGCTACCTCAAGTTCGGCAAGGGAAACGAAGACAATCAGGCCGGCGCGGGCATCGATTCGGATGCTGGATGGCAAGGCAAGGTTGAGGTGGAAGAACTGCCGCTGGCCAAGCTCTTCGTCACGATCCTTCAAAGACTGGGCGTGGAAACCGATTCATTCGGCGGGTCCACCGGGGCCTTGACGGTGTAAGTGAAGGGGCAATGGGGTCAGTCCCGTATGTTTGACAATCTGATCATGGCGAGTAGCCGTATCCATGCAGTAGGATCGGTCGTTTCGGCTGGATCTTCTTCCGCAATGCCTTCGTCGTTCGCTCGTTACGGATCGAGCTATTGATACGCGCCTCGCTCACTCCTCGGCCTGCGAAAGAATCTGCTGCGCCNNTCCCTACTGCATGGATACGGCTTAGGGTGAACTGATCGACATCGACCAGGCCGATGGCCTCGGGGAGTTCCAGATAGTCGGCGATTCCGTTGAAGCGGGCCGCCTGGCCGGGCCGATCGAACCGGTCGGTGGCGTAGGTGATACTCGAGGCCACGGTATCATTGCTGAATCGGCTGCGATCCCTGGCATCGCCTGAAAAGGTGTAATGGGCGATCAATGCGTTGGTGAGGAAACCGAACGGGGAATCGGCACGGGTGGATGGCGTGGGAAGAATCAGCATCGACAGGAAAAGCAGGAACGCTGGGGACCATCGATGGCGCGAGGGCCAACCGGTTGGCGCCTGCGGGGCCGTCGTCGGGAAACGGTTTCGGGTGGGGCCCGACACTTTGCTTGGGATCGCCCACGAAACGCCATCACTCCGTTCGCGAAGGGATCGCACGGATGAAAGGGAGAACCGGGGCGGGAATCCTGTCGAGGATTCGTTCGGGGAGGTGCTCCCATGTGTTGAGCGCCGCACGGGGATCCAGCCATAGGATGACGCTGCCTTTCTTCCTTCCCGAGTCCACGACGCGATAGGCATCGACGATCTGTTCGAAGGGGAAGCGCTGGTCGATTACGGGGCGGAGCTTTCCGTGTGCGGCGAGCTCGGCGAGCGTCATCAGGTCCTCGGCTTTCTCCGAGGCGGGGCCGGCGACGACGCGGTGTGATTTCGTGCGGCCGGCAAATGCGGAGCCGAGGATGGCGGGAAGGTCTGCCAGTACGGCGAGCAGTCGGCCACGAGGCGCGAGGATGCGCTTCATGCGGGAATACGGTGCATTCCCCACGCAATCGAGGACGATGTCGAACCGTGCCCCGCCGGCCGCGAAGTCGCAGGTTGTGTAGTCGATCACTTCGTCGGCGCCGAGCGATTGAACCAGTGAGGCGTTCGGAGCGCTGGCCACCGCCGTGACGTGCGCGCCCAGGTGTTTGGCGAGTTGCACAGCCGCCGAGCCGACGTTGCCGGACGCGCCGTTCACGAGGACGCGTTCGCCCGTCTGCACCTCGCCGCGTCGAAGGAAATCGAGTGCCGTCATGCCCCCGAAAGGAAGCGCCGCCGCTTCTTCGAAGCTGAGGTTCGCGGGCTTGGGTGCCACGCGCCCATCCGCGCGGATCACGAGGAACTCCGCGTGGCAGCCCAGCGCACTGCCGGGGAACGCGAACACCGGATCGCCGGCGTTGAAGCGTTTGACGCCCGCGCCGACGGCGTCGACAACGCCTGCCGCGTCGGTTCCCAGGACGCCCTTTCGTGGGCCACCGAATCCGAGCCCGATCCCTCGCAGCGCGCCGAAACCACGTGGCATCACGCCGCTGCGGATACGCCAATCGCCTGCCGTCACCGCCGTCGCGAGGACGCGGATGCGCACTTCTCCCGCTGCGGCCGACGGCGTGGGGGCCTCGCGGAACTCGACCACCTCCGGGGGACCATAGCGGGCGACGAACGCGACCTTCATGGCAGCGATTCCAGGTGCGGGGGGAATGGAGGAGCAGGCATTGGGGGCATTGGTTTCCGGTTGTCCGCCTTCACCTGTATCCCGGGCTGAGATGGATCCCGACGGGGATGACACCGCATTGAAACTCTATAGCCCAGGGCGCCTGCCCAGGTGGACGGGGAAATCGTGTCCGGCGGTTTCCGTCCGGGTCAACACCGCCGGATGGTACGGGCGAGATAGGTGGGTGTGGATCGGATGCTTTCACCACAGGGCTCACGGAGAGCACAGAGGCTATTGGAAGCTGAAGAGCTTCCAGGTCTC
>DITU01000044.1 GCA_002422905.1 Verrucomicrobia bacterium UBA6176
CGCAGCGGCTTCGTTCAACAAGCCGACTGCAGGCAACGCCGGGATCGCATCTCGGTTGCCAATCGAACGTCAACGGCCCGGCGCGCCTGAGTCGGAGCGTTGGGCCACCCTGCACGAACAGCATGCATCCAAACCTCACTAGTCTCTGGAACGCTTGGCGCACCGATTGCGCTGTTCGGGAAATGGCTGAGGAATGGGTTACCACACCCCGCCCCGACTGGACTGATGGGGATGACCGATTCTATCAACTTCTTCATGAGAGTCCGGATCGCGCCCTGAGTGTCATCTTCGCGATGATGCAGATCACGGATGACGAATGGATCCATGCCAATATCGCTGCTGGACCTTTGGAGGACTTCTTGGGCTCGCACGGTGAGGCGTACATCGATGGATTCCACAAACTGGCTCTTCAGGAACGTCGGCTACGGGAGCTGTTGGATGGGGTCTGGCAGGGACGAATGTCCAAAGCAGTTTGGCGACGCATTGAGATCTTGAAGCAAAGTGCATTCTCATGAGGAGGCCCAACCATGACGGTCCATCGAACGGGCGCCAGCCGATTCGCCGAGTGGCGATGCGGACGCTCTCGGTGGCTGGCTCCCGTCGCTGACCTTTACGTTGTGCCGCTACAGTATGAACGCCCTTGAAGTCTCAATCGATGGGAAGCTAGTCGGCGTCTATGTGCCGCCCTCGGATTCGCCGTTTGCGGCGATGGTCGGGAATATTCCGCGGACGTACATGAGAGCTCACATCATGACTGGGAACGACAAGGAGAGTTGGCAGTGGCAGCTACCCGACATCCAACCGGGTCAGTGTATTTCCTTTAGGTTGATTGAGGCTCCGGTCGGTTCTGGCGTCCCACCACAGTTCGTTCGCCCCCGTGATCCTCAGGAGGTCGATGAAAACAAAAGAGAGGCCAAAAAGATGTACGCGAAAGCCAAGAGAGAGATGGCTGCCAGGAAGCGAAAAAAGGCATAACCAGACTACTCCAGTGAACGCGCTGGTTGCGCCTCGGTTCCATGCCGAGCACCATCGGCGACGCGTCACTGAGTCGCAGCGTTAGGCCACAACATGTTTATGAATCATTTCAAGAAACTTACTCTATCGATTGGCTTAGCCTGTTGTCTTCCCAGTTTGGCTTATGCCGGGGATTTTTTCCGAACGGGTGGAGGGACCACCGTGAACGAAGGAGGTAAGCAAATCACCATAACTGTCTCCACTCAGCAAGATGCCAATGGGCAGCTTTACCCCACTGTGAAATGGCGTTCCGGGGGCGTCACTTTGACCCATGAGATGACTTCGGAGCTGTTGAAGCCGAAGGCTTGGTTCGTGTATGTTGAGAGTGGATCACGCATCTGGATGTTTGATGGTAAGAGGAGCTTGCGTGTGCTTCTGATAACGGAAAAGGAGTCGATTAACTCAGATTCTGCGGAAGATCTCAAAGCTTGCCCGAAGGAGGTGCGGCAAGCATTGCCCGAGGCAATCAGGAGAAAGTATTTCGACGAGAAGGCCTAACTGCGCGCTGCAGCGAACCCGGCGGGCCGGTGTGTGGGCAGTCGTGGCGTCCCGTCCGCCTGGTCGGTGAGCTCAAAACGTTCGGCGACACAGCCCATGAAGTCATTCAACACTTTCAGACTTGCGCCGTCATTGTTCGCCGCCGTCATGCTGCTTACCTCAGGCTGCGATAGCGGGCTAACGTTCAAGGCCAGTCCGGGAAGCGCGCAGGCGCTGATAAGTCTGGAGTTGAAGACCGGTCTGAGTTTTCCGACGAACGCGCTCCTTGTTGCGTCGGGAGATGGTGGTGGACGCGATGCGAGCCATCAGTTTTACGAGTGGGCGGTTTTCTCGCCTACTCCAGTAACCCTGCCGAAGATGGTAGCACCCGGTGTTCAGGACTATTTGAAGCTGCCACTGAAGGACACAGCCGAGTTTGTTCAGAGTCGGATGGAGGCGCACCGCATCATGGAGCCGCAGGCGGCGTTCTCGACCGACTGGAAGACCAACGGCCTCGCCTTCACCGCTACCTTGGTTCGCGGAATAGGAGGCGACTACCTAGTCATCACGCAGGGAAGGCCATGAAGTCCGCATCGCCGAACCAGATCAATCGACCGAACGCGGGCGGGCCGCGTCAGTTTCCATTTCGGACATCATTGGCCGCCCGCGTCGGTCAGTTCCGGCGTTGGGCATGATTGCTATGACCAAAGGCCGATCCTACCTCCTATTCCCGATTGGCTTGGCGCTCGTGGGTGGATGCCTTAGCGACTCTTTCACCTCAGGTAGCAAATATTCGGAGGAGCGCTTCCGCCAAATTGGTGGGTACGAGCGCTTGGACGCTATCTCCCCTGGCGCTCTTGATAGATGGTACTCGGACCGAAACACCGCAGTTCAGCTACTCGTCAAAAGCCTGGCGCGCAGGTTCCCGTCGTGTGACGGCTTAACGAATCATTTGCAACTGGTGACGGATCGCTGGTCCAATGCCTACAGACGCGACTTAGAGGACCTTAGAGAGGTTGAGCGATCTTTCGACAAAACTCGAGATGCGATGTTCATGTTCGAGAGGTCCAACGGAGAGTTCGGAATGGTAGTATTCCGCGACGGAAGACTTCTCAAAGAGTTCTGGACCGGGGGACAGTCGACAAATGGATCCCCACAAGAATGAGCGCCCAACCCTTGCGTCGAGCCAACAGGAGGCAACCTTGACGTTCGGCTCGACTTCTGAGTTTGCGTCCGCTGCCCCCCGTCGCTCACGCAGGCGTTCGGCGTGGGAGGGCCTCAGCATGGGTATTGAGTTGAACAATTACATCGCGGTAGACGGCTCTCGTCAGTTCCTGGCGCTTCCCGAGTCCTGCGCGTGGTCGGATCTGCGCACCCATCTGGGCGCCCTCGAGGGTGTCGAACTTGGGGAGTATCTGACGGATGGAATAGTGGAGGCCTGGATTGGTTTCGCGTACAGAGGTTACCGGTTCATGATCAACAACCAGTTTGGTGAGTATTGGTTTTTCTCTGATGACCCGGCTTGCCCGGCAAGCGTTCTCACGGAGATTGCTCAGCACTGCCACAGTTTTCTATGCACGTGACAGAGTCGCCGAACCATCGCGTCGACCCAACCGCCTCGGACCTCGTGTCTCGGAGGTTGCGGTTGTCGCCGGCGGTGGATCACGCTCGTCGTTCGGCCAGAACAAATGCCGTTGCCTCGTCCTGATGGCAGGTGCATTTTCGGAAGGTGAAGGCGCTTCGGTACGTGTACTGGCAAGACGGCCAATTTTGGCTCGGTCATCTCGAGGAGTTCCCCGATTATGTCACACAGGGTGAGTCACTCGAGGACCTTCAGGACCACTTGCGCGACCTGCACACTGACCTGTCTGGCGGGCAAATCCCCGGGGTGCGAAGGTTGGCCGAGATGGAGGCTGCGTGAAGCACCGGGACTTGGTCCGGAAGATTGAAGAGATTGGATGTGTCTTCATCCGGCATGGCGGCAAGCACGACTGGTATCAGAATCCCCGGACTCGTATGGCCCAACCGGTACCTCGGCATCGGGACATCGACGAGTTCCTTGCTCGGTCCATCCTGAAGAAGCTCTCCGGATAGCCGAACCGGACGCTCTAGGGATTGCCGGTGGGGAGTCACTGGGCCGTCTGTTCGCTTGGTTTCCGGCGTCCCTGAGCTGAATCGTTCGGCAGCAAGAATGCGCCAGCTTTGACGGGAGAAGGGCTTGAGGCGTAGCGTTCGTCCATGAGATCGTTCACGGCGGTTGTCGAGAAGTGCGCTGACACCGGACTTTACGTTGGGTACGTGCCCGGGTTCGCAGGCGCTCACTCGCAGGGGGAGTCGTTGGATGCGTTGCGGGGGAATCTCGAGGAGGTGTTGGGCATGCTGCTCGAGGAGGGAGAGCCCCTTTTGAATGCTGAGTTCGTGGGCACCCAGACGATCCAGGTGGGTTAGGCCATGGGAAGCCTTCCGGTACTCAAGCCGCGCGAGGTGTGCCGAGCTCTCGAGCTGCTCGGTTTTGCCCTGGTACGCCAGCGAGGTTCGCACATGCAGTATCGTCACGCCGACGGCCGTGGGACCACTGTCCCGAATCATGGTGGCAGGGACATTTCCCCGATTCTTCTGAGGCAGATCGCACGGGACATCGGGATGACTGCAGAGGACTTCATCAATAGCCGCTGAGTCACGGATGCCGAGCATATAGCTCCACACGAACTGCGGCTGCACTCCCACCGAACACAAATGCCCCAGCACCTCGGCTTGGTCTCCCTCGTCGTACAAGACTACGACGACGCCCTCGACTTCTACGTACAGAAGCTCGGCTTCAGGCTTGTTGAAGACACGTATCAGCCGGCACAAGGCAAGCGCTGGGTTGTGGTCTCGCCGCCAGGCGCGACGGAGTGTCATCTCCTGCTCGCCCACGCCTCCAACGATCACCAGGCCACCCGAATCGGCGACCAGACCGGAGGAAGAGTCTTCCTGTTTCTGTACACGGACGACTTCTGGCGAGACTTCAACGCATACAAGGCCAAAGGAGTCGTCTTCGTCCGAGAGCCCAGGTCCGAGAGCTACGGTACTGTCGCAGTCTTTTCTGACCTGCATGGAAACCTCTGGGATCTGATTCAACCCGCGCGAGGGTCTGTACAGAGTGATGCCCAACCCCTTGCTCAAGCGGACCCGCTACGGCAGGCCACTACCACTCCCATGAAATCTGTCGCACCATTGCTAATCGCGTTGGCATTGTGTGGTTGCTCCGGTCCAGAGCACGTGTCGCCCGCCGAGTTCAAGAGGCAGTATGATTGGGTTGGCAAGCCGCAGACGATGCACGATGTCGCCTACCTCGGTCAGCGAGATGGTCGGGCGTTCATCCGAGTGAGTTCGATGTCCACAGTCAGCCAGAAGTGGTCCGATCGCGTCATCTACGCCGAGCTGAGAGAGCTGGATGCAACACTGCGTGATGGGTTACCCAGGATCGAGTTCAAGAAGTGAGCCTGACGAGGAAGTGGCCCAACCAGAGCGCTTGCAGCGAACCACCGCCCCGCTGGGTAGTCGGACGGTTCAGGCAATCCGGCAGCGACTGTCGCAGCCGACCCCCGCTGCGGGACGGCGGTCGCTGAACTGGGTCGTTCGGCCAGGTTGATGCCCCCCCACCATCGAATCGGCAGTCAGTGATGATCTTTTGTCCGTGTGGGAAGCATTTGCGGACTGACCTCCGGAAACATTTTGAATCCACGAGCCTGATTTCAGCGAATCCATTGCCAGATCCCTCTTTTGGGTTCGAACAAATCGAGAACCAGCAAACCAACCATCACACGTGAGAACATTCGCGAAGACACTCGCAGGACTCTTTGCCCTGATCAGCCTGGCAACGGCGGAAGAAAGGGTACCCAGGCGAGACGTCGTCGACAGCGCCGTTGCCGCTGGAGAAGAGGCTTACGCAAGGCTCAAGGAAACCGTGCCGGCGAGGAACGTGAATTCGAGATCGCGCCCGGTGTAAAAATGACGTTCTGCTGGTGCCCGGCAGGTGAGTTCATGATGGGCAGCCCAAGGTCCGAGGCGGGCAGGGAAAGCAGAGAAGATCAGGCCAAAGTCACCCTGAGCAAGGGCTTCTGGATCGCAAAGACCGAATTGACCCAGGCGCAGTGGGCGGCGGTGATGGGAAGCAATCCACTGGATGGCATAGGCCCCTACGGAAAGCCTCACCCCGAGAAGAACAAAGGTCCCAATCTCCCCATCGTGGGCGTCAGTTGGGACGACGCCCAGGTGTTTATGGAAAAGGTCAATTCCAGGCTTGGGAGCAAGGATGGCGGAAAGATGTCTCTACCGACGGAAGCGCAGTATGAATACGCCGCACGAGCGGGTGAGACAGGGATGTACCCCGGAGGCAGTCTTGATGAGGTGGCGTGGCACGATGGAAACAGCGGCGGTTATCTGAAGCCGGTAGGTACCAAGAAGGCGAATGCCTGGGGCCTGCACGACATGAACGGGAGTACCTGGGAGTGGGTTCAGGATTGTTACTACGAGGAATTGCCGGGCGGAACGGATCCGATGGCGAAGGAAACAGGTCCCGATCGGGTGATCCGGGGCGGCTGCTGGTTCAAGGAAGCCACCCGCTGCAGACTGGCGACCCGTGGCTATCGGTGGCAGGGGGCCAGTCAATGCTTCAGTATCGGGTTCCGGATTGTCCGCAATAGCTGGCCGGTAGAGATTTCCAAGTCAGGCATCGACCCCGGGATCAATGGCAGCAATGTCTCGAAGATTACCTATCAGGGCTCATCCTCCGAGCAGTCGTTCGAGCAAACCGGCCCCAAGAGCTGGATGGGCGGGGAAGTAGCCTATACCGAGGTGAAACGGAACGAGTGGGACGTTCACCTAAAGCAGGCCGACCCGGTAGACGCGCGAGTGCAGATCGACCTCGCCGCAATGAAGATTCATTTTCGCGGTCAGGGGCCCAAAGAGGTCGTCCCGATCTTGAGTGCGTCAAAACAGCTTTCCGCCCCAGCCGAGGCGGCGATTGAGCAAGCTCGCCTGAGCAGTGCTGAATCCTCAAGCAACCAGGCTGATCAGGGAATGACCAACACCATGGGCATGAAGCTGGTGCCGATCGCCAAGGGGAAGTTGCAGATGGGCTCGCTGTTTAGAGAAGAGGGTTACCGGCTCGCGGAGCAGCGGCATGAAGTCACACTTACTCGGGACTACTACCTGGGCGCTTTCGAGGTCACTCAGGCCCAGTATTTCAAGGTGATGGGCAACAACCCCAGTTACCATCAGGGTGATCCGATCAAGAACGTTGATGGCTCGAATCATCCCGTCGATCAGGTTTCGTGGGAGGACGCTGTCGAATTCTGCAAGAGGCTTTCGGAATTGCCCGAGGAGAGGGCAGCCGGTCGGGTGTATCGCTTGCCGACGGAGGCGGAGTGGGAATACGCCTGCCGGTCTGGCAGTAACGCGCCATTCGGCTTTGGAGGGCTGGAATTGGCTGATGACTACGGCTGGTTCTCTTCGAACTGCAAAGGCCAATCGCATCCGGTCGGCAGGAAGGATATGAACGCGTGGGGTCTGTATGACATGCACGGAAATGTGATGGAGTGGTGCAGCGACTGGGCCGGTGATTACCCCGAGGGCGCGGTCAGCGATCCCACAGGCCCAAAGGAAGGCTATAGCCGAATGATCCGTGGCGGCGCTTGGTTGACGCCCGCAAAGTTGGGGAGGTCAGGGGACCGGGCCTTTCATTTCCCACCGGAGACTCGCTCCAACTACGTCGGCTTCCGCGTGGCCCTGAGTTCCCCGGAGATCGCCAGGGAGTCGAAGCTGTCGCAGGACCAGTCAGGCGAAGCCGGACGGAACTGATCCGATTGTGCCTGAATGGGTCGTCAACCGGATGATCCGGGGCGGCTGCTGGCTCAAAGAAGCCGCCGACTCCCGATTGGCGACCAGCAGCTTTCGTGCGCATTTGGCCAGTCAGTGCAACAGCTTCGGAATCCGGACTGTCCGCAATCGCTGGCCGGTAGGGGTTTCCAAGCCAGCCATCATCAACCCAGAGATCGATGGCCCCAACGTCACAGATCTCACCTACCAGGGCTCTGCCATCGAGCAACCGTCCGTGCAGACCGGCCCGAAAAGCTGGACGACCGGTGAGATAGCCTAATCCGAGGTCAGCCGGGACGTGTTCAGCGTTTTCCTTGAACCCATCAGCGGAATGGATCGGGCAAGAATGGGCGTGGATCACGGTTGAGTGACCACGTCCGATTCATTTCGCGGTTGGACGAAGCCGCGGTGGAGTCGCGGGCCTATGGGAGAACTACCCAGACCCAAACCACCGACGGACGGGTGGCAGGACGGTCTGGGAGCTCGACGCTGTTGGATTTTCCAGGATCTGGGGTTCGCGAGGGCAGCATCACCTTCGGGACAGCGGGAATCAGGTCTGGACCGGACAAATGCGTTCAGATGCGCGCTCACCACATGGGTCTCGCCTCGCACCCTTTCCATCCAATTGGCCAAGGCGACCCACTTCTGGATTGTCCGGTAAACTGGATCGCATCGTTTCAAGAGGTGTCCACGATCACAGGTGGCTCTCCGACCTGGATCCGGGTAAGTCGGGCTCCCTCAGTCGGTGGGGTGGGTGCAGAGCGCATGGATGGCAAGGTTGATGGAGGAGACCGAGAGCTTGGGTTCGTTGATGAGCTATTGGACTGGCTCGAAGACCAGTTCCCGGGCTTTGGTCGAAGATCATTCATATGGGCCATGGAGAGGGCACAACCGTCATGAAGTTTGGCGGCGTAGTCATGAGCAAACACCCCATGAATCCGGTTCTCGGCGTCGCGCTCCCGCTCTTGCGTTGGCCTCTTGTTCTCCACCCAGGGTTGACATGGATTGCGGGTGTCTCGTCCGCTCGTCAGGGGCCGCACCAAGAGGGAGCCGTGCGGGAATTGGAAAGGATGAGCCGTCGGAAGAGGCAGATTTCGGCCGATTCCGGTACTCCTGAGCACAACATCGAGATCGGGGGTGGGCGCGCAGTGGCTGTACTCTGCCCGGAGCCGGGTCGATGTTTGGTCTAGAATACCGGATGAGGAGGTCCAACAAGGCTGCCCCAGTGGAGGCACCGATTGCGCGCTGGTCTCATACCCGGCACTCTCGAAGGCGCGTGACTGAGCAACGACGTCCGGCAAATGCAATGAACCTCCCGACAATACTGACTCTGATGATTGCAGGCGTCGTGCTGTCGTCCTGCAAGCCTCCCAGCGCGCCGGTCGGAGTTCACCAATTCAACACGGTCACGTTTGATCTCACCAGCCCTCCTCCTGCTTCGACCAATCGGATTCCGAACATCTGGCTGGATACCAACATGGAGGTGGATGGACTGTTCGGAGGCGGCAAGGTGAAGAGCAGCAAGCCATACCATATCCGCATCGACTATACCGACAATTCCGACTCCTTTGAGACCCTTGAGATCACCAAGGTCAAGGTGGTCTATGACGACGGCAAGGTCGAAGACGCAGCCAAGGAGCTGACACTCCCAATCCGTATTCGGGCCAGGGAATACGAAGTGGTGAACAGCATCGCCGGCGGGCGCATTGTGAAGACGAAAGTGAATCTCCTTTCCGGCACGCTACGGGATGTCATCACCCGTGATGAGTCCCTGACTCTGGTACTGGAAGGCCTTTTCACCACGAAGACCGGCGTCCAACACCCTTACATGATCGACTACCACTACACCGTCCGGTTCGATAAAGGGAGCAGGCTACTGGAAGATCGGTGAAGGCACAGGGTGACATGTGAGATGCGTTGACGTGGATGGCGGATGAGTTTTCCGCTCGTTCCGTGTCATGCCGTTCCGGTATGTGGCGCCGGATTTCCACGGTGAGATGGAGGATCCCGGCGGGAGTTACACCCGTCGCGGTTCCGCAAGCCATCGGCACGACTACTGGATCGCCGGATTCGATCCTGCCAGCTTTGAGGGTGAGTTGATACGCGAGGCGAGGCATGAAAGTGGCAATTGTCGGCAACTCAGGATCGGGTAAGACAACGCTTGCACATCGGCTTGCCGCGGGTGCTTCCGTCCCTGTTCTGGACCTGGATCTGGTGTTCTGGCAACCCGGTGCCCCGATCGAGCGTCCGGGTGCCGAGAGGGTCGCCGACGTCCAGCGCTTCTGTCGCGAGCACGAATCCTGGATTGTCGAAGGTTGCTATGCCGACCTGATAGAAGCCTCATTCGCGTGGAATCCAAAATTGATCTTCCTGGATCCAGGCAGGGAGGTGTGTCTGGCAAACTGTCGTAGCCGCCCACTCGAGCCGCATAAGTACCGAACCAGGGAAGATCAGGATGAGAAGCTGCAGTTCCTGCTCGAATGGGTCGCGGACTACTATAAGCGGGATGGCCTGATGTCCCTCGCCTCACACCAGGCACTCTTCGACCAATACGAGGGACCCAAGGAGCGAACCCCAGACACACGGCGACCGTGACGGGGCTGCAGTCGGGATACGTGGGTGACCATCAGACGCCGCGTTCTCCGGCAGCGCCCATTTCCATCGGGCTTCGCTGAGCTTGATCATTTACCCTTTGCTTGACACAAAATGACCCTCATCGAACTCCTCTGGTTCCTGTTCTGGATTGGGGGCGGCGCCCTCGCTGCCAGTCAATCTACGTCGCTGTTCGCGCCAGAGTATTCGGTCGCAGGCGGAGTTGCTGGCGCCCTGCTGGGTGTCGGAGCGATTTTCTTCATAGCGCGGCTTCGTAGTCGCATGGACCGTCAGCATGCTCCCTGCAGATGTGGGAAGGACGCGTGGCGGGATTTCAAGTCTGTTGCCGATCCGGATTGGAGGTTCGTCACACAGTGTGCATGTGGGTTGCGCTAGGTAATGCGCAAGGGATGGTTATGGTTTGAGATTGTTCCGGACGGCGGGGCGATGCTCTACATGCAGCGTGATTTCTGGGGCCGCTGGATACCGGCTACGGATAAGGCCAAGGCGAACAAGACGGTCCAGCGAACGGAAGTTGGACCACTGAAGCCTTGAAGGCTCCCCAGCCCAAACTCCGCGATGACCGTGTACCTGAATTTGGTTTGAAGCTTGAATGACGGCGTTGCATTCGGTCTTGGGGAGAGATCAGGAAGGGATTTTTTGGCTCGGCACGTGAACCGGATCGGGAAATCGGGTTTTTGACCGGTGGGAACAAGCAAAAGGCTCACCACAGAGGACACAGAGAGCACAGAGGAGAACGCAGATATTGGTCGATCCGGTAGTCGGTGTGGCGTCGTGACCTCCCGGAGGGATGCCAGCCATCAGCCAGGGGTTGAACGGAGCGACACGGACAGGGTGAGTTTGAGGTTGATCGAGGCAGGGTTCACGCGAAGCCCGAAGGGATCTTGAAAGGGAGGATTGGTTGATGGGTGTTCTGGATTGCTGGATTTACTTCGCGATCTTTGCGGCTTCGCGTGAAGCCTGTCTGGGGGAATGTCAGCGCGGAATAGGAAATCGATCCCGGTGGGATCGCAGCAGGTATTGGCTGGCATCCCTCCGGGATGCGAATGGGTTGGGGACGTTGGCCCGGTGGTATCGTCGCTTCGCTCCTCAACCACCGGCTAATGGCTATGAACCCTCCGGGTTCGCGCAGACTTTTCTGCGGCGAACGGGATCCCGACGGCGTGACGATTGTCCGGAGGAGCCGCGAAGGCGTTCGAAATCTTACTGTTTCTGTTTTCCGCGTTCTTTGCGGCTCAACCCTACCGCCTCACCCGCCCCTCGCAGCCCAAGGCATGGACTCCGTGTCGCATCGGACGAAATCAGGGGCGGAGCTTGGCGGCGGGTGTGTTGGGGCGGCGTCCGATGGGCGGCTTGGCAATCCAACGTTTGCCCTCCGGGGAATCCCGGAACTCCTTGTAGCGGGGTTGTTCGAGCACAAGGTCCCGGACATCCACCGGAACAAAATCCACCGCCCGATCCAGGTCCCTTGCCACCATCCCGAATTCCTTTGCGGCCAATCCAATGCCCAGCAGCGCGTCATAGCCCGACACCAGGTCCATTTCCACCAACAATGCTTCCTCGGCCAGTTGTCGTCCTTTCACCCGATCCCCTGCCAACCCCAACTGCAAACCCCGTAAGGAGCGCAGGTGAGGATCGCCCCCGACAAACGCCTCGATCCGTTCCAATGCCTCAGCCGACCGCGCGTGCTCGCGGCGTTGGGCCAATTTGTCGAACGAAACCAGGTCCAACCCGGGATGCCCCGGATACAACCGTTCCCATAGCTTCGTTCCCTCGCCCACTTCAGCAGGATCCATCGACATCCCTGCAATCAAGCGCATCAGCAACAGGTCGCGGTCCTCCTGCAAGGCCACGGGCATCTGACGATACAGGGTTAGAAACTCCGCCAACTGTCGTTGCTGAACCAATCGCCCCGCCTGGGCCACCAGCGATGCGTTACGCACCCACTCGGCATCCGCTCCCTTCAATCGGGCGGCCAATCCGGGATTGCTGACGCCTTCACTTGCGAGGAACTCGCGTCGGATCGTCTCGCTGAACCAGTCGCCGGCCGCCATCGAATAGACGTCGGGGATCCGCACCTGTCCGCCCGGCTGCTGTTCCAGCACATAGCGATGGTAATTGACCCCGCCATCGGGAGAGAGACAGCGGAAGACCACTCCACCGGCGGCGTTGGTCTGGGGGACGCCCAGGAACCGAAGGGAGGCGAACGACTTCAATCCCTGTTGAAAGCTGGCCGCAGCTCCCGGCGCAAACCGTTCAACAAACGCCTGTTTTGCCTCGGCATCGGATGGCACCCCGGCAATGGCCCGTTCGGTGAGGACCCTGAAGTCGACACGGGACACCAACGGACTGACATCCCCACGTCGCAACTGGGGTTCCCAGTCGCGGCCGATCCGTGCCGCTTCTGAGTATTCCACCGGCGTGGTGCCCGTCAGGGGACGGGTCTCACCCCAGGCCATAGACCAAGGCAGGATCAGTCCCAGCCATTTCAAGGCCCAGGCGCGTCGGATAGGGACTGGGTTCATTGGATGGGCCGCCAGATGTACGGATAGCGATAGGACTTGCCGGAATTCGCCTCGATGGAGGCGATGACAATGAGCACCACGTGGGCAATGCCGAGCACGGACAACACGGCAATGCCCAGGAACATCCCGATGCCACAGGTCAACACGCCAATCACAAAGCCTCCCACAGACGCCCCCAGATAATAGAGGAACATGGTGATGGCGAAATTGATCGCCTCCTTGCCGTGGGCATCGACGGAGGGGTACCGATCCTTTTGCAACACCCACACCAGGATTGGCCCCAGCCAGAAGCCAACCGCGGTGAACAGTCCCGACAGGGCCGACAGATGGCACAGCATGTTCCACGTCCGGGCGTCGGGTTGATCCGGGCCGGTCGAATGATCGGGACCGGAAGACGGTGGAAGATTGGATTCGTCAGGATTCATACGGGTCGATCATGGAAAGTTGCTCGTGTGCGACAATCGGAAGTTCGGGGTCATGGTTCCAACAGCCAGGCGGTTGCGGCCCCGGACATTTCGTGGGTTCCGGTCACGCCGCTCCAGCGCAAGGCTTGTGGTCGACCCGCCGCTGCCCGGGCATATTCCCGCGTCGCCAGAATTCCCCGCTCACTTCGGCCGAACACGAGGGTCTCCCCCGGCGCCGCCAATGCCAGCAGGCCATCGACATCGCCGTACTTCGCTGCGCCCGGGGCGAAGTCCGGGTGACGCAGATCCCGGAGCGAACTGAAGCTGAATGCGCCCAACCCGAGCGCCGCGCGGCCAATCGCCCCCCGAGCCTGGGCCCGGGCTGCGGTCGCGACCGGTGCGGTTCCATCCAGCGCCACCAGATCAATGCGACTGGATCGGCGTTCGTGATCGCGGACGTAGCGGATCACCGCCAACACATCCTGGACCCGCTCGGCGAAGACGCTCGGGTTATATCCGAAGGTATAAGCCCCGGCCTCGCGCGGGTTCTTGACCTTGGGAGTTTCCTTGAGCGCCTGACCGTCCCGAAGGAACTCGCCCTGATGCAACAGGTCGACCCCCACGACGGTATGCCCGGCCTGCACCAGTTGTCGCACGGCGGGCACCAGGGAACCTTCCGCCCCATACAAACCGTCCTTGCCCTTTCCACTCAGCCAGATGGTGGTGCGTCCGTTCCACTGCTTCGGATAGAGGTAAACCGCGGGCAGCTGTTGCTGGCGCTGGGCGCCCTTCATCCATCCCTTCATCTCGATCCAATCCCCGCGGTCTTCCTTCCCGGTCATCTCCCATTCCACCGGGCCGATGCCCCCGATGTCACCGTCGAGGATCACGTCCCAAGCCCGGCCATAAGTGGTGGAGAAACCTGCTGCGGTTGCTGATTCCTCCGCCAACCGTTTCTGGTCGTCGTCATGCCATTGCCGGAGCAACGCCCGTTCGAATTCCGGATCAGCGGCCTTGGGTGCCGGATGCGCGGCATCCCACACCGTCATCTCTTCGCGTCGCAACCGTTGGTAATCCTGTTCAATGACGGGGTCGGTCTGGCCGAGTTTGAAGTGCCGGTTGAGCCAGCCATAAAAAGCCGAACGCGACACGGCATTGTAGTTGTGCGGGAAATGTTCTCCCCGCTTCAGCATGACCCGATCCGGCGCTCCCAGCAGGGCGTACAGGCGTTGCAGCTCGGGGAATCCCTTGGTCGACAACTCCCGCGTCCAGTCATTGGCAGTCGTCATGCCCTGGGGTTTGGGAGCGAACAACCCGGCGAATTCGACATTGCCGGTTCCCACCCGCAACAGGCTTGCGTTCTCGCACGTGCATCCCCCCTGCATCGCCGTGCTCACCATCACCGCGGGAAATGACAACGCCACCCGCGGA
The DNA here is from genome assembly GCA_002422905.1 of Verrucomicrobia bacterium UBA6176. Lineage (GTDB taxonomy): Bacteria > Verrucomicrobiota > Verrucomicrobiia > Limisphaerales > UBA9464 > UBA6176. The sequence goes on from DITU01000044.1 coordinate 14,327, forward strand.
TCAATCGCCGCCAACAACATCGTCTGCGTTCCACCCCCGCTCGCACCTGTCATCGCAATCCGATCCGCATCCACCTCAGGCAGGCTCAACAGGAAATCGAGCGAACGCACCGCATTCCACGTCTGCAGACCCATCACGCTCTGCACCCGCGATTCCGCCTGGGGACTGAACAAGCCCCAGCCTTCGTCCCGATTCATCTCCGGCCGCTGTATCGCAAACCCGTGAGCCAACCCCATCGAGATCTGTTGGCTGTCCGCGTTGCCCAACATGTCCCATTGCCACACCACGCACCCCATCCGCGCCAACTGCACGCACATCGACTGGAACCGACTCCGTCCCCCTTCCTCAAACCGTTCCTCGCCCTCCGCCAGTTCCCGTCGCAACTCCGCATCCCCCGCCTCACTCAACCGCGCATCCGTCCAGTGTCCATGGGCGAACAACACTCCCGGCGCCTTCCCTTGAACCCGTGTCGGCCGATATAGATTGCCCGTCACAAAATTCCCCGGGCGACTCTCGAAATAGACCTTCTCAACCGTATAACCCTCGCGCTCCACCCTACCATGGATCACCGGATTCATCGGGGTCCGTGTCGGCATCGGCCACATGCCCTGCGACACCAGGATCCGGCGTCGCACCTCCCCTGCCCTCCGTTCCCAGGCCGCGCGGTCGGCCGGGGGATCAAACGGGAAATAGCCGTCCAGATCCTTGGGCGCGGCGAGGCGGCCATCGGCTGGCACCTGTCCTGCCGGCACCACCCTGGGCCCCGCCGCCCATGCGACGGCTCCCGACATCGCCAGTCCGCCGGCCAAAGCCATGACCCATCCGCCGTGACGCCGCTTGGAAATCATGGGTGGAAGATAAGCCGCGCCCCGGCCCGACGGGGAGCGCGAATTCATGCCGGATCGGGATGGTGGGGGCGACCGGAGGCGGCGACGTTCGGTCGCCGTGGGACATCGTGCCGGCGGGTGGCACTCGTCGCTCCCCCACTACTGCAACGCATACGGCAGTCGATCGACCACCGCCTTCATCTCCTCCAACCGACGTCCGACGGCCGCCTTGGTCTGCCACGGATCCAACGCCGGTCCGGGAGCCACTTCGAGGTCCGACAACACCGCGCAGTAGTCCGCATTGACCATCAACCCGAGCAACTCGCCGTTGCGACTGAGGACCAGGTCGCCGGTCGAGGGTGAGAACTCGCCGAACAGCCTGCTCAACACCTTCGATTTCATCTTCACGTATCCCGGCATGCGGGCATCCACGCGGAATTCCACTTCGCCAAAGTAACGTCCCCCCCGGCTCACCAGCAGCGCGTCCGGAAACCGGAAGGGGGTTTTTGAAATCGGATAGATGCGTAAACCCGACGACTGGGCCGCCACGGCATCCACCGGCACCACCATCGCCCTCGGGTCGGCCCGCAGGAAGTTGGGCGAAGAGGAATCGAAGGTTCCCTTGCGACTGGCCACCCGGGCCGAGGGTTGATCGAGGCCGAATCCCGGGATGCTGAGCGCGTAGGGCGTTTCGTCCACATGGATCAGGGCCGCGACCTGCCTGCCATCGGTCACCAGCACCGTCACTGTTTCCTTCTGGCGCGGCCCGGAAAAGATGAGGCCCGAGGCGGTGCCACCGATCGCCACCTGGACGCGGTTGCTGAGGAAATCCTGGAACAACAGGTTGGCGCTCACCGGGGTGTTGTCGCGGATCTCCTGCTTCAACTCCTCGGAGCGGACCGCCAGCTGGGTCACGCCGGAGGCGAGTGCCGTAGTCTGGGCCTGGATGGTTTCCTTCTCCTGTTGGACGCGGGTCATCTGCTGTTTCAGGTCGGTCACATTCTCCTTCAGGAGTGACTTCTCGGCCTCGGCCACCTTGACGGCGGAGGCGAGTTCCTGGGAGCGGAGTTCCACCTGACGTTTCTCGGCATTGAGGGCGTCGAGGGCCTGTTGTTGGCGGCGCGCCTGTTCCCGTTCCGCATTGAGGGCCTCCATCAGCTTCCGACGCTCCTCATCGGCCAACCGTGCCGACTGCGACAATTCAGAAGCCTGGGCCACGGTCCGGGAGAGTTCCTGACGGGTGGACTCGGCAATCTGCACCGTATTGGTGAGGCGTTCGGCCAACTGCTGGGCCACCTGGCGCGTCTGCTGCAGGCCTGCCTCGAGTTGTCCCACTGCGGCGTTCCGTGCAACAGCCTCGGTCGCCATCTGCCGGCCCATCTGTTCGCGTGCCGCCCGTTCCTCTTCCAAGGCGACCCGCATGGAAACCAGCAGATCTTCGGAAACACCACTCACGACATTGGTCGCGATCAACGGTGCCGGGATCTCGCGCGGCGCCTCTGCATCCGGCGCGTCCCAACGCGTCAACGCCAGCAGGTTGAGCAGCAGGAAATCGCAGATGATCAGCAACAGGGTCCGGTTCATCTCGGTCTTCTCCGATCAGATTTCCCTGGGCACCGCCGCCGTCCCGACGACCACGTCGTGGGAACCGGTGGAACCTTCGAGGATCAGTTCGCGTTTGATGGGGCGCACATGGCGGATCTTGACGAGTGCGACGGTGACAATGCCCATCAGGTTGGAGGAATAGGCGGCGAGAAGGTTCGCCTCGACCAACTGCAGAACCTGGAGGACCAGGGCTGCGGCGGTCCCGGCGATGCCGACATACAGGCCGGCATCGAACAGGTTCTCCTCATTTTCCATGAGGCGCAGCCGCAGTCCCGGCGGCTCCGACATGGATCGGATCTCGGAGATCTTGCGGCGGCAGATGATGTAAACCGTCGCCTGGATGACGGCGAACAACACGATGGTGGCAATGGTGGTGGCTTCCATGATGGGGCCTTTTTTCGATGACTTGGAAATCGGTGGTGGCGCGGTCTCCGCACCGGTCAACAGCCGCACGCGCGGCACGTTCTTGATGGGATTCCGACTTGGGATCGGTTCAGACGCAAGGTTCAGAAAAAGAGCAATGGAACAGGCGAGGATCAGGCTTCCGCCCCAACCATTTCCGCCCTGGCGCTTCCGCCCGTAGGGATCCCACAACAGCAGGCGCAATGCCGTGGCCGCGATCAAACCCGCGAACCACATCAGGCCGGTGCGGGCCAGCGCCCCCAGCCAACCCATGCGCGCCACCCAGGGCGCGGCCTCGTCCAGACTCCACTTGGCCGCCCGGACCGGGAGTTTCCCCTCCGCAAACGCACGGACGGAACCGCTGCCGCCGGTCAACGCCACCCGCAATCCCTCCCGTTCCTTCGGATCACTCCACCGCCGCGCAATCCCGGCCGGCCGCTGCGACAGCACCGCCGCCGAGAACAATTCCGCCAACTCCTCCGGCGAACCCCGTACCACCGTGGTCCATTGTCTCAGGGCATCGCGATCCGGCATCACCCGCAACAGTTCCCTTACACTCGTCCAGTCCAACCGCCGCCCCACCATCAACAGGTCCAGGAGGACCTCTTCCAGCTCGTCCGCAGGTTGGCCATCCAACGCCGCCGCTCCCAACACCGCCAATTCCCGGGCAAAATCCGGATGGAATGATTCCGATTCCCCCAGGGTCGCCGCCATCAACAGCACGGCCTCCAACGGTTGCCCACCCGCACGGTCCGCCGCCACGAACTGTTTCGGAGCAAACCCCCGCGCCCTCAGCAGTCCCTGGGTCACCGGCAATCTCGAACTCGAAAGGAACTCCCTCAACACCGCCCGGTTGGTCGTCGGCAGGAACAGGTCGAACGCCGAAAGCATGGCGTTGGTCAGCAACGGCACCCGCAACCCGGTCACCCGACCCAGCAAGGCGTCTCCTCCGCCCAGGACCCGATACCCCGGTTGGGTGATCAGGGAACCCGTCAAACGGGCCGACAATTCATTGGTACCCATCAATCCCGCCCGGATCGATGCCGCGAGCATCCACGCCGCCGGTCCCGGCTTGCCCCCGGCCACCCAACCGGACGCCGTCTCCACCATGCCCGGAGTCCCCGCCCCGTGCGCCCGCAATACCACCGGGGTCACCGCCCCCCACCGCGCCGGCAGAGCCCATGCCACTGCACCCACCACCAACGCCAACAGCGCCAAAACCGTCGCCCAAACGCCCATTGTCGATTTCTGCCTCGATTCCATCACGTCGCTCTTCCGAATAAAGGCCCCGATGACCCGCGGTTGTGTCTCCGCATTCAGCCTGAACCGCACCTGATTGGGAAAGCCGCGCCTGCAATTAATTTACACCCGGAATTGCCCTCCCCACTTCCATCCCCGCCTACCGGAACCTCACCTCCACTTGTTCGAACCCCGCCCGGCGCAACAACGCTTCCACCTGCGATCCGGCCCGCTCTTCCGCATCCCGAAAGATCCCCGCGTCCCGCACCGCCAACCGCATCTGATCCACTGCCTGGCGTCGGGCCTCCTGCTCCAGGCCCTTGTCGAACTCCCGAAGCACCCCGGTACTGCGCTCCACCACCTGGGTCCGACGGTCATCCAGATAAACATCCAGCAATTGCGGTCGCGGCAGGCTCACCCGCACCCGTTTCCCTTCCACCTCAAAATCATCGGCCTTCAATTTCGACAGGTCCACACCCGCCTTCGCCACCCCGTTGGCTACCATCAGCACCCGGCTGTCCCCGTACCATTTCGCATCCTCCACCAGGATCACCTTCTCCAGGACGTACTTCACCGAAACCAACTGGTTCAACCCCTGCACCTGCCGGATCATGGTGGGCGAATCCGCGATCTTCGGGGTTCCCGCCCCCGTCCCCATCCAGCGCCCCACCCACCACCCACCCAGCATCCCCAACCCCAGCATCCCCAACAGGATTCCCAAGGCCAGTCCGACCAGGACCAGCCGATTCCATCGCTCCCGTCCAACCATGCCCAACCCTACCCGCCCCCTCCATCAGCGTCGAGGTGCCGCGCCGCCCAACGCGTCCCCATTCACCGACGACGCGCCTGCAAGGCGTCTACCAGCGCCCCGGTCCGGATCCGTGACCCTTCCAGCGTCATGTGGAACTGGGTGTCGCAATACCAATCCCGTTCGGTCACCACCCCCATTCGCGAATCCGGCAACACCTCCAATTCCTCCGCCACCTGCGCCACAAACGCCCCATGACGCCGGCGTACCTCGTCCGCGTGGGCCGGATCCGTGTACGTCCACGGCAGCGCATACACCAGTTCCACCCCGTTCGCCTCGCACCAACCCCGCGTCCGCCGGATCCACTGGCGACCCCACTCCGACAGGCGCGGCAGGGGTTCACCGCGGAACCCGCCCAACTCCCCGCGCACCTCGGTCTGTTGCTGGCCGTCCTCGAAGAAATCCGCCGCCGCATACCGATACAAGGGCCGCCGTTGGAGCACCTTTCCGAGCATGGTGACGGCATGATGCCCCCCTGGCCGCAACGCCCAGAACCAGGGACTCCATCCGGCATCGGCGTTCGGATCCGGATCCTCCGATCCTGAAGCGAGGCCGGGACGGCCCAGCACGATGGCCGACTGGGCGCCGATGAGGGTGATGGTACCGTCGCCGGAGAGGAGTTCGGGTTCGAGGGCCATGACCAGGACATCGCCACGACGGGCCTCGGCGAGGGCGAGCCGGGTGAGTGCCTTGGCACCGATCCCGGCGCCCATGCCGAGGTTTCCGAGCGGTACACCGCGTTCGAGGGCGTGGGCGGGTGAAATGGAGAAGCTGGAACTGCTGCCGCCGAAAACGAGGACGCGGCCGTCGGCGGGCAACCGGTTGCGGATCCAGGAAAGCTTCCTTTCGAGCATGAACCGGGTGAGCTGCATCTCGACATTGAGATGCAGGGTGTAGACCGCGCCACCTCCCCAGGCGAACAGCAGCACCGCCGCCAACACCGCCAACCGGCGCCAGGCACTCCTAGAATGCAAAGTAGATGAATCCATTGCTCGCTCCCGGCGCCAACCAGACGGTCAATACGATCAGGATGACCTGCATCCAGAACCGACGGAATTCCGAATAGGCGGTTCCCCCGGCCCGGAGCGACCGCCATTCCATCAGGAAGACCGCCCCGGCCAACCCGATGAAGGCCATGGCCACGATCCCGTTCGCCGACTTTCCCCAGGCCAACCATTCCACCAGGGCGCGGGCCGAATAGCCCGACGGCGAGACCAGCGTGCGCATGGCCGAAAGCAGCACAGGGGTCCGGGTCTCGTAGAACAGCAGCCACGAAAAGAGCACCGCCACCACGGTCAGCAGGTGTCCCAACCACAGCCAGCGCGTTCCCCGCGGCCAACCGTTGGCCGCCAACACCAGTAAAAGCCCGTGGAACAGGCCCCAACCCATGAAGTTCCAACCCGCCCCATGCCACAGGCCCGAGACCACGAACACCACCAGGATGTTGAACGCCCACCGTTTCACGCGATTTCCACCCAGCGGGATATAGAGGTAATCACGGAACCATTGGCTCAGGGTCACATGCCAGCGCCGCCAGAACTCCGAAGGACTCGCGGCGAGATACGGACTCGCAAAATTCAGGGTCAGCCTGAGACCCAGGCATCGCGCCAGGCCCAGGGCCACCAGGCTGTATCCGGCAAAATCGAAATAGATGCGGAGCGCGAACAACAGGTTGTTTGTCCAGATCAGATAGGCGTTCGGGCCCGTGTCCCGTTGCAGGAACATCGCCAGGTTGTCCGCCAGGCAGAGCTTGAAGAAGAGACCCAGCACCACCCACGAGACCCCGTCGGCCACCATCCCCACATCCCACCGGAAACGGAAGGTCTCCATCTGCGGCAACAGATCCTCCCGGCGTTCGATGGGTCCCGCCACCAACTGCGGGAAGAATCCCGAGAAGTTCAGCGTGTCGAGCAGGCCCGGCAACGATTGACCCCGATGCAGCGTGTCCACCACGAAGCCCACCATCTGGAACGTGTAGAAGGAAATCCCCACCGGAATCAGCAGGTCGGCCGCCACCCATCCTTCCCGCCCCAACACTTCTTCCGTCAGGAAGTGCCCGTATTTGTAGTAAAGCAGCGGCGCCAATTGCAGTCCCACCAGCGGCACCGCCCATCCGCGACGCCCGACCGCATCGGCCAGGATCCAGCGCAATCCGAAATGCGTCACCAGCAAGACCCCCACGTAAACGACGCAGGTCAGAACTCCCACCGCGCCGAGCATCGACAATCCCAGCACCGCCAGCATTCCCCGGTCATACCGGTCCCGCCACCGTTCCGGCACGACCAGACGCAGGCCCAGGATCATCAGAAGGCCCCAGCCCAACAGCATCCAGAATCGCAGTTCAGCGAAATTCATCCGCGCGCGTCCAGCCTGCCCGAGGCCGGCGTCCGTTGACCAACCGAAAGCCCCCGGTGGTTCCAGGAAGGCTGTAAGCCGAATTCTGTCTTCCCCGCCCGAAGACGGGGGAGAAGATCATTAGACTATGCGGCCGATACCCGGAATCGGGCCGCTTGCGCGGCTCAGGAACGGGCCGTTCCTCGATCCCCTATTTGGCCTTGCTCCCGGGGAGGTTTTCCGTGCCCCGTCGCTCACGCGCCGGGCGGTGGGCTCTTACCCCGCCTTTTCACCCTTACCAAGCCCCGCGAACGGGGATTGGCGGTTTGTTTTCTGTGGCACTGTCTGTCGATCCGGTCTTTCGACCCGACCTCCCGCGTGTATCCCCGAAGGGTTACGCGGCCCCGTGCCCTATGGAGTTCGGACTTTCCTCCCGCGACAATGTCGCGAGCGATCTTCCGCCCCCCTGGAACCACGGTGACCCTACCCGGCCCAGCCCCCGACCCAAGCCCAATCTCAAGGCACGGGTACGATCCGGAAGAACGCCTGCGGTTCGGCATCCATCGGGAGGATCAACCTCAGGGAATATCCCGTGGCGATCATCGGAGTCCCGACGTCAACCCATTGGACAGGGAAGCCCAGGTCCACGGTGGTCTGCAGGAGATACTGCGCGCCGGGCACGGTATAGAACTCGATCTCGACCGGACCGCCCGCCACGGGCGGAATCAGGCGCACCTCGATCGGAGCCCGACTGTCGGGCACCCCGCTCGGAACCATGGCAGCGCGGATCGTGACTCCGACCTGGTCAATGGTCTGGTTGCCGACGGACACGTACCACAGGCCGGACAGGTCGACGACGTCGTTGGTGGTCAAAACCAGGAACTCTGGATCGGTTCCGGGACGTGGCCGGCTGAAGTTCTGGCTGAAGGAATTCGGAGGTGTTCCCTGGGAGACCACCAGGTTTGCGTCGCCCGTGAGGTTATAGATCTCGAACACCAGCATCGGGGTCCCCGGATCCACAATGAACCGGAACAACCTCGATGTCCCCACCGCCAGGATCCGGTCCACCGGAATTTCATCGAACAGGGTCTCGATGTCGGTCCGATCAAAGGTGATGGCCACGGATATGGTATAGGTCACGGGGACACCACCGGCGGCGTGCACCGCGGCATACCAACGGCCGGGAGCCAACGGCACCGGGACCGAGTTCAGGGTCACCGTGACACTCTCGTCGTTGGTTCCCGCCGAGACCGACGAATAATCGAAGACCGTGGTCGAGACGAGCGGGAGGCCCCGCTTGAAATACAGGTCCACGTTGTTGTCCGCCCCCGAAACCCGCACCTCCACCGCCGTCGACGCCTCGGGGACATCCACAGCGAAGTACTGGATGGAACCCGCCACATCATTGGTCAGGGTCACCGGCAATCCATTGGTCAGAACGGTCAATTGCCCGCTCAGTTCCGTCGCCAGCACCGTATAGGCCACCGAATTCGTGCCCGGGGTCTGCACCGAAAGGTACCAGCGCCCCGGAGCCAGCGGTTCCGGTGTGGAAGCGGCATCGATTCCGATCACCTCCGGCGTGGTGCCGGAATTGGTGCTGGCATAGTCGTGGAAGAAACGCCGTGGGAATACCGGTGAACGACTGACGAACAGGTCCACATTGCCCGACATCTGGGGCACCTCGAACACCGTCGTCAATGCATTGGTCCCCACATCCAGCGCATAGAAGTCGAGGTAACCCGGGGTCGACCCCGCCTGCTGATACGGAACCCCATTCGTCAGGACGATCAATCCTATGTCCAGGTCCGCCCGCAATGCGTAGTCCAGCGTGTTCCCCGTCGGGTTCACCACCGTCAGGTAGTACCGCTGACCCCGCGGCAGGATCGGCGGGAGATTGGTCCCGATGATGAACGGATTCGAGTTCACCCGGAAATCGTCCGGGTTCGCCCCGGTGGGAACCCCGGTCTCGCTATAGAACATCACCGGACCCTGCCCGGACACGAACAACGTGTTCGTTGCGGCACGGGCTTCCAACGGAACATCCATGCGGAAGAACGCGGTCTCTCCCGGGGCCAGGATGGAGGTATAGGACACCCCGTTGGTCAATCGGACCACGGGCCGGTTGGTCTGCATGAAGATCAACCGCAATTCCCAGCCATCGATCACCCCCGCCACCTGCCCACGGGCATCGGTGACTTCCAGGACCCAGTCGCCGGCGGCGGACTTGCCCAGGAGTTGGTCAAACCCGACCTCCGGCTGATAGGTCAGTTCCGCGCCGATGATCTCGAGGTTGAAGCTGTCGATCATCACCCCCAGCGGCTCACCGTTCGCACCCACGTTCCCGGTGGACGTCGGCGCCAGCAAGATGTCCATGCGGTTGGTGCTGGCACGGAACCGGAGATCGATCCGGGTCCAGTTCGACGACACCACAAAGGTCTGGTCCAGCTCGCCATCGATGTAGAGCGCGGTGGTCACGGGCACGGAATTGGACGGATGGGTCCGGGCCTGGAACGACGCCTTGAAGCGGGATCCGCTCTCGGAATCCACCCGGTAACGCACCGCGGAATCGCCCAGTGCCAGGGCACGGCCTCCGGTATGGGCGTTGCCGTCCAGGAACAACACCTCGGCCTGATTGCTCACCACCAGCCAACCCTCAGCCTCCAACCCGGTATTCACCACGCCCGCCGGCCCCGTCTCGAATGAGTTGGTCGCCACCACCACCGCCCCCGAGTTGGTTCCTGAAAAGGCCGGCCGCGCAAACTTGATCGGGCCCCAGGTGAGGTTGGTGCGGTCGCTGAACACCGCATAGGTGCGGTTGGTGCTCACGTTCATCGCAATCACCGACTGCGGATTGCTGCTCACCACCACCGGCAACCCGTCGGGCCCGGTGAAGACCGCACTGACCGACCCGGCACCGTTGCCCCAGGGCGGCGGGAACCCGATCAGGATCGCGGGAGTCGACAGTGTCCCGTCATCGGGACCCCAGGCCGCCACCACGATTCCCTCATTGTTCGAACCGCTCTGCACCCAGCCTTCCAGCGTGAAGCCCTGGGCGGCATCGATGGGCAACACCGGCGTCCGCGCCTCGGCCGTTGTTCCCGAGAAACGCAGGGCCAGATCCACCTGGCCGGGCACGAACTGGGAGAAGCCCAGCAACGCGGCATCACTCACTCCGAGGGTATCGTTGCCGGTACCGTCAAACGGCCAGAGCGCCGACAACCCTTCCTCACGCTGCAACAGGGTCTTGCCGAAACCGATCAGGCCTTCCTGGTAGATCGACGCCACCTCGTTGGATTCCAGCGGACGTCGCCAGAAACCGATGTCATCGAGGGCGATGGTGGCGCGCCGGTTGGTGAAGCCCCGGGTGGGATCATTGGCAAAGCTGAGGCGTCGATTTCCAGGCAGCAGCACCGGACCCACGTTCTGTTCCCTCACCCTTACTCCGTCCACATACAGGCTCGCGGTCGAACCCTGCGCATCCATGGTGAGGGCGATGTGCTGGTAATTGGTCACCGCCTGAACCCCGCCGTAGCCACCGGTGTTGGTTCCCCCACGGGCCTCGGCCAACAGCATCCGGTCACCCTGCGGGTTCACCAGGTGCATCCAGAGATCCGAACCACGATTGTGCCGGACACGTGCCCCCACCTCGATCGATCCCACCGGCCGGGTGTCAGTCACGGAGATGATCGACTTCGTCACCGCCGCATCCCGCAGGGCCACGTTCTGGCTCGGATCCGACTGCAGGGTCCGGTTGAACTGCTCATCCAGGTCGGTATCGATGAACCGGGCGATCTGATAGGTGATGGCCACGCTGTTGGGATTGCAGACCGAGACAAAATGGCGGCCCGGGCGCAGGGGCGGTTCATCACGGATGTCGAGGATCACCGACCCACCCGGCGGTTCGATGATCGCGAACTTCTCGCTGGAGTCGGGGTCGGTTGGATCGGCCGGGGTTGAACGCCGGATATAGACTTCCAACGGCAGGGCCGGACTCATGTTGGTCAGCACCACGGTCAGGCGGTTGGCGTTGGCAGGCACATTGACCACCTCCAGCACACACTCGCCGGGCAGCACCGTCCGGGTGACGAAGTTGTTCCCGAAATCATTGGGCTGGACGATCAACTCGAGGTTGTTCACCCGACCGGAACTGCCCAGGGCATCATCCACCGTCTGCAGGATCCACACACCCCCCGCGCGCCCACCCAGGAAATCCAGCAACGTGCCCGGCCCATCCACCGGCACGGCACCGAGCGTTCCGCTGTCCCGGGTGTCATCGTAGAAGGTGGTGATGTTCGTCCCGAACTGGACCCGGCCGAGGGCCAGGTCGGCCAGCTGTCCGTGGTTGTTGAGGACCGGCGAGATACCATCGTGATAAAGTGTCCCGATCAGGTCCGGGAAATTCTCGTGCGAGACGGTCTGCTGCACATAGACCCGTCTTGTCTCCCCCTGCACCAGGCTCAGGGCCATGTAGAGGCCGATGCCGGGTTGATCCGGTGATCCATCCGGGATGGGCTGGGTCAGCGGAATGCCAAACGCGCGAAGATTGCCATCCGGACCCAGTGCCCCGAACGGCGTGGTGGAGGACACGACGACGAAGGTATATTCGACTGCCTGTTGATCCTCGGATTTGACCCCGACGTAATAGACCTCGCCGTTCACCGGGGAATTGGTGAACACCACATATTCGGTCCCGCCGCGCTGGGTGGACTTGAAGGCATTGGTGATGGCCGAGGGAACGAGGTTGGTCAGGCCGGGATCGAGCGATACATACAGGTCAAGATCGGCAAAATCGCGGTCGGGTTCGCCAATCCGACGGTCACCGGCCCGGGGCCGGGAAATGTTGGGCGGGAAGAAGGTGACAAAGGCGACGTTGGATCCGTTGGTGAGGGAACCTCCGAAACTGATTCCACCCGGGGTGTTGGTGAAGACATAGAACCGCCATTGGTTGGTGGTTCCGTTGGTGCTGCCCAACAGGGGCGAATTGGCCCCCACCCGTTCGTTGAACAGAGGGAATCCATTGGTCAGGACCGTGGAAGGCGGACGTTGTGCCGACAGTGGCGGCGGAGCGGAAGCATCCGCGACGGTTCCCACCACCCCGAGTTCCTCAGGGGCATCACTCCGGAACACCAGCGCCGCGTCCTGCACAACCTCATTCGGGTGCATCTGCAATGCATTGACGTTCACCCGGCGCGCACGGACCAGCACGATGAACTCCTGCGGCACCGGCGCCGGGATCACGATCCGTTCGACATTGTTGATGTTGTCCGGGAACGACGTCACCGAATTGGTGTCGCCGTTGGGATTGCCGAAGGGATCTTCCGAGGGCGTTGAGTTCGCGAGATTGGTACTGGACTGCACCCGGGAGAACCCCGAGTCGCTCTCGAAATCGTTGCCCAGGAAAAAAGTGCCATCCACCGCATTGGTCACCATCAGGTCGAGGTCGTTGACCAGTTTGATGGCCGCCGCCGGGTTGCCGGCCGGATCCGTCCAGGCCAGCGTCAACCGCACCGGATAATTGGTCGCGGCCGGATTGCTCAACCGGATCCGGTAGGCCCGCGCCTCACCCGTGGCCAATCCCTCCCGGTTCGAACGACCCACGATCGGAAAGCCGACAATCTGGTTGTTCGTGCTGCCGGCGGAGACCCGAAAACCATTCAGGATGCCGTCGGGCGTGATGAATCCACTTTCGACCGAGCGCCGGACCGAGGGCCGACCCCAACCGGCATAATTGAGCGTCGAACGGACCCGCGGAGCATAGGAGGTGTTCTCCACCTCCGCCGAATTGATCAGGATCGCCTTGTAACCCGCCGGCGGAATCCGGTTGCCCTGACGCAACTCATAGTATTCCTGCAATTGGGCGAGGATCCCTGAGACCCCTGGGGCTGCCATCGAGGTTCCCGAGGAATACCGGTAGGACGGTGAGACTTCCTCCAGCAGTTCTCCCCGCACCGGAAACTCGTCGTGGTCCGGGGGGAACTCGAACTCCGGACGCCACTGGGCGGAACGCGCCGACAGGATGAAGGATCCCGGTGCAACGACATCCGGCTTGAACCGTCCAAACTCACCCTCGGTACCTATGCCGACATTGCCGCGGCTGGAGTAGGAGGCGACCTGCGAATCCGAATCGCTTTCCGCCTCGAAGAGCCGGTTGGTGATATAGCTCGGATCATCCGGGTTGTAGCCCCGGCCGGGGATCGGAACCAACCCGGACCGCACGATTACTCCGTTGGTGTCGATCACCACCGTGTTCGTCAGGAACCGGCGGGATTCAAGCGCCCCGACCGTGATGACATTCTTGGCATTGGCCGGCGAACGGTGTGAATCCGGGTTTCCACCCAGACCATTGTCGCCGCCTCCACCCTCATTACCCGCCGCAAACACATACAGGATCGGTTGATCCCCCGAAACCTCGGGGAGCGCATCCCGGACCGCGGCATCATAGGAGGCCGCCATGGAATTGTATTCGGTCGCAAAGGGATACCCCCAGCTGTTGTTGGAGATCGGCGCATTGGTCCGCCCGGTCGCACCGTTCAACGCCAGGTTCGTCCGCGCATAGGTCTCCTGCAGGAAGGCGTCGGAGATCAGCGGACCGGTGTCGAGATCGATGGGCAGGATGAACAGGCGGGCTGACGGCGCCACGCCTCGGAAATTGGCGTTGGTCACCGAGCCCTGCGCCTTGGTCACCGTACCGGAGCTGGATCCATCCCCGGCAATGGTGGCCGCCACATGGGTGCCATGCCCCACCGGATCCACCAGCGAGCTGGCATCCACCGCGAACACCCGGCCCGCCAGGTCCGGATGGGTGGCATCAATGCCGCTGTCGTTGACATTGACCAGGATGTTGGAGCCGGTAAGGCCGAGAAAGGAAACGTCATTGGTGAAGCTCTCGGCGGCATCCAGCAGGAAGGCCGACCGGTCATTGGACGGGCGCCGTTGATGGACTTCCTCGACCAGGGTGACCCCGGCGAGCCGTGCCATCGGCGCCAAGGCCGCGTGCGGTGCGGTGATGGTCAGCAATTCGCCAAAGGGCCCACGCTGTTTCAACAACAGTTGCGCACCCAACGCCTCCAACTGCGGAAGCACCTGGCCCGCATCCGTCACCGTCACCATCAACCGCTCGGGAACCGCTCCCCCGTTCAGCACCGCGTCCACCAGGGCTGGCTCCAGCTTGAAATGGGGTTCATTCGGCAGGATCGCCCCCGTCTCCGGCGCCTCGGCCAGCATGGCCGCCACTTCGGGAGTCGCCTGCACCATCAGGGCATTGTGCGGGATATAGGAAATCACCCGGGCACCACTGATCTGCAAGCGGCGACGGAAGGCGTCGTCGATGGGTCCCCGGGCCTGGATGATATAGGTTCCTGGATCCGCCGCGGACCGCAGGCTTTCGGGGACGGCCAGGGGTTCACCGGTGGAGGTGTCTACGAACGCATTGCGGAGGAGGATGGCCCGATCATTCCGGCTGAGGGCGTCCACCCCGGCATCCGTGTTGCGCAGGCGATGGGGGAAACGGGCGTCCGCGTGGGGCATGGGCGCCCCGGCGGGCAGGCTTTCCAACGACACCCATCGCGATCCTCCCGACGCAGCGAGTTGCAGGCGCAACGGAGCGCCCGTGCCACCGAAGCTGGCGGCGGCTCCCGATGTCGGCGTCGCCACCCCGGTCTCGGCTGGCCCGCGGGGGACGGAAGCCGGCCTTCGGATGGCGTGGTAACCGAGCATCGCCACCAGGGCGGTGAGCAGGGCGACGGGGACGATTCGGCGGAAAGGGCGCATGAGATACGAAAGGTGCGGAACTCTCGAAGAGGATCGGTCTGGGTCGGTCAGTTGTCAGGGGTCAGTATGCGATGATCTTCCACCACCGGACGAAGCTGTCCGGTACGCGGCACACCGTCGAAACGGACCACTGAACGGGTGGCGAACTCGCCCACCACGGTGTAGTTGGTGCAAAGTCCGAAGAAGACGCCGGGTCGGGTGACGAGCGAATTCGGGGCAGGCTTGAGGGATTGGCCGAAGGCGAAGATCACCACCCGCGGTTCGTCCGTCCGCAACAGCGACAGCACCTGCTGCGGGATCGCCTCCACCACCTCGTCGGATACCGTCGCCGGCACCGTGGTGGCATTGAACGGCAGGAGATACGGCGAGAACTGGTCCTCGATCACCCCGTTCACATTGGTGAAGGAACCCACCGACATCGTGCCCGCCGACAGCACATGGCCCATGGTGGGAAAGTATCCGCCGGGATAATTGGTCCGTGCGGCCAGGATGCCGGTGACGATGTGCCGCATTGGATCGGAGGCAGGCTCGATGAAGCGGCGCTCGACCTGTTGGACCCCGTTGTTGAGGAAATTGGTGAGGACGGGCACCCCGGACAGAACGCCGGACCAGGCGGCGGCATTGGTCTGGTTCACCGCCAGGAGACCCTTGGCCGAATTGTCATTCAAAGCCGTGGTGAACAGGTCGAGGATTGCCCAGTCGTTCTCAGGCCGGGTCAGGGGATGTCCGGACCATGAGGTCCAACTCTTCTGGCCCAGATACCGGTCCAGCAACCGTTGACTCCCCAACTCGGGCCGGCGGGCCTTCAGATAGATCGTCTGCCACGGCGTGCCGCGGTGGACCCGTCCAACCCAACCCAGATTGGCAAACTTGTTGGTCGGGAAATTCCAGTCATCCGAACGTGTCACCAACGGATCCTTGTAGGCCACGTCATAGGCCGTGCTGTTGAAGTCGGCGGTCCCCATGTCCGCCGCCGTTCCCAATACCGGGTTGCGGCCCCACGGTGCGTGGGCGGTCACCACCTTGGGACGGTTGCCCAGGTGATTGGTGAAGAAACGCTCCTCGGATCCCGCCGATGGACGCAACCGTGACCCGTCGGGGAACGGAACCTCCAGATACCCCTCGGGCACGGTGAACACCGTCTGGCCCGGCAACAGATCCTCGGTTGTATAATGGACCAGCGGATCGTTGGCCTGGCGTCGATCGGTCAGCAGGACTGCGGGCGACGGGGTATAACCCGCCTGGGCGACCAGGCCGCTGAACTGGGAAATGAACTGCGGTGTCAACTGCATCTCGGGGCGGCGGGGTTGACGGAACAGGAAGTAATACAAACCGTCCTTCTCATACTCGACCTGGGAATTGGCAGGGCGTTGCCCCGGCGCATCCCGCCACAGGGCGGTCGGGATGACGACTGGCGAACCCAGGACATCGACCCCGATGGATCCGTCCAGTTGAAGCCCGACCCCGCGCGTCACGAGGGTGTTGGCCGAGTACTGGTTGGTCTCCCAGAACCGGAACATGGAGAGGCCGGCGGTGGTCCGCCCTCCGGGCAACCCGAACAGGCGCATGAGATTGGTCTCATACATCACGCTCTTCAGGTTCACCACGTCGAGGACACGGCCCGACGCCTGATCGATCATCGCGTAGACCAACCGGTTGGTGAACGCCAGCGTCAGCCTTGGAGCCGGGGCATTCGCCGGGACATAACCCGCCGAGGTGTTGTTGCCCGGGAAGATGGCACGCCGGATGTGGTCATAGACAAAGTTGGTGACAATCGCCGTGTTGAGCGGTGTCAGGTAGCTCTGCGGTGCCCATTGCCCCGCGGGGATGGTGGCCGAGGCCCGGCGGAATCCGCGGTTGAAAATCCGCGGTGCCGCATTCAACCCATCGTTTTCATCACGGATTGCAAACTCAAAGAAGTTGGTGGCGATCAATGTCACCGCCGTCCGGTTGCTCAAGGTGAAGTACGAGTTCCACGCCTCCATCCCCATCGTGCTGTCGACGTCGAACCGATACTGGACCTCGGTCGAGAACCGCGGATCTTCCCAGGGCCGCACATTCACATTGGGCAAAGCCACTCCCGGATTGGACTTCAAGACCCGCAACCGTCGCGTCAATTGCACCCGACTCTGCCAGAAACCCTCCTGGAAATTCGGCAACCCCTTCTTCGCCCCCACCACCCACGGAATCCCAAACACATTGAAATCGTTCCCCGCCGCCAGGATCGCCGCTGCATCCGGCGTCAATGGCAACCGGGCCACATCCATCGGGTTGTCCAGGTCCAGCCAGGGCCGGCTCAAGGGTCCCGCGTTCAACACCTCGGTGAACCCGGCCAACCGCACCAGCGTGGAGTTGTTCGTGATCTGACGGTATAGGATCGGGCGGAACACCGACGGCACATCCTCCCGTGCCCCACCCCGCGCCGCCGACCGGTAATGCGTCGCGTCATAGAGATTGGCCGCGACCTGCGCCAACCGGTGCAACCGGGCATCCCATCGATAGATGTTGGTCACCCCGCGGATCACATTGGTTCCGTGGACCGGCACGCCCTGACCCAGATGGAAGGTCCTCGGTGACGCCAGGAGCGTCTGGTCCGGCAGACCGTTGGTGAACTCCGTCAGCAACAGGCGATGAACCGCATTGGTATACCACTCCAACGGTGCCCAGTCGCGGAACGTGCTGACATCCGCACTCGTCGCCAGGTCAAGGGACGAATCGGTCAGCGGCGCATAGTTCAGGTTCAACTTCGCCCGCCGATAATAGAGTCCAGCCAGGTTGGTTCCCGACTCGAACCGTCCGTCGCCCGTGTCGGTTCCCAGGCTGCCGAGCATCCGATAGAACGTGTTCTGATCGTAGGTGCTTTGCAGCGGAACATTGTTGAAGTTGATCCGACCCGACATCCGTTCGCTGAACCGGCCCAGGGGCGTGGCGTCATCGAGGGATCCGTCCACCAACCGGGTCACATCGTGCCATTGGCGAAAGTTGTCGTTGCCCGTCCAGGGTTGCCCGGGTCCGTCTTCATTGCCGGCCATCAAATGGAGATCTTGGGGACGTTGGAACTCGGCCATCGTAACGGGGATCGGCCCGTTCCCCAGGGTGTCGTAGGCATCGAAACTGAACGGGGTCGGACCTCCGAAGAATCCGGCGGCGGGCAGGGTGGCCACCGCACCGCGCCGCGCCCGGAACAGACGGTCGGCATCGCCGAAGGCCAATCCGGTGGAGGGAACCCCCAGGCCGGGAAGATACCGGTAGGCGGTTCCCACGTTGCCAAGCGGATGCCAGATGTTGGTGTTCAGGTCCGCGAGATATCCAGCCAGGTTGATCTCCCAGGAACCGACACCCTGGTTCCTCATGAACCCGCTGCTGTTGATGTTGGGCGACCGGAACTTGACTTCGTTGTGGGCAAAATTGAGGTCCAACGACTTTCCAGCCGGCAGGGTGACGTACGCGTAGCGCATCAGGAACCGGTTGGTTCCGCTGTGGGGAAATTCGGGATGCTCCAGGACCCCGATCCATTCCGGATCACCCACCAGCACATTGGTCACCAGCAACCCGTTGACCACCACCGGACGGCGCAACTGGTCATAGGCGATCTGCGCCCCGTTGGTGTCGAATCGCCCGTTCCGGTTGAGATCCAGATAGAAACGGAACTCGGGCGGAACCAACGGACTGCGGCTGATCGGCACGAACACCGGCGGGCGCGGATCAAAGTACAGGTTCATCAATGACGCCCGGTACAACTGCAGTTCCGCGGCATTCCCCAGGTTGAAGACCGGCGCACCGTCCGCCCGATAATAGGTGGTGGCGTTGGTGAAGGCGTTGAGGTTGTTGTAGTTCAGCGCGCCGTTGGCCAGCGCATTGAGCGCCGCCACGTTGAGGTTCGCCGTCACCCAGTTCGTCGACGTCGCCAGATCAAAGTCCAGGCGGTTCGTCGAACCGATCATCCGCGACGCCACCTCGGCCTGGGCCCGTTGCAATGCCGTCTCGGCCGCATAGCGCGCATCCAGTTGTTCACCCGCGGCACCCACCGATGCCCGGTCCTGCCGCGTCACGGCCAGGAATGCCACCGCGGTGATCGTCACCACCGCCAGCATGATCAGCGTGATGACCAGCGCGATGCCTCGTTGTTGGGATCGGTTCATCGGAAGGAGGATCGGATCTGGATCCGTTGTCGGAAGCTCTGGATCCGGGAAAGGTTGTTGGTCAGGTACCGGTTGCGGATGGCCGCGTTGTCCGGAAGGGCCCGAAACTGATCCAGCAGTCGCGGTTCAAGTGCATCCACCTCGATCTCCACAAAAGCCGGCATGGCCTGTCCCTGGAAGGTCGTCTCGGTCACGAACCCACCCGCGAGGTGTTGCAGGAGGATCGGATTCAAGGTCCCGCCAGGTGGCCGCGGCGGAAGCTGGTTGTTGGGATAAAAGGCATTGTAGGGCCGGCCCAGCGCGTCATAGGGAGTCACCTTGAAATTCACCACGCCATCCAGCACCCGTGCGGAATTGGTCCGGTATGGCCGGGTCAGGATGTTCGGCCCCATCTGCGGTCGTTGCAGCAAATGCTCACCCAACACCTGGGCGCCATTCCGTCGCAGTGAGAACCGGACCGGGGTGTTGGTCAGCGTGTTCTCGCCCGGGATCCGCTGCTCCACATTGTTGCGGTCTTCATACCGGTACAACGTGCCGATGGGAGGCGTGGTCCGGAGGGTCGGATCGGACTCGCTCGCCACGAAATAACCGAACACCGACCACTGGTTGTCCGTGACATTGCGCACCGCGAAGAATTCCTGGAGGACCGGCTGGCGTTCCTGGAAAAGATTGTCCTGGTTCAGGATCAGCTCGGCCGGCACCGCCAACCGGGTCAGGAAATGCGGGCCATCCACCACACCCGCCGGCCGCGCATGCTCCATGTCGTTTGCCAACAATTGGATCGCCGAACGGGATCCCTCGAACACATCCACCTGTCCCACACTGCTCCGCAATGCCCGCTGCGTCTGGTCGAACATCGCGTACAAGGCCAGGATGATGAGCGAGAGCAGACCGACGGAGACCAGCATTTCCACCAGCGAGAAACCGCGGCGCCCGGACCGTCGTTGGGTAGGAATGGCGTGCATGGGGATCACGGGATGAGGAAGAGATTGTTGGTTCCCCCTGCGGCGAAGCGGGAGACAGTGCGACCGGTCCCCAGCAGGTTGGTGGTCAGGATCTGCCGGTCGGCGACCACCTGGGTGCGGAAGGTCTTCTCGCTGTTGCCGACCCGGAAATCGTTGCCCACCCGGAACACCGGCCATTGGAAGGTCAGACGGATCTCGTTCAATGACTGATCCAGTTGCAGCTGTTGCCGCGCCACGTTGTTCGAGATCGCCTGGCCCGCATAAGCCGACAGCATGATCGGCGGCCGGGTCGGTCCCGGCACCGCCTCGACATTCACCATGTAGCGCAATGCCGTCTCCAACCGGGCCGGCTCAGGCAATCCGGTTGTCGACCGGTACGCCTTTTCGGTGAAGGGACCACTGAAAGTACGGAACTGGGCCATGATCTCGTTCCTGATCACCCGGTTGTTCGGCAGGAACTCGAAGCGGGGTTGGCTCAGGATCGCCGTCACCTGCCACGAGGTCGTCAGGTTGATCACCGTTCCCGGCAATGGCTCATGATAGTTCGGGCCACGGAAATACACCTCACTGACCTCGGCACCGGTCCGGCGCCACCGGATGAAGTCCACCTGGTTGGTGAGGTCCGCAATCCCCGCCGCCCCCGAACGGATGGCCTCGATCAGGAACTGCGCGTCCTGGGCCACCAAGGTGTCCTCCCGGTTCTGTCGCTGGACATTCAATCCGGACGGCAGCACGCCCACGATGGCCACCAGGGCGATGCCGATGACCGCGATGCACAACGCGATCTCCGTCATCGTGAACCCCGCTCGGTTCCTTCTAACTGGAATGGGTAGTCTCATCACTGGGGAAGGTTGCGCACCAGGCGGGCTCGCCCGGTATAATAAGAGATCCGGATCAATCCATTGGTATAGCCATACCGGGGCGCCTCCACGACATCCACCGGTCCGGGGCGGGGTTGGCCATCCGCTTGCCGGGGCAAAAACACCGAGCCTGGACCCACCCCCACCACCAGGTCCGATCCGGCGAACACCGGGTTGCCCAAGGCATCCGTCAGCCCGGCATAGGTCAGGTCCGAAATCCGGCCACTCGGATCAAAAGCGATGAAGGGCAGCAGGGGCAGGTTGTTCAGATCCGGCCAGATGGCCGTCGGACCGGTGTAATGCGCGGTCAATTGGGCTCCGGGCAACACCAATGGGAAAGGGAACCGGCGCAACGGCAGGTGATGCGGCCGGTTGGCGACCACCGGACCTCCCGGCGTCTCCGCACCGGCAAACATTTCCCGGGGAAAGATCACGCCCTGCGGCAATGAACGCCATTCGGTCAGGTAGCGCGGCCGGTCCACACCGGGCTGTTCCCCCAGGCGACGCTGGGTATAGATCGCGTAACTCGAATACTGTCCAAACGCCACGTTCGTCAGCGAGTTGAGCGCCTCCTCGCGAAACGATCCAAACGTGCCGGCGTTCAGACCCAGGAAGGTCGGCTGATGATTCCAGGCGTTGGTCGGTGCAAACACCATGAACACCGTGGCCCGGTTCCGGATGGCCATCTGCCGCGCATATTTCAGGTCGTCCACCAGTTGTCGTTGACCCGCCGTGAAGGCGTTGGACTGGCCGAAACCCTTCAGCGCCGGTGCCGTCAATGCCGCCAACGCCCCGATCAGCGCCAGCACCACCAGCAGTTCGATCAGCGTGAAGGCCGATCGGCCGGGACTGCGATGTTCTTGGGGGCGATGTTTCATGGTTGGGATCTCCGGATCGGTTCCGGCCGTTTACTTCCAGCTATAGATGTTGTCGGCGTTGGGCGTTCCCTTGGCCGCCTGGCCCGAGGGCGCCAGCGCGAAATTCACCTGCCCATCCGCTCCCATCGAGAACGCGATCACGGGCGCATTGATGAACTCGCGCTCGCCCGGCACCCCGAAGAACGGGTTGCGCACCTTGCCGTCATAATCGAGGTCCAGGATCACGATGAACGGGAAGCCCCAGGCATCCCGGAACACTCCGTCCAGGTTGCTCACCCGGTCCGGGGCCCGATTGGCGTCGGACTTCACCGTCAGGAAGATCTCCTGCTGGGGATTGAGCTGGTTCCCGGCATTGATCGCCTGGCCGTTGATGGTGCGTTGCTCATTGAGCAGGATGGTCATCAACTCCGCATTGCTGACCTGCCAGGGCGCCCCGGACCGGTTCAATACCTCGGTGAAAGTCCGGTTCTGCTGGCTCGCCGCAACCGGCCCCCCGTCCTGTCGGGTGCCATAGGTGAAATCCGGGAACTGGTCGTTGATCGCCTGTCGGGTCGGATTCGACGCCGGCAACCGCGAATACTTGGTCTGATAGGCGGTGATGGCGCTGACCAGGTTGGCCAATTGGGTCGCCGCCTGCTTCTTCCGGGCGTTCTTCTGGACACCGGCAATCGCCGGCAACAGCAGGCCCGCCAGGATGGCGATGATGGCGATCACCACCAGCAGTTCGATCAGGGTGAAGCCGCGGCGTTCGCGGCTTGGGGTCGGGGTGTTCATGCGTTGGAGGGTGGTTTCCAGTTGCGGTGCGTTGTCAGTTCTTCCAGTTGCCGATCACGCGCCGCTGACCGCGGACGATGATCTCGGCCCAAAGATCGTAGCTGCCCGGATTGTGGACCGGGTGGCTGGAGTTGTAGCGCCAGGGATTCAGCCTCGGCTGAGACGGGATCGGCGACGGGAAGGCCGCGTTGTTGGCCGGCCACGGAACCGGCGTCACCAATACCTCGATGTCCGGGTTGGTCGAGATCTCCGCGTATTGGTCTTCCTTGAACTCCATCCGGAACAGGCGCCGCAAATAATTCGTCGGCTGCGCATTCACAAAACCGTCCCGGTTGAAAAAAGTCCGCACATGGGTATCCGGATCCAGCCTCACCCCCGCCCCGTCGCGGTCGCCCAATGGCACGAAATAACCCGACGCCCCCTGCTGCACCACCATCAGCCCCGTAAGCTCATAAAACAACGGGTTGATCACCGGATCCACCACCGGCATCCCATCCGCCCCCGTTCCCGTCACATGGTCCGGCGGATAAACCCCATACTTCGACTTGTACGCCTCGATCCCCATCGTCAGCTTTTCCAACTCCGCCCGTGTCCGGCTCTCCCGGATCCGCGCCGTCGCCTGCGGTGCCAACCCCACCAGCAAACCCGCCAGGATCGCCATGATCGAGATCACCGCCAGCAACTCGATCAGCGAAAAACCCCCGCTTGCCCTGCTGAGCCGGCTCCTCCGGATCCTTTGGCTCGTTTCCATGTGCTTCTCGGAATTCATGGGATGGGACTCCAACTCACTGCTTCAGGCGGGGTGACGGCAAAGGGGGGACTTGGTACACGCTGGATTTCATCGGTCACGCATTTCTTTCTCCATCCGCTCACTCAACCACTGCTTGATCATGCTCTGGTAATTCAAGTACCGGGACCTCGCGACCCGCTTGATCCGCGCCAACATCCGCGGATCCATCCGCAGGGTGATCGTCACCGACTCGGATCCCTCCGACATCGCCGTCGCCGCGCCCTCCATCAGCCGCAGATCCACCTGGTGATCCGCCCAGAATTCGGCCTCCGCCTGTTCGCTGTCGAACAACGGGACATCCTCCCACGAGGTCACCGATTCCAATGTGATGCCGCGACTTGCACTCATGCCGATAACGCCTGGTTCAACCGACGTTGATAAAAGTACTCTTCCAACTCCGTGAAAGGCCGGGTCAAAAGCACCCGCGCAACCTTCCCGTTTGTCCGATACACACTGAACAGACCCACCCCGCCCGCCGACCGACCCAGGTTGAAGTACCGCGACTGAACCGAGAACCGGGTCGAATCCGGCAACAACCGCACCGCAAAGGGATCCTCAAACGATTCTTCCACTTCCGTTACCGTTAATTCCCCCGCGGTGTCGAAAGAAGGATTGTTCCAGTCAAAGTCCATCATCCCCTCCTTCCGTCATGGCAACGCCCATTCATTGTGACGACATTGTATTTACAGGAGGTTCGACCAGCCGGTCAAGGAACCGTCACGTCCAACTTCACCGGGGACGCATCAGCATCTCCTCCACCACCACCCGCGGCGGCAGCTGGATACAGAAGAGGACACAGTCCGCCACGTCTTCCGCCTGCATCATCCGCGCCCGGGCCGCCTCATCCGGTACCACCGGCCGTTTGTTCAGCAACGGGGTGTCGATATCCCCCGGAAACAGTGCCGATGCCCGGATCCCGCGACCCCGCTCCTCCGCGTTGATTGCCTGCGTCAATCCCGCCAGGCCGAACTTGCTCATCACGTAACCCGGCCCCGCCTTCGGCGACGCCTGTTTTCCGGCATCCGAGACCACGTTCACAATCGTTCCCGATCCCCGCGATCTCATCCCCGGCAACACGGCCTGGGTCCAGTAATAGGCCCCGTTCAGGTTTGCATTCATCATGCCGTGATAATCCGCGAGCGAGAGCACCTCCAACGCCCGCTCCGGAACATTGGTCCCCGCCGCATTCACCAGCACCTCCACCTCGCCCAACTCCCGAAACACCGCAGCCGCCGCCGCCGCCACGGCATCGCTGTCACCCACGTCGCTCGGCACAACCAGGCAACGGTCGGGCGCACCCGAACCCCGGGCGGTCTCTTCGAGCGCTTCACGCCGGCGCCCGATCAGCGCCACCCGCCAGCCGAGGGCGACCAGCTTTTGGGCGGTGGAACGTCCGACCCCGCTGCCGGCGCCGGTAATGACTGCAACCTTGGATTCGTTCATGGGGAATAGGGGTGAAAGCTCGATGGGCAATGGGCTCAGGAAAGGTCGACCCACGCCCGGATTTCGGCCGAATGGATCGCGGCATCCATCACCTCCTGCGCCCGGGCTCCGTCATGCAGGGTGACTGCGCACGACCTTTCCTCGCGGATCGCATTGATGAATTCGATTGCCTGGTCGTAACGGAAGCTGACGAGGGGATCGCCCACGCTCGGATCCCGGGACGAACCGGGCCACACCCAGAATTCGCGGGGCACCTCCAGCTTCTCCAGACCGGGTCCGCCCTGGCGCCCCTGCATCAACTCATTCCAGCGCCCCGTGGTGAATTCAAACGTGGCGTCGCTGCCGTTGATCTCCACCCAATCCAATGAACGCCACGATTCATTCCGACCCGACGCCAGCTTGGAACTCTCCAACACCCCGCTGGCTCCCGACTTGAACTCCGCCAGCACCGCCACCCAATCATCGGTGTCGTTGGGTGCACCGTCCCGGACCGGGGTCCGGGTCATCACATTGGCCACCAACCGCCGCATCGGTCCCATCAGGTGATGCGCGAAGTCGATCCGGTGCGACAGCATGTCGCCAAGTTCACCGGTGCCGGCGAGGCGCCGTTGCTGACGCCAACCGAGGTTGCGGGTGCCCCAGTCCTGCAATCGACACGACCGATAATGGTAAGGCGTGCCCAGGTCGCCCCGCGCCACCAGATGCCGCAGGTAACGCATTGCCGGCACGAACTGGTAGGTGAACGCCGTCATGTGGCGGACGCCGGCCTTGTCAGCTTCCTCCGCCATCTGCCGCGCCGTCGCCGCATCCAGCGCCAACGGCTTTTCGCACAACACATGTTTCCCGTTCCGAACCGCTGCGATCGCGATGGCCGGATGCAGGAAATTCGGCGTGGCAATGATCACCGCATGCACGTCATCCCGCTCCACGATCTCCTCCCATCGGGTCGACACCACCGGCGCCCCGGTCTGAACCCGCCCCGCTTCCAGCGTCGCCGGGTTGGCATCGCACAAGGCATGCAACCGGACATCCGGACACAGGGCGAGACCGGGCAGGTGGTTCTGAAGGCTGATGCCACCGGCACCGACAATTGCGACGTTGATCGTGCTCATGCGGGAAGTCCCGATGCTTCCCCAAAAGAAACCTCAGGACAAGCGCACGGGCGTCCGGTGTTGATCGGATCACCGCTTCCGCCTCAACTCCGCCGAATCCGTCTCCACCGAAAACACCTCGCGCCCCTCCTGATTGATCCACTGCGCCTTCAACTGCGCCGGTTCAACCGTGGTGTCCGCCGTCACCTTCAGGAACACATACGGTTCAACCGCCGATTGCAGCAGGGCGGGATGCGGCACGTTCAGGCTGGCAATGGTGCGCGAGTGCAGCGGCGAAACGATGAACTGATAGAGGTCATACCCGACCTGCGCCCGGGTGGGATAACGCAGGAGGCGTGAGACATGGATGTCGCCCCCCATCAGGATCACGCCGGAGATGTCCTGTTCCCCCAACCACCGTTGCAACGCCTGGCGTTCGTGATCGTAGGTGCCCCAGTCATCGCTCTCGGTGTTCTTCTTGTCGTCCCACACCATCCCACAGGCCAGGATCTTGAACGTCGCCGTCGACGCCTTCAGCCCGGCCTGGAGCCAGGCCCACTGACGATCCCCCAGCAAAGTCGGCTGGGCCGGATCCGCCCAGGAACTGGCCGTCCTCGCAAACCAACGCGTGTCCAGCAGGAACACCTCCACCGGCCCACGACGGAACCGTGTATAAACCCCCTGGCCTTCCTCACCGAACCCGGCGTTCGGCCGGTATTCCACAAATCCCTGTCGCGTGAACTCCTTCCCCGGAAGCCTCCCGTCCCCGTCGTTCTTCCCAAAATCGTGATCATCCCACGTCCCCCAGAACGGGATCCGCTGGAACAACTCCACCAGGCGCGGAATCGTCGCAAACCGTCGATACGCCTGGCGCACCCGCCCGATCTCCGTCGTGTCGATGTAGGGCGTGTCCCCCAACAGGACCATCCCTTCCACCCCCTCCTCCCCGATCCGCGTCCACACCTTCGAATCCGAGAAATCCGCACACGAACCAAATCCCAACACCACCCGACCCGGCCGCTCCTCCGGCGGTGCCGTCATGAAACTCCACGAACCCGGCAACGCCGCCGGTTGTCCTCCTTCGATCCGATACGTGTAACGCGTCCCGGGCTTCAATCCCTCCACCCGGAAATGAAGGCAACCATCCGTGGCCGGCCCGGCTTCAACTTCCACACTCCCCTCTCCCGCTCCTCCCGCCGCCGCCCAGGACAACCGATACCTTCCCGGCTCCGGCACCCGCGCCCACACCACCGCCTCGGTCCCCGCAATGTGACCCAGCAACGGTCCCTGCGACCGGCTCACGTGCCACGCCGGGATCGGGATCGCCGGATTCTCGGGACGGATCACCAGTCGTTGCCACTGCGGTTCGATCACCCGCTCCATCACGTTCCCCGCGTGGACCTCACGCCCGTCCACCTCACCCGCATGCAACGCCCGCACCTGCGACGGCGACAACTCCACATCGAACACCGCCACGTCATCAATGTACCCATCCCAATCCCGCTCACCATTTCCCGCCCGATGATTCCCGATCCGCAACCCTTCCATCGGCACCAGTTCAGCTCCGTCCGGAATCACCCGTTCCTCCCTCAAGACCCCGTCATGATAAAACCGGATCACCCGCTCCACCCGATTCCACACCAGTACCACATGATGCCATTGGTCCGGCGCGACCACAGGACTGTTGGTACCGGCGATTGCACCCTGCCCGCCCGCATTGCACCACCATTCCGCACGCAACGTTCCCTCCACCTGCCGCAGCCCGAAGGCCAACGAATAGTCCGGATACGTTTCCCAGACGAAATTGCGCACATCTGAACCGTCCCCGCTGAGATCCGACGCCCGATACCACGCCGTCACCGTCAGGACGCCGGTCCCGGAATGCCCGGTCGGCGGATGATCCACCCGCACGTGGGTGGCGTTGCCCGACGCCGGCCCGCTGTCCAGGCGCAACGCGCCGCTTCCCACCCGCGCCACACCTGGCGTCCGATCAATCGTGGTGAACCGTCCCCCCTGCGCCGTCCCGCTGTACCAACGCGGATGGATCACGCTCCGAAAATCCTCATCAAACGGCCAATGACAGACCAACCCGTGTCCGGCAATCGGTTCACCCGGCGGTGCTGGCGCCACTGGCTGCGCCCGGGCCATCGCCATGACCATGGCCACCCACATCACCCAGCCACCCATTCGCCAATTCCATCGTCCGCCCATCGATTCCATTGTCATTGTGTTCATTCTCACTGATTCAGCTTCTCCGGTTGGCGTGCTTGATCGCCGCTTCATCGCCATCTCGTTCACCATCCCCGGTTCCCATGACCGTTTGGTGTCCCCCACAAATCCATCCTGCAAACTCACCGTCCCTCACCGCACCGCGCGCCGCACCGAATAAAGCCGGGCCGCCGTCCGGATCAGCAATCGATCCCCCGCCAATGCCGGCGTCGCCATGCACAGTTCCTCCGGCCCCAACCGGTTCACATGCGATATTTCAAACCGGTCACCCGCCTTCAGCACGAAACACACACCGTCCTCGTTCAAACAGTAGATCCGCCCTCCCGCAGCCCACGGCGATGCCGTGAACGCAAACCCGTCCGGCAACCGTTCCCGGTCATACCGCACCTCACCCGTCCGCGCATCCCGACACGTCACCAAGCCGCGGTCATACAAAACATACAGCCGACCATCATGGTACAGCGGCGACGGATTGTAAGGTCCCCCGACCGGATCCGACCACGCCACTGATCCGTTCGTGCTCTGGCCCGACGCCAGCGAAATATCGCCGCGCGCCCCCGGTCGGATGGCATACAACGGTCGCAACTTGTCCCCCACATAACCCGAACTGACGAACAACAGGCCCTCTCCCGATACCGGCGTCGGGATCGCGATGCTCGACATTCCCCGCAGCGACCATCGCAAGCCGCCGTCCAGGTCGTAACTCCGCACCGCCCGCGTTCCCGGCACCACCAATTCCGTCCCGCCCGCATGCGTCCACACCGCCGGAGTCGCCCAGTTGCTCTTCTCATCCCGATCCACCCGCCACAGTTCCTTCCCCGACTTCACCTCCAACGCCACCAACTCCGAATTCTCCTCGTTGTCGTCCACCACGAACAACCGGCCATCCTTCAACACCGGCGACGTCGCACTCCCCCAACCATACCGGGTCCGACGCGCATCCATCCGTCGCGACCACAACTCCTTTCCCTCGACCGTGAAGGCGAAGACTCCCACGCCGCCGAACACGGCGAACACCCGCTCCCCATCCGTCACCGGCGTCTCCGCGCCATAACTCCCTTTCAGATGGATCGATGTCTCCGGCCTGCCCCGATGCACCGTCCGTTCCCATTCCAGCCGGCCCGTCGCCAGTTCCAAGCACAGCACCTTCCATTCATGCTCCGTCTTCGGCGGTTCGGGCCTGTCCCCGCCGAAGTACAATCCTTTCTTCACCGGCTCCGATTCCCCCGCGTTGATCACCGTGGTCAAGAACACGCGCCCGCCCCAGACCACCGGCGACGACCAACTGCGTCCGGCGATCTCCGTCTTCCATTCGATGTTCTCCGTGGCCGACCAACGGTCCGGCAATCCCGGATCCGTCCCGATCCCCGCCGCGTCCGGCCCGCGGAACTGAGGCCAGTTCCCATCAGCCTGCATCCGCCCACACACCAGCATCGATCCCAGCACCAACGCCCATCCCCACTTCCACGTTGCCATCCCTGAACCCTGCCATTCCACGACCTCCACCGGCAACCATCCCCATTCCCCGAGCGGGGACGTCCGATCGCCGTCGCCAATCCCCGAGCGGCGAGCCCTGTTCGCCGTCCCATCCACGGACCAACCCACCCCAAACCACTGGAACCAGCCGTCCACG
>DITU01000102.1:0-5009 GCA_002422905.1 Verrucomicrobia bacterium UBA6176
CGCCCGATTCTACTTCGAGTCCTTCCCGATCGACCGCACGCGTGCGGAAGTGATCGCCGTCGGAGCGGAACAACCCCTCCACACGGGTCCACAAGCTGGTCGAGTTCCTCAACGATCTGGCGGACCTCGGGCCGATCTGATCCCGGAAGCACTCAGACCCGCCACGCTCGCGCGTCGTGCCTGAACGACTGCGCAGCCGTCCATGAATCGGGGTTCGCTTCCGTAGCACCGCACGCTTTCCCAGCATCACCGCATAACTCTCTGCGGAGCCGCTTCACGGGTTCCCAAGGAGTTGTGCCATGAATCGCGTTTCGCTGCGCCGCGCCGACAGCTCGCGGCAACTGGATCTGTTTTCGTTTGTCCCGGCGGTCTTGCCTCGTCGGCAACCCGCGCCCGCGGAAGCCCCGCTCGTCCTGCCGTTTCCGGAGCGCTCCATCCCACCGGAGCCAAGGCCGACTGACCCAACTCCGATCGTCGCTGTCCCGGAGACGGCCCCGTTCCGGATTCTCGATCGGCACAAAGTCGGCCAAGGATCCCTCGCCCAGAAGTGTCGCGACAACCTCGCTGCGCTGACTCTCCTCAAGCGCTTGGAGTCCGAAGCTCGCACCGCCACCCACGAGGAACGCGGCGTCTTGGTGCGGTACGTGGGCTGGGGCGGGTTGCCCCAGGTGTTCGACGAACGGAACCCGAACTGGACCGAGGAACGCACGGAACTCCTCCGTCTCCTCTCCGACGACGAACTTCGTTCCGCCCGCGCTTCCACCCTCAATGCCCACTACACGGCCGCTCCCGTCATCCGCGCCATGTACGCCGCTCTCGAACAGTTCGGCTTCGCTGGCGGACGGGTGCTCGAACCCGCCTGCGGCCTCGGCCACTTCCTCGGACTCATGCCCGAAGCGATGCGGGAACGGTCCACGTTCACCGGCATCGAGCTCGACGGTCTCACCACCCGGCTCGCCCGGGCGCTTTATCCGGAGGCGGACCTGCGGCACTCGCCCTTCGAGGAGGCCCGGCTGCAACCCGACTCCTTCGACCTCGCGGTCTCCAACGTCCCCTTCGGCGACTATCGCCCCTTCGATCCCCGGTTCCCCAGGCTCCTCATCCACGACTACTTCTTCGCCGCCGCCCTCGCCTGGGTTCGTCCCGGCGGGCTCATCGCCTTCATCACCTCGCGCGGCACTCTCGACAAGCAGGACGCCTCGCTCCGCGAACTTGTCGCCGCCCAGGCCGACCTGCTCGGTGCCATCCGGCTCCCGAACTCCGCCTTCAAGGAGAACGCCAACACTGAGGTCACCACCGATATCGTGTTTCTGCGGAAGCGCCTTCCCGGGGAAGCCACGTCCGGTCCGTCATGGCGTGAATTGGCACCCGCTGTGAACTCCGTCGGCGAGTCTATCCCGGTGAACGAATACTTCGCCGCCCATCCCGACCGGATGCTCGGCGAGATGAGGCTGGCCGGTCGGATGTACCGGCAACAGGAACCCACCTTGGTGTCCATTGGCCGCGACCTGTCCGAGCAGTTGGCCGAAGTCGTCCGGCAACTCCCGTCCGATTGCGATCACCTCGTCCAGCTCCAACAACGACTGGGCGATCTGCGGGTGCAGGAGGAGGTGCCATTCGACCATGCGGGGCGACTCGCCGAACTCGCGGCGAGGCAACAGGAACTGGTCGGAGCCCTCGACCTGACTCGGAACACGGGATCACCGGCCGCGGCCACCGGTGGCGAAGGTCAGCTCGACTCAGCCTCCCTTGTGTCCACCGGTTTGGACGGATCCCATACGGTCAATTGGCTGAAATAGTCGCGGTAGTAGCCGCGGTCACGAGCCAGCAATCGGTCGGCGAGCAGTTGGGCATGCGCCGCGATCAAGAAGTCAGGTACCACCCTCCCCCTCTTGCCCCCTCGCTGAAGAAACGTTCGAAACATCTCTCCCGCCAGCGTAGCCACTGGCTGCGTCGCCGGTACGAATCTGAGATTCCAATCATTGAGGAAACGATCCGTCTCCCCACGAGGCAGGACCGGTACCATCTCGGCAAGGGCCACTTCCGAAATAATCAGCGGGCATTGTGCCGCGGCCAGATGGAGCGCAGCTATCGAAGCCGAGACGTGCTGGGCGTCATCGAGCAGGACGTCCAGCAGGACCGATGTGTCAATCGCCGTGACCATCGCGGGCAATTCGGAGGTACTCGTCGCCGGTTGTTCCGGTCGGCAGTTGGCCGCGTCCCCGCCATTTCTCGAATGGATCCGTGTCCGACTTCTTCCACGCCACCAGCACCTCCCCTTCCGCCCGCACCTCCAGGGTCTGCCCAGCCTTCAAGCCGAGGAGTTCGCACGCTTCCCTTGGGAGGACGAGAATCCCATCTGGTCGCACCGTGGCTGTCATACGTGCTCAAACGTTACTGCGGCGCTGGCCCGGCACCAGTTGAATTCTGGGCAGGCAATCACCATTCTGGCTCGATGGATTGGCTGGCAGATCCGCAGGCTTGGGATGCGCCATCTCCGGAGCTTCAACGAGCGCAGGAGCGGCGCAGCCAGTTCCTGCTGGCCCTGAAGCATTTTGAGCTCGGTGAACTGAGCTCAGGTCAAGCAGCCGAGATGTGCGGACTGAGCCGGCCAGGCTTCCTGCTGGAGGCCGGACGCCACGGGGTATCGGTGGCGGAATTGGATCCGGAGGAGCTGGAGACGGAGTTCGCTCATTCCTGACCGGTCTTCCTCAGAGGAACAGTTCCGGGCTGACACGGAAGTGGTCCGCCAGCTTGCGGATATGGGCCACGGTCAGATTGCGGTCGCCCCGCAGGATCATGGCCCCGAGGTTTCGGCTCCCACCGAGGAGCCGCGACAGGTCGGCCGCCGACATCCCGGATTCGTCGAGCAGATGTCGCAGTCGCGCCTGAACGTCCACCTTGGGCCAACGGACGTGCGCCCGATCATACTCCTCGAGCAATCCGCAGAGCAGGTCGAAGAAGTCCCGCTGATCCGCAGTGAAGTCTTCTTGCCACAACGCCATCGCGTCGGTGATCTCCGCCACGTTGGCGTACTCCACCCGGTCGTGGATCGGGCGCGGCATCTGAAGCCGGCAAAGTCCCGCGTAATCCTTCGGCAACGCCGGAAACTCCCGTGCAGTCTTGGCCTTCATGGCTCGTCCTTCCATTTGTCCTTGCTGTACTCGGCGTGCGTGAAAAATCGCAGCGTGTAAACCATCCCACGGTCGAAATGGACGGCCACGGTCAGCCGGTAGGTGTTGCCGCACACATTGAACACGATGACCGACTTACCGCTTCCCACCACCACCAGGTCCGCGCTCGGATAAACCCGCCGCAGATCGGACAGATTCTCCCAGCGGGCCGCCCGCACCGTTGCCATCCAGACCGTCAGGTACCTGGCCGCCTTCGGATACGCCTCGGTGGCGTCCCGCAGGAAGCTTTCCTTGATGATCCGCACGCATACAGGATGTATGCAACAGCTGAACGGGGTCAACTGCCCAGTCGGGTTTGACCCATTCAACGGCTTCCCGTCTCCCCGGCGCCGTTCAATGCCCGGTATTCGTCGGCCACCGGATGTGAGGTGGACCCCGTTTTTAGGACCACCGGTTAAGTTATGGTTTTGCGGGTCTGGTCGACCAAGAAATGATCAGACCAATGAAGACCAAAGCGAAGCGGAAGAAACACAGTGCGGCGTTCAAGGCGACGGTCGCCATGGAGGCCATGCTGGGCATCAAGACGGTGGCGCAGATCGCCCGGGAACATTCCGTGCACCCGGTGCAGGTGAGGCAGTGGAAGACAGTGCTACGGGAGCGGATGCCCGAACTCTTCGAGGCGGGCGGCAAGCAGGGCGAAGACACCGAGAAGCTGGTCTGTGACCTGCACCGCAAGATCGGCGAACTCACCGTTGATCTGGACTACCTTAAAAAAAAGTCGAAGCAGTTGGGACTGTAACCGAGCGCCGGACCTTGGTGGATGAGGATGAGATCATGAGCGTGCGGAACCAGTTGGGCGGGCAGCGCACCACCTCGATCGGCCGGTCGTTCGGGGCCGGAGGGAAAATCGAACCCGGGCAGGAGTATTTCACGGCCGGATTCGTTCCGGAGTTCCAGCTCCAGATCCCATTTCCCGGTGAGCTTCCGATCCAAGCCAGCCACGGATGGCGTCGCATTCGCGATGCGTACCGTCAAGCCACCGCGATCCGTGGGTGCGGGGGAAGGGTTTCATCCGGATGGCCCCAGTCTTCGGTCATGGGGCCTGGGCGCGACCGGTGTGTGGGGCGCGGTGGTGAGCTTCGTGGGGTTCCGCTTCGTTCACGCCTTCATCTCGGTGATCTGCCGGGTCGCGATGCCGATCGGGCGATCGAGGGGGATGCCGGCGCAGGACAACAGGGTGGTGAGCAGGTCGCCCTGGTTGCCCTGGACATCGGACAGGAATCGTCCGGTCCTGAGGGAACCGCCGCCCTTTCCGGCAATGATGAACGGGAGGTTGTCGCGCCGGTGCTTGTCGCCGTCCTCAAGGCCCGAGCCCCACATCATGATGCTGTGGTCGAGCAGGGTGCCGTCGCCCTCCTTCAGTGCGTTCATCTTCGTGACCATGCGGGCGAACTGGTCGACGTTCAGTCTGTTGATGGCCGCCACCTTGCGGATCATTTCCTGGTCACTGCCGTAATGCGTCTGGGAATGGTGTTGGTCGGAGAACCCCAGCTCGGGGTAGGAGGCTCCGTTGGGGCGGGAGCTGATATAGGTGCTGACGCGTGTGGTGTCGGTCTGGAAGGCGAGGATGGTGAGGTCGCACATGACCTGCATGTATTCACTGCGCCTGTCGCCTTCGGGTATCTTCACCTCGATGGGCGCCGAGTCGTTGGCGTGGCGTCTGGAGGGAGCGACCCCGTTCTTCTCCAGGGCCGCCTCCTGCTGGCGGGTTTCGATGGCGGCGATGCGGCGTTCCACCGAGCGGACACTGTCGAGGTATTCGTCGAGCTTCTGTTGATCTCCCCGGCCGAGGGTGCGGCGCAGGTCGCGGGCACC
>DITU01000102.1:5103-8705 GCA_002422905.1 Verrucomicrobia bacterium UBA6176
CGGAAGCTGCAGTGATTGTAGTATCCCTCATGCAGGCCTTCCTGATTTTCCTTCCAGGTCTGGGGCATGGTGGCCAGCTCGAGCGAGGGGAGCAGGGTCTGGGCGCCGACATAGTTGGCCATGATCTGGTCGGCGGAGATGGAGATGTTGATGCGGTCGCGTGAATCGGGATCGGGCAACCGCGCGGTGAGCCAGGTGGACAACTCCAGAGCGTGTGGAGCACCGCCGAAGGGTGCGGTCGGCACGCCCGAGATGCCCTTCATCATGAGGCACTGATCGATGATCGGTTGCAGCGACTGGATGATGGGCGGCGGTGAGTTGAGGAACTCCTCCTGGGTCTTGGGCCAGAACTGGTCCATGATGACCCCGTGGGGCATGTACATGAATGCCAGGCGCACGGGCGGCTTGGTGGAAGGCGTGCCAGCCGCCCAGGCACGGGAATCCAGGAACGGCAGCGCGAG
This sequence comes from Verrucomicrobia bacterium UBA6176, assembly GCA_002422905.1. GTDB lineage: Bacteria > Verrucomicrobiota > Verrucomicrobiia > Limisphaerales > UBA9464 > UBA6176. The sequence goes on from DITU01000102.1 coordinate 5,565, forward strand.
GGAGACCCCGACTCCTTTCAGGAAGGTGCGGCGATCCACGATGGAAGGTTGATTCATGGCATTCATACTGGAGTTCTGCGGGTTGTGAATCGGGTCATCTTTCGACCCTGCGATGGGTAAACAGGTAACTGGTGATGACTTCGGTAAGGATCGTCCGAACCCGGTATTCGTCTCCGGCGATCCGGGTCATCAATTGGTCGATGACGACTTCATCGTAGCCTTCCAACTGACGCCCGAGCGCGTGAGCCATGAACCGTTCGGTCAGGTTGCGGGCCAGGTCGGATTCCCGTCCGGCCAGCAGGCGCTTCAATTCCGCGGGGTTGGAGAAGGTTGCCCCGGTGGGAAGTCTTCCTGCCGGGTCGATGGCGACCCCGGCTTCATTCCGGTCACGCCAGCGGCCGATGGCATCGAAGTTTTCCAGGCCGAAACCGATGGGGTCGAGGGTCCGGTGGCAGTTGGCGCAGGCGGGATCCTTCGTATGGAGTTCGGTGCGTTGCCGCAGGGTCAGGCCGTCCACGCGATTCGCTTCCTGCGCGTCGAGTTCGGGAATGTCGGGCGGGGGCGGGGGCACGTGTTCACCGAGGATCTGTTCCAGCACCCAGACGCCCCGACGAACGGGGCTGGTCCGGGTGGGGAACGAGGTTGCCGCCAGCGTGGCTGGCATGCCGAGGATGCCGCCCCGGTTGGGGTCCTTCAGTTTGACCCGGCGCATCCTGGGACCCTTGAGGGGTGACCCGAGGTCATATAACCCGGCGAGCGACTCATTGAGGAAGGTATAGTTGCTGTCGACAAACCGGATGGCCGGTTGGTTCCCGTGCACGATGCTTTCGAAGAACAAACGGGCTTCATGGACCATTGCCTCCCGCAATGCCGGTGTCATCTGGGGGAACAGGTTGGGATCGAAAACCTGGCGTTCCAGGTCCTTCACCCTCAGCCACTGGGCGCCGAATCCGTCGAACAGGGCCCGTGCACGGGGGTGGAGCAGGAGTCGCTTCACCTGGGCACGCAGTGTCCTGGGACTGTGCAGTTCGCCCTTGTCGGCCAGGGCCGACAGAACGGCGTCGGGCGGCGCTGACCACAACAGATAGGACAGGCGCGCAGCCAGGTGGTGGTCGTCCAGAGGGACGACCTGTTCCCCGGGTTGGGCCTCTCCGGCTGGGGCGATGAAGAGGAACTGGGGAGAGACCAGGACGGCTTTGAGCATCAAGCCCAGCGACACCGTGTAATCCAGCCCATTGCTGCGGGCGAGGTCGAAGATGTCCACGAGGACGTCCAGTTCCGCCTCGGTAGGTGGTCGGCGGTAGGCATCGCGGGCCAGGGAGCGCGCGACCTGGCGGGCGGTCTTGCGAAGGTCGGCGCCCCCGGGTGGTTTCCTGCCAAGGAGCCGCCGCTGGATTGCGGTTGGAACCCTGCCTTCCGGCGCGACGATCTGCCCGACAACATCGTTGGCGATTTCGAGGAACAGTTCCGATTGCAGTGGGGAGATCGAGTTGAGGTAGCCTTCTCCGACGACTTCCTCCGGGAGGCTGTCGGCGATCGACGTGTCCACCCCGTAGAGTTCATGCAGAGTGTTGGCGTACTCGACCCTGGACAGCCGGCGCATCACGAACGGGCCGGGATTTCTTGGGCTCAGGTATTTGAGCTTGTCGATCCACCCGATGAATTGGAGGCGCTCCTCGTCGGTGGGTTGCCTGGCCGCGTCTTCCGGTGGCATGTCGTGCACCTGGACGTTTGCAACGGCCTTCTTCCAATGCAGGAAGGCGGTGCCGCGTCCGGGATCCTTCAGGTCCACCTCGAGGTTGACGTTCGCCTTGGCGCGGCCTCCGCCGTGGCATTTCGTGCAGTATGCCTTCACGAAGGGTTCCACGTTCTCCTTGAAGGTCTTGCTGGCGTCGGCGCGGAGGGCAGCCTCATCGGCGCCCTCTCCGTCGGTCTCTGCCAGGCACGGCGGGACGAGCGACAAGACCAAGGCACAGCCCAGGGCCGCGGACTTCGCGGCTCCGAGCTGGACAAGGCGTGATGGCTGCATTTCGGGGATCGAACCACGACTGTCGGGAGAATGGAATGAAGAGAATGCCCTCATGCCGGCACGGGGCGCATCCCGAGGTTGTGGGTGGGCACGGGGGAAAACAGGGGCACATCCCCAGCATCGACATGCGTTGGGGAGCGGAGCCCGGACTGGCAAGCTGCCGATCCCCCTGGAATGGGGATGAACCGCTCGTCGCTCAATCCTTCACCAACGGATTCCAGACCTTGCGGAAGCCCAGTCCCTCGAAGTCCTTCCCATTCACGGTGGCGAGTTCGGTCACGCCTTGGGCGGTCATGGTGAGGGCGGAGCGGGTGTCGTAAATCTTGCGGAAGGCAAAGTCCCTGGCGCGGGCTCTTTTCCAGAGGAGATCATGCAGCGGGCGGCTTTCGGTGGGGAAACCGATGAGCCGCCAGCGCGGATGGGTGCGGTAGGTCTGGATCACCTCGACGGCTTCATCGGCGGTCAGCGGATGCCTGAGCACGGCGGAATTGCGGAGCAGGCCATAGAATTCCGCGAGGATGAACTCGGAGAGGGCCACGTCCTCGTCCGCATGAATCGAGCCCAGCCAGCCGAGGGCGGCTTCGTGCCACGGCGACGCGCTGTTGAATGCGTAGAGCAGGATGTTCGCGTCGATGGAAAGCATGGCTCCTACTTTCCTTTCCGCCGACGGATTCGGATCTCGGTGTTGGTCAATTGCGCCTCCGTTTTGACCTCGGCATGGCTCAGCCCTTTCCAGCCGAGATTGCGCGGCTTTGGGGGTTGCCATTCGCGGTTTGCCTCCGGTTCGGGCGCGTAAACGCTCAGGATGTATTCGATGCCGCGCCGGGCGAGTTCGGCGAGGGAGATCTCACGGGCCTCACACAGCTTTCTCGCTCGGGCGAAGGTTTCATCCGGAAGCTGGATCTGAGTTCGTGTCATGCCCACAGACTGATGGCATCTCCGGATGCCGTCAATGCGGCGGCCCGCCCCGCTTCCTCTGAGTGGGGGGCAGCCGCGGAGAAGCGGAGGAGTCGGGCTGCAACCGGGCCTCCCTGAACGGCGAGTTACGGAGGTCGGCCTCCTGGGACAGGCGTTGGGCGAGGAGAAACGCGGAGCGGATGGCGGTCGCCCGG
>DITU01000102.1:8750-18840 GCA_002422905.1 Verrucomicrobia bacterium UBA6176
GGGCCCTCGCCGCCCCGGGGAATGGAGCGGCGAGAGAATCCCGCCGCCCCGGGGTCAGGGTCGGCGCAACCGGAACCAGCGTTCGTTGTGGGGGGTGGGGACGGTGGTGGAGGTGGTGCCGGCTGGCAGGTTGGCGGCGGTGTTCCAGGTTCCACCGAGGCGGGTGGATTCTTCGAGGATCACGGCGGAGTCGGCGTCGGCGTCCCATCGCAGGGTGAGGACATTTCCATCCCAGGAGATCCGAAGGTCTGGAACGGACAGGACGCGGTCGAGCATCCACGCGGCGGGATCATTTCCGTATTGGGCGGGATCGCGTCGGAGGAGGGCGGCACCGGTTCCGTTGGCGCCTGTGGGCCAGGGGGCGGTGGCGGAGTAATCGATTTCCTCGACCGGGATCCGGGGAATGTGGCCGGCGTCGGGTTCACCGAATGGCTGCGGGGGATCGGGCCGGTCGAGGGCGATGCGTCCCCCGGCATCAGGAAGTGAGCCGGAGTAGGGACCGAAGATCCGGGTGGATTCGGGGATCTGATTCCGGGACCGGAACAGGTCGGGTTGGAGGGGAACAACGAGGGTCTTTTCGCCCGGGGCAAGGAAGATGCCGGTGGGGAAGGTGAACTGGACGGCATGGGTGATGCGCCAGGTACCGACTGGGTTGAAGGGATCGAAGAGGGCGACGGAGGAGTCGCCGGTGTTCAGCAGTTCGATGAATTCATCGGACTGGGGTGCGGGGTGGTATTGGATCCGGTTGAAGACGATGGGGCCGACGAGGGCATAGCTGTTGGAGGCGCCGGTGCCGGCCCGGAACTCATTGAGCCGGACGGGGGAATCGGAGACCCGGACATCGGAGCCAAAGGTGGGTTGGGCCAACAGGATCAGTGGACCCGAGCCATCGGGGGACCGGCCCAGGGAAATGCCGTTGCCCGTGGGTCCGAAGCTGATGTCATCCATCCAGAACCGGGGCACGCCGGACGAATCGGTGGACAACAGAACGACTTCGTCGCCATAGGCAGAATTGAGGGCAAACGCCTGGTCGCCGGGCGCGGGTGTTGGACTGCCGAACTGGTATTGATAGAAGACGTGGAATCCGCCCGGGGGGATCACGATGCCGGCGGGGATCCGATAGCGCAGGGGCCGGGACATCGGACTTGAGAGGTACCACCCCCCGACGTTGATGGATTGGCTGGTGACATTGTGGAGTTCGATGGCGTCCTCGAACGGGGGATCGGTATGGGCGAGGATTTCGTTGATGACGATCTGGCGGATGGGGCCGACACCAGGAACACCGGGTGAACCGCCGTATTCGGTGGAGGGCCGCCAATTGGTTGGATCCTGGGGATTGCCGGCGGGGTTGATGGCTTCGAGGGAGGAACCGATGCCCTTGGCGCGGCGCGGCCAGGCGCCGTCGATGCCGTAATGGAACCGGAACAGTTCGGAGCCATTGGCGGCGGCGAGGACGAGCACCTCGCCGTCGTCGGAGAGTCGGCCGGAGAAGGAGGAAGCGGCGAGATTGGCGACGTCCGGGTAGCGGGCGCGGAAGAGGGAACGGTCCCGGCACACGACGATGCGTTGGCCGGGGGCGAGGGAGACGTTGCCGAAGGTGTAGGTGATGCCGGTGGTGAACTGGCATCCGGCGAGGTTGTAGGTCGAGGTCGAGGTGTTGATCAGCTCGATGAATTCCTCTTCGGCTTCGGTGGGGGGGGCGTAATGGATTTCGGAAACGGCGATGGGATTGGCGAGGGAGGACAGGCTGACGAAGGCGAGGGTGACTAGGGACGGGATGAGGAATCTCATTTCAGGGAAGCGACGGCAGGGTGACGACGGTGCGACGAAAGGAGCAAGCGCGGTGCCAGTGGGGCGGATTGAGCCCTGCGGGTTAAGGGTTGGAGATCGGGGGAGGCGAACCTTTGAGGAAGGCGAGGAGGTCGGCGAGGTCCTGGTGGGACATGGCCTTTTCAAGGCCGTCGGGCATGAGGGATTCGCGGACGGTTTCGAGTCGGGAGATGTCGGTGCGGGCGAGGGTTTGTTCGAGTCCCTGGGGCATGCGGAGGGTGATGGCGCCCGGGGATTCTGAGATGAGCAGCCCGGAATGGACGGAGCCATCCCGGGTTTCGCAGCGGTACTGGAGGAATTGGGGGGAGATCTCCTGGCTCGGGACGAGGAGATGGAGCAGGAGGGATTCGCGGGATTGATTGCGGACGCTGTAGAGGTCGGGGCCGACGTTGATGCCTTCGCCTTCGAGTCGGTGACAGGCGGCGCAGAGATTGCGGAAGATCAGGCGGCCGGCGGTGGAATCGCCGGGTAGATCAAGGCTGGGTGAAGCGGCCCTGAGTGCGGCCTGACGGTCGGCGGGGGCGTTGGGAAGGAGGAGGGGTTTGGCGAGGGCGAGGAGTTTGGGGTCGGCGACGCGCAGCAGGGATTCGCGTTGGGCGACGGAGAGTTGATGACGGGCGATGGTGCCGGAGGCGAGTGCGGCGATGACCTGGGGGATCTGGGAGGGGCGATTGATGAGGGCCTGGAGGAGGGCGGCCTGGTTGGGAGGGGGCAGGAGTTCCCACTGATCGGGCGAGAGCATCGAGGGAGCGAGGTCGGCATGCGGCGGGACGGAGGCATGACGTGCGGCGACGGCGAGGAGCTGGGCGGGGGCATCGGACTGGAGGAGGTCGGCGAGGGCTTGGCGGGTGGGGACGGGATCGAGTTGGGAGGCGAGACGGACACCGGCGAGGCGGAGGACGGGGAGTGATTCACCGCGTTCGATGGCGACGGAGGCGGCCTCCTGGAGAACCCGCCATTTGGAGCCGGCGCCGCATCGGGCGGAGAGGAGGGTGAGGGATTCGGGGAGGGCCGGGGCGGCATCGACGAAAGCGCCGAGGAGAACGAGGGAACGGGCGAGATCGATGCCGGGAATGGCGAAGAGGGTTTCGATGAGTTCACCTTGGGATTCTGGGGGAATCATGCGGCCGAGGAGGGCGCCGAGATCATCGAGGACGGGGATGGCGGGGTCGTTGACGACAGGGGATTGGGAGAGGAGTGCGAAGAGGAAGGCGCGTTCCTGTTGGGGGATGGAACTGAGGACGGCGGCGCGGGTCCAGCGGTCGTGACCATCGCTCAGGGCGATGCTGGCGAGGGCGGGGATGGCGAGGGCGGGGGCTTCGGAGGAGAGGCCTGCGAGGGCAAGGGCGGCGAGGAAGCGGACGCGGGGATCGTCATCGCGGGCGGCGGTGGCGACGGCGGTGGCGACGCCGGCGTGTGAGGTCAGGTGGGGCGGGGCGAAGCGGAGGCCGAGTTCGCGAAGTTCGGATTGGGGAGCGGCGAGACAGGTGAGGACGGTGTCGGGATCGAGGATTTCGATCCGGTCGAGGAGTTGGAGGATGCGGGCGGCGGTGGTGACGGTGCGACTGCCTTCGAGGGCGGTGTGGAGGAGGGTGGGGAGGTTGGTATGGGGGCCGGAGTGGAGGAGGAGGCGGAAGGCGGTGTCGCGACGCCAGCGGTTGGTGCTGGAGAGATCGTTGATCAGGGGGATGGGTTGGTTGCTGAAGGTGACGGGGACGGGGCGGGTACGGACTCGGCGTTCCCGGGCGGGAGGCGCGGTGCGAAGACGCCAGATGCGCCCCAGATCACGGCCGGAGGTGAAGTCGGTCCGGCGCCGGACTTCCTCGGGGAGGTAGTCGGGATGTTCGATGGAAGGCCGGTACATGTCGGCGATGTAGAGGGCGCCATCGGGGCCCTGCGCGAGGTAGACAGGACGGAAGGCGTTGTCCGGGGAGCGGAGGAACTCGTTGGTGCCGGGGAGACGTCGGGCCGAGAAGGTGGGGCCGGCCGGGATGAGTTGATCGAAGTGGACGAGGTTGGCGGTGGGATCGCAGCTGAAGACACCGCCGTTGAAGCGGGGGGGTAGGTTGCCACCGGGCCAGAGGAGGATGCCGCAGGCGGCAGTGAAGGTGCCGGCGTGGGAATCGGCGGTGGTCTGATTGGCGCTGATGGGAAAGAGCGATGCGGCACCACCGCCGGCAGGGAGCCAGGGATTCTCGATGCGCTCGGGGCAATCGTGAAAGACCCCGGGTGGAGCCAGGAAGGGATGCCGGGCGGCGGCGGAGGAAGGGAAGACGAAGTGCCGTACCTGGACCCGGTTGTGACACCCGAACCGCCGTCCGAAATCGTCGATGTCCTGACCGAACTGCGAGGGGCCATCGACGGGTTGGTATTCGCCGGTATCGGGATTCACGCGGACGTCGCCACGCAGATCAAGGGGAGGATCCTGGGGACGTCGAGGGCTGGTGATGCGGCCGCCGGACAGACCGGAGGCGAGGTAGACCCAGCCATCGGGACCGAGGAGGGGACGATTGACGCGGAGTTGGGTGGATTGGTTGGTGGCGAAGCCGGTGAGGATCACTTCTCGGATCTCGGCATGACCATCGCCATCGGCGTCCTTGAACCAGAGGAGATCGGGAGCGCAGGTGACAAGGAGTCCGCCGCGCCACGGGAGGATGCCATTGGGAAAGGAGAGGTTGGTGGCGAAGTCGGAGCGATGGTTCCAGTCGCCGTCGCCGGTGGTATCGGTGAGGCGTGCGATCCGCCCGAGGGGTTGGCCATCGGGTGTGCCGGTGGGATAGCCGCGGTTTTCGGCAACGTAGAGGGCGCCGGATTCGTCCCAGGCGAGGGCGCAGGGAGCGGAGACCAGGGGTTCGGCGGCGATGAGTTCGAGGGTGAGATCGGGGTCGGACTGGAACCGGTTGAGGGCGCGGATGGCGGTATCGGGGAAGGTGGGGGGCGGGATGGGGCGAAGCGGGGCGGCGGGTGCGGTCAGGCTGGCGAAGCCGGACAGGACGCAGAGGAGGAGGAGGACGAGCGGGGTTGAGGGTGTCTTTGAACGGCCCCGGGAATGGGGAGGCGTGTTGGGGAGATTCCCGAGGGGTCGGGGCATGCGGCTAGTAATCCTTGCCGGAGTTCATGGCGCGGGAGCTCCACTCGCCTTTGACGCCGGGGGTATTGATCTTGGGGCGTTGATCCATGGGCGGGCCCATCTGCATGGGGAATTGCCCCATCTGCCCCCCGGGCATGGGCATGGGTGGACCGTCCTTGCCGGGTTGTTGGCCCTTGTCGGCGGCCTGTTGACGGAGGCCTTCGAGCTGTTTGCCGACCTGATCGGATTTCTGCTGGGATTCCTCGCTGGGCTTGAGGCCCATGAGTTCGGCGAGGGCCTGATCGGCGCCTTCGAGGCGGGCGATCTGTTGTTCGAGGGATTCCTTGAACTGGGGATCCTTCATGAGGCGATCGGCGAGTTTTTCGAGGGCGTTGGCGAGGCGTTCTTCCGTCTTCTCGATCTTGGGCGGCAACTGGGGTTGGTTGGGTTGGAGATCGTTGGCCTGCTGGAAGTGGTCGAGCGCCTGGCTGAGGGCCATGGTCTGTTGCTCGAGGTTCATGTTCTGGGCCTGCTCACTGAGGGCATCGGCCTCGTCTTCATGGATCTGGGCGAGGCGCCGGTTGATTTCCTCCCGGGTTTCCTCGGCGGGCTTGAAATCGGGGACCTGGTCGAGGGCCTTCTCGGTGAGTTCACGGGCCATGCGGAGCACAGCCAGTTTCTCGCGGGTCCAGGGGGTGCGCTCCTCGAGTTCCATGTAGCGTTGGGCGCGTTGGACATCGGCTTCGGCGAGCTTCTGTTTGGCTTCCTGGAGATCCTTCTGGATTGGGGCATCCTCGGGCAGGAGACGATTGGCGTCCTCGAGCATGCCGACGCCCTCTTCGAGGGCCTTGGTCTCGAAATCGGGCAGGGCGGGTTCGCGGGGATTGAACCTGGGCCGAAGGGGTTGGTCGGCGAGACGTTTGCCTTCCTTGGCGAGTTCGCGGGCGAGTTGATCGCGGGTCTGTTGTTCGCCGGTGGCGGCTTCCTGGCTGTCGGGATCGATGGACTTGGCGTCCGAAAACTTCTCGAAGGCGTTGCGGAGGTTCTCGACGCGTTGACTGGTGGAGTTGACGGGGTCTTTGGCCTTTTCCTGGTGGCGCTTGGCGTCCTTGAGCAGGAGGTCGAGGAGGCTGCGTCGGACGAAGCGGAAGTTTTCTTCGGAACGGGAATCGTCGGGATTCTCGCGGAGGGCGTCGCGGTAATTTTCCAGGGACTGTTTCCAGCGGGAGATGGTCTCGTCGAGGTTGGCCTTGCGGGCCGATTCACCGAGCCGGAATTCGGCATTGCCCTTCTGGAAGCGGGCCAGGGTGGCGATGCGTTTTCCGCCGGCAGCTTCGGCGCGGTCGAAGGAGACGAGGGCGTCTTCGAGATGCCCGGCGGCGTAGGCGGCGATACCGTGGTTGTAGAGGAGACGGGCGTTGTCCGGATCGCGTTCGAGGGCGGCGGCGAGACGTTCGAGGGCGGCATCGGCCTGGCCGGAATTGACCTGGGCCTGGAGGTCGGAGATGGGGGCTGGGGCTGCGGGCGGGCTGGGTGGGGCGGCCGCGACGGGATGGGTGGCGGCGTGGGTCGCGATGGTGAACAGCGCCGGGAGGAGGGAGGAGAGGTGCTTGCAGATCATGGGGCAGTCCGGTTCGCGTTCAGTTCATTCAAATTCCGCTGCGCTGAGGGCGTGGTGAAACTCCATCAGCTCCCGGGATTGTACAACCCCGGATCCGGCGGTGTGATCACGCATGGGAGCCGTCGGTGGGGCGGCGCCTGAACAGGACGGCGCAGTTGCCGATGCGCCAGACGAGGTGGCTGTGGGTGGCCTCGGCGAGTTTGGGGGACAGTTCCTTCTTCTGGTCCTTGAGGCCGGTGAACTTGACCTTGACCAGTTCGTGGAGGACGAGGGCTTCGTCGAGGCTGCGGATGAGTTCGGGGGTGAGCCCGGCGTGCCCGACCTTGATGACGGGATCGAGCAGTTGGGCGCGCGCCTTGAGTTGGCGGACGAGGTTGCCCGACAGTTTTCCGGCGGCGCCGGCGGAGGTGGAAGATTCGTTCGACATGCGAGAGCGGGGGGATTGAAACAGACGGAAGGGGCGGGGTCGAGTCGGGTGGTGAGGGTGTGGATCGATGGGTCGCGAGGGCAATGGAGTCTCCTGACGTCGACTTCCGCAACGGCTGTGGACGCCGACGTGAGGAGGCTGTGTTGGTCCCGGCTCAGAGGCGTTGGATGCGGTCGAGCAGGCTGGAGGTCGAGCGGCCGGGGAGAAAGGGGATGAAGACGATCCGGCCGCCGTGTCGTTCAACGGCCTGGCGTTCGTCCTGGTTGATGGTTTCCAGGGTGTAATCGCCGCCCTTTACGTAGATGTCGGGTTGGGCGGCATCGAGGAAGCGGATGGCGCGGACTTCGGGAAAGATCGAGACGGCATCAATGCAGCCGAGGGCGGCAAGGACGCGGGCGCGGTCCTGTTCCGGGACGACGGGTCGGGTGGGACCCTTGAGTTGGCGGACGGAGTCGTCGCCGTTGAGTCCGATGAGGAGGGCATCGCCGTGGGTGCGTGCGGATTCGAGATAGGACACGTGACCGGCATGGAGGAGATCGAAGCAGCCGTTGGTGACGACGAGCCGGCGTCCGTCCCGGCGGAGGGTGGTGCGCCAGGCCTTGAGTTGGTCGGGATCGAGGATCTTGGACTCGGAGGACATGCAGGGGTGAGGCTAGGGAATGGTTCGGGTCAGGTCATCCTTGCTTCTCAAGGGCGCAAGGTTGGAGTCGGGGGGGTGAGTCTCCTGACGTCGCCGGCCACGGGTGGCTTGCGGTGCGGCGCGATCCGCGTGGAGATAGCGGGATGCAACGGCGCGAGTTTTTGTCGGGAGTGTTGGGATCGCTGGCCTGGGTGGGGAGCGGGGTGCAGGTGTGGGCCGCGGGGAGTGAACTGGGGGCGGAAGTGGTGGTGGTGGGAGGGGGCACCGGGGGCTGTGCAGCGGCCCTGGCGGCGTGTCGGGCGGGAAAGCGGGTGATCCTGACCGAGGAAACCGACTGGATCGGGGGACAGTTGACGTCGCAGGCGGTACCGCCGGATGAGCATCCTTGGATCGAGTCGTTTGGTTGCACGCGGAGTTACCGGCAGTTCCGGGATGGTGTTCGGCAGTATTATCGCGACCATTTTCCCCTGACGGCGGAGGCACGGGGGAATCCGAGATTGAATCCGGGGAATGGGTCGGTATCGCGGTTGTGCCATGAGCCGCGGGTGGCGTTGGCGGTGATTCAACAGATGTTGGCGCCGCATGTGGCATCGGGCCGATTGCGGATCCTGTTGAGGACGCGACCGGTGTCAGCGGAGGTGGATGGGGATCGGGTCCGATCGGTGGTGGTGGAGGTTGGGGAGCGGGGACGTCTGACCCTGGTGGCGCCGTATTTCGTGGATGCGACGGAGTTGGGCGACCTGTTGCCGATGACGGGAGTGGAACATGTGATCGGGGCGGAATCGCGACGGGAGACGGGTGAACCGCGGGCGATGGAGGAGGCGGATCCGATGGATCAACAGGCGGTGACGTGGTGTTTCGCGGTGGATCACCTGGCGGGGGAAGATCATGTGATCGAGCGGCCGGCGCGTTGGGAGTTCTGGCGGGATTATGTGCCGCAGATGACACCCGCATGGACGGGCAGGCTGTTGAGTTGGGATCACACCCATCCGATCACGCTGAAGCCGCGGCGGATCGAGTTTGATCCGACGGGGAAGGTGCCGGGATTCAATCTGTGGACCTATCGACGGGTGGCGGATGCCGGGTTGAATGTGGCTGGGACGTATCGGAGTGGGATCACGGTGGTGAACTGGCCGCAGAACGATTACTGGCTGGCGCCATTGATCGGGCCGGGGGTGACATCGGCGCAGGTGGAAGAGCGATTGCGGGATGCGCGGCAGTTGAGTCTGAGCCTGTTGTACTGGATGCAGACGGAGGCGCCGCGACCGGATGGGGGGACGGGTTGGCGGGGATTGCGGTTGCGGGACGACGTGACGGACGGGCCCGACGGTCTGGCGAAGGCAGTGTATGTCAGGGAATCGCGTCGGATCCGGGCGGAGACGACGGTGACGGAGTTGCAGGTGGGCCTGGAGGCGCGGATGGCCGCAACGGGGAAATCGAAGGAGGAGGTGACGGCCGAGAGTTTTCCCGATTCGGTGGGGGTGGGGGCGTATCGGATCGATCTGCATCCGTCGACGTCGGGGAGGAACTACGTGGATCTGGGGTCGTTGCCGTTCCAGATCCCGTTGGGGTCATTGATTCCGCGTCGGATGGAGAACCTGTTGGCGGGCTGCAAGAACCTGGGGGTGACGCATCTGACCAACGGTTGTTATCGGTTGCATCCGGTGGAATGGAACATCGGGGAGGCAGCGGGTGCGTTGGCGGCCTATTGCCTGGACAAGAAACAGGAGGCGCGTCGGGTGCGGTCGGAGGGGCGGCTGTTGGCGGAATTCCAGCAGCGGTTGAGGAATCAGGGGTTTGAGTTGGAGTGGCCGCGGACTGGGCCGTTGTGAGGGAGATGGAGTCTCCTGACGTCGCCGGCCACGGGTCAGCGTTTGCGGCGGAGGACAAGGCGGACGGTCTGGGTGATGCGTGCGAGGACAGTGACGGGAGGTGTGGGGGGAGGGACCAGGCCGGGGATGGGTTCAGCCTGGGCGCTGCAGATGGGGCAGAAGCGGAGGACGGTATCGCTGCTGGTGAGGTGGAGGGTGCGCAGGGATTTCTCGTGGAACTGCCGGGCGCATTTCACGCAGCGATGGGTGGCCGGCAGACGCGGGTCCGCGGAGCAAAGGGAGCCGCCGGTCTCGGGATCAATGGAAGACGGAACGGTTTCGGGGGTTGGCTTGGGAATGCTGATCCGGATTTCGTCCGTGAGCAGGCGGAGGGTGACGGTGCCGAACTGGATGACCTGACCGGAGCGGATCTCGTGTTCGGAAATGGGTTCGTCGTCGAGGAAAGTGCCGTTGGTGGACTGGAGATCGCGCACGATGACCCCGCGATCATCGACGGTGATTTCGGCGTGGAAGGCGGAGACGGAAGCTTCGTGGATGACGATGTCGTTGGTGGGATTGCGGCCGACGGAGTTGAGGCCGCCACGGAGGTCGAACTGAAGGGGCAGGGTCAGGGCACGGAGATGATAGAAGTTCATGCCTAGGAACCGGGGGCCGCCTCCGGTGGGGGAGG
>DITU01000155.1:0-1992 GCA_002422905.1 Verrucomicrobia bacterium UBA6176
CGCCCCTCGTGATACAACGGCGACGACACGTTGCTGCCACGACTGCTTGTCCACAGCCGATGCGTCGCCGTGACGTCGCCGGTTCCGCCCAACCGCACCGCCAGACTTCCGCCCGGTCGTCCGCCGATCGCATACAAAACCCCCTCATGGGCCACCAACGACGGCACCATGTACCAGGGAATGCCCGTCGCGCACCGCCACCGTTCCCTCCCCGTTTCCGGATCCACCCCCAACACCCAACCATGGATCGCCAACACCAGTTCGGTCCGTCCTCCATGCGTCACCACGAGCGGCGTGTTCCACGATTCCTTGATTCCATCCAACTTCCAGATCACCCGACCCGTATCCGCCTCCAACGAATACAACGCCTCGCTCTCCACACTCGCGTTCACGATCAACCGCTCACCCATCAACAGCAGCGATGCCCCGGATCCCCAACCGTTCAGATCCGATCCCACATCCGCCTGCCACATCGGAGTGCCATCCGCCTTGAAGGCATGGACCCCTGACTTCCCGAAAAACGCGAAAACCCGATCTCCATCCGCCGCCGGCGTGCTCGTCGCATAGCCATGCCCGTCCCGGATCGTTTCCTGCTCCGGCAACTTCGGCTCAATCTCCCGGGTCCACTCGATCCGACCCGTCATCCGATCCAACCGCAGCAGATGCAATTTGAGATCCGACTGCGCCCCGCGTGGCTGACCCGGAACGTTGTAGCCGGAGAAACACGTCACATGGATCCGATCCCCGATCGCAATCGGCGTTGAACTTCCCGGCCCCGGCAACGGCGTCCGCCACACCACATTCTCCGAAGCGCTCCAGGTCAGCGGCAGCAACGCATCCGCACCCCGCCCCATGCCGTCGTTGCCCCGGAACGCCCGCCAATCCGCATCCGCCCCCTGCAAGGCCACCCAACCCGTCACCAGCCAACAGATCACCCGGATTGGGATTGCCGAAGTGGTTCGAAGCCGCGGATCGGAAGGTTTCATGGAATGACGCACGCTACGGCCGGGCGACCGGCCACGACAACCCTCATCTCCCCCACCCCATCCTTGTCTTGGCCCACCCGCCCACCAGCAATCCACCCATGCCGAAGGACTTCGACGTGTTGGTGATCGGCGGTTCGTGTGCATCCGGTTGTTGAACGAAGCCACTGCGCGCCTTTGAACACGATATCTGCGGTTCGAGTGAGCAGGGAGTCGTCTTTGCGGGAGACCTGGGACCGGGTGCAACTTCGCACTGTGGGCTAACGATGAAGATCAGACACCCCGCTGGGGACGTCCGAATACGAGACGCAATCGGCGCGTTCAATGCAGCAGCCTGGTTCGGCGTGCACACCCTGTTTGCTTCGTCACTTCAACACCTCACCTTTTGTGTAATGCCTTTTAAGTGGATCGGACTTCATAATCCATCGCGTTGGCGTCACTGTGATAACAAACCCGTTGGAAGCCACATGGTAGGTGTATCGATCGCCATACCTATTGCTTAAGATGTGAGTCAGCTCAAAGGAAGTCCTCATCTCGGCACTCGATGTTAACAACCGTTCGAGCGACGGCGGATAATCTCCGTGCTCGAGTCGGTAGAGATCAATAGTCCTGGCAAGACTAGACATTCCCGATTGGACATGATCCCAGCGCGCCATCCGTGCTGCGTCTCTGGCTGCGAGTACGACGAGAATCGCCATCAAAACCGGAATGCCAACGGCAAGCCAAAAGATCACTCTGCGCATGAGGCTCATCTAAATGCCGAACGTTGTTTAGACTTACTAATGGCAGCCTCGTTTTGTGGGGCCGTCAAAGCGTATTTGCCAATCCTGATCAGGCTGCGAAGAGCGGGGTGTGAAACAGACATCGGTAAGTGGATCCGTCAGACAGGTGGTGAGCTCGGGTGGATCGGGTGGGGGAAGTGGTTCGAAGCCGCGGCCGGAGGTTTTCAACATCAAAGCGGCAGTTGTTTTGACCACGGATTTCACAGATTCCACGGATGGACGGGGCT
>DITU01000155.1:2124-9211 GCA_002422905.1 Verrucomicrobia bacterium UBA6176
CGCACGCTACGGCCGGGCGACCGGCCACGACAACCTTCATCTCCCCCACTCCATCCTTGTATTGCCCCTCCCAGCCACAGGGAATCCACCCATGCAGCAGGACTTCGACGTGTTGGTGATCGGCGGTTCCCTTGCCGGCTCGGCCGCGGCCATCCTGCTGCACCGCCAAGAACCCGGCCTGCGCATCGGCATCATCGAGAAATCCGCCCACTTCCCCCGACGCGTCGGCGAAGCCACCGTGGAGATCAGCGGTTACTTCCTGAGCCGCGTCCTCGGTCTCACCGCCTTCCTCAACGAAACCCAGCTCACCAAGCAGGGCATGCGGTTCTGGTTCCAGAACCCACACGTCGCCGCCCTCGACCAATGCAGCGAGATCGGCGGCCGTTACCTCGCCCGCGTCCCCTCCTGGCAGGTCGACCGCTCCACCCTCGACGAAGAACTCCTCCGTCGCGCCGTCGACGCCGGC
This sequence comes from Verrucomicrobia bacterium UBA6176, assembly GCA_002422905.1. Taxonomy (GTDB): domain Bacteria; phylum Verrucomicrobiota; class Verrucomicrobiia; order Limisphaerales; family UBA9464; genus UBA6176. The sequence goes on from DITU01000155.1 coordinate 2,591, forward strand.
ATCACCCTGTTCCGACCCGCCAAGGCCCTCCGCACCCGGCTCCATCCCGGCGCCCTTCAGGAAATCGACATCGAATCCGATGCCGGTCCGACAACCCTCCGGGCGCGCTGGGTCATCGATGCCTCCGGGTTCACCTGCCTGCTCGCCCGTCAACTCGGCCTGCTCCAACGCAACTCCGCCCACCCCACCACCGCCTGCTGGGCCCGTTGGCGTGGGGTCGCTGACTGGGACGGTCTCGACCTCACCCATCGCTTCCCCGAGTGGGGCTCCGTCTGTCACGGCATCCGCAACACCGCCACCAACCACGTCGTCGGCGATGGTTGGTGGGCCTGGTTCATCCCCCTCAAAGGGGGCGACACCTCCGTCGGCGTCGTGTTCGACCAACGCCGCGTTCAATGGCCCGACACCCCGGAACCCCTCGGGACCCGACTCCGCGATTTCCTCTGCCGCCATCCCGCCGCCCGCGAAATCCTGCGCAACGCCCAACCCATCGATGGCGATGTCAAATGGCGCGCCAACCTCGCCTATTTCCCCTCCAGTCATGCCGGCGATGGCTGGGTCCTCGCCGGCGATGCAGCCGGGTTCATCGATCCGTTCTATAGCCCGGGCATGGATTGGCTCAGTTATACCACCACCCGCGCCGTCGATCTCGTCGTGCGCGCCCATCGCGGTGAAGCCGTCCAACCCCTGGTCGTCGCCCACAACACCGATTTCACCCTCAGCTATCGCCGCTGGTTCGAGGCGATCTACCAGGACAAATACGATTGGATGGGCGACTTCGACCTGATGGCGATCGGATTCAAGCTGGACCTCGGTCTCTATTACATGGGTGTCGTTTCCCAACCCCTCCGCGACGGGCCCACCGCACTTCTCAATCCGGTGTTCAGCCTTCCCCCCAGCAACCTCCCCTTCCACCTGATGCGCACCTACAACCGCCGACTCGCCGCCATGGGACGCGAACGGCGTCAACGCGGCGTCTTCGGGAAAAACAACGACCGACATCGCCACTTCCTCAACGGCTATGTCCCGGACAACTCGACCGGCAAGGCCATGCTCGGCGCCGTGGGCGACTGGCTCCGACTCGAACTCCGCGAAGGTTGGCGAAGCTGGTTCACCTCCCCAGCGTTGCCGGCCCTCAACCCGCTATCCCGCACAGAAAACCCTCCAGGCTCTCCCGCGACGGTTCCAGTCCCTCCGCCGCAATCGCTTCCAGGATCCGTTCCTCGGTCATGATGAACCGGTCCCGCTTATACAACAGGTAATCTTCCCGGAGATCGTCCGGCGTCAGGTTGATCGTGCACAGGTTCGCCCCGGTCCGCAGCCCGCGCCGATACCCGTTCCCCGGCCCCGCCAGGTTCAACGCACTGACCGCCGGGATCACCCAGTCCGGCCGCATCAACCGCAACGCCGCCATCGCGTTCAACGTCAGTCCCAATCCCGCCCCCTCCGACCCGCCCAATGGCGTTTCGTCCCCCGGCACAAACGGACTCACACTGCACCCGATCAACGGCAGTTCCGCCGCCAACCGGAAATTCTCCATCAACGATTCCTCCGTCTGCCCCGGCAATCCGGCGATGAACCCCGAACTCACATTCCAACCCTGGCCCGCCAACCAACGGATGTGCCGGATCCGCTCCTCCAACGTCCCCGGTGCCTGCAACCGCCGATATAACCCCGCATCCGCCAACTCGAACTTGATGATATAAGTCGTCGCACCCGCATCCCTCAACTCGCCCGTCAATGACTCCGACAACGTCCCCAGGCAGACGCTGATTCCCAACGACGTCTCCCGTCGCAACGCCTGCACCAACGGCAGCACCACTTCCCGCGCCGCCACCGGATCTTCCCCCGCCTGGATGTTGAGATCCGTCAGGCTCGCCGGACGATCCTCCACCAGCATCCGGACCAGCGAATCCACCTGGGCCCGATGCCGCTCCAACGCCCGGTTGTCCCGGCGCATCCCGCAGTAGTGACAGTTCTCCCGACAGTAATTCGACACCTCCACCACTCCCCGGACAAAAACCCGGCGCCCAAACCGCTCCCGGGCGACGGCCATGGCCCTCCCATGCAACGCTTCCTGTTCGTCGCCTTCCACCCTCAACAACCCGATCTCCGGAAACCACCCATCCATCACCCCAGCGGAATACCCCCTCCCACCCCCGGCTGGCAAGGTCGCCGCCTTTGGTTCCCGCAGATCTGGAGCATCCCGTGCCCATTTTGTGGGGGGTACGAGTACGTGTCCGAGGGATCGTACCCCGTGCTCCGATGATTTCGTACTCGTACTCGTACACGAAATCCCCCCATTCCCGACTTCGTGGCTTCGTGACTTCGTGTGAGGGAACTTCCCCGAGCCTGTCCCTCAGCAGGTCGTACTCGTACTCACCCCATTCCTACCCCACCATTTCGCTCGCCCCACCCGTTCATCCCGCCTATCCAACCCCGCATGATCACGGCCCCGACTTCTACCTCCTCGAGCTCATTGCCCCTCGCCATCCTCTTCGCCCTTTCCACCGCCATCGCCTCCACCCTTTCCACCACCGCCGCCCCCACCAATCTCCTCGCCCAGAGCGACCTCCCACGCGGCCCCGGCCTTGCCGCCCATCTTCCCCCCGGTCAATCGCTCCCCTCCCATCCCGCCGTCCTCTTTGCCGATGACTTCGAACACGCGGAACTCGGCAAAGGCTGGGATGAAGTCGGCAACAAGAACGGCAAGGTGCTCACCCTGTCCGATCCCGGACTCCCACAACTCGGCAAGCACGCCCTCCGGGTCGAATCCCACCTGGGCCAGGACACCGGCGGCGGACTCACCCGCTGGTTCGAACCCACCCCACGCCTCTTCATCCGTTTCTATACCCGCTTCGATGCTCAGTGCGATTACGTCCACCACTTCGTCACCCTGCGCGCCAACCGCGGCCTGCGCGGCGGCGACCGCTGGAGCGGATTCGGTGGAGCCGGACTCAAACCCACCGGTGAGGAACGCTTCTCCACCGCCATCGAACCCTGGGGCAACTGGGGAAAGAACCCGCCGCCCGGCCAATGGAACTTCTACAGTTATTGGCACGAAATGACGCCCTCTCCCGACGGCAAATACTGGGGCAACTCCTTCATCGTCGCCGATTCCCAGGTCATCCCGCGCGAACGCTGGATCTGCGTGGAGTTCATGCTCCAGGAGAACACCCCGGGCCAACCCGACGGCGAGCAGGCGTTCTGGATCGATGGCGAACTCCAGGGCCATTGGAAGGGCATCAACTGGCGCAAATCCCCCACCCTCCACGCCAATGCGCTCACCCTCGAAACCTACGTCACCGACCGTTGGACCAAGAACCCCGTCAACGTGGTCTTCTTCGATGACGTCGTCATCGCCCGAAACTACGTCGGTCCCATCCCCGGCACCGCCCCCCCAGCAAAATGATTCCGATCCCACCCAATCAAGCCCCCCACGACTGACCGCCCCGAACCCCGGGTCTGGGGTGAGTCGAAGGTCGAGGGATGTTCGGAAAGGGGGGAAAAAAGAAGGTTGGTGGGCCCAGCAGGATTTGAACCTGCGACCAAAGGATTATGAGTCCCCTGCTCTGACCGCTGAGCTATGGGCCCAACCTGTTTACTTCCAGTCGTTTATGACGGCGTTTTTTCCGTCAAATTGACAATCTGATACTCGTCGCATGTCGCGACCCCGCAAAACCCCAAAGCCTGCTGATGCGGGCAAGGGGCCATGGCAGAAGTCAGCAACACCCAACTTGTACCGGTATCGTCCATCCGGGACCTTCTTCATCCATGCAAAGGTGGGTGGCAAGCTGATTCACCGGAGTCTCAAGACTTCCACCTACTCCGTCGCCGTCCTTCGCCTCAACGATCTCCTCCGGGAGCAACGCGGCCTGGCCGAGATGCGCGATGAGAATGCCGGTGGGTCCATGACCTTCCGACAGGCCGCCGATACCGTCCTCCAACAGATCGACACCAACCCAGCCATCAAGGCCAGCACCCGGGTTTACCGTCGACGCTGCCTCACCGCCCTGATCAAGACGTGGCCAGGGCTGGAAAACATGGATGTCCGTCGCATCACCCCCGTCCTGTGCCGTGAGTGGGCATCCCGGTTCAATGCCGACTACAGCCCCACCATGTACAACAACACCGTGGGCACTCTCCGGATGATCCTGGATGTGGCGGTGAAGGCCGGTGTTCGGTTCGGAAATCCGGCCGATGAAGTGAACAAGGTCAAGGTGCCACTGAAACACCTGAACCTCCCCAGTCTGGATCAGTTCCAAAGAATGCTCCGGGTTATCGCCCAAGGCGGAGGACGATTCAGCCAGGACTGTTCCGATTTGGTTGCGTTCCTTGCGTACGGTGGTTTCCGGAAAGGGGAAGCTGCCTGTGTCCGATGGACCGACTGTGACTTCACCAAGGAACGGATCTTCGTCGCCGGCAGTGCGGAGCATGGGACCAAGAATCACGAGACACGTTGGGTACCCATGAACGCTCCGATGATCGCTCTTCTGAAGCGACTGCGATCTGAACGGCCCGACGAACCGGCTTCAGAGCCGGTGATGAAGGTCCAGGAATGCCAGAAGGCCATGGATCGCGCCTGCAAACTGCTCGAAATCGACCGGATCACCCACCACGACCTACGCCACTTCTTCGCCACCAGTTGCATCGAGTCCGGCATCGATATCCCGACCGTCAGCCGTTGGCTCGGTCACAAGGACGGTGGAGCTCTGGCCATGCGCGTGTACGGACACCTCCGTGACCATCATTCCCAGGCGATGGCCCAGAAGGTCACATTCGGACTTACACCAGCAGAACCGGCCGCCAAGGGTACCAAGGACCAGTAGCGCAGATTTGGAAGGGCTCAGGAGTACCCCCACCCTCCAGCATTGCCCTCCCAACCGTCCCCGACGCTGCCGAAATGCATCGGGCGCATCCTCCCCATCTCCCCGTCGTTCGTCGCGCCCATGTCACCAATTTGGGGACAGATGTGCCCCACCCTCTCGGGCTCCCAATTGTTGAATGGAATGCCGGGGATACAACCGTGTCTGAGGAGGTTTTGCCGTGCACCGAATCTCCAGGTTGTTCAACCTCTCCGGCGTACGCCAACAACGAGATGCGCTCGCTTGAATTCCACCATCCCGGACAACGCCACGGACCTGCCAAGGCCTTGACGCAAACTAGGGAATGCCATCGCCGTGCCCTTGCACCCTGACCTCCAAACCCACCTTGAAGGGACATGGCCGGTTTCGTCCCCGCCAATGGTCCCGCACCCGCGGGATCCTCCCACCAGTCTGGCGAAGACGATCCCACCCAGCGAGGCCGCGCCCTCATCAAGGCCGACCCCTCGGCAATGGTCGCCCTGCCCGGCCCGTTCTTCTACAGCACGCAGATTCCCGTCTGCCTCTGGTTGTGAACCCACGGGCAAATGTCGCGCCGTGTCCGAACTCGACCCAGCCCTCGCCGCATGAACAAGAAAGCCCTCACCGAGACGGACATCCGCACCAAGTTCATCACGCCTGCGCTCGTGGGACCGAACGACGAGAAGTGGAACGTGCTGACGCAGATTCGTGAGGAAGCCTATTTCACCAAGGGACGGGTCATCGTTCGCGGAAAGACGGTGAAACGCGGCGAGGCGAAAAAGGCGGACTACCTCCTCTACTACAAACCAAACGTCCCGCTCGCCGTTCTCGAAGCCTAGGACAACAACCACGCGGTCGGCGACAAGATCACCACGCTGATCCGCTCCGCCTTCGAGGACGCCAACAACTACATGAAGAACGGCACGTTGATGCGCCAGGTCATCAACAAGATCAACGGCATCGACTTCAACGCCTCCGATGACCGCCACATGTTCGGCGACATCTACGAGAAGCTCCTCAAGGACCTCCAGTCCGCCGGCAATGCCGGTGAGTTCTACACCCCGCGCGCCGTCACCGAGTTCATCGTGGACCGCGTCAATCCCCGCCTCGGCGAGACCGCCCTCGACCCCGCTGCCGGCACCGGCGGCTTCATCACCAGCCTCATCCGCCATTTGCGTAAGCAGGCCAGGACCGAGGCCGACGAACGCACCATCCAGGAATGCTTTTCCGGCATCGAAAAGAAGCACCTCCCGCACATCCTCTGCCTCACCAATCTCCTCCTCCACGGCATCGACGTCCCCTCGAACGTCCGCCATGACAACACCCTCGCCCGACCTCTGCGCGACTGGAGCCCGAAGGAGCGTGTGGACGTCATCGTCACCAACCCGCCCTTCGGCGGCATGGAGGAGGACGGCATCGAGTCCAACTACCCCGCCGAATTCCGCACCCGCGAGACCGCCGACCTCTTCCTGGTACTCCTGATGAAGATCCTCAAGCCCGGCGGGCGCGCCGGACTCGTGCTGCCCGATGGCACCCTCTTCGGTGAGGGCGTGAAAACCCGAATCAAGGAAGCCCTCCTCACCGAGTGCAACCTCCACACCATCGTCCGCCTGCCCAACGGCGTCTTCAATCCCTACACCGGCATCCGCACCAACCTCCTCTTCTTCACCAAGGGCGCACCCACCACCCACGTCTGGTATTACGAACATCCCTATCCGCCCGGAGCCAAGAGCTACAACAAGGGCAAGCCCATGCGTATTCCGACGCATCTCGGACA
>DITU01000108.1 GCA_002422905.1 Verrucomicrobia bacterium UBA6176
TCGCCGTCCTTGTAGCTGCGCTCGAACGTGACGTTGAAGATCACGCCCTCCCGGGTGCGATTGGCCCAGATGGCGGCCTTGACCCGCCCGAGGCGGATCTCCTGGACGGGACGGGTGGACTGCGGGGTGTTCTCGAATATTGGACATGGTGTGTTCTCCTTCTTGTTCGTTCATCACTTCCCCTGATCGGCAGGGATGACGCCATGCTCCACGTTCCCGCACCGAACCGAACGGGTGTTCTACGAGGCTACCGCGGGGGTACTGGCGGATTGGGCAGGATTGCGCCGGTCAGCAAATCGAAGGGGACGCCCCGGCAACTCGGCATTGCTCAATGTCCAGCGAAGTACCCCAGCTCCCGTAATGAGCAGTAGTCCCGCGGACGTTCCACCGTGCGATGCCCAAGGATGACGTGGTCGAGCACCTCAATCTTGAGCAGTTGCCCTGCTCGGATCAGGTCGCGGGTCACCCGGATGTCGGCCTCGCTGGGCGTCGGATCCCCGCTGGGATGATTGTGGGCGAGAACGATGGCCGAGGCTCGTTTTGCGATGGCAATGGCGAAAACCTCCCGGGCGTGGACCAAGACCTGGTCCAGCAACCCTTGGGCGACGTTCTCGACGGCGATGAGGCGACGGCGGGTGTTCAGGCAGAGCACCTGGAGGTTCTCGACGGTGTAAAGGCGGTTGGGTTCCCGGAGGACTTCGGCGACCCGTTCCGGCGAGTCGAGCACCGGGGACTCCCGGTAGGCCTCCTGGGACAGGCGTTGCGCCAGCAGGAAGGCGGAACGGATGGCCGTCGCCCGGGCGCGGCCCACGCCCTTCAGTTGCTGCAGTTCATCAAGGGACGCCCGCGCAATCGGCGAGAGCCCGCCGAACCGCTCCATCAGCGACTGGGCGGCGCGAGGCCCACCGAGGGCGGCGAGCAGTTCCGAGTTCGATGCGTGTTCAAGCGGTTGCATGGTGATCTCCGTAAAGCGCAGGCACCGAATGCGCGCCTGTCAGGGGAGGTATGCGGCACCAGGCCGAATGTGTGCGCTTCCGTTGCCCCGCAGCGCGGGCGAACCGGAAGCTGTCCACCGGCCATCCGTAGCGGCAATCACCGGGCCGATGCGGCCTGCGGAGCTTTGGTCGCCAATGGCGGACTCCCGGAGGGGGCGATCCCCTCCCCTGCGGTTACCGGACCGCCCGCTGATCCCTCGACCCGGAGTCGCGCGGCCTCGGTGAACAGGGCCCGCTGGCGCTCAAACTCGCTGAGCCCCGGGATCTCCACCTGAGCCTTGCGGGCATAGGCTCGGTGGACGGCCCTGCTTTGGTGACCAAGGGCTTCCTGGGCAAAGCGCTCCGGGTAACCGGCGGACTGGGCCCTTTCCGCCCAGGCATACCGATAGGAATGAAGGGTGACACCCTTGATGTTCAGGCCGTCACAACGCTGCTTGAACTCGGTGGCCCGGTCGCCCGAGCGAACGCTCTTCAGGTACGGGAAGAGCGAACCGCTGGACGGCAGGGAGCGAAGGATGGCGGCAACCTCGTCGTCGAATCGCATGATGGCGATGGACCCGTTCTTCTTCCGGGCGAAGGCAACCACGTGAGCCTCCCAGTCGATGTCCTCGGCGTTGAGGTTGGCGATGTCGCACTGCGAGGCACCGAGGTGCCAGGCGAGCTGGTAGAACGCCTTGCGCTCCGGGTTGGTCTCCCGGGCGAGGATGGCCTCGTGCTCCGCGCGGGTGACGCCGCGGCGTTGCTGGTAGCGGACGGCGGGCCAGCGCTTCTTGGGGAGCACCGGCCAAGGGAGCCATCCCATATCGATGGCGAAGTTGTGAAGACGCCGAAGGTAGACATTCGTTGAGATGAGGCCTGCCTCCATTGCCCTCAGAAAATGCTCCGAGCGCGTGTCGAGCAGGAGCGTGGTCCGGAGCTGGTCATAGGCCTTGTCCTTGCAAGCCGTCATCCATCGGTACTTCGTGTCACCGGACTTCAGCTTGACGATTTCATCCATGACCGTCTGCCAGGTGCGCTGGGCGGCGGCGGGGTCGCCGGCCTTCCAGTAGACACGGGCAAGGTGGAGGCTGAAGGCTGGGGCGACGGTGGCTTCGTTGAGGGCGGCGACCTTGCGATAGGCCTCGGCCTTGTCGCGGGTCTTGAGGGTCTCCTGCTTCGGCCTGTCCCGACGCACCATCTACAACTGGCTCCAACGGGAATGCCGCACCGTGCGGTACGGGAAGTCGCGGTGACTATCCCACGCCCAGTTGTCGAAGCAGATGGTTCACCTTTTCGAAGGCGTCCCGTTGCCGGATGGCCCGCTCGTCCCGATCCAGCGTCTCCTCGAATTCCGCCGCGTCCCGTGGCCCGACGTGATCGAGCGACGCAAATTTGCCGGCCAACTTCTTCAACCCCTCCTGAACCAAGCCCAGCTTCAGGTGCGGACGGAATGACTTTACCACCTCATCCACGCCTCCCGGATAGTTCTGGAGCACGAAGTAAATGTCATACGCGTCCTTCGCCTTGCGGCGATCTTCCATCGCGATGCTCTTCATGGCGATGAAGGGCACCACGGACGCGATCTGCACCCTTACCTCGTCCAATGCACCGTCCGGAAGTTTCCCCTTCACCGAGATCTGGGCTGGTGGAATCTGGAACACGAGGTCGCAGCCCCGTGCCTTCCGGGGCTGCATGTCCAAGGCCCTTTGAGTGCGTCGACCCTTACCCGTGCCGCCGTACTCGCCTGCCAGAAAATCCACCTGGACCATCTGCCCGCGCACGGCCTTCCGGAAGATGAACGGCTGTTGAGGATCCTGGGTGTAACCATGCTGGCGCAGGATCTCGCCGATCATCCGGTAGCCCGCCTCGGTCAGCTCCCTGTGGTTCAACGCCACGTCCACATCGATGCTGTCGACGTGCCGCTCCAAGCTGGTCGGGATCAGCAGCTCCGGGATCCATCCGCCCACCAGCACCATGTCGTCACGATACTCGCCAAGGATGTGCATCAACTCGATAAGGACGGACTTGGCCGCTTCCACGGCGGCGGCGGTGTAATCTATTCGTTCCCCTGCCATGTGTTCTCGATGACTTGGTGTTTCAGGAATTCCGCCGCTTCGTCGCCACGTCCCTTGATCTGCCGGAGGTCGAGGTAGGTCTGGACGGGCGAGGTGACCATGACCCCACCCTTCCTCTCTGCCCCGTAAAGCACCCCATCGTCGTACGGCGTCATCAGGATCACGTTGGCCCCGCTCGTGACCGGCTTCAGCTCCAATCGTTCAGCCACGCGGTCGAGACGCGCCGAGACGTACGCCATCGCCCGTTGGTATCGCACCATGGGCGCGTACCGGGCGGCGCTGGAAAATCCCGCCAGCGCGTACGCCGTCTTCTCCTGGTCGCACATTGCCGCCAGCAGTCCCTCCAGTTCCGCGATAGGCCGGAGCGTGTAAAACTCCCGGGCTACACTGCGGCGGAAGTCGTAATGCCCTTCCCACTCCGCCATCAACTCGGCGGGCGCGGCCAGGCGGAATCCAGCATCCCCCGCCTCGATCCACTCACGATCCATGAGCAGCTTTTTCACGTTGAAACCTTGGCCAAGGCTCACACCCGCTTCCTTGGCCAGAGACTGTGCCTTCCACCAACGCTGCGGAGTACCCAGCAATACGCGCAGCACCCGTTCGGCTTTGGGGGAGTACATCGAGCGCAAATCCCGCTTCCGGAAGAAGGGATTCTCCTTTCCCTCCTTCGAGATGAACACCGGATCGAAGGCCAGGGAGCAATTGCCGGCCAGGTCAGCGAAGCCAACTCCTTCCTCACGGCAGATGGCGGCGGCCTTCGGCGAAATGTACGGGGCCATGACAACACCGTAGGCATCGGGCCACTGTTCCCGGAAGCGCGCCAACTGGTTCGTTGCCTCGCGCATCACGCGGGGTTGCCCCACCGATCTGACATCGACGATCAGCGTGGTCTTGCCGGCCTGGGTGTTTACCTGCAGCTGGAAATCCGGGCCGGCCTGAAGGCTCGACGATTCCTTCGTCAAGCGCACCGTCACGAAAGGCACCTCCTTGAGACACCCGAGAAGCACATCCCTGGCTTGATCGATCATTGCCGTGCTTTTCATTCGAATCACCACTTTCAACAACTGTTGAAAGTTATGGTTCCAATGAATCATGGACAAGCTCGAATCCAATGCGGCCGTCGATGGCACTGGTCCTCGCCGGACGCCTGCTCGACGTCCACCGCTGGATCACTGAAGGCCGACCAAGCGGAGTATCACGGCGTCTTCGCTGTGCTGCTTGGTGAACGACCGCTTCGTGTGCTTTGGGGTGGAATGCAGCCGCCGCTTTCGCAGCGCCCCGAATTTCCCGTCAGTCAGCCGCATCCGGAAGCAGAAGCCTCTTCGCATTTTCGACGAGTAGTATTTTCTCGGCGTCGCGTACGATTGCGTTCTCGTCGATTTCGGTCCCATCGGAGTCGCCTCCGTTGAGCAGCTTCGCAGGGTCAGGTACCTGGCCGGCTTCCAAGGCCGCGAAAAACGAAACGATCTCGTGAGTATCGAAGAGGTCGCGGATTCGGTTCACGAATTGCGGGAGCTCCGCGGCGAACTCGGGCCGCTCATCGCTGACCTCCATGAAACGCAGCAGTTTTTCGCCCACCAAATATCGGAGGGCATCGTTGACTCCAAAGCGTTCCCGGATGCCTTCGGCGGCGGCGCACTGATCGATCCAGATCCTGTGGAATTCTGACATGGAATTGGCTGCCAGTAGACTGCGGTGCGATGCGTCGGCTCAAGCTTCGACTGCCAAGTGGAAGAGCTCACGAGGGGTTCCGCGTTCCGATGGACTGGGTATGGGCAACAATCTCGGAACGACTGCAACCCGCCACTTCGAAGGCGACAGTCGGCTTGCCTCCCTCGCCTGCACACGCGCAAATCCTCAGAATACCCTGCGGCAGTACATCTTGAAGAACTCTCGGCGAATGAACCGACTGGGAGCGATCGAGGTGCCGAGAGCTGAGTGCTTTCTGACTGCTCGAAAGTAATCCATCACTACTCGGTCAGAACTTGGAGGCGAGGGTCGGAATCGCCTGTCAATCAACACGTTACACGCACATAAATGCCCGTTTTTCCGCACTATTCAACACTTTCCCTTCACCCTCCGGAAGTACCCTTTCACCCCCCCGCTACTGAAGATTTCACTGAAGGTTTTTTGAGGGTATCGCCGCTCGCGGAGTCGTTGAGGTAGGCGGTTCCCGCAGGAATCTTTGAACTATGGCTCACGCCACGGCCCGCCCTTTGTCCAGTGACCCGGCGAACCACTGCCGACCCGGGCCGCCTCGGCGGCCGGGAGCAGAAATCGCCCGGCAATCTTCACCACTTCCGCAAAATCTGGCGTCGGTTCGGTCCGGACAACTTTTCGCCAGAACGCCTTCCATTGTGTCTGCTTGATAGGTTCGGTCGCGAAGCCTTTGCTCAGCCCGAGAGGAACTGTCGCCGGAATCTCGGTTTTCCGCCGGGCGAAAGTCGCGGCGATCGCCTGGGCCAACCGCTCGCCCTGAAAATCAAACCTCCGCGCGAGCAGCCAGACGTCGAAATAGTCCTTCATCCGGGAATTCCGTTCCCCCAGGGAAACCATCGCTTCGAACTTTTCAGCCAGCGCCGTCTCCTTGGTGTAGGCCCGCAGGACGGGCTTCGGCATGTCGAGCAGAGTCGGGAACTCGATCTCCTCGGGCTCCTGCGCGAACGCGTCGCCGAACCCGATGTCGGCCTGCACCGGGATGCGGGCATTGCCGACCCGCGCCCGGAGCGTGACCCGGACGCCGACGTACTCCTGTTCCGCACGGATCGACTCCGCCTGGAGGGTCTCGACCTCGAACTGGACACCGTCGTCGTCCACGGCGACGGCGCAGATGTCCCGGAAAGCTGCGGCCGCTGCGGTCGGGGAATTGTCGCCGAAGCCGAGCAGGTCGGCGTCGCGTGTGACCCTTTCGCTCGATCCTTCGCCCCAGACAATGAGGAGCATGGCTCCTTTGAGGATGAACCGGGAATGGTGCGGCGAACGCGAAAGGCGATAGAGCAGACGCTCCGTGCAGTAGCGCTCCAACAAATCCTGGAGGGACAACTTGGAGTTGCGAGAGAGCTGCAACAGCCGGGCTTGGACCGACGCGGCGACGTTTCGCCCCTTCTCCTTCATTCCAGAACTCCTTCCAGGTAGGGGCGCATGACGTTGAGCACCCGACAGACACGGGCGAAGCGGTAGAGGTCCTCAGTCGTCACTTGCTTCTTTTTCCAGGAGTCCTTCAGCGCCTCGACGGCCGTCCTGGTGCCGATCTGGTTTCGGAACTTGAAGCAGTCGGCCACCGTCTTGGCGGCAGAGTAGATTTGGACGGGCACCCCCGCGATGGTGTGCGTCTCGATGCCCTCGCGAAACGAAGGCCCGGAGAGGTAATGGACCTTTAGCTGGAGGGACTCGATCTGCGGTGCGCGGGCATGGTTTTCGACGGCGATCCAGACCGCTCCAGGGCTTTCGGTGGTGAGTTCGTGAAACCGAAGCGCCGAAAGCAGGCAAACCACGGCGTCGGGCTTCCGCAGCGCAAGAAGCGCCAGGTCCTCATGGGACTCCAGGGGCGCATCGGCGACCCGGTAGACGCCTCGCCCCATTTCAATCAGCCGACCTTCGCGGGCGAGCTTGCGTATGCCCACGCGATGCAGCGTGGAGGACCGCACACGAAAGAGCGCGGCACCCGCCGTTCCATCCTTCGATTTCCTCAGATTCGAACCCACTCACGAAAATTTACGATATGTCGGTAGTTATCAGCAAGTACCGACATTGAAACTCATGTGTCCTTCGAGAGCTCGATTCAATCGACCTTGAGATGCCGCCGCTCGGATTTCCGCATTCGGCCAGCGAACTCCATCCCACCCATGCGAAGACTGGATACAGCGGGCTCCGACGGACTGTCTGGCAGGTGGGGATCCAGCCCAAACAACGGGCAAGAGTCGGTTTTCCTGGCGATCTTCGCACAATTTGTGCCGGAAACCGTGGGGTTCGAACCCGCCCACGTGCCATGTCAACCGAGCAGTGGGAGAGTGGTCGCCGTATATCGGCAGAGTTTTGCAAGACTGGAGGCGAGGGTCGGAATCGGTCGGTAAACGCCTACTGACAAGGCATTTATGCCAGCATTTGCGAGGAAATCAAGCCTGCCACCCCCTACCCTTCCACCCCTCTCCAGTACCCCTTTGGTGTCCGTTTTGGTGTCCGTCTTCAGGAACCAGTTTTCCCGCCCGAGGCGCGGCCCGACAACACCCACTTCCGCCTGCCTGCGCCCCGCCGATCACCTCACGAAGGCATCGTCCGGATTCAACGCCCATGGGCCCCCGTCAACCGGCCAAGCAAAGCTCCGGGCTTTGGACGGCTTCGTCGGAGGCAAACGCCGCTGCTCTGGCCTCTCCAAACTCCTAATTCCCCCGGGGACGCCCGGCCTGCCAACTCCCGATTGGCTTTGCTCCCTACCTTGCCGGTGACGTTATCTCAATACTGTGAAAGCGCGTCCCCCACTCCCGGATGACATCAAGCAGTTGATGGCTTTGGTCCGCGCTGGGCGCCTGTTCGACGTCCAACGCTGGATCGCCGAAGGCAAACCCACCGTGCCACCCGAACCGTACTGGTTCTCGCCCTTGCGCGTGGCCATCGAGACGGGCTTCCACAGCATGGTGGAGATCCTCCTCAAGGCCGGGATTGACCAAGACGAGAAGAACACCCTGCTCAACCGCGTCGTATGGAACTCGGATCTCAACCTCATCCAGTTGCTGGTCGACCATGATGCCGACATTCACGCGGTGGACTTCCCCAGCGTCTGCTCGACGGGCAATCCGGAAGTCATCCGCTTCTTCCTCGACCGAGGAATGGACGCAGTCACCGGCAATCCCTTCGCCCACGCACTCAAGCATCCAAAGCGCCCATTCATCGGAATCTACCTGCGCTATCGCGAGAAGATTCCTGAGTTGAACCACCAGGTGAACCTCGCGCTTCGCCACCACGCCCGGGAGGGCAATCTCAAATGGGTGAGCCTCCTGCTATGGGCTGGGGCCGATCCACACGTCCGGTTACCCGAGATCGATTCGGATCCAGATCCAGACTTCGACTCCACCGCCCTCGAGGAGGCGGTACGGTCCGGTCATGAGAAAGTCATCAACAAGATCGGGATCGATCCTCAGATAGCAGACCTGGGCCGATTGCTGGTTGAAGCGTGTCTGAATGCGCAATTGGGCCTCATAGAGCGGTTGTTGAACCTCGGTGCCCCACCGAATGGAACCGGGGACCGAGAACCCATGGATTGCCTCCTCGGAGCATTCGCTTGGAGGATCCAGTCAACCTTGGGACTTCCGTCGGGAGCCGACCTGAATGCGATCTTCACGGCGATCCTTTCGCTCGCCGACCGGGGCGGACGATGGAATCCCACCCGATCGTCGCTCAACCGATTCCGCCGCGACCTGTACACACTGGATGCATCGTGGATTGAGCGGATCGCCAGGGAGTTTCATGGGCATCAGGTCTGTTCGCCTGAGCTGGTTGCCTCCTTGATGAGAACCCCGAAGATGAAGCAAATCCTCGGGCTTCGCCATGCCGGATGCCTCGCCCAGTTCGCCAAACCGCCGGGGAGCCAGCCACCCAAGGTTGGCGGATCTGATTCGGGCGGAGGATCGCCACGAAAGGCCTGATTTTTTCGTCCTACCATTGAGCGCCTTTGACGCGACGCTCCTGCCGCCGGAGCCCCGGATCCGAGGTCGCCTGTTTTGACGTCCCAACAATCGACAAGAACGCCCTCGCTAGTCCTCTGGGCCTCTCCCGACGCGCCATCGACAACTGGCTCCAACGCGGCTTGCCCCACCTCAAGCTCGGTGCCCGCCGCGTCCGATTCGACCTCCGCGAAATCGAAGCCTGGCTCCAACGGGAATGCCGGACGGTGCGGTATGGGAAGACGAGGTGATCACGCGCACCGCCCTGCTCCGGCGGCGGGGCGTCGAAGGGGAAGCCGAAGTATTC
>DITU01000104.1 GCA_002422905.1 Verrucomicrobia bacterium UBA6176
CCCATGCCGCCGCCGCCCATGCCACCCCCCATCATGCCACCGCCCATGCCGCCGCCACCGCCCATGGTAACTTCAACGCGCGGGATGGTGAACAGCCCGCCGCCGCCCATGCCGCCACCCATGCCGCCGCCACCCATTCCACCACCACCGCCACCACCACCACCACCAGCTCCTCCACCGCCACCACCACCGCTCTGGTCAATGGGAAGCGGGAGACCGATGACAGATTCCAGCCCCTGATAAAAGGTGTTGGGATTTACCCGGAACCGACGGGTGAAGAGCTGCTCCGCTTGAGGAAGCCGCTGCGTGAAGATGACGGCATACTCCTCAATGGAGAACTTGATCGGGCGCTCGGCCACCTTGGTGATCGCATCCAACGCATCGGCAAGGCGGATGTCGCGGAGGGCAGGAATCAGACGGACGTTGACCGCCGACACATCCAGGGGTTCGACGGGGAGAGCAACGATCGGTTGTTGGGTGATGGGGTCGAAACCGCCCTGATTGATCTGCTGCGGAACATCGATCGACGAAGAGATGATGAAGTTGATCCCTTTCTTTTCGGGATCACGGAGTCGGGACTGTTCCTCCAGCGTCTTGACGACCTCACTCAAGGGCAAGCCCTCGAACTTCAGCTCATTGAGTCGGATCCGATCCAGTTTGTTGGCGATCTGCTGACGGCCACGGCCGGTGTAAATGGTGTTGGTGCGGGCGTGGGGATTTGCATCCGGCAACGTCGGCAACTTTGTTTCCCAGGCGTGCTCCACCTCAACCATCCGATTCTTGGCGGTGAGTTCGCGTCGACCGGCATATCGGGCATAGCGGCGCTCGTCGATGAGGGCGAGATAATGATGGGCTGCCCGGCTGTCCGGATTGAGTTTGGCAGCGGCCGTGAATTCGTCGAACGCCTCCTCCAACTTGCCCAACTCAAAATAGAGGACCCCGTTTCGCTCATGGGTTCCCGCTTTGACCATTTCCTCCCGCTTGTCGGGGATCATCTGGAGGGCCTCGGCATCAGGAAGGCGTCCCCGCAGTTCCTCCAAGCGTCTGTCGTTGTCCCGCTTGATCTGTTTGGCGAGCACATGGGTGGGCTCGACTGCCAAGACCCGCTTCAGGCGAGCGTCGGCCTCACGGTAGTCACCCGCCTTGATCGACCGGTTGGCAAGTTCCAGATAGACTGCGGTGAAGCCGGTGGCCGCGACATCACGTTCGGACTCAACAGAGGCACCCAACTGCTCTACGAGAGTCCATGCGGATTCGTAGGCCTTGGCTGCTGCACCCAGATCCTGCTGGCTGGCTGAGAGTTGAGCCGATTCGATGTGCTTGCGCAGGAGAATTGTCTTCTCCTGTCGACGGATGGCTTCCTCTTCGGCGATCTGGCCTGGAGTTTGGCTCATCACCCCTTGGGCGGAGGCGCACACAAGCAGCACGCTAAGCAAACGGGACGCGTTGGTCATGGGTTTCTTGACGGTTGAGACTGAAAGACTTGGAAGCAACTACTGAGCCGGGATGGCAGCGATGGTGGTGCGCACTTGGTTCGGGGCGGACACTACAAGTTCGTCTTTTCCGATGGCAACAATCTTGTAGGTCACTCCGGCAAGAACGAGGGAATCATCCACTCGCTTGGCAAGGAAATCCCTGCCTTCCGAGCGGAGATCGGCTGAGAAGCCGAAAGCTTTTCTGAACTCCTTGTCACGACTGATCACGAACCGCTCACGGTTGTCGATCAGTTCGCACACCAATTCGGACGGGTCTGCCTTGGGACCGCGCACCTCGATCAGTTGGAGTGGGATCAGGCGGGTATCCTTGGTACCTGCCTCGAGTGAGGTGATGTTGGGTCGCCGCTGTCCGGGTACCTTCTCATACTCTTTGGTTATGGAGATCTGGTAGCGGGGGCTTTCAGAAGTTCCCGCGACGCCCTTGAAGACAACGACAAGATTGAGCGGCGTTATGCGGGTGATGGCCAGTCCAGCCAGACCGGCCCGCCCGGGCTTGCGCCGGAATCCGTCGCCACTCTTGTCCCACGTTCCAGGATTGAACGTGTTGTGGTCGCCATCCAGTGAGAACTGAACCCGCTTCGCGAGGCGGTTGACCACGGCTTGATTGGTGGAAAGGTCCACCGGTTGGAGGGGTGTTCCCTTGGTGGTGGTTCTCTGCTGCAGCTGGTCAGCCAGCATTTGTTTCACGTTGCCCACTTCCACCACCAGGAGGAAGGCAGCCACGGCGACCGCGAGAAGCACAACACTCAGGACCAGCTTCTCGTAGTGTTTCTTGATGAAATCCATGTTCAGGGGGCTTGCAGTGGCGGTCATCCCTTCCGCGCGGGCGGAGGAGGAAGCTTGATAACGTCAACGTTGATGGTGACCCGAAGCGGCTTGTCATCCAGGGGAGCTTCCCCAGGCCGGGGTGCAGCGGCAGGTGGGGCCCCAATGCCGTAACGGGAGGAAAGGCCGGGCGGCATCCCATAGCGACTTGCCATGCCGGGAGGCATGCCGGCAGCCATTCCGAGACCTGTGGAACCGCCGTCTGCAGGAGACCGTTCCACATTGATGGACTTCACGATGTAGAGAGGTTCCGAGTTGACGAATCCCGCGAGCACACCCGCCAGCTCTGCGCTGAAGCATTTGAAGGTCACTTCGTATGGGAAAACAGCAGCACCCGTCACCGTGTTCGTGGTCACCTTCTTGGAAAGGTAGTTGGAGGGAGGACTGATGTCGTTGGTTGAAGTCGGGGTGCGCCGAAGTGATTCCAACCCGAGGATCTTGGCGTCGAACAGAACGCGGCAGATATCCTGGATATCGAGCAATTGGGCGGTGAGCGGCACCAACGACTTCTGCGAGAACTCCAATTGTTTGCGCTGTTGATCGAACGTGAACGCAAATTTGCCGTCTGCAGGATTCGGAAGGTTCACACCACTCGCCGCAGCATGCTTCTCAAGAGAATCGACCGTCATGTCCAACAGGTTCTTGAAAGCGGCGTCATCCACACCTTCTGGCATGACGGATGCGCCAAACTGGGTACGAAGTCCCTCCTGGAACTTTGCAAGTCGAGCCTGTTCGACCTGGGCGGCGGCAATGTTTTCCTTGCTGGGAAAGGGTTTGCGCTCCAGCAATTCGCCGTACTCGGCATTCTTCGAATTCAACTCCTCATCAGCAGCCTGGGCGGCGGCCATGTTGGAGAGGAGATAGAAGAAAACGCCGAAGCCCAGCAGGGCCACCGCGACGGCCAAGCCGACCACGAACAAAAGGTTTCGCTTGATCCAAGGCATATCAGAGCTTCATGGGGCGCTTCAGCTTCACCTTCATCGGGAAGGAGAACGTCGTCTCCTCCTCGCTCAGCGTGCCGTCAAAGCGGGTCTCGTTGGGATCGAAAATAGGGCTGCTCTTCAGCTGATTCTGGACTTCGAAGACCAACTCATTGTTGGCCCCCGTCTTCACCCGCGACAGGTTCACCGCGCGGAGGGTCATGCTGATCGAGGAAATCTCGTTGGTCGAGTTCGATGGCGAGGACTTCTTCGCAGGAGTTGCCTCTCCGCCACCTTCGCCCCCGCCCTCTCCTGTCGGACCTCTGGGGATCAGACCGTACCGCTTCATCAGCACGGGATCCATCATGTAGGAGGGTTGGGTTGGGGCCTCTTCTGCCGCTGCCTGTGCGACCGGTTGGGTGGCTTCGGTGGTCAGGAAGGTATCGATCCAGACTCCGACAGTCCCGGGTCCCGAACCCAGTTTCTGGCGTTGGGCTTCCTCCGCGGCAGCAAGCACCCGGCGCAATTCGGAGAAGACATCCCCCCACTGGGTCTGGTCTTCGAGCCACAGGACGAGTTGCTCCGTCTGCTTGGTGGAGTTTTCAAGGGCTGCCTGTTCGCGCTGCAGCCCCTCCGCCGGAATCCGAAGCCGGTCGACTTCGCTGGTTATCTTTTCCAGACCCTCCCGTCGAGCGGCTTCCACCCGGGAATAGAACCATCCGTAAGCGAAGACACCCACGACAAGGGCGTAGGCGGCGGCCAGGAGGTAGGGTTTCTTGGAATTGAACTCCTGCCGGGTCCGCGACGACTTCGGCATGAGATTGAGTTCCAAGGGACACTGGACCACTCCCCGGAGCCCCAGTCCGACGACTTCCCCAAAGCACTGGGCGACCCGTTCAAGCGCCTCGACATCCACCGCTGCATCAATCTCGACGTTGCGGAACGGATTGAAGATGTCGACGGGCAGATTGAGCTTCTCGGTGAAGAACTCAGTGGAATACGGGAGGATGGAACCGCCACCGCAAAGGAACACGCGGACCGGTGCGTTCCCACCCTGCTGGGTGCGATAGAACTGGATGGTCTGATTGACCTGGAGGTGGAGTCGGGTGAGGACATTGCGGGCGACCTTGGAGACGGCGGCCACCCTCGGATTGTCCGGTTCTTCATAGGCACCACCGAGGCTGACGAAGCCATCGGCGATCTTGATCTTCTCGGCCTCGGCAAAGGGCAGTTTGGATTCCGCCGCGAATTCCTGGGTGATGGAATTCGCCCCGACGGGAACCGACCTCGCGTAGAGCCGATTCTTTTCCAGCAGGATGACATTGCTGGTCTTGGCCCCGACGTCGATCAGCAGATTGCACCCCTCCTGATCGGCGTAATTGTAACGGAAAGCATTGCAGAGGGCTGCGACCGAGGCATCGACCACATCCATCCGGAGGCCGGCTCCCTCCCCGATGGTGAACAGTTTTTCGACGACCTCAGACTTGACTGCGACCAGCAGGACTTCGAGTTCGCCGCCGGGCGCGTTACCGAGGATTTGGTAATCCCAGGCAGTCTCGGCGAGTGGGAATGGGACATTCTGCTGCGCCTCATACTGGATGATCTGGGTGACCTTCGAGGCGTCGACGGGAGGAAGTTTGACAAACTTCGAAAAGACCTGAAATCCGGGCGCGGCGAGACTTGCCTGACGTCCCACGAAGCCGCCCTCGGCAAGGAGTTCGACGAGGGCCTTCTTGACGACGTTTTCCCGGGCAGCCTCCTGGGAGCCGGCGAGACCCAGCGGACGGGTGCCGAAACGGAGCAGCTTGAGTCCACCGTCGGCGGACGGTTCAAACTCGGCGATCTTGAGGCTGCCGGCCCCAAAATCGATACTGAGGAATGACTTCGATTTCAGCATATGCGTGCGTTGTTCACGCGAACCCCTTCAAAAAAAACATCCTGCGGAATCCCGCAGGTGGGTTTTTCGGAGAAGCTCGGCGGGTGACTAAAGAATGCGGGCATTAGGGTCAAACCAAAAACCTGTTGGACATGGATTTGTGACCGGATGGTCGACCATTCCGGGCATGAGACCACACTTCGGAGGCCGAAATCTCCCGGAGATCCTCCACCAGCCAGTCGGGTCCACTCGCCGCCAATTCTTCTGCGGCAATGCCTCCCGTGGCCACCGCCAGACAGCGGGCCCCGATCGCCCGGGCACAGGCGACATCCCGCGGTGTGTCGCCCACCACCAGGATGTCCCATCCGTCGATTTCCTCCCCGATGCGCCTCTCGACCCTCGATTTTGCCACTGCGGCGATCCGGTCGCGATCCTCGTGATCGTCTCCAAAGCCCCCGAGCTCGAACTCTCCCCAGAGTCCATGGGCGCGAAGCTTCAATTCGGCGCCCAACCGGACATTCCCGGTCAGCAAACCCAGCACGGGTGCCGGCCCGAGCGCCCGGCATTCCTGAAGAAAACCCGCGACTCCCGGGCATCGTTCGCCCGGATGATCCGCCAGCATCTCCGCCAGCAGGAAAAGGTAGGTGTCCAGGAAAAGGGTCCGATTGCCTTCCGTGACCGGCAACCGATGCCGGATCAGGAACTCGTTCACCAGCGAGGTGTCCGTGCGCCCATGGAACACCAACCCCTCCGTTCCTCCCGGGATTCCGAAGGCCAGCTCGGAAGTCCGGGCAAAAGCACGGATTCCGGCGCCCCCGGTCCGGATCAGGGTTCCATCGATGTCGAAAAGTACGGCCCGCATGAGTTCTGCAGACACCCTGAGCCCCGCCCGGCATCGGAGCAATCCCAGCCTCTGCCCGAGCCTGGATTCGGAACGGCGAGCCGTACGGACCGGGATCCTGATGTGAGCTCATGCGGTGGACGTGTTGTGAAGGAAACCGCCGTTCAAGCCATCTTCCAGCGGCGATCCACAAATGCCGTTGTTGGATGCTGCGGTTTCATTTCTTCGGGTGGTTGGACAAGGCAAGCCAAGGAACGTTACGCTCCGAGGCATCTCGCCATGTCCAGTGCCGTCCATCTTTCCAACCGACGTTTCCCGGAGCTGGGTCTGATGGTGGTGGTGCTGGTGCTCGGCCTGCTGTTGGGGATCGGTGGAGGATCAGTGGAGCGACCCCGATTCGAGACTGGGCCGGATGGCAGCCGTCAGCGGGTGCGCTTCATCAATCCGGAAGGCGAAGAGGTGCCAGCCACCGAACGGGTGAACAAGTTCTTCAATGCCCAGAGCCTCGCCCAACTCTCCAAGGACACCTCGTTCATCGCGGTCATGGCCATCGGCATGACCTTCGTCATCATTGCCGGCCAGATCGATCTCTCGATCGGATCTGCATACGCGTTGAGCAGCGTGCTGGCGGCTCTGCTGCTCAATCGCTTCGGTCCGGATGGCGCAGGATCCGGATCTCCGGTGACCGGAACCCTTCTCGGTGCCGCGCTGTGCCTTGGAGTCGGCACCTTGTGCGGGCTGCTGAACGGCGGAATGGTCACTTCCCTCCGGGTACATCCCTTCATCATCACGCTCGGCACCATGGCCATCTTTCGTGGCATCGCCTTCGTCGCGACCCAGGGCCAATCCGTGGGATCGTTCCCCGCGCCGCTCCGGGACTGGGTGGGGTGGCGCACGGCCGCCGGGCTGAGTCTGGTTCCGCTGATCGTGACGGTGGCAGTGGTGGTGGCGGGCGGGATTTATCTTTCCCGTTTCGGGGGCGGTCGACGGATCTACGCGGTTGGCGGCAATGAATTGGCCAGCCGCTTCAGCGGCATCCGGGTTGGAAGGGTAAAGCTGTGGGTGTTCGTGGTCTCGGGTTTGACGGCGGGGATCGCGGCGTTGTTGAACCTCGGTTACTACGGCGCGGCATCCAGTGGCGACGGCCAGGGCTACGAACTCAATGTGATCGCAGCGGCCGTGGTGGGCGGGGCGAGCCTGAACGGAGGTCGCGGTTCAGCCCTCGGCGCACTGCTGGGCGCCCTGATCATCCAGATGATCACCAGTGGCATTGTCATCCTGGGCATCGATCAAAACTACTCCCAGATCATCATCGGCAGCGTGGTGGTGGTGGCGGTGCTTCTTGATCAGTTCAACAACTGGTGGCGGCAGCGGCGGTTGCTGAACCCGGCGACAACACCCCGGTGAAGCAACGGCCGGTGCGTCCGCGCCCACCCTCCCGCCCTTCCGCCCCTTGTCCGGTAAACCGTCTTGCATCCCCGTGCTCTACTCCTCAGGATAACTCCGTTACCCCTGCGCTTCATCACATGAAGAAATCTTCTATGCGAACCCTGCACCATCCCGGCACGAGCCGGCCCAGGAAGCCCTCAGGATTCACCCTGATCGAGCTTCTGGTCGTCATCGCCATCATTGCCATTCTTGCCGGAATGCTCCTGCCCGCGCTCGCCAAGGCCAAGTCCAAGGCCCAAGGCATCCTCTGCATGAGCAACACCAAGCAGCTCATGCTCGCCGTACAGATGTTATACCGGCGACAACCGCGATCTCTTTCCCATGGTCACCCACGGTGGATCTGCCACAACCGCGGCAGTCATCAATGAATGGGCTGCTAATTCAGAGCGCCCTTGGGTTGTCGGATGGCTCACCTGGGATACCAGTCCGCACAACACCAATCAGCTTTTCCTGACCGATCCCCGCCGGGCCGTTCTCGCGAAGTACTCCGCCCAGTCCGCAAAAATCTACAAGTGCCCCGCGGACATCCTGCTGAACCCGGCCCAGAAACGTCTCGGCTGGCGTGAACGCGTCCGGTCCATCTCCGCCAACGGTGCCATCGGCGGCGGCAACAAGACGGCTTCGGATGGTCTCCTGGGTGCTGAAAAACTCTTCATCAAGACGACGGATGTAGATCGTCCTGCGCCCTCGGATCTCTGGATGTTCGTTGACGAGAATCCCGATTCCATCAATGACGGTGCCTTCTTCAACTCACAACTGGACCGGCGCTGGATCGATATGCCGGCCAACTATCACAACGGGGCCGGTGGCCTGTCGTTCGTGGACGGTCATTCCGAAATCAAGGCATGGCGCTCCACCGTGCGTCTCGAAAAGCCCAACTTTTCCTACACACCGCCCGGAGTTCCCGCCCGTGACCATGACTGGGGATGGTTGCTGGACCGGACCTCGTTCAACGTCCGGGCGACCCGCTGATTTCCGCCGATATCCAACCAGAACCCGGCTCTCAAACCCGCGCCCTACGGCGCGGGTTTTTCTTTTGCCGAAGTCCTTCGCCCTCACCAGATCCCGGCGGGCCGACTGACTCGGAGCCCCGTGGGGTCCTCGACACCGTTGAAACTCAGGAGCCCGCCGACATTCCTCACACCGCGACACGGGTCATTGGTGATCAGGACATTTCCATCCAGGTCGAGGTAATCGGTCAGGGCGGCCAGGTGGGCGGCGGCGGAGATCAGGACGGAGGATTCGATCATGCAACCCAGCATGGTCTGCAAGCCCTGCGCCCGGGCAGCTTCCAGCGCCTGTTTGCCGCGGCTGACGCCACCGGTCTTCACCAGCTTGACGTTCACCCCGTGGACACACTGGGCGCAGCGCTCAGCATCGGAATGATGCTGATACAACTCGTCTCCGATCAACGGCAGGGGTGAACGCTCCTTCAGCCAGGCCCAGTCGGCCGTGGGCAACTCCGGCGGCATCGGCTGCTCCACAAATTCCACGGCTCCATCCGCCGCCAACCACTCGATGTTCTTCAACGCCTCCTCCTTCGTCTTCCAGCCCGCATTGGCATCAACCCGGATCCTTCGGCCCGGCGCAGCACCACGGACCGCGGCAAAGTTCGCGCGGTCATTCGGACTGCCCAGTTTCATCTTGAGAACGGGGTAGCCGGCCGCCTCTGTCGTCTTCCGAGCCATCATTTCCGGGGTATCGATCCCGATGGTGAAAGAGGAGAGGTGTCGACCTTCAACAAATGCGCCCAGGCCCAGGAACTCACAAAGAGGCAATCCAGCGTGGCGCGCCGCTCCGTCGAGCAGGGCGATATTGAGGGCGCACTTGGCTGGATAACGTCCCGGGGCCAATCCCTCCACGTACGCCATGCTCCCCTCCACGTCGTCGAACGACAGCCGGGATGGATCCACCGTCGCCAGGAACGCGGCGACCGTCTCATGTGACTCCCGATACTGACTCGAAGGCGACGCCTCACCGATTCCGATCCGGCCCTGTGCATCGGTGAGTTCGACAAAGACCACGGGATACACGCTCTTGCCGCCGCCTCCGGCGACGTCGGTGGCAATGGCCCAATGATGTTTCAGCGCGAGATCGAATCGGCGGAACCGCATCTGCATGCGGCGAAGCTAGGGGACACCGTCGACCCGCTGCGAGTCTGGAGGTGCCGAAGGCTGGAGCCGGAGCGGGTCCGACCGGCCGGATCAGAGCGGACGACCGGTCAGCCGTTCAAATGCTTCCAGATACTTCGCCTGGGTCCGTTCCACGACTTCCGGGGGCAAGGCTGGGGCGGGTGGGGTTTTGTCCCAGTCGAGGGTTTCGAGGTAATCACGCACGAACTGTTTGTCGTAGCTGGGCTGACTGCGACCCGGTTCATAGCCCTGGGCAGGCCAGAATCGGGACGAATCCGGGGTCAACACTTCGTCGATCAACACCAGTTTTCCCTCGTGGATCCCGAACTCGAACTTGGTGTCGGCGATGACAATGCCCCGCTTCCACGCGTAATCGCGGGCGTAACGGTAGAAGCGAAGACTGAGTTCCCGCGCCTGTTCCGCCCAATCGCCGCCGGTCAACTCGCAGGCCTTGTCGAACGGGATGTTCTCGTCATGACCGGTCTCGGCCTTGGTGGCCGGCGTGAAGATGGGTTCGGGCAATTCCGACGCCTCGCTGAGACCGGAGGGAAGCGGGATCCCGCAGACCGTTCCGCGGGCCTGGTATTCCTTCCAACCGGAACCGGCGAGATAGCCGCGGACCACACATTCGATGGGCAATGGTCGGGCCTTGCAAACGATCATGCTGCGCCGTGCCAGTTGGGAGGTGAAGGGTTTGAGGATGTCCGGCAGGGGATCTTCCGGCCGGGCCAACCGATGGTTCGGCATCCAGATCTCGGAACGATCAAACCAGAAATGCGAGATCTGGGTCAGCACCTCCCCTTTCCTGGGGATCCCATTCGGCATGATGCAATCGAAGGCCGAGATCCGATCCGTGGCGACGAACAACAGCCGGTCACCCAGATCAAACACCTCCCGTACCTTCCCCGATTTCACCTTCGGGATACCGGGCAACTCGAGGGACAACAGCGGAACCGTGAACATTGGGGAAGAGCGTGCGCGAGGCGGGTTCCCGGAGGAAGGGGATTTCCCGAACCGCCGTCCGGCGGGGCACGTCATCACACCGCCCCCCGGCAGGGAACCCGATGAATGGGAGCAACGCCGTACCGCCGCCCCAATCCGGTGCAGCCTGCCGAAAACGAAAAGGGAGGGCGCCCGAAGGCGCCCTCCCAGCGCAGAATCAAGAACCGATCGACGCTGACTGGCGTCGCCTTCCGATTACGGCCGTCGCAGACGGAACCACTGCTGGTCGGCCGACGGGGTGATGAGGGCAGAATTGCCCGTCACACCGGGTACCGGCAGCCATTCACCGCTGCCCAGGGCACCGCGTGATTCCAGGACAAACCCAGCGGCGTTTTCGCCCCAGCCCAACCGCAGGTTGCCGCCCTCCAATGCCGTACTGATCGTCGGCGCCTCGGCAACGGTGGCAGGAATCGAGTACAACCCGAGGTTGTCGACTCCGAAATACCAACTGTCCGTACCAGCGTGGACGAACCGGAACCGAACCCGGGCCTGCCCATCGGCAGCCGGCAAACGCCGCAGCTCGAATCGCTTGGATTCCGTCGGATTGTCGTCCACACGACCCTCGATGAACGGCGCCAAAGCCGGAGTGATGGGGCTCTTGAGGAACGCTCCGTAGAATCCGCCAACCTCGGTGCCCTGCTCGTCGAAGTACCGGGCGATGTCGCCCCGCTCCGTGAGAAGCGTCTGTTCGGCGTCTGTTTCGCCGCCTTCCGATGCAATGACGTCAGCCGAGTGAAGCAGGATCATCACCGGCATCCAGTTGGTTCCGCCATCGGTCGAGTATTCCACGGCGCCGATGCTGTCCTGGTTCTGTTCCCAGAGGCTGTGGAAACCGACATGGACATCGGTGCGGCCGGTGAGGTCGTAGTCCGACGTTTCCACCCAGAGAACCTGGCTGGCTCCATTCCTATACCCGGAATTGCCGAACAGCATCCGCCCGGTGGCGAGCTGGGTCACCGGTTGGCTGTTGATCACCACCCAAGGGCTGACCTGGAGGACACGCTGATAGTCGCTGGCCCAGCCGGCAGGATTCTCAGGGTTGCTATAGGTGACGAAGGTCCCCTTGAAGCGATCCACTTCGACCGTGGTCCACCCGGCATAAGACGCGCTGTTGAGATCGCCGAAATCGGGCTCCGGATTCTGCACCTCGGTATAGGTGGTTCCCACCCAGCCCGCAGGCAGGCTGCCTTCCTCCACCTGATCGAACGTCTCCAGATAGATGGGCGCCGGCAGGATCAGGTTGGTATAGGATCCAACCGTGTACTGGATCTCATTGGTGACCGACAGCCCGGCCGTATTGGCCGCCACAAGCCGAAACGTGTGGGCCGAGCCGGGAGCCAGCAACGTATTGCCAACATAATTCACCACGGTCCGATCCGCCTGCACATCCACGGTCGGCGTCACCGCATTCCCATCGAATTGAAGCTGGATCCCCTCTGCGAGGACCCGCCCGCCTCCGGGCAACACCGTGGCCGTCAACCGTGCCGTCGGAGTCCCGTTCACCGCGCCGGCCGCGGGGGTTGAGCTGATCAGTCGCGGCTCGGTATTCGCTGGAATTGCCACCCGGACCGGCTCACTCGCCAGCACGGTATAACCGTCATCCATCAGCAGGAAGGCCGTGTACCGTCCCGCGGTGGCCAACCCGCCACCAAACGTCACGGAACCATTGACCACTCCGGTCGTTCCTGCCGTCGTGTCGTCGACATACTTCCACAGGGTAGAACCGACTGAACCCGGGATCACACCCTCGGGATAGATCGCCACCCAATCCTTCGGATTGGCCGGCCCGTTGGTGAAGGTCAGGGTGATGGCCTCGCCCGGCGCGTAAGTCATCTTGTCCCGCCGGACCAACGGAAGGAACGCATCGACCACGTTGAAGGTCGTCTGCGCCGCTATATCGTAGCCGTCATTCAACAGCAGGAACGCGGTCCAGGGTCCGGCGAAGGCCAATCCTGCGGGGAACACCACTGTTCCTTCGGTTGTTCCGCCCACATACCTCCAGATGGTCGATCCGACCGATCCCGGGACCGTTCCTTCGGGATAGATGCCAATCCAATCCGTGGCATTGCCCGGTCCACCGGAGAACACCGAGCTGATCGGCTCACCCGGATGATAATCGAAATGATCCAGTTCAAGGGTTGGGGTCTGTCCGAGGGCACTGAGGGTGCCCAGGCCAACAAGGGCCAGACTGCATGGTTTCCAAATGTTCATGGGATGGTTCCTTACTGTGGGTTTCCGTCGAAAGGGTGAAGGTCAGGGAGGCGAACAGACGGATGGCGACAGACCGTCCGGACCGGGTACCGCCCACTCCGAGACGATCCGCTCGCCTTCCTCGGACGTGATCGCCACCCAGTCGGCATCCGAAAGGCGTCTTACCCAGCGCAGACCTTGCGCAACGCCCCGGCCGATGGCGGGCGGTTCGCCCGAGGCACGGGCTGCGTCCAAAGCCTTCTTCAACTCAGGTGCGGACGTCTCCAGGTAGGCGATGCGCCGGGCCTTTTCGTCTTCACACCGACCGGCCGGCGCGATGACCACCGCCCGGACACCGTCCTCCACGGCGTCGTTGATGCCTCGTATGGGCGGGACCAAGCCGCGCTCGGCAACGAACAGCTTCTTCTCGCTGAGATCGTAAAAATAGGCCCTTTCTGAGGGACCGGATTGGGAGCTGAGAAACACCCAGAAACGCCAACCGGCAATCCCCAGGAGCACCACCGCCGTCATCCACTGGATCTGCGACTTCTTCATGGGGTTGATCAATGGGGATCGAGTCGGATCGACCACCAACAGGCGTTGGTGTTGCAGGGGATGCGACCTGCATCCAGCAGTTCGCCGTGGCCATCGCCAAAGGCATAGTTGGACTTGCCCTGGTGCCGTACCGCGCCCTTGTCACCCTGGGCCACCCGGTTGAACCCGGGAGAATTCGCCGAACCCAATTCCTTCCAGATCCACCACCGGTCCCGGGTCCACACCCCATTCACATCACTGTGTCCGTCCCCGAAGAAGATCACCTGGGTGGGCGACTCGATGTTACCCCACTTGGCCATGTTGTCTTCATAACCCCGGGGCCGACCGAAGGGCGGCGGTGCACCACCGGGATTCCAATGGACGTTGACCGCCCCGATACCGCTGGGCACGGACATCTCGGCGTCCACCATCTTGCCGAGGATGGTCCGGTTGCCGCTCCCCTGGGTCATACCGACCGGCCGGGCATTGTTGTAGACCTCCACCTTTTCCACCGGACAGTCATAGGTCCGGGGATTGGAGCCGACGTACTTGAAAAGAAGAGGGCGCCAACTGATTTCCCCCCCGGGGATCTGGCTTTGAATGGGGGGCAGGCCTTCCTGGAAATCCCCGGTATAGAGGTGGGTAGCGACGGCCAGTTGCCGGAGATTGTTGAGGCAGAAGATGCCCTGGGCCTTGGACTTGGCCCGGCTCAGGGCGGGCAGGAGCATCGATGCCAGGATGGCGATGATGGCAATCACCACCAGCAGCTCGATCAAGGTGAACCCGCAGGAACGAAGTTTCGCGGACTGAACTTTACCCTCCACGCCGCCATACTGGGATCGACCCATCCCTATACGCCAGCCACGGTCCCGTGACGCCTTCATGGCAGAACCGTGACGTCAGCCAGGAAAAAGGGTCAACCCGCAAACTTCTGGAACCGATCCGGCTGCCGGGCCTTGCTGACCGCGGTGTCATAGGTGATGCGCGCCCGTCCGTAGAGATCGAGCAGGCAATTGTCCATCAACACCATTCCGTCCCGCTGACTGGTCTGCATCACGTTGTAGAGGTGATGCAGCTCGTTCTGTCGGATCACGGTCCGGATCGCGGTGTTCGCCACCAGGAGTTCATAGGCCAACACCCGCTGCAACCGGTCGACCGAAGGCAGCAATTCCTGCGCAATGATTCCCTGCAGGGTGTTGGCCAATTGCAGCACCACCTGACGTTGGGCGCTTCCCTCGAAGACTCCGATGATCCGTTCGAGCGCGTGGGTGACCCCGGGAGAATGCATGGTCGCCAACACCAGGTGACCCGTTTCCGCCGCGGTCAATGCCGTGGCGATGGCCTCGTGATCCCGGATCTCTCCGATCACCATGACGTCCGGGTCCTGTCGCAAGGCATGGATCAAGGCGCGGTTGAACGACCGGACATCGGTCAGGACCTCCTGCTGCACGATCAGCGCCTTGCGGTTCTCGTGCACGAACTCGATGGGGTCTTCGATCGTCAGGATCTTGCATCGGCGTTCCCCGTTCAACAGGTCCACCAGGTAGTTCAAGGTGGTGGTCTTTCCCGACCCGGTCGGCCCGGTGATCAGCACCAGTCCGTTGGGTCGCCGCACCAGGTCATCCAACCGGGTCGGCAACCCCAGGTTGTCCCGGGTGGACACCGCTTCGCCGCAGAACCGCAGGCTCAACTCGGCCGCCCCGTTCCGCCGGTACAACGTGGCCCGGACCCGGCCGGCGATCGCATGCCGGATGGAAATGCACAGTTCCCACTCCTCTTCGAACTTCTGCCGCTGGGCATCGCTCAGGAGCGAATACGCCATGGCCGTCACTTCATCCGGGGAAAAGGGCGGTTCCTCCGCCAGGATGATCTCTCCATTGACCCGGAAGGCCGCGGACACGCCCGAAATCACGTGGAGATCTGAAGCCCCCAATTCGGCACCGCCCTTCAGCAGGCGATCCATTTCAGCGTGAAGCGGCGACGACATGGCCAGGGAATGAGGCGGATGGGAATCAAGGGCGCCCTGACCAACGTCGGATCAGGCCGCAGAACCCACCCATCCAGCCGGCTTCGTGGATTCCACGCAAGACTTCCAACGCAGGAGGGTGATCCGGGACCAGCACCAGCGCCTGCCCGATCGATTGCCGGGCGGCCTCGATCAGGCCCAGGGCCGCCTGGCATTCCGCCATGGTGACCCAGACCATCACCCGTTCCGGCGCCAACGCCGCCGCGTCCCGTGCATGGGCCAGGGCCATGGCAAACTGCTTCCAGAAATTGCGGATCCGCGCGGCCAGCCAACGGGTCAGCCAATCCCCCGGTGCCAACCGCATGGCCCGGTCAAAACAGGCGTCCACCTGACGTTGCCCCGCGGCCAGCAACACATCGCCCCGGGCCAGCCAGACCCACGCCTGTTCACCGGGCTTCTCCAGGGCGGCATCGGAAAATGGCATCGCTTCGGCCGCACGCCCCATCCGTCCCAACGCCACGGCCTTGGCCGCAAGGATCAAGGGCGAGTCCGGGAACCGTTCCAGCGCCTTGTCCGCCCACACGTTCGCCTCCTTGTACTGGCCCAGTTCAAGAAGCGAACGCACCTGACCCACCCACGATCCCTCGTTCAACGCTTCGAACTCCAACACCCGCCCGTACCATCGCAATGCCGACTCGAATTCACCCCGCGCAAACGCCGCATCCGCCTCCCCGATGCACCGTTCCACATCGGTCATCCGACGCCCCCGCCCGGCCGATTCCAAGGGCTGGGACTCGTTGAATTCTAGATGACCAAATCGGCTCACGGGATGAGGCAGCGTGTTCCCGTTCTCCACCGACGGCAAGCCGGCTCTCCTCCCTCCCCTTCTTCTCCCGGTCTTGAGATCGGGGCCGGGTAACGCTCTGCTTTCCCCAGCATTCGCCCCCCATGAATCTTCCCCTGCATACCCTGCGTGCCGGTGTCATCGGCACCGGCTTCATCGCCCCGGTCCACATCGAAGCCCTCCGCCGCCTCGGCGTCCAGGTCACCGCCATCTGCGGTTCCACCCGGGCCGCGCAAGACACGGCCGCGCGCTGGGGCATTCCCGAGGTTTATGGAGATTACAACCATCAGGCCCTGCTCCGGTCCCCCAACGTCGACGTCGTCCACATCACTTCGCCCAACAAGGTCCATGTCGAACAAAGCCTCGCCGCCCTGGCTGCGGGCAAGCATGTGGTCTGTGAAAAGCCCCTCGGCATGTCCCCGGCCGAGACCCGTCGCGTGGTGAATGCGGCGAAGAAGGCCACCGCTCCCGTCTTCGCCGTGAACTACATGTGCCGCTTCTTCCCCGCCGTCCTCCAGATGCGCGCCATGGTCCAGCGCGGCGACATCGGACGCGTCATGCATGTGCAGGGTCATTTCTTCCAGGACTGGCTCCTGCATGACACCGATTACAACTGGCGCGTCCTCGCTTCTGAAGGCGGACCACTCCGGGCCGTCGGTGACATCGGCACCCATTGGATCGACACCGTCTCCTTCATCCTGGGCGCCCGGGCGGAGTCGGCCTTTGCCCATCTCGAAACCTTCCACAAGACCCGCAAACGACCCGTGGGCGAGGTGAAGACCTTCGCCAGCGGCAACCCTTCCGAACTCGTCCCCTACAAGGTCGATACTGAAGACTTCGGCAGTGTCCTGCTCCGGTTCGGCAAGGCCGCCCATGGCTTCGTGGACGGTGTCCACGCCAACGCCTCGGTGTCACAGGTGGCTGCCGGATGGAAATGCAGCCTCTACGTCGGCATCTATGGAACCACCGGCTCGCTGCAATGGGAGTTCCAGCAACCCAACGAAATCCGCGTCGGCCGTCGCGACTCCCCCGACCAGATCCTCCAACGCGGCACCGCCGGCTTCTCCGAGGATGTCGCCGGGTTCACCGACTATCCCGGGGGCCATCCCGAGGGATTTCCCGACAGCCACAAGATGCATTACCGCGCCGTGTACGAGCACATCGCTTCCGGCCGTTCCTCCCCGATCCTGTTCGCCACGGCTGAGGATGGACACCACGAGGTGCGGCTTTGTGACGCCCTCCTGCGGAGTCACCAGGCGCGCCGTTGGGTCAAGGTCTAGGCGGCGTGGATGCAGCCAAGCCGGATTTTTGGCTGCTCTTCCCCGGCCCGATGGTTCTTCCTTGGGTCACAACATGTCTTCCGAGGCTTCCACACCGCCCACCCGCCTGATCGAGCCCACCCATCCGCAGTTCTCCGGGTTCATCTTCAAGATCCAGGCGAACATGGATCCGCGTCATCGCGACCGCATCGCCTTCGTCCGCATCGTCTCCGGCAAGTTCGAACGTGACATGGTCGTCACCCATGCGCAGTCCGGGCGCAAGGTCCGCCTGTCCTCCTCCCACAAGCTCTTCGGCAATGAACGCGAAACCGTCGATGAAGCCTGGCCCGGTGACATCATCGGGTTGGTGGGTCATGACGGGTTCGGGATTGGCGATACCCTGACCACGGATGCGTCGATCCGTTACGACGAGATCCCACGCTTCACGCCGGAGGTCTTCGAGTACTTCCACAATCCCAATACGGCGAAGTTCAAGCAGTTCCGCCAGGGCCTGGATCAACTCCTGTTGGAAGGCGTCGCCCAGGCGTTTCATCTGAAGGACACCGCCTCGCGCGTTCCCCTGCTGGCCGCCGTCGGTCCCCTCCAGTTCGAAGTGCTCCAGTTCCGGCTCGAAACCGAGTACGGCGCCGAGACCCGACGCGAACCCGCCCCGTTCGCCGCGGTGCGCTGGCTCCCCACCGACCTGTCTCCCGAGACACTGGACACCCTTCCCCTCCCCACCGGTGCGCGGCTCGCCTTCGACATCGACAACCATCCGGCGGCGCTTTTCCCCACGGATTGGTCGGTCGGTTACTTCGCGCAGAATCACCCGGCGATCACGCTCAGCCTGTTTCCGCCCCGCAAACAGCACTGAACCGGTTCCTCCGCGTCGACCCGCGACATGCCCCACTTCTCACCCGAGTTCATCGAGCGCGTCCGCTCCTCGAACGACATCATCGATGTCATCGGAGCGAGCCTGCCGTTGAAACGGGCGGGGACCAACTTCGTCGCCCTCTGCCCGTTCCACAGCGAGAAATCCCCCAGCTTCAACGTCAGCCCGCAACGCCAGATCTTCCACTGCTTCGGTTGCCACGCCGGCGGCGACATCTTCGGTTTCATCCAGAAGTACGAGAACCTGTCCTTTGTCGAATCGGTGGAACGCCTCGCCGAACGGGCCCAGATCCCCCTCGAACACGAAACCAATCCCAACGCCGCCCGCCAGCGCGGTCTCAAGGATCAACTCCTCCGCCTTCACGAAGCCATCTGTACCCGCTGGCAGAACTGTCTCGCCAATGAGGCCGCCGGCCAGGTCGCCCGCGATTACCTCCAACGCCGCGGCGTGTCGCCCGACAGCATCCGCGAATTCCGAATCGGCGCCGCACCCGAGGCCTGGGATGACACCGTCAACTGGGCCAAACGAAACGACTTCGATCCCACGCTCTGCGAACAGGCTGGCCTGGTCGTGCGCAAGGAAGATTCCAAACACTGGTACGACCGGTTCCGCGGTCGGCTGATGTTCCCCATCTGCGATGAACAGGGCCGGGTCATCGCCTTCTCCGGACGCATCCTGCAGGGCGACGAAAAGATCGCCAAATACGTCAACTCACCCGAGACCCCCCTCTTCACCAAGGGCCGCGTCCTCTTCGCCCTCGACAAGGCCAAACGCCCCATTCTCGAAGCCGGCCACGCCATCGTCTGCGAAGGCCAGCTCGATGCCATCGCCTGTCACGCCGCCGGTGTCCGCAATGTCATCGCACCCCAGGGCACCGCCCTCACCCAGCACCACGCCCGCATCCTCAAACGCTACGTCAACGAAGTCATCCTCTGCTTCGACGGCGACAAGGCCGGACGTGCCGCCACCATCCGCTCGGTCGACGATTGTCTCGGCACCGAACTCGCCATCCGGGTGGCGTCCATTCCCGAACCCGACGATCCCGACAGCTTCCTCAAGAAGCAGGGGCCCGATGCCTTCCGTGCCCTGTTGGCGGGAGCGAAGGGGTTCTTCGATTTCTATCTCCAGAACCTGATCACCGAACACCCTCCCGACACCGACCGCGGACGGATGGCCATCATCGTGGGGATGGGCGCCAAGCTCGTGCTGACGGGCAACGCCGTGCTGGTCGATACCTACGCCCAACGCACCGCCCAACGGCTCGGGGTCAGTGTCGAATCCGTCCGCAGCGAGTTCCGCAAGGAACGGGCCATTGGCGCGCAGCGGACAGAGCCGGATACGGAAGAGGCCATCGACCCTTCAGAAACCCACGAGCGGCCTTCGTCCCAGGATCTCTGGTTGCTCCGTTACCTGTGCGAAGCGGACACCGCACTCCTCGACTGGGCCGCCGCCCACCTGGATCCGGCCTGGCTGGTCCATCCCGTCACCCGTCGGATCGTCGAAAACCGCCTGCATCAGGCCGGATGCGACACCCAGTTGACTGTGCTGCTCGACGCCCTGCAATCCGACCCGTTCGCCTGCCAACTCGTTACGGAAGCCGCCTCGGAACAACGCCCGATCACCGACGTTCCAACCCAACTCGCCGATCTCACCCTGCGTCTACGCAACAGCTGGATCGACCGACAGATCGCCCAACTCGGAACCCGGCTTTCGGATCCGGCCCACTCGCACCAGGACCAACTCCGGATCCTTCAGGAACAACAACAGTGGCGCGCCGCCCGGCGACTTCCCCTGTCGCCCCGGGCGGACACCTGAGCCGGATCTTTCCTGAATGGAACGACGACGGCGGCAGGCCGGTGCGCACCATTGCAGTCCATCAACAGGCATCCGGGTGAACCTCAAACCCTGGGAATGGGAACGGGGTCGAGTACGCGTACGAGTACGATTCCCCGCCGAACCCCGCCCCATCCCCTCTCCGCGCCTCCGCGTCTCTGCGGGATAACCCCCCATCACTCCCAACGCGGTTCTTTCCCGTGCAGGTGCCGGACGAAATAATCCATCCGTCTCCGGTTCCCATACGGAGTCTCCGCGGAACCGTGATTGGTGCTCGGCATGATGAGCAGATCAAAGTCCTTGTCCGCCCGCACCAGGGCGGCCGCGACCTGCAACGTGCTGGCCGGATCCACATTGGTGTCCACCTCGCCCACGATCAGCAGCAGATGCCCCGTCAGGTTCTTCGCCTGGGTGACATTCGATTGCTCCGCGTAATGCGGCCCCAACGGCCAACCCATCCACTGTTCATTCCACCAGATCTTGTCCATCCGGTTGTCGTGACACCCGCAGTCGCTCACCGCGACCTTGTAGAAATCCCCATGCGCCAACAGCGCCCGCGTCGAACTCTGCCCCCCCGCCGATCCCCCATAGATTCCCACCCGCGCCAGATCCATCCACGGACGCGTCGATGCCGCCGCCCGCATCCACGGAATGCGATCCGGGAATCCCGAATCCCCCAGGTTCTTCCAACACACATCGTGAAAGGCCTTCGACCGTTGACTCGTTCCCATGCCATCGATCTGCACCACCACGAATCCCAGTTCGGCCATCTGATGCTGTCGATTCAGCCGCCCGAATTCCTTCGGCACAAACGCTCCCTGCGGTCCCGCATAGATCTCTTCGATCACCGGATAACGCCGGTTGGGATCGAATTGCGAAGGTCGGATGATGATGCCGTGGATGGGCGTGATGCCGTCGCGACCCGGGGCGATGAACCGTTCCGGAACCGTCCATCCGGCCGCGAGCAGGGCCGTCATGTCCGCCCGCTCGAGTTCACACACCCGCTTACCGTCCTCCGAGCGACGCAACTCGATCACCGGCGCCTGATCCACCCGCGACCACGTGTCGATGAACCAACGCCGGTCCGGTGAAAACATCACCGCATGGGTGCCGTCGCCTTCGGTCAACACCACCAGACCCGACCCGTCGAAGTTCACCCGGCACAGGTGCAGATGATACGGGTCTTGGCCCGGAACAATTCCCCCGGCAAAGAACCAGACCTGGCGTGCCGCTGCATCCACCCGTTCCACCCGGCGCACCACCCATTCACCCCGGGTCACCGCATTCTTCACCCGACCCGTCCCCGACTCGATCAACCACAGATGACACCAGCCGTCCCGCTCCGACATCCACAGGAGTTCACCGGTCGGCTCCAGCCATTCGCGCCACGTCTTCGCCGTCCAATCCACAAACGTCAGACTCTTCTCCTCCACCACCACCCGCGGCTCCAGTTTCCCCGGCCCGTCACCCGCCCCATCGCGCCCCCCCGACGGTCGCACCGCGAGGATCCGATACACCTGATGCCCCCGCTCGTTGTAGTTGAACCGGAATTCCTTTCCGTCCGCACTCCACGAAATTCCGAGGTCGCCCGACTCCGTGAACGGGACCGGATACAGGGCATCGTCCACGTCCCATTGCTTCAGATCCGTCACGGTGAACACCCGCAAGAGGGGCTTGGGAAGCGCATCCCCGGGCTTGAGATACGGTCGGCTGTGCAGCTTCGGCTGAAGCTGGTCCAACGGCGCCGCCTCCACGAAATGCACGATCCGTTCCTGTCCCTTCTGAACCTTGCGCGCCACCACCGCACTGCTGTCCGGAGCCCACGACACCTCCGCCGAATACGGCGCCTCCGCCGTGCCATCCCGACTCAACACCTTTTCCCCGCCCCCGTCCCGTTCCTTCAGATACAGGTTGTGATCCCGCACCAACGCCACCCATCGGCCGTCCGGCGATTCCCCCCGCTCCGATCGACGCCCCGGCTCCCGTTCCCGCGGCGCAGGGGCCGCTTCCACGACGTCCTCACCGATCACCGCCCGGTTCGCCGAATCATCCGCCTCGAACACCGCCACCGTCGTGCCCACCCGATCCGTCGCCAGCCACACGTGTCCTTCAAACGTGTGCTGTCGCTTCTCCTGCCCGGGGCGCAGGCGGCCATAGGATTTCCTCCCACCCTCCGTATCCAACCAGAACAGCTCCACGTCCTCCTTCGACCCGTTCACGAACACGATCTCGGTCTCTTCACCCGTCCGACGCGACCGCCGCGGCGCACGCTCTGCCGATCGCGACACGAGATTCTTCTCCGCCCGATCATCCGCCACCAATTCATGATCCGGGAGCAACAGCTTCCATCGGCGGCCACCCGCCCGGAAAGCCAGGACCCGATCCGGCTCCACCACTTCCAACCGGTCGAGCGGAAGGGATTCCGGACGGAACTCGCCCAGCGCCTTCGCCTTCATGACTTCGGCCAGTCGAACGGCGTCGAACAGGGGCCGACGTTGTCCGGACTCGGCATCCACCTGGACGAACTCATGGGTGCCGGGCCCGGTGTCCACCCGATACCAGAAGCGGGTGCCGCCGGGCAGCCACTCGGGTCGGATGCGCGATCGGAACACGGTGTTCTCGGTGCGTGCGGGCAGGGACATGGCCCGTTCGTAATCAACCCGGGATCCCTGCGCCTGGACTGCGGGCACGGCCGGTTCTGCGGCGATGAAGAGGGCGAGAAGGACAGGTGCGAAGAAGGAAGGAACGGAGGCCCGCGTCATGCTTCTGAATCTGCCATCGCGCCCGGCCGTGTCTTGGCACAAAGTCAGCGCGTGTCAGTGAAACAGGGCACAACGGTTGTCCCCGCGCGTCGCACCCTTCCCCCGGAGGCGATGGCATTGGCGCACCTGTTCGATCACGTTCCCGACACCGCCTTCTTCGTAAAGGATCTCGAAGGACGTTACGTGGCGGTGAACCAATCCCTGGCCGACCGGGTAGGAGCCCGCACGGCTGCCGACATGATCGGGCGACCCGTCACCGACTTCTTTCCCGCCGCCCTGGCCGGTCGTTATGCGGCCCAGGATCACGATGTGCTCCGGACCGGCCATCCGATCCGCGACCGGCTGGAACTGCATTGGTATCCGAGGCGACGCCCGGGCTGGTGCCTCACCACCAAGCTCCCATGGCGGGACAGCCTGGGAAAGGTGCAGGGATTGGTGGGCATCTCGCGCGACCTGCGTGCCCCGGGCGACACCGAAGTGATTCCAAACTCGTTGGCGGGGACCCTCGACCACCTCGAAACCCACTATTCAGATCCGGTCTCACCCGCTGGTCTCGCAGCCCGCGCGGGCCTCAGCCCGGTCCGATTCGCCCGCCTCATCAAGCGCATCTTCCGCATCACCCCTTCCCAACTCATCACCCAGACCCGGCTCGCCGCCGCCTCCCAACTGCTGCGGGAAACCCGCAAACCCGTTGCTGAAGTCGCCGTCGCGTGTGGCTTCTACGATCACAGCGCGTTCACGCGCGCCTTCCGCTCCGCCACCGGCGAAACACCCACCCAGTTCAGGAACCGTTCCTGAGCGGTATCCATGCCGTAGCGATTTCACGCAGAGACGCAGAGGCACGGATACGGATGGGGCCAGGCTCCATCCAGTCGGTCTCTCCAGAAGCCATTCCGCCGGACCCGGATCACCCCGTCACGCCCAACAAAAAGGCCGGGTTCCCTTTCGGAAACCCGGCCCTGATCATGGGACCCGAGGGTCCAATCTTTCCTAGCGGAGGCGGAAGTACAGGACGCCGGTTGCAGCCGACGTGGTGTACGGACTGGTGGCACCGACCACCGTGGTCCACGGACCCGTAATGGCGGGAGCGCTTTCCAGCGTGCCGGGGCCTACCCAGGTCAGGACCGCATTCGAACCGGACAACGCCACGGCCACCGGGTTCGGATCAACAACGATCGTCGGGGCGCCGAACTCGGAATAGCGGGTGTACGTGACGCGCGAGGTGGCAAGACCGAGGAGCGCTTCGGACGCGATGGCCGACTCGATCTCACCGAAGTGGATCCAGTTGCGACCGTCGGTGCTGCGATAGGCGGTGAACTTGTTGCCGACGCGTTGCAGACGGACCCAGACCGGAAGGGCGGCGTAGGCGAGCGGCGCATCGACGCGCGGACCATTGGGCGTCGCATTGTTCCAGAACGAGGTGGTAAATCCATCGTTCGAATTTCCATCCGGCAGCAGCGGCCCCCGATAATGAGCATAGAATCCGCGGGCGGGATCGCGCGGGGTCGCACCCACACTGACGTGATAGCTGTCCGCAGCCAGGGTCTCACGCACCATGATCGAGTTGCGCGCCCAGGAATCCGTGCTCGTGCTCGATTCGATCTTCACGGCGACATCGAAGTTCCCGCTCACCGCCTGATGCAGGTAATGGAAACCATCGTTGTTGCCCCAGATGTCGCGGCCCTGCGCTTCGACAGCGAACGCATTCGCCGACAACGCCGCCGACTGGCTGAAGATTTCGAGGGGATCACCCACGTCCGCAGGCAACAGTTGGGTTGCCACTGCCGCCACGCGGGTGGCGGGCGTCGTGGCATTGTTGGCGAGATCGCGCACACCGGACACCGTGACCTGCGTGCCCGGAGCCGGAGTTCCGGCGATGGCCAGGCGGACAGCCCGGCGATCCGGCGTCAGCGTGACGCTGGTGACCGAAGAGCCAGGCAGCGAATAGTTGGACGGGGTGGTGGCCGAGGCCGTGTCGACAACCTCATCAAACAGGATGCCAATCGTCGTACCGAACACATCGGTGCTCAGACCGGCGGTGACAGGCACCGGGGGAACGGTATCGGGCAACACCGTCACCGTGGCCGAAGACGTCTCGACATTCCCCAGCGCGTTGCGGGCAACCAGCTTGTACTGGCCGGCGTCGCTCAAGGAGGCGAACTCGATGGTCAGCGTGGGCTTGGTGGCACCCGGAACCGGGCTGTTGCCGCGGTACCATTGATAACGATTGATACCGCCGGTGAAGGAAGCCGTGAGGGTGAGGGGACGGTTCTGCAGCACTTCCACGTTCGATGGGCTGCTCACCAACTGCGCCGGGACGGTCTCCACCACGAAACGTCCGAAACCATACGTACGGCCAACCCACAGCACCTCGGCCTTGCCGGGGGTGGTGGCGTCCTTGTTGACCTCGAGGTCGCCGTAAACCGCGATGAACGGATTCCGGGGAGGCGAAGCCTGCTCAGGCTGATCCGCGCCGGTCACCTCAATCTTGTAGGCCGTGTAATCTCCCCCTGCGGTGCGGGCGCGGGTGCCGTCAATCGAATGCACCGCGATCCACGCCGGACGGAAGCTGTCCATGCCGGCTGCCCATGACGGGCTCGAATAGCTCACCAGGTAATCCAGGTCTTCATGACCCTCGAGGATCTGTCCCCAGAATCCGTCGTACTCGTTGCCCTGATGATCTTCAGGACCCTGGTCCCAGTCCCACGCCGGGTAATCATTGGTGGCCGCCCGGCTCGGATTGAAGAATCCAACCTGCATCTCCGGATCATACGCGCGATACGGCTTGTTCTCGCCCGTCTCCGGCCACGGGGTGGAGGTACCCCAGAATCCACCCCACTCCTCACGGTTGGCTGCCTTGGTCAGCTCCGCATCATCCGGATCCCAGTTGTACCGGGAAGGCTTCGGTCCGAAACCCGTCGCCGGATAATGGAATTCCATCACGGTCAGGAGATTCGGACGATCCGGATCCTGGCCGTACTTGATGGGACGTGTGGAGGAACCCGAACCCGCGGTGCCACCCTTGCGCGCTCCGTCACGGTCGTTCAACCGGGCCACCGGCTTGAACGTCAGGCCGTCCGTCGTCCGCAACAACTGGTTGTGCTGGCCATTGCGCCAGGTCTTGTTGCCCACCCAGATCTCCGTGGTCGCACCGGAACCACTCACCTTGAGATCCGAAGCACGCCACTGCTGCCAGGGACCAACATCGGTCAGCGGGATCCCAGCCAGCATCGCCGCCTCTGCCGCAGCCGTTCCCGGCGTCGGTTCCTCAAAGGCCAGGGTCGGATTCTCTTCCCAACCCCCCCCCGCCTTCGGGGCGTATCGCACGATCTTGTTGTTGTAGGTGGCGTACAGCGCGCGCTGGCCGGC
Source organism: Verrucomicrobia bacterium UBA6176 (assembly GCA_002422905.1). Lineage (GTDB taxonomy): Bacteria > Verrucomicrobiota > Verrucomicrobiia > Limisphaerales > UBA9464 > UBA6176. Next base: position 26,191 of record DITU01000104.1, read on the forward strand.
CGCACCCTGATCAATCGCCCATCCCCAGAAAAGGTAGCTCAACGAACCCCCTGCATCCGTCCAGTCCGCTTCCATCGGCAGCGGCCGCGCCTTCAACTTGTGCGCCACCCCAATGTAGCCACCCGTGTTGGCATCCACCCAGATCAACGACATGTCCGGGTACTTGGTCACGATATCCTGCTCCGCCGGAGTCAGGGTTCCCGTCTCGTTGATCCCGTTCTCACGGATACCCACCAGGAGGCGGTTCGCGTCATAACGTTGGATACCGGAGTACGAGACCATCACGGAAGTCCCGTCGGCGACCGAATCGCCCGTCGGGTTCTTCTTGATGACGGAATGGAGAATCTGGTTGGCCGGCAGGTTGTAGTGCTGGATCCAGACGTTGCTGATCGTTTGGGCGAACGCCGAAGCGCCGCCCAATGACAGCCCGAGCAGTATCTTGCTGAGGTTTCTCATTGAGGATTTCTTTTTACCTTCTTGTCATTTGGATCCTCGGCCTCCTGCCACACGGCAAGCCCACCGGAACCCATCCACATGTGGATCTGCATGCCCGAAGCACCTCCCCTTTGAGCGGTTCTTGCGCCGGGCATGGCAAATCCTGCAAAACCTGCTGACGGTGATCCCTTAGGTCAACGGGTTGAATCATCCCCCATTCTGGCTATGCGGACCCCCCGCACTCCCGATTTCACCCCCTCCGTTTCCTCCCTGCCATCAGGCCATCGGATCCTCACCGATTCCACCTCCACCCCAGGCCTCAGGTGCAGCACCTGCACCAGACCCGATTGCGATCCAGCACCCGTGCCGGCCTGCAACTCGCGCATCGGAGACCTCGACCCGTCCTTCCCCACCAACTGGATCCGCGCCCCAATCCCAGCACGATTCCCTTCTCCTCCAACCAATTCCACCGCCAACCCAGGTCGTCCGTTCCGGTTCACAAACAGCCGCGTCGCCCCACCGTTCTGGCCCAATACGAAATCCGGACGTCCGTCCCGGTTGAAATCCGCAATCGCCACCCCACGCTGTTCCCCCATCACCCGCACCCCGCTTTCCACCGCCGATACCGCCTCGAACGTGCCGTCGCCCCGACCCCGCATCACCAATCCCAATCCCGCATCCATGCGCGGATGGTCCGGCACCGTCGCAAAGAAATTCTGCGCCATCACCAGATCCTCCACACCATCCCCGTCAAAATCCGACACCCCGATCCCGCACGCTGCACTCCACTGCGCCTCCTGCGGCAGTGCCATCGCCTCGAATCGATCTCCCCGATTCATGAAAACCGTGTGCAACAACGTCTTCGCCTCAAGCCGACCCGCCGTCGCCTGGCGTCCCCGCAACAACCCGGCGATATCCAGTTCCGCAAATGCCGCATGCGACGGAATCGCCCGACGCAACAACGGCAACGCCGCTCCCAACACGATCCGGTTCCGCCTCGGTACCATCCGCCCCTCGATCCCTTCCTCATACGCCTCGATCAGGTCCACCGTTCCATCCCGGTCCAGATCCTCGTAAAACAACCACTCCGACCGACCCGCCGTCGCCCCGTACTGGCTGTTGTTGCCCCAGTTCGATGCCACGATGTCCGGTCGTCCGTCCCCGTCGAAATCCCCCGTCGCCACCCCCTGCCACCATCCGGTCAAACCACCCAGCCCCATCGATTCCGTCATATCCCTCAACCGCCCATCCCGGTTCATCAACACCCGCACCGGCCCCCATTCGCATCCCAGGATCAGATCCGGTCGCCCGTCGCCATCCAGGTCCGACCACACCGCTCCCCGCACCAGACCCACCCGCGCCAACGCCTCGTCCTGCGCCGCATCGCGCCGGAACGTTCCGTCCGCCTGTCCCAGGAAAAGGGCCGATGCCGCCGATTCCGGATAACGCCCCGTCTTGAAGCGCGCCCCGGCAAACAGGTCCAGTCGCCCATCGCCATTCACATCGGCCATCGCCACCGGCCCCAATGCACCCGCCATCCGCACCAACTCCCGGACCGTGCCCCTCTCCCCGATCCCCAATTCCACCACCCGCGATTCAGCCTCCGTTTCCATCGCGGTCAACGCCGCCAGAACCCGTACCGGTCCGTTCGTCCCGGCTCCATCCGTCGCCGCCACCAATCCCGTGACATCCTCCGTGAACAACTCCGACGGAATTGCCGCTGCCTCTGCCCAGGGCGCAAACCCCTTGCCCATTTCGTTGCGCATCACGTCCGGCGCCCGACCCCGACCATTCCCCACCACCAGATCCGGCCACCCATCGCGATCCATATCCACCCACGCCACCACCGGCCCCGGTTGGCTCAGCTTCCTGCCCAACAACGGTTGCCCCGCAAAATCGTCGTGGTCGGTCTCCTCATGCACATGCCCCAACCACCCCGTCACATCCTCAAACCACCGCTCCGACTCCCCCACGCCCCGGACCGCCCACCGCTCCCCCCCCGCATCGCGCACCATCAACACCCGCGAATCCGGCGGAACATTCGACCGCACCTGCCTCATCCCGTCCGGCCAATCGACCGTCACGGTCAACGGCCCCGTGCCCGCAGCAAAAACACGCTGGGGATCATCCCCCGACAAATACCGTCCCCCGGCAATGATCACCTGCGATTGTCGGACCGGTCCGCCTTCGACACGGATCCGGGCGCCGATCCCATGGGTATCGGTTCCTTTACCCCGGACCCGCACCGCCACCCGCGGTGCCGCGGCGTTGTTCCGATAGACAATGGGGGGCGCACCCAGGCAATTGAGCACCACGTCCAGGTCCCCATCCCCGTCCAGATCCGCCAGCGCAAGGCCATGGGTGACTTCAGTGGCGACAAATCCCCACCCAACCGACGCGTCCCGGAACGTTCGATTCCCCAGATTTTGAAAAGCCACATTGGTGACGCTCAACGACGGAAACCATCGCAGCGTCTCCCGCAACTGCGCCGCTGAAGGCCGTGCCTGACGCCGGAACGCATCGATCCTTTCCATGGTGTCCAGGTCCAGGATGTCGGAGGCATGCCCGTTCCCGATCAACAGATCCTCGTAACCGTCCAGGTCCACATCCATGAACACCGCCGCCCACGACCATTCGGAAGCGGCAACTCCGGCCGCGTGCGCGATCTCGGCATAACTGCCGTCCCCACGATTCAGTTGAAGCGTGTTGTGGCTCGCCAACGCCCGCACCGGCCCCTGTCCCGCCATCCGCCGCGGCGGATTCATCACCCCCGATTGCGTCATCCGCAACCGATGCAACCGGCTCGCCATGTCCACCACCAACAGATCGTCGAACCCGTCCCGATCCACGTCGGCCGCATCCATCGCCATCGAAAAGTGACTGGTCCGCCGAAGCGCTTCCACCGGCATCGCCCGGAACCGCTTGCCGCCTTCGTTGATCCAGATCCGATCCGGAAAATCAAAGTCGTTGCACACATAGAGATCCGGCCAGCCATCCCCGTTGAGATCGCGGAACATCACCGACAACCCCAACTCCATCGGGGTCTCCTCCAACGGTTGCAGCCGGTCATCCACAAAATAGCCATTGGTCCACGACACCGGTTCAAACAACCCACCCCCCCGGTTCAGGCACAATTGGTCCGGCTCCCCCAACTCCACCAACCGCCCTTCCACAATCCGCAACCGCCGCGCATGCGGCCCCGTCGGCTGCGCCTGCCCCTCCACCATCCGCATCGGTATCGCCCCTCCACTCCGCAGGATCGAAAGATCCGCGTAATGGGCAATGTACAGATCCGGCAACCCATCCCCGTTCGCGTCCGCCACCCCGATCGATGATCCACCCCCATGCGGCATCAGTCCCGGATCCGCAACCCGCGTGAACCGCCCACGGCCATCATTCAGGTACACCCGCGTCGCCGACGTCACCGACGTCACCACCAGATCCATCGTCCCGTTCCCGTCCAGATCCACCAACACCGCTCCCGACGTCGGAATGTCCTCACACGCCGCCCCACCCGCATCCGCCACCGCTTCAAACCGGAATCCACCCCGGTTCAGATACAACGCGTTCGCTCCGTCCAACTGGCACAGATAGATGTCCACACGACCGTCCCCGTCCACATCCCCCAACGCCACCCCGGCGCCGTTCAACAGATTGTTGTTCTCCAACGCCTGCGGCACCGAAACCCGATTCGTAAACCGGATCCCCGTCTCCTCCGACGTCAACCGCTGCAACAACGGACCCGGATCCGACGACGGTTTCACCGGTATCACCAACGACTCCCCAACCGCTTCCCCAACCCATCCCAGCCCCAACCCCAACCCCAAGACCAGGAGGCTCCATCCCTGAATTCCAACCACTCTCATCGCTCCCCCCCAATCCAGTCCGGATACCGAACCAAAACCCGTCGCACCCCCTTCGGCAACGCGATCCTTCGCATCCCTTCTCCCGGCCACCCCACCTCGATCGCCACCCCTTCCCGCGGAAGCCCCATCACCTGCGTCGCACTCGATTGACTCCCGTTGCCAACCCCCGCCTGCACCTCCCGAAGCGGCCCCGCCGTTCCATCCTCGAACATCACCCGCATCCGCGTTCCCACCCCGTCCGGATTCCCTCCCGGTCCTTCCAATCGCACCCGCAACCCCGGTCGACCCGTCCGATTCTCCAGCAACGCGGTCGGCCCCGCATTCTGTCCCACCACCAGGTCCGGTCGCCCATCCAGATTGAAGTCCGATACCGCCACTCCCCGCTGCTCCCCTGGCAAGCGGATCCCCGATTCCGTCCCTCCCAATGCCCTGAACCCGCCCCGCCCATCCCCCAACAGCACCATTCCCAATCCCGCGTCATAACGCTCGGTGGTGGCGTCATTGCCAAAAAAATTCTGCCCCAGAAACAAGTCTTCACGTCCGTCCCCGTCGAAGTCCGCCACTCCCATCCCGAACACTGGCGCCATCTGCGCCTCCCGCGGCAATACCCGCCCCTCAAACCCTCCTCCTCCTTCACCCCGCCGGTTCAACAACAGCATCGATTCAAACACCCGCGCCTCCACATGACGCGCCACCCGCCCGAAATCCCCCAGCAACCCCGGCATGTCCGTCTCTCCCAAAGCCCGATGCGTCAGGAACCGGGCTGCCACGAACGGCAAGGCCGGCGCCAGTTCCGAATGCACCCGCCACGGCAACCATCCCCGCTCCGGATGATGCCACGCCTCCACGATGTCCACCGCTCCACGCCCCAGAAAATCGGCGTGATACAACCGGATCCCGCGCTCTCCACGCACCGGTTCATGCCGGGTGTTGTTTCCCCAGTTCGACACCACCAGGTCCGGACGGCCGTCCCCGTCGAAATCACCCGAAACAATCCCGTTCCAACACCCCACCATGTCAGACAACCCCCATTCACCCGTCACCTCACGCAGCCCCTCCGATCGCACCGCAAACACCCGGATCCCACCCCACTCACACGCCAGCACCAACTCGGGCCTCCCGTCCAGATCCAGATCCGTCCACACCGCTCCCGTCACCATCCCCACCTCCCGCAATCCTCCCGTCAAGACCGCGTCCGCCTGCCACCCTTCAACCCCGTGCCGCATCAGCATCGACGACGCCGCCTCCGGATATCGCCCCGGCACGTTCCGCCCTCCCACGAACAACAACGGGCCCCCCTCCAATCCCATCCTCATCGCCACCGGACCCACACTTGAGCCCCACCCAAACCCATGCAGCGATGGCCGGGTCGCCCCCGACGGATATTCGATCAACGCCGGCCCCTCCGTCACCGGCATTTCATGAAGCGATACCGCCGCCAGAATCGTTCCCCGCCCGGGTGCGGATCGCCACCCGACGATCCCCGCCTGATCCACCGGCACCGGCGCCTTCCACAGTTCTTCCCCAAACGGCTGCCACGTCCCATCCGGCATGTTCCTGTACCCCGCAATCCTCCCACCAGCTCCCGTCCCCACCAACAGGTCGTCCCGCCCGTCTGCATCCACGTCAAACCAGGCCACGCATGGACCCAGTTGACTCAGCTTCCGCGGCAACAACGGCTGCCGCTCAAAATCGTTGTGCACCGGATCCACATGTCGATGCCCCAACCGCCCGGACACATCCGCAAACAATGTTCCCCCCTCCCCAACCTCAGGCTTTCCAAACCGCTCCGCCCATCCCGTCTCCAACGACCCATCCCCTCCCTCGGCTCTCACCTCGTAGATCGAGTTCGCCTTCACGTCGCGAACCACCGTCCGACGCCGCCCCGGCCCCGGCCAGATCACCTCGATCACCAGGTCCTGCGTCCGGTCCCCCGTCGCAAACACCCGCTGCGGGGCATCCGATGACAGATACCGGCCCCCCGCCTGGATCTCCTGCTCCTGCGGGACCGGACCGCCCAGCAACCGCACCTTGGCTCCGATCCCCGCCGTATTGCCCGGCGGCCCGGCCAGACGCACCGCCACCCGCGCCGCAACCGAAACATTCTCCAGCAGCAACGCCGGCCCGTTCATGTTGTTGATCACCACATCCAGGTCGCCGTCACCGTCCAGGTCCGCCAACGCCACCCCCTGCGAGATTCCCGCCTGGTCAAATCCCCACGCCGCGGAACTCTCTTCAAAGCGTCGCCCTCCCCGGTTCCTCCACGCCAGGTTCGGCTCGTTCAACGGCGGAAACTCACGTCGCATCAACAACGCCTTGGCATCCGGGATCCGTTCCCGACGCCGCACCTCCTCCAACCGCGCCGCCACATCCGCATCCTGCACATCCCGCTCGAAACCCGTCGTGATCAGGATGTCCTCGTACCCGTCCAGATCCACATCCAGGAACACCGGCGCCCACGACCATTCACTCGCATGCAATCCCGACGCCCATGCCCCCTCCTGCCACGTGACGTCATCGCGCCCCCAGAACAGCGTGTTCCGCGAATACTCCGGTCGATCCTCCACCTGTCCCGGCGGATGCTCCCGCCGCATGTGGCTCCCCACCTGCACATGCCGCTTCACCGGATCCCGACTCAACATGTCCACCACCAGGAAATCATCGTGGCCGTCCCGGTCCAGGTCCCCGAAATCCACCCCCATCCCAAACCAACTCGCCTTCCTCAACGCCATCGGCGGCGCCATCCGATAACTGCCGTCCCCGCGGTTGATCCACAGCCGGTCCGGCGAATGGAAATCATTGCACACATACAGGTCCGGCATCCCATCCCCGTTCACATCCCGGAAGGCCACGCCCAATCCCCACTCGAACAACGGTCCCGCCATCTGCCGATCCGTCGCATCCCGAAACAACACCCCGCCCACCGGCTCCCTCCGATACCGCCCTCCCCCCTCGTTCCGATAAAGCACATCCACCTCCCCATGCTCCAGCAACCCTCCATTCTCAGGTATCGTGAACCGCCCCCGCAGATCCGGATCCGTCACCGGTCGCCCAAACACCCGCGTCACCGTCGGTCGCCCCTCCTCCATCCGCACCGATACCGGCAAATTGAACGCATCCCGCATCGTCCACGACCGATAGTTCGCCGCGTAAAAATCCAGCCGCCCATCCCCGTCCACATCCGCCACCGCGATCGACATCGGCGCTTCCACCGATCCCACCCCTGACTCCGCCGTGCGCTCCGTGAAACGTCCGCGCCCGTCATTCAGAAAGATCCGCACCCCCGTCCCAACCCCACCCACCAACAAATCCACATCTCCGTCCCCGTCCAGATCCGCAAAGGTTGCCCCGGTCGAATACTGGTTCCCACAACCCACCCCGGCTGCGCCCGTGATCTCCTCGAACCGCCACCCCCCCAGATTCCGATACAACGCATTCGTCCCGTTCAACCGACAGAAATACAGATCCATCCGTCCGTCCCCATCCACATCCCCGACCGCCACTCCGGATCCGTTCAAGTAAATGTGGTTGGTCAGCGAATGCTTCTCTTCCAGCACATTCGTGAACATCACCCCGGTCTCCGACGCTGACCTTGTCCGAAACCCAACCCCACGACCCGGATCCCCCTTCGGCTGGACCGGCATCCGCCGATACCCCGGCCCCGTTTCCCATTCCGCCGCCACGATTGGATTCCCCGGAAACGTCAGGGCCAGCCAACCCGCCCCAACGGCAAGCCAGATTCGCAAACAGGTTTTCGTCATCGCAGACATTCGGGACATCGCAGAAATCCGGACTCCCAAGGCATCAAACCGTCGCCCGGCCGGGCCCTGGGTCATCCGCCCTCTCCATGCTTCAATCCTCCCAACCCGTCCAGTGAAACGGCGCTGAACTTCAACTCCGCAACGGTTGCCGCTCCTTCCGTCCGATCCCATCCTCGCAACGTGTTCGCGACCGATCCATTGCGTCTGACCCCTCTCCACGCGGCCGGATCCACCGGGGTCGCCTGTGTGGGATGCGGACGGATCCATGGCCCGGACCAGCTCATTCCACTGGCCGGGCACCCGGTTTGCATCGACTGCAAACCGCGCCGACTCCAATGCCTGCGCGAAGGGATTCCCAACGCCGGAATCCGGGTCGCCGTCGGTATCCACACCAGTAACAACCTCCTCGTCATCCACCGCGAAGCCGTGGCCCCGGTCCGCTGTGTCCGCTGCAACCAACCCTCCACCTGGAACGCCCAGCGCCGATACGCCTGGCATCCGCCCTGGGTCTTCGCCGTCATCTCCATGCTCATGGCACCGCTCTACGGCCAACGCATCCATGGCGTTCTCTTCGTCAAACGCATCGAACCCGACGGCACCCTCCACCTCCGCGGTGCCCACCCCGACTACCTGGCCTCCCTTTCCCAACCAGTCACCCCGAATGGTTGGGTTCGATCCGCAGATTGCTAAGCCGGATCGATGCAGTTGGGAGGGAATTGGCGGCGCAGCAGATTCTTTCGCAGGCCGAGGAGTGAGCGATGCGCGTATCAATAACACGATCCGGAACGACCGATCCGACTGCATCGTTCCGTATAGGCTGAGAACCCGTTTTTATCCCGAAGGGATGGCAGCCGGTAGCCCGGACGTGAGCGCAGCGCCACCCGGGCTCCGGTCAGAAAGGCGATTCAACTCCCGAGGGATGGCAGCAGCCTGTGCCACCCCACCGAAGTGGGGAACATTTGACCAACGCCAACGGCGTTTCGGCCCTGAGCCCAGGGTGGGGCCGAGGAACGAGGACCTTCCCTGGGAAAGCCATCCCCGTGAAATCCAACCGCAAGGCGGTTGTGGCCGGCAATGCCATCCACATCGCTGCACCAGAACGCATGGGGCTCCGACCGTCGATGGCCAAAACCACGTTGCGGTTGAAATCGCCTTCGGGCGCTTCCCCCAGGGTAGCCTCGCGAACTCGGCAACCCTGAGCTATCGCCGGAATCCCGTTGGGATTCGCACACGGAGGCAATGGAATCGCGTCTAAATATTCGACATTTGAGTCGATCTGCAGGCCCTTGCCAATCGCGTTGGGCCCTCGGGGTTAAGAGCAAATTGTTTTTGCGGCCAACGGGTCCCGAAGGCGTGGCGATTGGCTGGAGGTCTAAGGAAGCGAGACTCCCCGGATTCCGTGGGAGCGCTTCATGCAGACGCGCTGCCAACGGCTGGATTGGGCTGGCCATCACTTGACAAAACCAACCAACCCATGCTCTAAGAAAAACAAGTCTTCCCAGACCGACACCAGCGCCACGGTCTTCCGCATCAACCTTCTACCCTCCACCACCGACTATTCCGTCGATCAGGTTCTCCAAGTCCCCGACCGGTCCGACCGGTCCGACCTCAAAGTCATCCTCCAAGGCTGGGGCACGCACCCCGAAGAAGTCCGTCTGGTCGGGAACGGTTCTACTTGGAAACTATTCGAGATTGTGGACGCCAACAACTCCAGGTGGCTGCTGGGCCGGGCCACCAAGAACAGCTCGGATCGTGCTGTCCTCCTTGTTCCCCAAACTGTTCAACCCTGATTCGATTATTTAGGATTACTATGAAATGCTTCTTCATTCTCTCAGCCGGTCTGACACTGACTTCCGTCCAACTTTCGGCACAGTTACTGGAATCCTCCCAAAACACACTGGTGTTATCGGACCCCTTTGATTCCCCGCTTTTATATTCCAAGGCAGACGTCAACGCCACCTTCCAGCAGGCCGGCGAATTCGCTGTCAACGAACGCTATGGTGTCGACAATTATCTGGAGTTCACCCAGCCGGCTGGACAGTTTCTCAAGAATTTGTCTGGCAGAACCGACTTTCTCCAAGGTGCAGAAATAGATGGCTCCCACCCCATTTACAGAGAGCCATCCCGTGCTGGAAAGGCTATCCTTAACCTGAGGGGATATGTCTGGCGACTGCTCCAGCCCGGCAACCGATTGACTACGGCAAATCTAGGTGAGGCGTTCCCCAACCAAACCGACGTCCTCATCGGGTTCACGGTAAAGTACAACGACTTAGACCATTTCGGCTGGGTCCATATGCGTCGGCCCGTAGTCGACATCATCACCATCTTCACACCCGTCGCCGCCGCGCTGCACCCCGTCTCCGGAGAACCCATTCGAGCCGGTCTGCCCCCGGAGCTTCCTCCGGTCAATGCCGTCATTGATCCCCTGACCGACACCTTGCAGATCGCCTGGCCGTCGAGCTTTCCCGGTGTCCGACTCGAACGGACCGACAGCCTGGATGCCCCGGTCGTCTGGACCCCCGTTGAGACTCCGCTGAGCAATGCAATCTCCCTCCCCCTCAGCGATGCGGACCAGCTCTACTTCCGCCTTCAATATGTTCCGTAGCCGGTTCCATCGCCGAAGGGGATTCACCCTCATCGAACTCCTGGTGGTGATCGCCATCATCGGGATTCTTGCAAGTTTGCTGCTGCCAGCCCTCGGCCGTGCGCGGGACCGGGCGCATCGGGTGGTCTGCCTCAACAATGTCCGACAATTGATGCTGGGTTGGACCCTGTATCACGTGGACAATAACGGCAGTCTTTCGCCCCATGCCCGGGGCATCAGCGCCGGTCAACACCAGTTCAATCCCGGCTGGGTCTCCGGTTGGATGGGTTACCGCGGACGAGCTGAATGGAACGAGCAGAAGACCAACGTCGCCTATATGCTGGCGCCGGGACCCGGCAAGATCACTCCCTATGTCCAGGCCGCACCGACCTATCGCTGTCCCGCCGACCGTAGCGGCATGACCCGGCAGGTGGAGCAGCCGCACCACCACTTTCGGCACCAACCCCCGGTAAGTCTTGGGAATCCCAGCCAGAGGGAGTGCGATCCGGACTTTGAAGGGCTGTGGGAGATCGGGTGGCCGGCTTGGAGAGCCGGAGTCGTCGCCCGCCACAGCTCAACTCTGTGTTGCACCTGCAACAGAAAGTCGAGCGTACCGACACTGCCAGGGTGAGTTGAGGTCAAGCGAGGAAGGGTTCACGCGAAGGCGGGGTTCACCCGAAGCCGCGAAGGGATCTCGAAAGGGGATTGGTTGACGCAGCACCCCTGGGAGTTTTCAGACGGGCTCTTACAGAGATCGGTCTGACCTTTACGCCGAAGGCGTTTCAGCTGGTTGCCCGGGGTTGCGAAGCATCACCCCGGGTCATGCGTCCGAATGGGTCCCTACCCCGGAGGGGTTTGAGAACTACCTCGCCTCACTTTCCCAACCCCTCACAACTTCGGCATCTTCTTGAACCGGGCCAGCGCGTCCTTCCGCCAGTCGCCCGTCAATTCAACCGGATCCACTTCCTCCACCCGCTTCGGATAACGCGATGGCGTCGGCGCCAGGCTTGGCGATGCCGGCCCGGTCTGCGGTCGGGCGACCACCGGCACCTCACCCTCGGGTGCGTTGAAGAACGAACTGGATCCCGGCATCGTCACCGGTCCGGTCGGGGGCGGAGTGGAATGCACCGCTGAAACCGTGGTCGTCGCCACCGAAGGAATCACCGGGGGAACCGCCCTTTCCTCCACCTCTTCCTCCTCGCGTCGCCAGCAAAGGCGCATGGTGGGAATCGCTCCCACATGCACGATCAACCCGCTGAAGTGGAGATCGGACAACTGCACCTGCCGTTCGATTTCCTCCGCCCGCTGCATGGCGGTCAAAAGGGCCAAAGTGAGTTTCCTTCCGGGATTCGCCGCCATCAATGACCGCAGGGATTCCGTCGCCGCCCCTTCAACGCGCCGAAGATGCACGATCACCCGTTGGACCCCGCCCTGTTCGAGATCCACCCCGGTCATGTCATAGCCCGCCTTGGCGAACACCCCGACCGACGAATCCAACTCCACCAACGTCTCCGCCAGCGACCCGTCGCCATCCGCCTTCAACGCCGCCACCGACTCCCGCACCCCCGTCCGCAACTGCTGCAACTGGCCGGTCGTGGAATGGACCGCGTCCCGCAATTGCGCCGCCTTGGCCGGCGCGGCATCCACCGCCTTCTGCAACAACGCCGCACGTTCACGCAGGGCCCGCACATTACGAAGGATCTTGCTCATGGAATTTGAATCGGGATCAGGACCTGGGAGGGAGCGGCGGTGGTTCTTCCGGCTTCTCCGGGGAACGTTGCGCCTGCGAAATCACTTCATGAACCCGCTCCAGGAATGCCCGCTCATTGCCCAGCATCTCCTGCGTCACCTCCAGCTCCACCGTCCCCTGCCGGGCCCGTAACGCCAACAATTCCTGCGCATCCCGCAACCGGTCTCGCTGTTGCGCCGAGAGGTCCTTCAACGTCGCCAACGTGCTGTGGATCATCTCCAACTCATGCATCAGGCTGTCCATCCGCACCAACGGTTCACCCGGTCGCCCCGCCGCCACCACCCCCGCCAACTGCGCCCCCAACGCCTTCATCCCCTCCGTGAACGCCTCCCCGATCCCCTCCCGGATCCCCGCCATTCCCGCCATCGAAACCGCCTCCGGAACCGGAGCCGGCGCGGGAGCAGGAACGAGAGCCGTCACCCAGCGCTCCTCCATCAGCTTCCTCAATCCCTCAACGCTCTGGCCCAACACCGACAGATCCACCTGCACCGCCGGCGCAGGCCGTGCCGCCGCCGATTCCAAGGTGCCCTGGATCGATTCCAACCCGCCCTGGAATGCCGCCAACTGCGCCACCACACGGCCCACCGGATCGCCCGTGTCGGTTCCCCGGGTGAACTGGTTTCTCCGGAATGTCTTTCGGATCTCCTCCCACCGCGCCGTCTCTTCCGGGGTCTGGATCCCGATCAATTGCCGGAACTTCAGCAGGTTCGCCTCCGCGCCACTCGTCAGGGTCTGGGATTCCCCCCGGTAATGATCCACCACCAATGCCATCACCTCGTCATCGTTCAGGATCGCCACCACCTTCTCCGCCAACCGGTTCATGTTCCGATACGATCCCTGGAGCTTGAACGCCGGTTCGGTCCGGAACTCATCGGCCTGCGCGGCGGAATCAATGTATTCCTGGTTCACCCGCATGATGACGTCCCGGATGGAGACCAGCTTCCGCATCACGGACAACACCTCTTCCAGTTCCTGGGAGGACATCGCGATCTCCAGCCCCTCCGGACTGGTCTCCCCGGTCTCCGCCATGCGGATCAGGCGTCGGATGTCGCCCTGGCTGCGGGTGGCCAGCGGCGAGAGCACCGCATTCGATGTCACTGCATTCTCGATATAACTCGCCTTGAACCACTCGGCGTTGGTCCCGATGACATCGCCCAGGTTATAGGTGTCGGCCCGGTTCGCCAGCATGTCCGGGATCCGGAACTTGGTTCCGCTCTCGGTATAGGGGTTGCCCGCCATCACCACCACCACCTTGCGCCCGCGCAGGTCATAGGTCCGCGGTTGCCCACGCCACACGCCCTCGATCTTCCGCTGGCCGTCACACAACGAAATGAACTTCTGCAGGAACTCCGGGTTGCAGTGCTGGATGTCATCGATGCAGATCATCGCGTTGTCCCCCATCTCAAACGCGAGGTTCAGCTTCCGGATCTCCTCCCGTGCCGCCGCATTGGGCGCCTCTTCCGGATCCAGGGAAGTCACCGCATGTCCGATGGCCGGCCCGTTCACCTTGATGAACACGATGCCCAAACGGCTCGCCACATACTCCAGCAACGTCGTCTTGCCATAACCCGGCGGCGATACCAGCAACAGCAACCCCATCAGGTCCGTCCGCTTCGCGCTTCCAGCCGCCCCCAACTGTTTCGCCAGGTTGTCTCCCATCAACGGCAGATAGACCCGGTCGGTCAGTTCGTTCCGCACAAACGACGACAATACCCGCGGCCGGAACTCATCCAGTCGCAACCGTCGCCGCTCCGCATCCATCAACTGCGACTTCAACCGGTGATACGCCTCAAACCGGGGCACCGATTCCGCCTCGAATCGCCGGAGCCGTTCAATGAAACCGAGGTAATCAAACGCGTACCGATTGCCATCAATGCGTCCGTGCGCGCCGCGCATGCCTTCGAGTGTGTGCCGCAGGGTCGCATCCACCAGATGCCGCGACATTGCCTCCCCGCAAAACACCAGGGCCGTCACCTCTTCCAATCCATCCGCTCCCCCCTCGTGTCCCAGCAGGAATCCCCGCACCCAGTCCCGCACCATCTGCAGTTCACTGGCCGGATGTTCCGTCAGGGCCAGGCGCGCCGCCGCAAACGCCTCTTCGCTCGCCTTCATCGCCAGGTGCCGCCCAAAGGCCGACGCCAACCGGTCCGCCTCCCGCGTCACCGCGTATCGACCGCCATGGGTCAACTCATGGAACAGGTAGTCGCCCGCCTCGGCCCCGTGCATCTCCGGATACAACCCCGTCTCCCGCGCAAAGCCGGTGAGCAATGCCTGCAGTTCCCGGATATAGACCTGCTGCACCGGGTCCCCGGGAAAAATACGGTTACGCTCGGCAAATCCTTCCAGCTTCGCCCGCCACAATCCCTGCACCGGCACCGGACAGAACCGGAGCCAGTATACCGCCGCCATCGACCTGGCCACCGGATGATACCGGGCGCGTTCCAATCCCAGATGGGTCTTCGCCAACACCTCGAAGATCCGTTCGCCATCCAGATCATGGACGCCCTTGGTATAACCATCCTGGTAACGCGTCCCCATGAACTCCTGCATGGCCACCAATCGCGCCTCCGGGGTCAACCCCATCACCTTTTCCACCGTCGGCCGATCCGCACCGCGCCCGTCTTCGAGATGCCGGAGATATTGCCAGGCCAGATGTTCGCCCCGGTAGACCTCGGCATTCTCCGATACCGCCTCCTGATTCCACACTTCCCGCGTCGCCAGGTACGCCGGATCGGTGATCGGATCGAAATAACGGGTGCTGGTGAGATGGAAATGCGGTGCGCCCTCATGCATCACCACCGTGAGGTCCAGGGGTTGGGTATTGATGTTGAACCGGTGCTTGCCCAACTGGATCACCGCGGAGCCATCCACGAACAGTTCCTGCCGATCCTTCAACTGCCGGACCGCCTCCTGCTGCACCGACTTCAACCGGCCCTGCAGGTCGTCGGCCTTCACCGAGTCTCCCAACGCCAGCAGTTGTTCCACCGTCTCCCGCACCTTCGCCGCCATCAGGTCGGACGCCAGGTAGCTATGGATGTCTTCCAGCGACTTGAACCCTGCCAACCGGTTCTGGATGACCTTCAGGATCCGCTCGGCTGCGCCCATCAACGCGGCAGCGCGCCGGTTCCGTTGTTCCACCAGGGCGATCTTCCGCTGCTCAAATGCCTCGTAGAACTCCGTGCGACGCTCCGCCAATACCCCCACGTATTCGTCAAACCCGGCGAACGCCCCTTCCAATTCCTCCAACTGCACCGTCAACCGGTTCAGATATTCGTCGCAACGCTCCGGGGAATCGCACAGGTCGAGATAACTGGAGGCGGATTGACCCAGCAACTTGAGCTGGGCATTGAATTGGGCCGCCCCCTCCGCCTCCACCAACGCCAACAGGTGCTTCTTCAGCGAAGCCTTCACCTGGTTCAACGTCGAGTACACCGACGTGATCCCATCAATGATCCGCGTGGTCTCCGTGGCGTCCTCGATCTTCAGGCTGTTGACGATCTCAATCAGCATCTCCAACTCGCTCCCCGCCTGCGCCACCGCCTTCTCCACCTGCCGCCCTTCGGCCACCCGCTGGATCCGCTCCACCGCAGCCAATTGCTCGTTCGCCTGGCGCCGATACGGCTCCAGCGATTCCGGCTTCAACAGGAACTTCACGGAGGCCGCTGACAACGCGTCCGTCTCACGGCCCACCGCCGTCTCCAACTCCGTCAGTTGCGCCACGTCGATATAGCGCACCTCCCGCAGGGTGATCAGTTCCCCCCGCAACCGGCGCAACACCGCCAGGTTCAATACAAAGTCGTTCAGCACCCGGAACCCCGCCCGGCGCACCGCCTGAAACTGGTCCTCACACCGTTTCCTGATATCCACCACCCGCTGCACCGCCTCCTGCTGCAACCGGCGCACCTTCGCAAATTCATCCACCGCCCGGTCCGCCGCCTCCCGCACCTGCCGCACGGCCGCATCGATCCCGAACCCGTCCGCCGATCCCAGCCACGGATAGGCGTCCAGCACCGTCGTGCAGCGCCGCACCAGATCCGTGTACAACTCCGCATAGGGCGTTTCCCGCCGGGCCAACGTCAGGATCTCGTTCACCTCCGACAACCCGCGCACCACGTCCTTGTTCCCCACCTGATACAGGAACGCCTCCCGGTTTCCCGGCGGTTCATGCCCGATCTGATAGAACGGTGTCTGGCGCAACTGCACCTGGTGATGTTTCTGCGGCGCGTCATCCGCCCGGAACGAAACCAGGTGCCCGTTCGGGAACAGGGAGAATCCGTTGCAGACAATCCGTTCCTCCACCCGCTGCTCGATCAGCCGGTACGGCATCAGCACATAATGCCCCGTGGTCGGCTGGAAAAAGACGAACAAGGAATCCTCACCGCTCGCCGCGTGCACCACACGCTCCAGCACGAACCCCTGTTCCCGGCTGCCAAACACCTTCAACTCACCCGTCGCCAGATAATAGCCGTCCGGAAAGATCAACCCGTGCTCCTCCGGCAACCGCACACACGATTGCCCCAGCGAATCCACCCGCACCGCCGTCTGCAACTTCTCGTTGAACACGATGAACCGCGGCGCCGCCTCCTTGTAAGGCCGGATCCGCAGCAGGATCAGGTGTCCCAATTCCGCATACGCGATCTCCGCGTCGTCCACCTTCTGATGCCGGTCATCCACCGGTTCCGAATACACGCCTTCGCCCGACGCCGTGTTGTCCTCGACCTTGATCGTCAGGTCGCCTCCCACGCATTCCACAAACACCCGGTCCGCAATCGACACATGCGGATGATCCCCATACCGGAATGCACTCCGGTCCGGTGTCTGCCATCGGAAATCGTACGTGGATGGAAACCCGATCTTCCGATACTCGCCCTCCGCCCGACCATCCACATAACGGAGTTCACCCCCGTTGTACGCCCACTTGAACACCGCGATGTCGCCCGCCGCCGAGCCTGTCCGGAACACCATGTAGAGATGCCCGTCGATCAGGGAGAACTTCGACAGCGCCGTCCGCTCGTACACGTTGTACAAGCGCCTGAAGTCGGTCAGGAACCGGCGGTCCTCCAACACCGCCAATGGCTCTTCCTTGAAGTTTCCCGCCGCCTCATCCCGCGCATACACCGCAAACACGTCCGCCAGTTCGATGTCCTTCTTCAACCCGAACTGGACGTTGAACCCGAACAGGAACCGGCCATGCCCCAACTGCACCATGTCCTGCGGGATGCAGTTGTGCGACGTCGTCACCCGGTCCGCCTGCAGGAGCTTGGCTTCCACCCGACCGAACACCTCCTGCCGCCGCGTATCCAGTTGCGTCATCCGTTCGCGCAACTGCCCCGCATGGGTCTGCAAGCGTTGGCGGATCACCTCATAGGCCGCCCCGCCCAGCGCCGCGCCCGGGTTCGCCCCTCCGGCCGATCCCTTCGCTCCCCCCGTTTTACCGCCTTCGTCCGGCGTCATGATGCGACGGGTTGCGCTCAGCCCCGGACGACCTCGGACGCCTTCACGTCACCGAGACCCTTCTGTTTCACCATGTCGAGGGCCGACCCGATCAGTCCCTTGACGCCGGCATCGTCGGCCGACGCAGCCAACTTCACGAGCAGGGCCGACAACGTCAGGTTGCGCAGGTCCTCGGTGCGGATGCCGTAATCCTTCACCCACTGGGCAAGCTGGGTCTTGAAGCGTTCCGGGTCCCCGCTGAAGAAGGTGTTCTTCACGTCGGTCAACGCCGCGCTGTTCTCCAGCATCCGGTCCACGGATTTCCCGTTGCCCACCGCCCGCACGATCTTCTCGAAGAAGTCATTCTCGCCGCCGACGATGTCGATCTTGGCGGACTTGAGCGCCTCGGAAACCACGGTGGAATGGGAGAGCGCAATGCTCTTCTGGACCTCGATGGCCGCGAGTTCGACATCCCGTTCCTTCGCCAGGCGCAACCGGAATTCCTCGTGCTGCTGGCCGGCCGCATGCAGGAGCTTCATCGCTTCTGCCTTCTGATGGATGGACTTGGCCTCGGCGGTCCCCCGGGCCTCGATGCCCACCGCGATGGCCAGTTCCTTGTCCTTGGTTCCCTCGGCCTCGGCTTCCGCCTGGCTCTGCGTGACTTCCGCCACCACGTCGCCCTTGGCCTTGCTGACCTCCGCCTCGGCCATGCCCTGTTCCTTCACGGCCTGGACCTGGACCTTCAGTGCCGCCGCCTTCGCGATCGTCACCTTCGCCTCCGCCAATCCCTTGGCCGCCTCCCGCGCCGCCGTGCCTTCGGCCTCCTGCTCCGCCGCATGACGGCGCTTGTCCGCCACCTTGGCCTCGGCATCCGCCATCGTCTGCATGCGCTCCGCTTCCCGCAACGCCGCCTCCCGCGAAGCTTCCGCTCCCGTGATCAGCCGGATCTTGTCCGCCTCCGCCAGGTTGCGCTCCGCATCCCGCTGCGCCTCCGACGCCACCACCTTCTCCGTCTGGTCCTTCTTCGCGTTCATCTCCGCCTCGATCAACGTCACCTCGCGCACCCGCTCGGCCGTCATCCGCGCTTCGATGTTCCGCTTCTCCTCTTCCTGTTGCGTCACCGCCTTCTGCTCCGCCACCACCGTCGCCCGCTTGCGCTCCACCTCCACCGCGGCCTCCGCCACCCGCACTTCCTTGTCCATCTCCGCCAAGGCCACCGTGCGCTCGCGACGGACCCGCGCCTCCTCACCCTCCTGCACCGCCTCCTGCTCCAGGCGCTGACGCTCCTTCTTCACCGTGTACTCCCGCTCCTGCACCGCACGGTTCATGTCCTCGGTCCGCAACCGCACCGATTCCTCCGTCTCCAACCGGCGTCCCTCGACCTCCATGCGCCGCGTTTCCACCACCTTGCGGGTCTCCGCCTCCTCGTTCGCCTTCACCTCGGTGATCGCCCGGTTCTGCCGCGCGGTATCTTCCTCGTTCCGCCGCTTCTGCTCGCGCTTGGCAATGTCCGAATCCGCATTCTCCTTCTCGATCTGGACCGAGGTGCGCTGCGAAAACTCGTTGGCCAACACCCGTTCGCGCTGGGTGATCTCGGTGATCTTCTTGATGCCCTCCGCATCGAGAACATTGTTCGGATCATGCTGCTCCAACGGCGTCTGCTCGAGGTAATCGATCGCCACGTCCTGCAACAGGAACCCATCCAGATCCTTCCCGATCGTTGCCTGGATCTGGTCCCGGAACTTCAACCGTTCCGTGAAGAGTTCGTGGAACTCCATCTGCTTGCCCGCCGTCTTCAACGCCTCCGAAAACTTCGCCTCGAACAGGTCCCGCAACTGCGCCATGTCCGACACCCGGTCCGGCGTCAGCATCTGCGCCACCTTCTTCACACTCTCCACCGTCGCGTCCACCCGGATGTAGAACGCCACCGAAATGTCCGCCCGGATGTTGTCTTTGCACACCAGGCCGTCCTTCCCCTTCCGATGGATCTCTAGCTTCTTCACCGAGATGTCCACGAGGTCGAAGTTCTGCACCAGCGGCAGCCGGATCATGTAGTCGAACGCCACCCGCAACCCACCCCAGCCCACCGTGATTCCCGCCTTCCCGGGATGGATCTTCCGGATGCACAACAGCACGACGCCCGCCGCCACAAACAACAGGACAAGCAGGGCGAAGATGATCAGTAGGGTTTGCATGGCGAGATAAGGGGTCCGAGCGCGCGGTTGTTGATTTCGTCATTACTTCCTGCCGCATTCCCTGCCCGGGAAACATCCGCCGGAAGTACGCCCCACGGACTACCCAACCCAGCCCCGGACGGCGAGTGGTATTTCCTCCACCGCTTTCCAACTCCCCCATTCCTCCCCATCCTCACCCTCCATGCCTCCGCCACGCACCTCCGGTCTCCCCAGCCCGGGAACCATCGTCGCCTGGCTCGCCCTCTGGTCCGTCATCGGACTCGCCTTCGCCGGCCAACATTACCTCACCTCCGCCAAGGTCGGCACTCCCGTCGCCTGGCAATCCGCCATCACCGGCGCCCTCGCCGATTGGCATCTCTTCGGCCTGCTCGCCCTTCCCGCCGCCGCCCTCGCCCGCCGGTTCAGCCTGTCCGGCCCACACTGGCGACTCCGCATCGCCCTCCACCTCGTCGCTGGCACCGTCTTTTCCCTCGTCTGGATCCTCGCCCGCGCCGCCCTCGCCCACCTCCTCGTCCCCCTGCGCGGCAACGAAAAGCCCTTCGACGAAATCCTCCGCTACGTCCTCGTCGCCACCTTCTTCTTCAACGTCATCGTCTACTGGGTCGTCCTCACCGGAACCCATGCCCTCGCCTATTACCGCCACTTCCAGGAACGCGAACGTCGCGTCCTCGAACTCGAATCCCGCCTGGCTTCCGCCCGACTCCACGCCCTCCGCATGCAGCTCAACCCCCACTTCCTCTTCAATGCCCTCAACGGCATCGGCACCCTCATGTATCGCGATGTCGATGCCGCCGATTCCATGCTCGTCAAACTCGCCGGTCTACTCCGCCACGCCCTCGACCAAAGCGATGCCCCCTCCATCACCCTTCGCGAGGAACTCGGCTTCATCGACCGCTATCTCGACCTCGAACAGATGCGCTTCGGCCCCCGGCTCCAGGTCGAACGCCACATCGATCCCACCCTGCTCGACGAATCCGTCCCCACCCTGCTCCTCCAACCCCTCGTCGAGAATGCCATCAAACACGGCATCGAACCCCTCACCCGCCCCGGTACCCTGTCCCTCCACATCTCTCGCCCCCTACCCGATCTCCTCCGTCTCGTCGTCGAAGACGATGGTCCCGGACTGGCCGTCGCCGACCCCGGCCGCGAAGGAGTCGGCACCTCCAATACCCGCCATCGACTCCAGCAGCAGTTCGGGTCCCGCGCCCGCTTCACCCTCTCCCCAAGGCCCCAGGGCGGCACCAGCGCCGTGATCGAAATCCCACTCCCACCCGCCTGAACGCCCAATCCGGGCCCCAAACCGAGTACGAGTACGAGTACGAGTACGGCTCGAACCCCTCTCCCCCTCGGCGCTCCCTGCGCCTCAGCGCGATGCCTCCCACTCAAGACTGCAAGCCGCTCTCTTGGCTCAATCCATTTTCTTACCCATCCTTTATTTGACTGAGTCCATAAATTGAGGCAATACAACCAGCGTCGATGAAAGATCCGGTTCAATTCCTCCGTCACCACGGCCTTTCCGTCACCGCCCAACGCCTCGCCGTGCTCCGTGCCGTATCACGGCGATCCCACAGCACCGCCGAAGTCATCGCCGAGGAAGTCCGCTCCGAGATCAACGCCGTGTCGCGTCAGGCCGTCTACAACGCCCTGGGCACCCTGGCCGAAAAGGGCCTCATCCGACGCATCCAACCCGCCGGGTCCCCGGCCCTCTACGAGGATCGGGTCAACGACAATCATCATCACCTGATCTGTCGCACCTGTGGAAAGACGGTGGATGTCGACTGCGCCAAGGGAAGAGCCCCCTGTCTGACCGCGGCTGACAACGCCGGTTTCGAGATCGACGAGGCGGAGGTCATCTATTGGGGCACCTGCCCAAAATGCCTCGCGAAATCAGCCCGGTCCCGGGCCTGATCCGCCACCACAACCCACTTCCACTCCACTTCAACCCACCTCATTCGAACTCCATGAAAACACATCAAGAGAAGGCAACCCCCGTTGGGACCCGCCCTGAAACCCCAGCCTCACCCAGCTTCACTTTGCCATTGCTGGGTGGCCCGTGGTCCTTCCCGCTGGTGGCCCTGGCCCTCGGCTTTCTGGCCGGGACACCGGGTGGCGTCGCACTGGCTCAGGGCACCGACCCAAAGCCGCAGACGCAGGACGTCTCCAAATGCCCGGTGATCGGAGGAACGCAGAAAGACCCATCGGACCGTTACACCGCCGCTGGAGTCCTCGGAAACGGCGATTGGTGGCCCAACCAGTTGAACCTGCGGGTCCTTCATCAGAATTCCCCCCGTGGAAACCCGCTGGGCGAGAAATTCAACTACGCCGAGGAGTTCAAGAAACTCGACCTGAACGCCCTCAAGAAGGACATCGAGGCGCTGATGACCACCTCGCAGGACTGGTGGCCGGCCGACTACGGACATTACGGTCCGTTCTTCATCCGGATGGCTTGGCATAGCGCCGGGACTTACAGGGTTTCCGATGGCCGCGGCGGTGCATCGGACGGCACCCAACGGTTTGCACCGCTGAACAGTTGGCCCGACAACGCCAACCTCGACAAGGCGCGCCGGTTGCTCTGGCCCATCAAACAGAAATACGGACAGAAGATCTCCTGGGCCGATCTCATGATCTTCACCGGCAACTGCGCCCTGGAATCGATGGGCTTCAAGACCTTTGGTTTCGCCGGGGGACGGGAGGATGTGTGGGAACCGCAGGAGGACGTTTACTGGGGACCGGAGAGCAAGTGGATGGCAGACAAGCGGCACTCCGGGGAGAGGAAGCTGGAGAACCCCCTGGCCGCCGTCCAGATGGGCCTGATCTATGTCAATCCGGAGGGTCCGAACGGCAATCCGGATCCGGTGGCCTCTGGACGTGACGTTCGCGAAACTTTCGCGCGCATGGCAATGAACGATGAAGAAACCGTGGCGCT
>DITU01000119.1 GCA_002422905.1 Verrucomicrobia bacterium UBA6176
AGTTCAGGTCGAGCCAATCCCAAAGAGCCTGTCCCCAGAACAAAGCCTTCGCCGGAGTCGAATGCGGTAAGCCTGTCCCTTGATGAGACAGGGCGAATAGAAACTTCTCCGCCAACACAGTTCATTTCCATCTGAGAGGGTCCAGCCTAGCCTGCGCCAATGGAAACAATGACCGACGCCCCAACCCGCCAACCGCGTTATATCGGTGAGGTCATTTATCTGTTCGCGTACGACATCGCCCACGAGATTGGGAGACGAGCGATCCCCAAACTCTTCGATCTTCCGGTATCCCAGTACTCCGTCGACACATCCCGTCGCAATCCGCGGCATCAACTCTTCCATCGACCGCTGATGGTTCGTTTGCCGGATCTGGAACGGGTTGGTCCCCAGGGTCCAATCCGTGTGGGTAGGGAGATCAAGATCCTGCCGGTTGGCGCCATCTCCATTCGGGTGCGTGTTCCATTTTCCGTTTCGACCCTTGAGGAACTTGTCGATTTCCACGACCTGCGGTTTGCCAACGGCAGTCTGAGTGACGAAATCCGAACTCTGGCCGAAGAAACCCGTCAGGAACTCGCGCCATATATCCTCCGTCCCGTTGAACGAATTTCCGAAGAGGAGGCCTACACCGTTTTCTGCATCCGGGGGCCCCTCTGCACCGGACATCCCTCTGACGAACGGGGATCCGTCCGTGCAGAAAGCTGGCTTGAAACACACCGCCGATCAGTAGCATCGGTGCTCACTCAGGAAACATCGACCGAAACGCTTTCCCGTCAGGAGACCCTTCAATCCACCTCCCGTCGCCTCAGCTACTACGACGACGATCTTGTTGTTGTGGACTGGGATGCAGCCCTTCTGGTGGATCATCCAGACGAGTGGGAAGAGGTATTGTATGTCCTTGAACTGGCGAATGTTCAACTCGCCGAACTTGAGGCCTATGATCGGATCCTTGATACCTCGCTCGAACGAACTTACCGCGATCTTTCAGCCTCTGGCCGTGGGCACTCCCAGCTACGCCGTGAACTCCGCGAACTACGGATCGACCTCGCCCGTTTCAGCGACGAACTATCCAACATTACCAAGTTCTTCGGGGACTGGCATCAAGCCCGTGTCTACGAGATGGCTGCCTCCCGATTTCATTTGGGCGACTGGCATAGGACGGTAAACGACAAGCTTCGCACGGTCGGTGAACTCCACGAAATGCTGAAGACAGACTTGTCCAATCGCTGGATGATGATCCTTGAAGCCACCATCGTATTGCTCTTCATCATCGATCTCATCCTTCTTTTCGGCGACTCAAGGCACTGAACTTCCAACACACCGGTTTCCAGGGATTCACCAGCGAAAGTTCATCTGTCGTTCGCGCCCATCCCTCAGTCCGCTGACTCCCAAACCGAGTAATCTCAACGGGCGGTGCACCAACCGATGCTGGGCGAGCAGCCAGCACCCCAAACGGTAAATGTCCCGCGCCTGATCCATCGGTTCCTCCATAGAAATCTGGCGAGTCAATGTCGAAAAGTCCCCGTATCTCACCTTCACCTGTACCGTCTGGGCTGACATTCCCCGCCGAGTCATCCGTTCTGCGATGTCCGCCGCCTGTTCTTTCAGACATTCCCGTAGTATCGTCCGATCCTCGGTATCCTGTCGGAATGTGTTCTCGCTGCTGATGCTCCGTACCTCGTCCCCCAATTCCAACGGACGGTCATCTTCTCCAAAGGCAAATCGTCTCAGGGTCGGCCCCCACGATCCGACCAACGCCCGCAGATCGCCCGTGTGGTCCTGAACATTCCCCACCGTGTTTAGACCTGCCGACTGCAACGCTTTCTCGGTTACCTCCCCCACCCCGTGCAAGGCCCGCACCGGGAACGCCCGCAGGAACTGCACCTTGTCCCGCTCCGGAATCAACGTGAGGCCTGCAGGCTTCCGAAAGTCGCTTCCCATCTTCGCCAACAGCTTGTTCGACGCGATCCCGATGCTCGCCGTGAGCCCACGCGAGTCACGGATCCGCTGCTGCAAAGTCCGGGCGAGGGGCAACGCCCGCAACAATGCGTCATCTGCGTCAACCGCGCCCGTGCCGCATTCCTCCGTAAAGTCCATGTAAGCCTCATCGACCGACACCTTTTGGATGACCGGGCCTGCCTCCGAGACCAACCGCATGATGGCATCGGATTCCTCCCGATACCGCTCCATGCGCGGCCGGAGAAACACCCCCCCGGGACACAACCTGCCCGCGACCCGACTTGGCATGGCCGAACGGACCCCGAATCGACGCGCCTCATAACTTGCAGCACACACCACGCCCCTTTGGTTGGAAGGAGATCCGACGATCACCGGCAAACCCTTCAACTCGGGCCGATCCCGCTGTTCCACGGAGGCGAAGAACGCGTCCATGTCGAGATGCAGGATCACGCGATACACCTCAGGAGCCTGCGATGAGGCGATTCCGGGCTCAAGCCAACCGAAACGCAACCGAGGGAAACCGAGCAGCAAATGAATCTTGGAGCACCCTATTCAGGAACCTGTCCCCGCTTCGTCCCCGCTTCTTGGAGCCTGTCCCTGGCACTCGACCTCCTTCCGTCAGCCCAATCCTCAGACAGTCCGCCACCTTACCAATCGATTTCTGGAGCCTGTCCCCAATTTTGCCCCCGTCCCCAATTTTGCCCCCATTTTTTCCAGATTCCACGAGCCTGTCCCTTCCCATTGTCCCTTCCCATTCAGGGACTAATCCGCGTTTGAATTTCGCTGTTCCCAATTCGGCGAACCGGTCCCCCCAAGTCCCCTCCTGGCTCCACGAGCCTGTCCCTCCGAAATACAGTCACTCTGATCCGCCCTCTCGCCACTCGCAGGGTCAACCGATCTGCGCCCCCGATTCCGCGGATTCGCCGAGCCTGTCCCCTCCCGATCCGTCCCCTCCCGATCCACCGTCGCCTCCCGATCCACCCACCGGGCCGATTCCCAGCAATCGGAACACGGGAACCTCGGCTGCGCGGGAAGCTTCCAGATCCACCCCGAAAACCGCGCTCCAGTCGTTCTTCTCCTCCGGATCCACCCACACCTGCTCCACCTGCCACGTCCGCCGATCCTCGCCCTTCACCAGGTGGGTATGACGCCGATTGCGTGCCTCCGGATCGAGACGGAGTCGGCGGTGGTCCGTGTAAAAGGGTTCCACCAGTTTCGCCAGGACTTCGGGAGTCCACGGGGATCCAGTCGGCCCGTCGGGCAGAGGCAACGCGGCGATGGCCTCATCGAAGGTGTCATTGGCCACCGCGCGCAGGAACAGGAAGATCCGGGTACGAATTGCAGCCAGGAACGCCGCCTCGTCCCGGGTGATGTCCCGGGCTGCTGCCTCGGCACCGGGTGGACGCACCTCGGGTTGGTCCTTGGCGGGCTGATAGGAAGGGTTCTTCAACCGCTCCCATTCCTCCAGAAGACTGGAGTCGACCTGCTTCAGCAGTGTTCCCAGGTAATCTTCCAGTTCCTGGACCGAATCCGTCCGCGCCTCGGGCGGAACCGTCTGACGCAGCACCTTCCAGACCCCCATCAGATGCCGGAGCAACAACCCCTCCACCCGATGCAACTCGTACAGCTTCACGTAATCCGAAAACGACCGGAAATCCTCGAACATCTCCCGGGCGATGGATTTGGGCCGGATGTTTTCCTGGCCCACCCACGGATGCTTTTCCGCGAAGGCATTGAAGGTGTCGTAAACAAACTCCCGTTTCGGTTTCGGATACTCCAGCTTCTCCAACTCCTCCATGCGCTGGTCGTATTCCATGCCGCCCGCCTTCCACTCGGCGATCTTCTGTCCCTTCAACCGGTCCAACTGACGGCGCAGGATCATGTCGGGATCTTCGAGGATGGACTCCACCAACGTGACCACATCCAAGGCATAATCCGGGGCCTCGCGATCCAGCAGACGCAGGGTATCGATGAGGTAAAGCGACAACACCTGGTTCAGGGAGAAGTCATCGGGCAACTCCACGTTGACCCGGACATGGGCGCCTGAATCGGTCCGCGGGATGAACTCAATGATATGCCGTTCCACCAGGGACCTGAACAACTGCCAACCCCGGTCCCGATGCCCCTTCTTGCTGGAGGGAGAATCATGGCAGGCGCGGATCAACGCCTGCATGGCCCGGCAACCGTCGGTGGGCCGGCTCAGGACGTTCAGCAGCATGCTGTGACTGACCTGGAACCGGGATTCGAGCCGCTCCGGCGGGGCTGAGATCAGGCGGTCGAAGGTCTTCCGGTCCCAGTTGACGAAGTTCTTCTCCGGCGGCTTGCGCTTCACGATCTTGCGACCGTCGCGCGCGGCTTTCCCCTCCAGCTTCAGGTTTTCAATGGCGTGTTCCGGGGCCTGGGCAACGACCCAGCCCACGTTGTCATAGCCCTTGCGACCGGCCCGCCCGGCGATCTGATGGAAATCACGGGCGGTCAGGATGCCCACCTTGCGTCCGTCGAACTTGCAGAGCCGCGTGAACACCACGGTACGGATGGGCACGTTGATGCCCACGCCCAGGGTGTCGGTTCCGCAGATGACCTTGAGCAGGCCCTTCTGGGCGAGTTGCTCGACGAGGATCCGGTACTTGGGAAGAAGGCCGGCGTGATGGATGCCGATGCCATGACGGAGCCAACGCTTGATGTCGGGACCGTACGGACTGTTGAAGCGGACGCCTTCGAGTGTATTGGCGATCAGCGCTTTCTCGTCACGGGACGCGACATTGATGCTGGTGAAGTCCTGGGCGCTCTCGGCGGCGTCGGCCTGGGTGAAATGGACGACGTAAACCGGCGCCTTCCCCTCTTCCACCAGCGTCTCAAGGGTCTGGGCCAGCGACGTCTCAGCGTAGGAAAACTCCAGGGGAACCGGCCGTTGCACCGACTTCACCGTCACCGCCTCGCGTCCGGTCAACCGCCGCAGTTCGTCCTCAAAGAATGCCGTGTCACCCAGCGTGGCGGACATCAGGAGGAACCGGGCATTGGACAGACACAACAGGGGCACCTGCCAAGCCACACCTCGATCGCGGTCGGAGTAATAATGAAACTCGTCCACCACGACGTCGCGGAACGCGCACTCCGGACCATCGCGCAGCGCCATGTTCGCCAGGATCTCGGCCGTGCAACACAGGATCGGGGCATTCCGGTTGATGGTGGCGTCGCCAGTGCTCAAACCCACGTTCTCCGCACCGAACTCGCGACAGAGCGAAAGCCACTTTTCGTTCACCAACGCCTTGATCGGGCACGTGTAGACCGACCGTCGTCCCTGGGCGAGGGCCTTGAAATGCAGGGCGGCGGCCACCATCGATTTTCCGGACCCGGTGGGCGTATTGAGGATGACATGACGTTCCTCGAACAACTCGAGGATGGCCTGTTCCTGGGCGGGATAGAGGTCCAGGGACTTCGCCGCGACGTAATCCAGGAATCGTCCCAGCAACAGGTCGTTCACCGGCCGTTCCAGTTTCGGCAGGAAATCATACAGGGTCTTGTCCACGGAGCCCCAAGGCTATGCCCGCACACGGACCTTCGGAAAGGACGGATCCCAAACGCCTTTGATGTTGCCGACATCGCGTGACTCGGGAGAGTTGGCGCGTGAAATCCCTCTCCTTCCTGGCAGGCCTGCTGCTGGCCTGTCGCGTCCTGGCCGGCGATCCCGCCGTCGACATGTCAGACGCCGCGACCCGATTCCTCGCGGCGTTGAGCGATGAACAGCGTGCGAAGGCGGTCTTCCCGTGGTCGAGCGACGAACGCTTCAACTGGCATTTCATCCCCAAGGAACGCAAGGGAGTCACCCTCCGCGAACTCGGTGTCGCCCAGCAACACCTTGCCCACGGCCTCCTCGGTTCCGCCCTCAGCCAACGCGGTTATCTCAAGGCCACCACCATCATGAGCCTCGAACAGGTGTTGCAGGACCTCGAAGGCACCGGCCGCACCTTCCCCCGCGACCCCGCCCTCTATCACCTTTCCGTTTTTGGCACTCCCGGTCCCCGCGGAACCTGGGGTTGGCGTTTCGAAGGTCATCACATGTCCTTCAACTTCACCGTGGTCGACGGCCGCGTCGCCGCTGGCACCCCGTCCTTCCTCGGCTCCAATCCCGCCGAGATCCGCACCGGCCCCCGCACCGGCCTCCGAACCCTCGCCGGCGAGGAGGACCTCGCCCGCAATCTCATCGATGCCCTCCCCGCTCCCCTGCGCGAAAAGGCAATCATCAGTGACAAGGCGCCGGATGACATCCTGACCCTGGCCACGCGCAAGGCGGACATTGGTGAAGCCAAGGGCCTGGCACTGGGCGACATGCCCGCTGCCCAGAAGGAGGTCGCGGTGAAATTGATCCGTGAATATGTCGACCGCCTTCGGGGTGAGGTGGCCGATGCCGAGTTCGCGCGGATCGAACGGGCCGGGCTCAATGTCGTGAAGTTCGCCTGGGCCGGCAGCACCACCCGCGGTGAACGCCACTATTACCGGCTTCACGGCCCCACCTTCCTCCTCGAGTACGACAACACCCAGAACAACGCCAACCACGTCCACGCCACCCTGCGGGACTTCGAAAACGACTTCGGCCTCGATGTCCTCGCCGATCATCTCCGGCACGATCACAAGCCCTGATCTCCCACCCCTGATCCGAAGCCGCATGGCGCACCCCTGGCTCTCATTCGCTGCGGGTGCCCTGATCCTGCACCCGCTCGCCGCCCAGCCACCTGCCTGGCAATCCATTCCCGAAGGCCGTTGGCATCCGGTGACCCACGCCGCCGACTCCAGCTCCGGCTTCACTCCGCTGGCTTCGGCGGACACCGGCCTCACCTTCACCAATCACCTCGCCGAACTCTCCGCCGCCAACAATCGCATCCTCGAAAACGGATCCGGCGTCGCCCTCGGCGACATCGATGGCGACGGGTGGTGCGACCTGTATTTCTGCCGACTCGAAGGCGACAACGTCCTTTATCGCAACCTCGGCAACTGGCGGTTCGAAGACATCACCGCCCATGCCGGTGTTGCCTGCCCGGACCAGGCCTCTTCCGGGGCATGCTTTGCCGATGTCGATGGCGATGGTGACCTGGATCTGTTGGTGACGGCGATCGGTGGCGGGACCCGCCTGTTCCTCAACGACGGGCGCGGGCGTTTCACCGAAATGACGACCGGCAGGTTGGTGCGACGCCTGGGCGCCACGTCCATGGCCCTGGCCGACATGGATGGCGACGGCGACCTCGATCTGTACGTGGCGAACTATCGCACGGACACCTTCCGCGATGACCCACCGGGGCTCCGGGTGGAGGCGAGCCGTCAGGCGGACGGCATCATTGTGGTGAAGCCCGAGGGCCGATTCGTCGCCTTGGTTCCCCGGGGCGGTGGGGTGGAAGTGATCGAACGTGGCGAACGCGATTTCCTTTACCTCAACCAGGGGGACGGACGATTCGCCCCGGTGAGTTGGACCTCCGGGGCGTTCCTGGGCGAAGACGGACAGAACCTGGCGGAGGCCCCCACCGACTGGGGTTTGGCGGTGCAGTTCCGGGACTTCACCGGGGACGGCCTGCCGGACCTGTATGTGTGCAACGACTTCGCCTACTGGCCCGACCGCATCTGGATCAATGAAGGCGGGCAACGGTTCAAGGCCGCCACCCCGCTCCAGTTCCGGCACCAGAGCCTTTCGTCCATGAGCGTGGATGTCGCCGACATCAATCGCGATGGACGCGACGACCTCTTCATTGCCGACATGATGTCGCGCCGATCCGAATGGCGGGCGTGGCAAAGGCCCAACATCCTCGAAGGCCTCGTCCGCTTCCCCCGGTCGGATCCCAACTTCCGCCCCGAGGTCACCCACAACACGCTGCACGTCGCCCGCGACGACGGTTCCTTCGCCGAAATTGCTGCCAGCGCCGGTGTCGCCGCGACGGAATGGACCTGGAGCGCGGTGTTTCTCGACGTGGATCTCGACGGCTGGGAAGACCTGCTCACCGCCAGCGGCAACGGACATGACGTCCAGCATGCGGATGTCCTCGCTGAACTCGCGCAGGTCCGGAGTGCCCGAACCGCCGCCAATCGCCTCAGCAACCTCCAACGTTTTCCCCCTCTCCCCACTCCCCTGCTCGCCTTCCGCAACCAACGCAACCACACCTTCACCGATGCCAGCAGCGACTGGCGCTTCGATGTCATCGGCGTGCATACCGGCATGGCGTTGGGAGACCTCGACAATGACGGCGACCTCGACGTCGTCCTGAACCGACTCAATGACGGCGCCACCGTCCTTCGCAACGACGCCTCCGCCCCCCGCATCGGCATCCGTCTCCGTGGCATCGCGCCCAACACCCGCGGCATCGGCGCCCGGATCCGTGTCACCGGCGGTCCCGTCGTCCAGACCCAGGAAATGATTGCGGGCGGACGTTACCTCTCCGGCGACGACCCCATCCGAACCTTCGCCGCCGGCAGACCGGATGCCCAACTCGGTATCGAGATCACGTGGCGATCCGGCCGAAAATCCATCGTTGCAGACGCCCGCCCGGGCCGGGTCTACGAAATCAGCGAACCCGATTCGCCTCTCCCGCCACCACTGATTCCACCAACGGTCGTCCCCTTGTTCACGGATCACTCCACCGCCCTTGGACATCAGCATGTCGGTTCAACTCCGGACGAGTTCACGCTGCAAACGCTGTTGCCGCGCAGCGTCAATCGCCGCGGCCCGGGCATCGGATGGTTCCCCACCACCAATCCCTTCGCCGAAAACCTGGTCATCACCGCAGGGAGGGATCCCGCGCCAGCCCTGTTCTCACCCGTTCCAACCGGAGGGTGGCAACTTCAGTCCAATGCACTCACCTCCGCTTCCAATCCAGCTCCGATACAAAAGGACCTTTCCGCCGTCATCGTCCTGTCCGATGGCACCCCGGACGGCTGGATCCTTGGGCTGGCTTCCGCGCCCGGAGCCCCGCCCCAGTCCATTCCACTTCGAGCCGGTCCCGCCTGGGAAGGGCTTGCTCCACTGACCCAAGGCATGAATCCCGGCGCATTGGCCGCCGCGGATCTCGACGGGGACGGACGCCTGGAACTCTTCGTGGGCGATCGAGGAATTCCCGGGCAATGGCCCGCTTCATCGGCGTCCCGCTTCTTCACCCGGACCGGTAGCGGATGGAAGGAACTCCAGATCCTGCCCGACGCCGGCATGGTTACCGGAGCCCTGTTCACCGACCTGGATGGGGATGGGGCGCCCGATCTCGTCACCGCCGCCGAGGCTGGCGAAGTCCGCGTGTGGTGGAATCGGAAGGGGCGCCTGGAAGCAGCGGAGGTCGAAGGACTTCATGGAATCACCGGTTGGTGGCAATGCCTCGCCGCCGCGGACTTCGATGGCGATGGCCGGATGGATCTTGTCGCGGGCAATTGGGGAACCAACTGGCGTGCGGAACCGGTGGATCCGACCCAACCCGGTGTCCGCCTCGCTTGGGCCGACTTCAGTGGAGGCGGCCGCATTGAACCCCTGCTGGGCGCCTGGGATCCTGCCGCCGGACGTTGGTTTGCCCGACGCGAATGGAAGTCGGTGGGTGCCGTGCTTCCCTGGGTGCCAATCGGATTCCCCAGCCACGCGGCCTACGGTCGGGCGGGTTTCGACGACCTGCTCGCGGGCAAACCCGATGGCGTGAAACAAGTCTTGGTCCGCACCAGCGAGACCCATGTGTGGCTGAATCGCGGAAACCGGTTCGAATCCGTTCCCCTTCCCCCATCCGCCCAATGGTCCAGCGTCCAGGTGGCCGGCGCCGCTGACTTCGATGGAGACGGTCATTTCGACCTGTTCCTCGCCGGAAACAACCTGTCGGTCGACAACGAATCCACCCGCCAGGATGCCAGCCTCGGCCTGTTGTTGCTTGGCGACGGGCGCGGGGGGTGGAAGGAAACCGGTCCGCGCGAATCCGGGATCTCGCTCCCCGGCGAAACCCGGGGGATTGCCATTGGGGACTTCAATACCGACAGCCGCCCGGATCTCGCCGTGGGAACCTACAACGGTCCATCCCGTCTCTTCCGCAATGGCAACACCCGACCGGGTCTCCGCCTCCTGCTCGAGCCTGGCACGAATCGGACCGTGATCGGGACACGGATCCGGTGGATCAGCGGGGAGCGGTCCGGACCCATCCACGAGATCCGGGCCGGCAACGGCTCCGGTGGACAGGATTCGTTCATCCCGATCCTCACCGGTTTGCCGCCCGACGCCGAAGTGGAGGTGCGCTGGCCCGATCAATCGATCCGCCGATACCCCGCCCCCCAGACCGGCACCCGGACCCTCCTCCGCCGGTAAGACCCGGCATCCCGGGAACTGATGACTGGGGACAGGCTCCATGACTGGGGACAGGCTCAACGACT
>DITU01000040.1 GCA_002422905.1 Verrucomicrobia bacterium UBA6176
GGATAGATCTGACCCCATTGCCCCTCCTTTGGACACTTTACTTCCGGCATTGCCACATGGGCTTGCGGAGATGAGCGCGGTGGATTGTGGCCTCATGGAAGTACCTGCTGCATGGCTCAGGCACGCAAAGCTGCAACAACTTGATCTGAAAATGAACCGGATCTCTGTGTTTCCATCGGATTTCAGAGAAGCTCCCTCGCTAGGCCTGATCGATTTGGATAGAAATAATATAAGCAACCTTCCAGCCATCCAGCTTGCTCCCAAAAGCCGCTTGAAGATCGTGCTGATGGATAATCCTGTCCAGCAACTGGGTGCCGACAATTCGTGGCTCATTGAGAATGGGTACATGGAAGTTCTTTGGTAGGTTCCAAAGAAAGTGGGGCAAGGGGAATCAATGGGGGCACATCCTAAGCATTGACAACAGTCGCCGGATCGGACGGATCCGCGCATGGATGGACCGCTTCGCATGTGCGGGCCCGACAGTTGTCAGTCTGTCGTCAACCGGGGCAACCGCGGAGAATGCCTCCTCCGCACCGACAACGTTCGGGGCGGCTTTCGCGTGCTGTCCGAACTCCCCGGGCGGTGATCATGGCGGGTGGACGCTCTCCGAGGTGGTTGGGAGGATTGCCGGATTGAAGTGTCCGGCGGCGGGCTTGGGGGTGAAGCGGATCAAGGAGCGGCGAACCCGGGACCCGGCATATTAGGGGTCGGTCCTCACTATTGACACAGTGCCCGGGTCTCGGACTTTCGACTTCATGCCTCGCGGTCTAAGGATCGAATTTGAAGGAGCGATGTACCACGTGATGAATCGCGGGGATCGGCGGGAACCGATCGTAGGCGATGACCAGGATCGACACCGCTTCATCGAGACCTTGGGGGAGGCCTGCGCCAAGACCGACTGGCAGGTCCACGCCCTCTGTCTCATGCGGAATCATTTCCATCTCGTGGTTGAGACCCCAAAGCCAAACCTGGTCGCCGGAATGAAGTGGTTCCTGGGAACCCTCACAGCTCGGTTCAACCGCCGGCACCGACTCCCTGGACATCTTTTCGCAGGCCGCTACAAGGCGCTGGTCGTGGACTCCGAATCGCCCGGCTACTTCCGGACCGTTTGCGAATACGTGCACCTGAATCCCGTCCGGGCACGATTGCTGTCCATGGAGGCTCCCATCAGGGACTACGCATGGAGCAGCTTTCCGCAGTATCTCGTTCCAGCTACCCGACGCTGGCCGTGGTTGCGGGTGGATCGTTTGTTCGGCGAGATGCGGTTGCCACAGGACACTCCTGCTGGACGCGACGAATTCGAGCGGATGATGGAGGTCCGTCGGCACGAGATGCGCGACGGTCAAGACAAGGACTGGGCGGCGATCCGGCGCGGATGGTACTTTGGGGACGAAGCTCTCAAGAGGGAACTGTTGGCGACGGTCTCGAAGCGTGTGGGTCCCCAGCACTTCGGCGCCGAGCGACAGGAAGGTGGAGGAGCGAAGGCGGAGCGTGTGGTCCGGGAGCAACTGGAGAAGCTGGGGTGGAGCGAAGGAGAGTTGCGGCTTCGCCCCAAGGGGGATGCCGGCAAGGTGATGATCGCCCGAAGAGTCCGCCGTGAGACGACAATGACGCTGGCGTGGATAGCGAACCGGCTGGAAATGGGGGCGTGGACCTATGTTTCAAACCTGCTGAGGGCGGCTTCAAAACCATCCACCGAAGCCCCCCGACGTACCAGGTAGTGTCAATAGTGAGGACTGACCCCTAACCCGATTCGAAGCGCGTGGGTCCCCAGCACTTCGGCGCCGAGCGACAGGAAGGTGGAGGAGCGAAGGCGGAGCGTGTGGTCCGGGAGGAACTGGAGAAGCTGGGATGGAGCGAAGGAGAGTTGCGGCTTCGCCCCAAGGGGGATGCCGGCAAGGTGATGATCGCTCGAAGAGTCCGCCGTGAGACGACAATGACGTTGGCGTGGATAGCGAACCGGCTGGAAATGGGGGCGTGGACCTATGTTTCAAACTTGCTGAGGGCGGCTCCAAAACCATCCACCGAAGCCCCCCGACGTATCAGGTAGTGTCAATAGTGAGGACTGACCCCTAACCGCAACGGCAGTACGTTGATCTCGGGCCGGAAGAAGTATGTGCCGCCCCAGACGGAGTCCGTGGGTCATGACATCGTCGGGAACCGGATCCAGGACGGGCGCTGGGAGATGGCATGGGACGGAGAGAATCGCCTGATCGATGTCCGGACCCGTGCGGCCGCAGTGAGCGAAGGGATCCCGCAACAACGCCTGCGGTACGCCTACGATGGCGACGGACGATTGATCGAACGACGTCGGTTTTCGTGGAGTGCTGGTAACTGGGTGTTGTCCGAGACGACGCGCTACCTGAACGACGGCTGGCAATGCGTGGCGGAATTCAACGGATCCAACACGCTGCAACGCCGTCAGGTGTGGGGGCTCGATCTGGATGGCAGCCGGGGTGGCATGGGCGGGATCGGGGGATTGCTGTGGATTGTAAGCGGGGCCAACGGGACGCACTACGCGACCAGCGACGGCAGCGGCAATGTGGTGGGGTTGTTCGACACGAGCGGATCCATTTCCGCCCGTTATGTGTACAGCCCGTTCGGGGAGTTGCTGCAACTGAGCGGAGGCACCATCGCGACGGAGAATCCGTGGCGTTTCAGCAGCAAGCGTCAGGACCCGACCACGGACTGGATCCATTACGAATTCCGGATCTACGACTCGGCAAGTGGTCGGTGGCTGAGCCGGGATCCGATCGGAGAGGCAGGTGGAGAGAATCTGTACGGGTTTGTGGGGAATGATCCGGTGAACCGGGTGGATCTGTGGGGGTTCGAGTGCAGCGGAGCCACGTGCGGAGGAGAAAGCGCCTGGATGACGCAAGCGAGATACTGGGCGAAGCAGAAGGACCGGCTGCAGGCGCAAATCGATAGCTCCGACAGTCCGATGGCCGTGTTGGGTCAGTTTGCACTCGAATTGGGAGATGTCGCAACGAACCTCACAGTGGTTGGGTTTGATGCGCAGCGAATCCGCATCCAGGAACTTTACTGCCAAGGGGGGCTGCAAGCCGTGGCCGAGGATGCCTATGCGCAGTTGGAAGAGATGGCTGGAACGGCGGACTGGGTGCGGGTGGCGGACTACGAGGACCAGTACAGCGTTGGGGAGCGCGTTTGGTTCGGTGTTCAGGGCTCTGCCAAGAGCTTCTTGGCTGTCGTAGGCGCACACGGCGCGGTTAAGGCAGGACCGGCGGGTCCCGGTCCGGGAGGACAGGCTGCGTCTGTGCCAAGTTCTGGCTTTAAAGGGCCGCCGGGTGGAGCCAAGGTTTGCGGGCCAGAGGCGCCAAGGCCACCGCCAAGCCCTGAATTGCAGTGTGCGCCGACCGCCGGTGGGGGACTAAAGCCGGGGCAGTTCCATGACAAGCAGGGAAAGTTGCGCAATGCTAACGGAAGGTTTGCTCGGACCGGCAAGCCACCGAGTCCAAGTTTTTGCACTGCCAAAGCGCGCCGGGCTTGGGAGCAAGCCAAAGGGAAGCCTTGGCCAACCGATCCCCGCCTCGGGAGGCCATTTGATGTCCATCACGTCCAGCGACGGGCGGATGGAGGCGCTCTCTACAATCCAGATAATATTATTCCGGTTCACCCCGAGATGCACAGGCGAGTGCATCATCGAAACAGTGGTCTATATCCTCCGCAAAAATGAAAGTGTTTTACTACAACTCTGAAACCGCGGAAGAAATTCCTTCAGAGCACCCAGTCGAGATGAGCCTTGCAGAGGCTTCCAGGATATTCTCCAGCTTGGTCAGGGCCGAGAGCTTTCTAGGTATCCTGCTTAGCGAGCAGAACGTGCTGCAGATTTACCTCGAAAGCGGCGGTGACACACACCTGGAGGTGCTCGACGAGTCGAAGAGAGAAACACTCTCAGCAACAGTCAACACCCCAATCGCCGAAGCTGCAATTGAAGCAGCATTCTCGGGACTCGATGTTGAGAGTGAACTCGGTATGTTCTTCTTAAAGTGGAGAAGGGCGAATTTTCCGGAAACGTGATCCGGCTCCCCCGACGAGGGGTCTGAACAGCGGGCGTCAACGGTTTCCGTGCCGAGTCAGAGGTAGGATTTCATCGAGGCCCGAAACAGGTCCAGGGCGGCCAGCCAGCGCATTCGAGCAACGATTCCATGTCGAATGGTCCGGATGAATTGGGTCGTCAACTGAACCACCCCCGACAGCAATCGATGGATGCCCGCCACATTCTTTCCCGACTCCTGAGCCCTGGCTTCCCGTTTGGTCAGCGTCTCGGTTCGCTTCTTTACGGATTTGTTTCTTCCCGGATCCCCGCGTTCACTTCGAGGTGACGTCGAATCAAGACCAGCTGGGAGGCAATGGGGGCACATCCTAATCATTGACAATAGCCACCTGACCGGACGGAACCTCGCATGGCTTGACCGCTTCGCAGGTGTGGGTCCGACAGTTGGCACCCTGTCGTCAACTGGAGCAACCGCGGGAAATGCATCCTCCGCACCGACAACGATCAGGGCGGTTTTCGCGTCCTGTCCGAACTCCCCGGGCGGTGTTCATGGTGGGCGGAGGCTCTCCAAGGTGGTTGGAAGGATTGCCGGATCGAAGCGTCCGGCGGCGGATTTAGGGTTGAAGCGGATCGAGAGCGGTGATCCTGGGACCCGGCATGCGAGCGGTTCATCCGGCGGCTCCGGGACAAAATGTTGAAGCTTGGGATGTGACCCCATTCATCTGTCTCCTGGCTCGGTGATGGTTCCTCCAGCGCGACCTACACCTACGCGCCCAACTCATCGCTGATCCAACAGGTTCAGCTTCGCCACGGAGCCAGCGTCGCCCTGACCGTCTCCCGTCAATATGACCGATGGAATCGGCTCCATACCCAGACCGCCGTCGGGTCGGCTTCCGGTGTCGTCGGGCAGGAATACACCCATAACGCGACCGGCCAACGGATCCGGACCCAACAGCTGGACGGATCCTATTGGCTCTACGACTACGACAGCCTCGGCCAGGTGAAGTCAGCCAAACGGTTTTGGGCGGACGGTTCCCCCGTTGCCGGACAGCAATTCGAGTACGCCAATGATGACATCGGGAATCGAACGACCGGCAAGAGTGGGGGAGATGTTTCTGGAGGATCGCTCCGAACCACAACCGATACGACCGATGCCGACAGTCTCCTGACGCAACGGTCCAATCCGCGCCAGTACGAGGTGCAGGGCGCTGCCCGGATCGGGACGGAGGTGAAGGTCAACGGGGTGGTGGCCACCCGGCAGGGAGAATACTTCCGATACGAAGGCACGGCTTCCGGAACGGCTGCCCGTTGGCTGGACCATTCTCTCAGCCTGAATGGCAGCACGTTGATCTCAGGACGGAAGAAGTATGTCCCGCCCCAGACGGAGTCCGTGGGTCATGACATCGTCGGGAACCGGATCCAGGACGGGCGCTGGGAGATGGCATGGGACGGAGAGAATCGTGTCCCTTCGGTAAGCGTGCGCTGCGCGCCTTCCAGGTAGTTTTTCCGCTTTAGCGCGGTCTGCAGCCCCGGTGCCTCAGGGTTGCTGAGGGCCTGGCGGGTGCCCGGGTTCACCGACCGTGGCCTGCTCGTAGTTCCACGGCATCCATCTTCCCGGGTTCGCCCGGACCGCTTCCGGGTTCCTCACCACCGCCAGCATGTAGTCGAAGGGGTTCACCCCGTTCGC
Source organism: Verrucomicrobia bacterium UBA6176 (assembly GCA_002422905.1). Lineage (GTDB taxonomy): Bacteria > Verrucomicrobiota > Verrucomicrobiia > Limisphaerales > UBA9464 > UBA6176. The sequence continues at coordinate 5,703 of DITU01000040.1, forward strand.
GCGGCAGGTTTCGATCACCGTCATGAACGTGTCCCCGACGTCCGCTCCCTTCTGTGTCCGGTAGTGGAGGCTGTTCTTCCGATGGAGGATCGCGCTCTTCAGCAACCGTTCGGTCTCATTGTTGTCGATCGGAGCCCCGGGCACCTTCAGGAACATCGTCAGCGTGGACCATCGCTTCAGCGTGTATTTCACCGCTCCGCCCAGGACCGAGTTCGGTTCAATCTTCTTCTGCTCCATCTGCTGCTGGAATTCCTCGCGCAGGGCTTCCATCACCGGGCCGCTCCGTTCCTGATGCCGATGCAGCCGTTCCTGCGCACCCACTTTCGCCTTCCGGCACTCGGCCTCCACCTCGTACACCTTGCCAAAGGCCTCCACCACCTTGCGGCATTCCTCCGGAAAGGGGGTCCGGATGTCCACAAACTGCCGCCTCGCGTGCACGTTGCAGTGACACAGTTCGGTGGCGTGCTTGCTGGGTTCGTTGCGCTCCAGTCCATCGCACATCTGCAACGGTGGCGGCAGGTCCTTCGCCCTCCGATCCAGCACCCGTCCCAGGTTCTCCCCGGCATGGTTCCGGCCGGTCAGCAGGATCCGGATCGATACCCGGCCGTCCTCCAGACCCTCGCACACGATCCCTGAGGTGAAGATTCCGGTGCGTTCCGGCTTGGCCTCCGATTCGATCTCCT
>DITU01000094.1 GCA_002422905.1 Verrucomicrobia bacterium UBA6176
CCGGAGTTGCAGGCCCGAGTACGAGCCCGAGTACGCGTACGAGCCCCAAGCCAGCCCTCGCCCTCGTCCCACCTGGTCCCACCTCGTACTCGTACTCGCACTCGATCAGCGGTTACAGGCCCGAGTACGATCCCCCATCCCAACCCCCACCCAATCCCCTGCAAACCCCGGATATTCCCTTCCCAATCCCTTCCAGTTCCACAAGGTCAACCCCGCGGACATTGATCCGATCCCATCCCACGGATGAAGCCTCCCTCCGAACGATTCCTCCTCGTGCTGCTCGCCGCGGTCCAGTTCACCCACATCATGGATTTCATGATCATGATGCCCCTCGGTCCGCAGCTCATGCGGGTCTGGGATATCTCCCCGGCCGCCTTCACCCGTCTCATCTCCATCTATTCCATCGTCGCCGGCGTCGCCGGTCTCGTCGCCGCACCCTTCATGGACCGGTTCGACCGACGACGTTCCCTCCTGCTGTTCTATACCGGGTTCATCCTCTCCACCGCCGCCTGTGGCCTCGCAAATTCCCCCACCACCCTCCTCATCGCCCGCGGTCTTTGCGGCCTCTTCGGCGGGGTCGCCGGCGCCGGCGTCCTCGCCATCGTTGGCGACATCATCCCGCCCGTCCGTCGCGGCAGTGCCATCGGCATTGTCATGACCGCCTATTCCCTGGCCGCCGCCGTCGGTGTTCCCTTCGGCCTCTTCCTCGCGGACCGCCTCGGCTGGCCCAGCCCCTTCTTCCTCCTCGCCACCCTCGCCCTCGCCAATGGCTTCCTCCTCTGGCGTTTCCTGCCTCCCATCCGAACCCATCTCGATACCACCGTCCCACCCGGTTTCACCCGCTTCATCGCCCTCCTGCGCGATCCCAACGCCGGCTGGGGACTCCTCTTCATGTCCCTTCTTGTCCTCGGCCACTTTGCCATCATTCCCCTCCTCGCCCCGCATCTCGTGGGAAATCTAGGTCTCCCCGAAAGCCAACTGCCCCTCATCTATCTCCTCGGCGGCGCCGCCAGCGCCTTCACCGCTCCCCTCATCGGTCGACTCTCCGACCGCTTCGGACGCATTCCCGTCTTCACCTCCCTCGCCGTCATCGCCTCACTCGTCACCCTCGGCATCGCCCTCCCCACCACCCTTCCCCCGTGGCTCATCCTTGTCGCCGGCGCCGCCTACTTCGTCTTTGCCAGCGGCCGTTTCGTCCCCGGTCAGGCCGTCGTCTCCCTCGCCGTCCATCCCGCCGACCGCGGCGCCTATATGAATCTCAACAACTGCGCCCGCGACTTCGCCGCCGCCATCAGTTCCACCCTCGCCGGCTGGCTCGTCACCCGCTCACCCGACGGCCGTCTCGAACACTTCGACCGCCTCGGCTGGCTCGCCGTCTTCGCCGCCTTCCTCACCGTGGTCCTCATCCGGCGCGTCCACCAAAGCCCGTTCGAGAAATAAGCGCCAATCCTCCCCTCAAACCCACGGAGCGCGCGGATGCACGAAGCGCATTGGCAAAGGGAGGGTTGGGGACGGAGAAAAGGTCAAAGTCTCCGGTTGGGATTGGGTCGCCCGTGATGAGTTGGCAATCGGTCGAGGACCGGTTCTGCGGCCGTGGGGTCCGCAAGGTCATGGAGTGCGCCCGTCCTCTGGCGCCTTGGATCGACGGTTTACCCACACGCACAACGCGATCATACGCCGTGGCTGTGCCGGCGGGGCTCAAGGCGGTAGAGGACGACCACACTCCAGGACGCTTCGCGTTCGGCGGAGCGTGGAGGGAAGTGGGCTGTGGTGGTCCATTTCCATGCATGCGCGCTGACCCTCGGAGCGCACGACATCCTGCCACCCTCCAATCGCGTTCCGACGGGTGGATCCCGACATCCGGAGGGATGCCAGCAGGGATTCCCCTGGCATGCCTCCGGATGGGGATGGGTTCGGGACCTTGATCCGATGGTCTCGTCTCTTCGCTTCTCAACCGCAGCCAACCGCTTTGAACCCGTAGAAGATCATCGGTAGGATCCCTTCCACGCCAACCATGCAAAACCAGTTTGAAATCATTTGGGACGAAGGAGAGAACCCGGCCTATCAGGCTCCCCTCCTGCGCGTATACCTGTCCGACACTCCCGAGGCGGAGCCCTCAGCCAGACGTCATGTCGACTACCTTCCCACCGTCTGCGGCGCGCCAGCATGCGGATGTTCCGCCGTCCAACTGGTCGCGCAACCCCTCGGGGACGGCACCCTGCCGGAGCTGACCGAACTCCCCTCCGAAGCATGGCTCGATCTCACCCTCAAGGGTGCATGCCAGGTCGAAGATCCCACGCAGGAAGCAGCCGCCGAACGTTTGGGGCAGATCATCGACCAACACCTGAACTCCAATGACCTCCTCCGGTTGAAGGAGTGGTTTTACATCGAGAAATTCCACCTGATCCAAGCCACACCGTTGGACCAGTTGGATGTCACCGACCTGCCCACGATATTGGAGAACAGGATGCTCCCCTTCACCGACGTGTTCAGTGCCGGACGCGCCTTCTTCTTCGACTACGAAGGCGAACGGTGGAGGATGGTGGATCATCACTGCCTTACACCGGACTGCGAGTGCACTGAATACGCCCTCGAATTCCTCCGGTTTGGCGACCTGTCCGAATGGTGGCAATCAGACCAGGGCCTTCACCCAGCCCTCCGCTACGACCTCGTCACCCAGGTCTCGACATCGCACACTGGAAAAGGGCCAGCCGATCCCAAGGCACTGGCCCTTTTCGCGGCGGCAAAAGCCGCGAATCCAGAGTTCGCCCAGATGCTCCAACTCAGACGGGCGATCCTCCAGAACCTATACCTCCGACAGGAAGTCGAGGTTGCCCGGGACCGGATCCTCAACCCCCAGATACGATCGGCGCCAAAAGTCGGACGCAACGATCCGTGCCCCTGCGGAAGCGGACTGAAATACAAGCGCTGCTGCGGCTGAACACCCTTCAAAGCCCGATCCTCCATCCGATTCCGCACTCCGTCCCCAACCAAACTCCGACTGTTGGCCTCAGCCGGAACGACCAATCCGCCTGCATCCATAGTGCTGCGTCGCAGAGCAGCCTTCCCGTCGCCTGTCCCGGAAACGTCGCGAGCGTTGCGCCGTTGCGTGAAACCCTCCCTTCCCCCTCCGCGTTCGTTGCGCCTCCGCGCGAAACCTCCCTCCCCGATCTCCTCACGCCACGCCGCAAAGACCGCAACGTCCCCGCAACACACCTCCTTCTCCTTCGCACCTTCGCACCTTCGCACCTTCGCACCTTCGCACCTTCGTACCTTCGCACCTTCGCACCTTCGTACCTTCGCACCTTCGCACCTTCGTACCTTCGTGTGAGAGCTCCCCACCTTGGTCCCCAAAAACGTTGCGAGCGTTGCGTCGTTGCGTGAAACCCTCCCCGCCCGGCATGCCCCTCCTCCGCGTGAAACCCTCGATGACAATCCGGGACAGGCTCCTCCCCCAATGCGCAAGCCAACTCCCATCCGTGTACATCCGTGAGATCGGTGGTTTCAGATCCAGACCTCTTGAACCACGGATCTCACGGATGAGCACGGATCAGCAGCCACCCAACAAAGTTCGTCCCCCCCGTCGCAAGCGTTGCGCCGTTGCGTGAGAACCTCCCTCCCCCCGCAGAGGGTGGGAAAGAAGGCTCAGGGCCCCACCGGCAGCCGCTCTTCCAGATAGCGGGTAAGCGTCCCAAACAGATGACGCTTCGTGTTCTCACCCTCCTGGATCGCGTGCGTCCGATTCGGATACGAAATCTGATCAAACTGCTTGTCCTGCCGGATCAGCTCGTTCACCAGCACTTCCAGGTTCTGGTAATGACAGTTGTCGTCGCCCGTCCCATAGACCAACAGCAGGTTCCCCTTCAATCCATGCGCATGGGTGATCGGTGAACCGTCCTTGAACCCAGCCTCATTGTCCGAGGGCAATCCCATGTAACGCTCCTGATAGATCGTGTCGTAGAAACGCTGGTTGGCCACGAACGCGATCGCCATCGCCGTCTGATATAAATCCGGATAACGGAACAAGGCGTTCAGGCTCATCGATCCACCCCCGCTCCAACCCCAGATCCCCACCCGCGCCGGATCCAGGTACGGCCGCTCCCGCAGGATCTCCCGCGTCGCCGCCGCCTGGTCCGCCGAGGCCAGACTGCCGATCTGCCGATACACGCTCTTCCGCCACTCCCGCCCGCGCGGCGTCGCCGTCCCCCGGTTGTCCACGCTGATCACCACATAGCCCCGCTCCGCCAGCATCCGATGCCACAGATAGGTATCGCCACCCCACCGATCCACCACCGTCGATCCCGCCGGTTCACCGTACACATGGATCAGCAGCGGATAGCGCCGTGCCGGATCGAAGTCAGGCGGTCGGATGCACCACGCATCCAGCGGAGGGCCATTGCTGATGTTGACCCGGAAGAACTCTCCAGCACTCGGCTTCAACAGCCCCACCTTCTCCCGAAGCGCCGCGTTCCCCACCAGTGTCCTGATCACCCGATGCCCCGGCAACTGCACCAGTTCAATCACCGGCGGTTCGCCAAACCGGGAAAAGGTATGAAAGGCCCAGCGTCCATCCCCGGAAATCTCATAGGAATGCGTTCCCGACTGGTCCGACGGCGACACCCGCACCACCTCACCCGAACCATCGAGCGACGCCCGGTAAAGATGCCGTTGGGTGGGATTCTCCGGCGAGGCCACGAAATACACCGCGCCCTGCCTTTCATCCACGCCCGCCACACTGATCACATCAAACGCGCCCGGGGTCAGCAGGCGGGTCTCCCCGCTCTCCACCGACACAGCATAAAGGTGCTGCCATCCATCGCGTTCGCTCAGCCACAGGAAACGCTTGCCCCCCTCCATCCAACGCATCCCATCCATCACTTCCACCCAGGCATCATCGCGATCCATGAAACGCACCTCGGTCCTCCCCGTCCGCGGATCGCCCGCGATCACCTGGTTGGTGTTCTGAAGCCGGTTGAGCTGCTGGAACAGCACCCGACTCGAATCCTTCGTCCATTCCATCCGGGGAATATAATGGTTCCTCGGATCCGCATTCGGTCGGAACCAGCGCGTCTTCCCACCGTTCGCCTTCACCACACCCACACGACAGGCCGAGTTGGTCTCCCCCACCTTCGGATAGGCGAAGGTCGTGATCTTCGGATATAGATTGTCCGTGTTGTTGATGAGCTGGAACTCGGGAACACCCGAGGTGTCGAATTGCCAATAGGCAATGTACTTCCCATCCGGACTCCATCGCAGCCCGTTGCGCAACCCGAACTCCTCTTCGTTCACCCAATCCGCCGTGCCGTTGATCACCGCCGCCGAACCGTCCTTCGTCAGTTGCCGGATCCGCAGGTTGTCCAGCGATTGCACGAACAGGTTGTTTTCACAGACATACGCAACGCGTCGACCGTCCGGCGAGAAGGTCGCGAACATCAACGTCGCCTCCGCCGCCTTCCCTCCCAGCTTCTTCAACTCGCGGGTTGAACGGTCCAATACCCAGTAATCCCCACGGGTCTCCTTCCGCCATACCCGCCGTGTATTGGTGAAAAGCAGCACCTTGCCGAGGTCCTCCGACAACGCGTAGTCCGCGACCGACAACGGCCGCGTCTGGCCCCGCGGTATCAGGCTCGCCGCATCAACCAACACCTCGCGCTGCCCGGATTCGACCCCATACTTCACGATCTCCTTGATGCTCCCCCCACCCTCGGCCGGTTCCGACTCCTTGAACCCCTCCGCAACCTCCAGCGTGATATAACCCGAACTGTCCTCCAACCAATGGGCCGGCCCCCAATCCTCCGACTTGAACTCGCGCTCCGGGCCAAAGATACGATCCACCGTCAACATCGACCGATCCGATGCGTCAGTCCCCGACACACCCATCGCCAGATTCACCAGCATCCATGCCAGCCAGAGGACCCGCCCCACCATCAGACCCTGGCCACTCCGGTACCTGTTGTGATTTCTCATTCGATTTCGCCGGTCATGCTCCGTTCCTCCCCCATCTCCTCGCCACAAAAAACGCAACTTCCCATCCAAACTCCCCACCCCTTTCCCAAGGCACCACGAGCGCTCCTATCCCAGCCCGGGATTTGCCGTCTCCCTGATCCTCAATCCTGAAATCGCCAACGCACTCCATGCCGCCGTGGTCACTGCATGGGAAGGGTCAAATCCACCTTGCTGGCCCCGACTGCCCTGTTATGACTCTGCCATCCTCGGGAGCCACCCTTGAATCATTGCCCGCATGTTGCCTCCGAAGCCGCCAGCAATCATCGAACCATTATTGGAAGCATTGGTCACTCGACAATCAGCAGCTTCCAGGGGAGGGGAGAAGTTGGCATGAGATTTCCATCACCTGACCATGGTGCTCCAGCGAGCTTCCGCCCCGCTTGGCAGACGGGAGGTTCGAGTGATTGGGCAGTCCCGCGGTGCAGGACTGCAACTGACCGGGCGTTTCCGGTGGCGCTTCCTGAACTTGATCGTTCGACGGAATAGGAATATGGGCCTGCTCGAAAGGATCCTTCGGATTACGTCCGGTTCAAGGGAGCGCGGCATTCACCTCGACGTGACCCGTCCGTATTGGGAGGTGTCCGGGGAGACGGACTTCCCATCGGTTCTCACCGCCTTGCCAGATTTGCTGCCTTCGGGATGCCTTTTGTATTTTGAGGACGGTTCGCCAAGTGGTGAGCTCTCGGACTTCTTGCAGCAGGAGCAGATTCCACAGCCGATCTATGTCGAGCCCGGCTCATGGCCCTGGCCGAAGGAAGTTCACATTCCCGCAACGCCAGAGAATACGCGCCGACTGGCCGAACTGAGTGCCGGCTGCGCATCCCCGGAACTGGCGGTCCACTTTCATGTGTACCGTGAACGTTCGATTCTCCTGGAGTGGCACGACGTTTTCAGTCAGCCGATGCTGCTGTCCAGCGAGTTGGAACTGAATAGGGTCATACAGTTCGCGGAACGCTTGAACATGCTTTTGAACTGGGTTTCCTTCGAATCGGACCCAGCACCGAAGGACCACCCTGCATCGTCCCTCTATAATCAAAACGTTCCAGGTGGGCCGCCATCGGTGAGCTGAATCGTAAGGAGCTTGGACATCTTGACAGCCACATCAGGAACCCATGAGTTGCTTCTATCACCATGACAGAACTTCGGTCGGCGGCTGCAAGTCGTGCGGCAAGAATCTGTGCCCGGAGTGCGCGATTGATCTCGGCAAGGTCATCCTCCTTGGAGCCTGCTTCCTGGTTTACGGCGCCTTCGGCCTGCTCCAGGCACGCAGACTTGGAAAACGGGCCGACGACACATGACCCCGCGACCGAACCGGACACTCCAGGGTACGCCCGGAAGAGATCCGATGCGCTTTCCTCGAATGACGCTGGCGAGCATTGCAGCGGGCGCACTGGTTGTGATGGGGATCCTATTGTTCACCATGGGAGTCTCGCCCCTCAAGCGTGCACCCGACGGAGCGGCACTGGTGCGTGCGTTGTCTCACCATGCAACCGATCTCCGAGATCGGGGGCAATCCGCTACTTCGATTGTTACCCTGGAGACGCTGGTACGCTCGGGCCATCTAAAGCCCGCCGAGGCTTCTGAATGGAAGGGTGTCCGCATCACTTTCTACCGGGATGCAAATGAGACGCGGCCCCAGAGCATCGTGGCCGTGGCAGTCATGCCGGATGGCTCTGGTACCGCCTTGCTGGGAGATGGCAGCGTCCAGCAATTGACGCGAGCACGTCTTGAGATGCTGCATCAACAGAAGGACCAACCCTTGGGTCCTACGAGCGGCGATTGAGCCCCGGATCATGGACTGACCATTGCCCTACCGTCGCAAACCCAGGCGTTCGACCCGCTCTATCCGGCAGCGTTCGCTGAGTCTCCTTGATGAACCCCCTGCCACGACATGACTGCCATCAGGCCATGGAGCAGCTTGGAAGGATATCGCGACCCTGTCATTCCTACGCGCCCGTGGGACGTCATCATCGAGTTTTACCGGGACCTGGCCTCTCCTTCCCAACTTGCGTCGCATCGAAGTGCAGGAGCTTGGATGGGTCTCACGCGGGGACGCAGTGAACTCCGGGAAGGGATTCGGGGAGATTTTCACGCAATCGCGCAACGCTCGCAACGTTTTCGGGGACCAGGGTGAGAAGGTCTCACACGAAGGCACGAAGGAGAGGTGGGCTATTGTTGGGGGCCCACGGGAACAACTCTGCGCCTCAGCGTCTCTGCGGGATGAACTTCCTTTTGCGGGCGGGAGGGGAGGTTTTCACGCAACGGCGCGAAGCTCGCAACGGGGGAAAGGGGTCACTTCCCCCCCAACTGCATGGGTTCGGACGGGGGGTTGTGAGGTGTCCTATCTGGCCCCGGATATGCTTGGAAGACCGTGTTCATCGCGCTCCGCTGGAGATCCCGGCGGAACGCAGTCCGATCACTGAGCGCAGAATCCGGGGTCAGTATGTCAGTCGCAGAACTCATCATCCGATTGGTCATCTTGGGGTGGCTCTTCAGCTATTTGATCCGAAGACATCACCAGCGACTGCGCCAGTGGGTGTCGAAGCCGGAAGACCCTGCGATCTGGACGGGGAGAGGGATTGATGCGTCCAGGCTGCTGCCAACGCTGGGTCGGGTACGCGTCGATCATCTGGCCGGACGGAAGTCTCCGCTGAAGCACAGCCGGCACCGGCAAGGCCTGATTGCATTGAGGAGACAGGCGGTCGAGCGTTTGTCCTTCTTCCAGAAGCGAAGGTCTGACGAGAACGAAGGCCGTAACGCGACCTGACATTTGAATGGGCGCCAGGCCGCGGACTCGTCTGTGGGAGCAATCAATTGGCGATCACGCGGTAATACCAGGTGTTCCTTGATCGGGGCTGTGGTCGAAAGACCATCATTCCGCCGTTTCCAACAAGGATCTGGCCTTCAGACCCCCAGTTGCCGACGTTGAACAGCTCGCGGGATTGAAGGGTATAACGCACCCCGTTGACGCTCTGAAACCGAATGATGGCGGCGCCATCCGTCCCATGATCATAGGTGAGGAACGCACCCGGCGGCGGATCATCATTCCGCAGGGTGATGGTGGTATTCGCCAAAGGAAGAAAGGCTCCATCGGGATCGGACCATTGAACTGAGAACACTTCGTCCGCCTCGTAGAGCATGTCTCCAAGTACCGGGATCCGGACGATGTTGGTGCGGACGGTAGGGGTGAAGAGGAGGCGGCCGCGGGCGGCAAGGAAGTCATCGTCAGCCAGTGCGGTTCCGGAGAGGGTGGCAAAGCTGATTTCCACCGACGTCTCGATAGGTGCATCGATGGAGATCTGGAGATTGACGGGGGGGGCATTGGAATTGCCCTCGGGTCGGGTCTCGTTGCGGAGGCGAAAGTTGGCGCGGTCGTCATTGCGGATGGTGACCAATGCGCGGTGGGCGGTGGATGCAATTCCGCCGGGGGCGACACTGATGAAGAATTGTTCGTCTTCCTCGACGAAGAGGTCTTCGACCACCCAATAAACGTTGGCTTGGCGGGTTCCTTTCGCGAAAGGGACTTCGACGGTCGAACCATGGATGTCGTTGTCCTGGATGGAGACGGGTTCGGCGCGGAGGGTTACGGACAGGTCCTGGGGTGCCGGTTGCGAAAGGCGCAGAACGAAGGGCCGACCGTTGTCGTGCACGATGAGATCATTGAGCAAGACCACTGGAGCCGGCGGAACTACAAGGTCCAGATCGAGTCGCGCATCCTCCGGAGTGGGGTCGATGGCGTCGGCATCGGCCTCGAGGCGGATGCGGATCGGGCCGGGTGCGGCAGCGCGGAACCGGAACACGAGATCGGCGGATGGATTGATGAAGGTGAACGGGTAGGTGGGCGGGGCGCCCTGGACAGCGGGATCCAACCATTCCACCCCGGGGGAAAGCTCAGCACTGATGCGGACAGGCCCGGCGATCCAGGATCCGAATTGCCGGAGTTGGATCGGGACGACGAACTCATGTCCGACGCCGGGAACCGAAACATTGCCGGTGAGGCGCATCTGGAGATCGACGGCGGTGTTGGTCGGGGGTCGGATCCGTCCTCCATGAGCACCAAGGGCCAATGCACCGCGAATTCCCGCTCCCAGGATGGCACCCTCGGGCAGACGGTTCGGTCCGGTCCACACGGGCAGTCGACGGGTCAGGTCGAACATTTCAAACCGGGAAGCCCCATCGATCACGCGCCTCTGACGGAAGGTTAGGGAATCGAAGATCGGCCTATATAAGTTCCCGAAGGGCAGAAGCTCCAGGGAATCGAGATCCAATGCCTCCTCCATACCCTGCACCAGCAGGCCGTTGGACACCACGATGGGGAGGGATGTATGGCGTTGGTAGGCGTCCAGATTGCGCACGAACCGCAGGCCGGTTGGGGTAAGCTCCAGCTCGCGCAGTTGGGCGCCATTGGAGAGGAATATCCGACCATCGGAAGCCGCACCGGCAACCAGACCGGAACCCTGCCACGCCAGATCGTCGGAATAGGTATCCGGCAGACGGATTCCGCCGACGGTGACGGAGGCTTCGGGTTTGGCGTTCGGCAGCAGACCGTACAGGACGAGCACTTCTGGCCGGCCGGGCACGGTGGCGATCGTTCCGTTGGAATGCGCCGGATTGGCTTCGGGTGGGATCCGAAGATCGACTTCCCCGGTGTCCAGATTGATCCGGTCAAATCCGGGATATTCACCGGGGATCCAGATGTGGGTGCCTTCCTGATTCTGCAAGTATTCCGAAATCTGATAGGGAAACCTGAATCCTCCCTGCACCTCGAGGGTGTCGGGTTCGAGGAAGGTCATGCTGAACGAATCCGACAGGATCCATTGGTTGCGGGTTGGCGACCACCGTCCGGCACTGTAGGGAAGGTCGAACTCCGGATAGGTCACCGAGCCCGTCGGTGAATCGATCCGGATCGAGGTCCAAGCCAGGTTGTCGCGCGGCGCGGAGTCCTCGACTGCGAGATTGAGGAAGGCACGGAGGGGATATACCCCGGGTCTATGCGCCCTGGCCCGCAACCTGACCCGGACTTCGGTGCCCGGGTCAAGGGATGGAGTGAATGAAGGGATGATGCGGTCCCCGGTACCGAATGGGAGTGGGACATCCTGATCCGGGTCCATCCATTGAAGCGCGGTTTCCGGGAGGTATAGGATGGGATTCACCACCGATCCCGGGCCGGCATTGGTGACGATGCAGAAGATGTCGAAGGCCTCTCCAACCCTGGGTGCGACGGGAACCTCGAATCGCAAACCGAGGTCGGCACGAACGAGTTGGCCAGGGAACGCCGTTTGGATCTGGTTGTCCCGGGAGTCCGGGTCGGTGAAAGAACCCTGAACCGCGGCAAACAGTTGGACGGTGCCGTCGGACCAACCCAATGCTCCGGGTACAACCGTGAAACTGATCGCCCGGGCTTCACCGGCGCCCAGACCCTCAAACGGGAGGCGCAGCATGATGCCATCAGGAAAAGCCGGGGGGTTGGCGGTGATCGAGTCGGTCCGAGAAGGGTAAACAACGACCTCACCGCTTCGGACCGTGTCAGGTCCCCGATTGGTGACGACCGCATGAAATCGTGACGGTTGCCCCCGATAAGTGGGCGTCACGGGTTCAAGTGCCACCCCCAGGTCGGCCACGCCTTCCGGAATCAAAAGGGAGCGGCCGGTGACGACAATCCCGGTGTCGGTCCGGAACGCGAAGCCGTCCCGCCCCCAGCGGACCACATCCAGAACGGAACCTGCGCCGACCAATCCGCGCACAACCACCTCGGCGGCAAGTTCAAGGTAAGGGGCGGTATATCGGCGCAAACGATGCCCGTTCACGCCGAAGAAGCTTCCGTCGCCAGAAGGCACCAGGGGAACTCCACCAACGATGGTACCCGCAGAACGGCCGGTTGCAGGCTCAAGGATGCGACCGTCGAACGCAGCCCAGGTTCCATCGGTGTGAAAACGAGGATCAGGCGTCGACAGGCTTGCAATCGCAGTCTGGACCAAACCCAACCCCGCGGGCACCAGATTGTAGATCAACAATTCTCCTTCCCTGGCGGCCCACAACTGCCCACCCCCAACCGCCAGCGCCCGGGCGGAACTGGGGGCCACGATGACCGACTGGATCTGATTGGTGCCCTCGAACACCACGATCCGTCCCCGAAGCAGGACCGCGATTCGCTCCGATGGTAGAGGCAGGGCGGCGATGTCGATCACCGGTCCGCCAGCAAGGATCTGGTCGAAATCAATTCCCCCTGCCGCAAGGTTCCATCGGACCACGCGGGTATCGCCCAATTGCACGAGAAAGCCCGAGTTGTCGGTCAATGGCACAATGCGGCGTGGATCGGGTCCGACAGCAATCGTCCGGATCTGATCTCCCGAAACCGGGTCGAGGACAACCACTCCTTCAAATCCCGATTCTGGCCCGGTGACCAGCCAGAGTTCAGTGCCGTCTGGACGGGCCACCAGATGACGTCCACGGATCCGAGCGATTCCCTCTCCTGGAACTTCCAGGGGTTCAACCCAGGTTGCAGCCCGGGCCAGGTTGTTGGACGGATCCGGATCGGCAGTGGATGCCCCCACGGTCGCGGTGAACGCACGTTCCCCCACGACACCGGGATCCAGTTGCCGATGAAGGACGACGGATCCCCCGGGGGCCAGGGGCTCGAAGACGCCTGATTCGTGTCCGGGAATGGCATACACCCCATTCCACGCAATCCCAGGACCGCGATTGGTGATCGTCAGGATGGCGGGCACCCAACCGGGGCGGAACGTGCCGTCCGGCCAAGGGACGCGATCGGGAATGGCGAGGGAGATTGAAAGGTCGGCGGTGGGGACTGGCCTGACCGCGGCATCCACCAGGAACAACTGCCGCGTGGTCGAGGAAAGCAGGCCGGCGCCACGACGACCCCAACGCACCATCTGGTCGATCAACTGGGAGCCGGGGTTCAACGGGATCTGGAAACGATCAGCAGCAGTGCGCGCCTCCAACAGGTTGCTTTCCAGATACCCACCATCCGATGCAAACAGAACCAATCCTTCGTCCGGATACGCGAGGGTCGCCGTCCATAGCTGTCCAAAGAACCGTTGTTGATACTCACCGACATCAGCGAGCGTGTCCGCATCCACCACATTGCCACCGGAGAAGACCAGGTTGGATCCGACGATCACCGGTTGCCTCACGAAACCGGGCCACAGGGATGTCAGATCCCGTTCCTGCACCCACTCGAGCCTGTCTTCACCCATACGGATCCGGTACGCGCGTCGGGCCAGCGTTGAATAGAACTCGCCGGACGTCCGGCCAGGAACCACGCTGGGTTGGAGGAGCTCCGATTCCTTTTCCAGAAAGGATGACATCCGCAGCCCGTCACGGATGCCGATCCACCGATGGGGAACGTTCCCCTGGTTTTCAATCGGTCCGCTGAGGATCAAAACGTCCTCGGTTGTGCCCGGTGAAACCGCCAGTTGAATCGCCCGGCGCACACCCGGGACTTCATCCAATCGGATCGAACCCGCATGTTGCCAGGCTTCCAGATCGATCCGTTGTACGGTGTCGGTTTCTGACGCCAACCAGGCGACCGATCCCGAATCGGCCACCGCAATCCGATTTGCCACCGCTGGCAGTTCAAGCGTCTGGACGATCTGCCCGCTCGCCGGATCCAACTCCGCCACCAGCGCCATCGGACCCATCGCATTGGTCCTCACCAATAGAGCCAGGAGATTCGTCCGGCCCGGCCACTCCGAAACGTCGGCGACACCGGGAATGGGTCCCCTTCCCATGACCATGTCGAAGGGGGGCGAATGTCCGACAAATCCCCCGAATTCAACCTCCAGCACCGTCTGGATGCCGTATCCAGACAACCGGATGAACCCGTCGAATCTCCCGTCCACCAAAGGGACCTGCGAAAATCCGGGATCAACCCGCACATCCCCGATGGCACTCTTGATCCGGACCTGAGCCATCCCATTCGTCTGCTTCGGCCAACCCCGCGAATCCTCGAGGACCACCCGGATCAGCACCGCATCGTTCCCCAGAACCACTTCGGGGCCCAGGATCCACACCCTATCTGCCGGAGCGTCGTTATCCCTGCGCATCAGCATCCGACAGGGCAGGCCGAACCGATCCGTGCCGACGCAAAGCTCGAATCCGAACTGGGGTCCCAACACTTCATCGTCCGGCGACTCAACCGGAAACGTCACCGATGTCTCGCCGGCTGGAAGCACCACCTCTCGCGGCACCCGGATTTCAATTCCCGCGATGCTCAACCGGATGCTCAGCGGACGGTCCGGCGGATTGGCAAAAAGCAGACGTCCTTCGGTGGGGGTTCCCTCATGGATCCATTCGTCCAGCTCCATCGAAAACCCCGGATGCTCATCATCGATGATCTCGATGCGGCCGGTTGCAACCGGCCAACCCGGCATCGAGGCAGTTACCTGATCCGTCGTGGGCGGGACGTTGGCGAACCGGTCATCCAGGATCCGGACCGGGAAGTGGGCGGAAACAGCACCCTTCGGGATCACGGTATGCGTCGGTGTCCAGACCCGTCCGACGCTGGCCAAGCGGATCTCGGTGTCGTGCAGGGCCGGCGACGGCAGGGACACGTTGCCAAAGGTCGACAGAACTCCCGCTCCCTCGACGGCCGGCCCCGGCAGGGTGACAAACATCGATCCAACCTCGTTGTCATCCTGGATCAGGGTCCATGTGGCGGATCCGAACCCGGCAGCCGACGCCGTCAGGGTGACCAGGGCCCGGCCGTCGGCGACGGCATCGTCCAGGTTGTGGATCTCGAATTCGGCAGACATGGCCCCGGCAGGCACGACCACGGTCGACGGGACCTCGAACTCTCCCGCGACGTCCAGTTTCAACGCCAGGGCGAGGTCCGTGCCCAGGGGGAGCGTCCCGGGCACGACAACCTTGGCGAGGGCGCTGCGTCCCGGATTGGATTCATTCGCGACCAAGGATCCGTCCACCAGTTCGAAGGTGAGCGGAGCCGCCTCAGGCAACGACAGGACCGGGGTCTCCCAAATCAATCCGTCCGGGGTGACTGCCCCGAACTGCCAATGCCGCGCAGAACCCAATGACACCCGTATCATGCCATGCCCAATGCCTCCGATGACCTGAATCGATTCCGGCGCGGTCGGGACGGCCTGCCGCAGGCCCACCCAAGGCAGCACAAGCCCCGGATTGACCATGCCCATGCTGGTCGGTCCACCCACCGGGTCCTGAACCAAGTGATGGTTCATCGAACCCAACAGCCGCAGATTGCCCCCGCCCAGGCGGAAAGGGGATGTCGGCGAACCGGTCCCCAGGATGGAAACCTGATCGACGAGTCGCCCGGTTGCAGTGCGGACTTCCAGCATCGTTGGAAACGGGTACGGAAACGGCTCTGGATGTCGGACGCGCGGAAACAGATCACTCGCGTTGATGCGGGAACTCCACACCACGACTCCGCCCGGCGCCAAGGTGGCGGGCCCAAGGATCACATGGCCCGAAGCTTCCCGCCCGTCCGCAAAGCCCCTTCGCGCCTCAAGGATCCAACCCTCCATGCTGACAGGAACGGACCCGACATGGGTCAACTCGATCTCGGTTCCATCCCCCGATATCTCGCTGATGACAATCCCCGCATCCTCACGGATCCGCGCCCGTATAGGGGCAACGAAATTCGTGTTGGTAATAGCTGCCCCCCTGGCATCCGCGACCCGGAGCCGAATCTCGGCCATCCGGTCACCGGTTGCATCCGGAGGCGAAACTGAAATCACCTCGATCACCAACCTATGGGCATCCTGGGCAACGGTCTCAGTAACAAAACCAACCAGGGAAAACAGGAGGGCGAGGAAGGAAAGGGTTGGGCACTTCATGGATTTCTCCGACATGCTGTAGGCACCCCGATGGAAGATCCAGCTTGGAGTGGGGACCCATACCTATCGGATTCCCCGACGCAGAATGTCCTTCGTCAGGGCGGTGTCCTCAACGCACTTTCCTGGTGCCCCAACCTATTGAACCAACCACACGATTCATTGGAAATTCTAATAGGTTCGAGATCATCGGCGGAACCCCAAGCCTGGGCAGCCAACCCAGCTGCACCGGCCCCCTCGCATGAATTTCTATATCGAGGAAGTCGATCAACGCTCCGCCCTATTCTCCAGGGTGAACAATTAGCCACAGGAAATTCCGTTGGGATGGTATGCTGACAGGGGTATCTGTACTCCCAAGGCAGATCGCGTCTTCCCGAGTTGACCCCGCTTTACCCGGGATCGTGGGATTCATTCCGAACTTCATTCCCTTCGTCGTCTGCGGACCGGAATGTCCGCGCTCCCGGTCCCACGCGCCAGGCAACAAGGCAACGGACGCCGGAGAAGTTGGCTCGCCCGGTTGCCCATCAACTCCCATTCTCACCGGCACGGCCGCCGCTGCATGCGCATCCTGATCGTCTACAACACCGCCATGGAACCCCGCTCGATCTCGGGGGTCCAACGCCACTTCGCCGGCGTGGTCAAACACTGGATCGCCGCCGGGCATCAGGTCGACTTCGCCCTGGCCGCCGCCGCGCATCCGTTGTGGCGCCGGATGTTTCCCGATTCAAAGCTGCTCAGCACCGACAGCCTGATTCCCGCTCCGGGACGGCTTCCCCAGACCTTCTGGTGCGCCCCGGCCTATGCCTGGCGCATGTTGCCCTTCCATTATCCCCGCGCCGCACGATCTGGCTACGACGTCATCTACCCCTGCGCCCCCTTCTTTTTCGAGGTGTACCCCGCCTGGCGCCTGGCCCGGGCCAATCGCGCCGCCCTCGTCGTCAAGATCCATCACCTCATCACCGGCCTGCCCGGTCGTACCGGGATCGTCGACCGCCTCTTCGTCCGGTCCGAACGCGCCTCCGTCCGACTCCTGAATCGGCACGGACACCTCATCCTCGGCAGCACCCCGGCCATCGCCGAGTCCTATGCACGGCTCGAAACCTCCCTCGGCCTCACCCCCAGCCGGATGGTCTGCACCGGTTATGGTATTGATCTGGACGACATCCCGTTCCTGCCCGACGCCCCCAAGGAATTCGACGCCGTGGTGCTGGGCCGACTCCACGACCACAAGGGCGTCCTCGACATACCCCAGGTCTGGACGGCGGTGCGCCTCCGACATCCCCGCGCCCGTCTCCTGGTGATCGGTGAAGGGCCGCATCGCGACGAACTCCAACGCCGTCTCCGGGCCGCGGGTCTGGAGGAGGCCGTCCGTCTCACCGGGGCTGTTGATGACGCGGAAAAGAATCGTCTGCTCGCCCGGAGCCGGGTTGGGCTGAGTCTGTCCCGGGAGGAAGGCTGGGGACTTTCCATCACCGAATTCCTCGCTGCCGGTCTCCCGGTTGTCGCCCTCCAACTCCCCGTGTTTCCTGAAGTGTTCGGGGATCAACTCGACACCGTACCGCTCGGAGATCTCGCGGGGTTCGCCCGCAAGGTGGGCGATTGGCTGGATGACCCGGTGCGCTGCCGGGAACGGGGGAGTGAAGGTCGCCGGTTTGTGGCCCGCTACGACTATCGGTCGGTCGCGGCTGCTGAACTGGCGGCGATACAGGAAGCCCGGGATCGAAGCCTCGATCCCGGGCGCTGATCTCTACTGGGATTCCGGCCGGTCGTAGGTCCCGAGGGGCCGGATCCAGACGTTGCGGAACCGGACGGGATCCCCGTGATCCTGCAAACGGATGGGACCGGTGCCGTCGTACTTCACGTACTTGGGCACGTTCTGATGACCGGAAGGACCGATGAATTCCTGGCGATGATGCAGGACCATGCCGTTGTGGATGACGGTGACGGAAGCCTTGCGGGTGACGGCCCCGGCATCATCGAAGCGCGGGCCCTCGAAGATGATGTCGTAGGAGTTCCATTCGCCCGGCTTCTTCATGGCGTTGACCAGGGGCGGCCACTGTCCGTAAAGGCCTCCGGCCTGGCCATCCGCGTAGGTCTTGTTGTTGTAGACATCCAGCACCTGCACCTCGAAGCGCCCGTGCAGGAAGACTCCGGAATTCCCACGACCCTGGCTCTCGCCCTTGGGCGGGTTGGGCGCCGACCACTCGATGTGCAACTGGAAATCCTCGAACTTCTCCCGGGTCTCGATGTCGCCCGCGCCCTTCACCGCCTCGAAATGCCCGTTCTCCACCTTCCACTTGGCGTCGCTGGAACCGCTCTTCCAGGCGGCCAGGCTCTTGCCGTCGAACAGCACCTTGGCGTCCTTCGGAGCCGGCGCCATGTGACTGAAGGTTTCGGCCGGCTCGACCACGGGCGGATTGGGCCGTTCCTTGTCATGCACCCGCCATTTCTGGCCGGGAATCTGGGGGGTGTTGTCGTATCCGACACCGGCGGCAAAGGCGGCGCCCACCAGGGCGGCACCCAGCCACGGCAATGCGATATGGGAAACTTTCATGTGGTGCCGACAGCTTCCCGTCCCGGCGCCGCGCGGCAATGGCAAAATCAGGAAAGGATCCGCGAACCGTCGTTGAGGAAGATGCCCTTGAACATCATCTCCAGGCCCTGGGGATTGCCCGCCTTCGCCAAGGCTTCCTTCTCCGACACCTTCTTGTCCTTCACCAGGTCGTACAGTGCCTGGTTGAAGGTCTGCATGCCGTCGTCACGCCCGGTCTCGATCGCCGCCCCGATCTTCTCCACCCGGTTCTCCTCCAGCATCTTCTTCACGGTGGAGGTATTGATGAGGATTTCGAGGGCCGGGGTCATGCCGCCCGAGATCTTGCCGACCATGCGCTGACAGATCACGGCCTGGAGTGTGCCCGCCAATTGCCGACGCACCTGCTCGCGTTCGTCCGGCTTGAAGAAGTCCAGGATGCGCCCGATGGACTGGGCCGCGTTCTGGGTGTGCAACGTGGACAACACCAGGTGCCCCGTGTCAGCGGCGCTCATGGCCGCCTGGAACGACGTCGCATCCCGCATCTCACCCACCATGATGATGTCGGGATCCTGCCGCAGCACGTGCTTCAAGCCGGTGTTGAAGCTCTGGGTGTCCAGGCCGATCTCGCGCTGTTCCACCACCGATTGGTTGTCCTCAAACACGAACTCGATCGGGTCCTCCAACGTGACGATGTGCTTTTTGAAGCTCGCATTGATGTACTCGATCATCGCCGCCAGCGTGGTCGNNCGACTTGCCGGATCCGGTGGTGCCCGCCACCAGCACGATGCCGCGGGGGCTGCGGGCGATGTCCTTGATGACGGGTGAAAGTCCGAGCTCGGTGAAGCTGGGCACCTGGGTCTTCACATAGCGCATGGCCAACGCATAGGTGCCACGCTGCTGGAAGACATTGGTCCGGAACCGGCCCACACCCGGCTCGAAATAACTGAAGTCCACCTCCCGATCCGCCTCCATCCGCTTCTGTGCGTGGATGGGCACGATCTTCTCCAACACCTTCGCCATCCATTCAACCGTGGGCACGGGCGCCTCGATCGACAGCAGCTTGCGGTCGATCCGGAACACGACCGGGTTGCCCACCTTGATATGCACATCCGAGGCTCCGCCTTCGACAGCCGCCTTCAGGATTCCACGCAACAGTTCAATGTCGTAGCTCACAGGAAAAAACAGGTCTTGTAGTGCCCGCCCACCCTAGCAATTGCCGGGCCGGCATCCACGGATTTTCAGGTCATCGACGCCGCCACCAAAACATCCACTCACGCCCCAACCGCGCCTCCCAACCCGGCGGATTCCAGTCTTCCACCAATTCAAAATCCCGGTCGAACCGACCCAGGATCTCTTCCCGGCTGCACGGGAAGGGCGGGCCTTCCGGACTCGATGGCGTCAGGTAATGGATCGCCAGAAAATGTCCGCCCGGCCTCACGTGTCTTCCTGCCGCCGCTGCATACGCATCCCGGAGCGCAGGATCGATTGCACAGTAAAGGGTGTGCTCGAACAGCCAGTCGAACGGATCCGCCCCACTCCCTGCCCCCAGGAAATCGCCTTCAGCGAAACGCACCTGCGCGGTTTCCCGATGAAGCTGTTTGGCCCGGGCCACGGCGCTCGGGGCCACATCCAGACCCACCGCTTCCAACCCCGCTTCGGCCCAGGCCCGGGCGTCGTGCCCGAATCCACAGCCCGGCACCAGCACCCGGCCCCGCAGGGCTCCACCCCGACGTGTCAGGAAGTCCAGCAACCCCGGCGCCGGGCCACCGTGATCCCATGGAGTGTCGCCCGCCTGATAATGGGTTTCCCAATCGCGTTGCATGCCCGCTCCAACTACCCGATTCCGATTCCTGAAGCCAACCTGCGATCGTTCCCCTCAACCCACCATCCCCACCGCCTCCTCCATCTGCTTCTCCAGACCCGGCAAAACCCTCTCCAACTCTTCCCACCGCTCCTCGCGGGCGCACGCCTCCGCCTCCTCCAACGCCCTCATCAGCGAGGCACTCTGCAACAGCCCGCATCCGCCCTTCAGGAAATGGAGCTGCTTCCCCGCCACCGCGGGGTTCCGCTGGTGCAACGCCTCCCGCACCGCCCGCATTCCCTCACGGTTCGCATCCCGCAACAATCCCCGGAGCTTCTCCGACATCCCCGGCGCGCTCCCCCGCCCCGCGCCCACGTCCGCCCCGTGTTGGCCCGGGCTGCCTCCCTCCTCGCGGAACCCAACCAGGTGCTCCTCCAGCTTCCCCATCAGCGCCTGTCGCCGCAGCGGCTTGCTCAGGTAATCATCCATCCCGCTCGCCAGGCACAATTCCCGATCCTCCACCTGCGTGTGCGCCGTCAACGCCACAATTGGCACCCGTCGCCGCCCCAGTTGCCGCTCCTGCTCCCGCCAGATCCGCGTCGCCGTCATGCCATCCATCTCCGGCATCTGCACATCCATCAGCACCAGCGCGTAATCCCCCGACTCCAACCGTTCCACCGCCTGCCGCCCGTTCCCCGCCGTCTCCGTTGTCGCCCCGGTCTCCCGGACCATGGTCTCGGTCAACTGCCGGTTCACCGGGTGATCTTCAACAATCAGGATGCGCATCGTCCCGGGAAGCTTCAGTGACACCCGCGCGGCCGGCGGCGCGCCCGATGCCGCACCCGGGGCAGCCAAAGCCGGAGCATTCACGGCAGGCAACGGCAACTCGATGTGGAACTGGCTCCCCTTCTCCGGTTCGCTCTCCGCCCAGATCGTGCCCCCCATCAGACCCATCAACTTCCGGCAGATCGCCAACCCCAACCCCGTCCCGCCGAAGCGCCGGCTGATCGAAATGTCGGCCTGCTCGAACGCCTCAAAGATCAACCCGAGCTTCGCCCGGGCAATCCCGATGCCGGTGTCGGTCACCGTGAACCGGATCCGGTCGCCGTCGCCCGGACTCACCCGGAGAGCCACCGATCCCGACGGAGTGAACTTGATGGCGTTGGACAACAGGTTGGCGAGCACCTGGCGGAGCCGATGCGGATCGCCCCGCACCCACACCGACAGGGAATCATCCACCGAAACCTGCATGGCGAGTCCCGCCGCCACCATCTTCGGACGGAACGTCCGCAGCGTGTTCTCCACCAGGTTGCGCAGGTCGAATTCCATCGACTCCACCGTCAACCGACCCGCCTCGATCTTGGACAGGTCCAGGAGGTCGTCCAGCAACGTCAACATGTCCTCCACCGACCCCACCGCATTCATCAGGTACTCGCGCTGTTCCGGGCTCAAACCCGATTGCAGCAGCAGGTCGTGCGCGGAGGTCAACCCGTTCAACGGCGTCCGGACCTCATGCCCGATGTGCGCCAGGAACTCGGTCTTCGCCCGGTTCGCCGCCTCCGCCGTCTCCTTGGCCTGACGCAATTCCTCCTGGGTCCGGATCTGCGCCGAAATGTCGGTGAACGCCAATACCATGGACATCACCCGGCCGGCCGGATCCCGCTTCAACGGCTGGGTGCTCACCAGAAGCCACAACGGCGCATCCCCTTCCTTCGGCAACCCCATCACCCGCCCCTCCAAAGCCATCCCGGTCCGCAATGTCCACGCCACCGGAAGATCTTCCGGAGCGTATACCCGGCCGTCCCGTCGCACCGGATTCCTCCCCTGCCCCAGATCCCAGTTCTTCCCGACCAGTTCCCCCGCCTTCACCCCGAGGATGCCCTCCGCCCCCGGGTTCACCGTCTCCACCTTCCCGCCCACGTCCAACAGGATCACCCCGTCCCCGATCGCACGCACCAGGCTGAGATGACGGACCTGGATCTCCCGCAACCCACACAATTCATGGTTCCGATCCGTCACATCCATCTCGTGGATCACCACCGCCGCCCGCCCGCCATGCCGGATCGCCCGACCCCGCAACTCCACCTCGATCAACCGCCCCCCCGCACCCAGTCGCAAGGTCTCCACCACCTTCCCCTCCGCTGCCAGCCGGCCCAGTTCCCCGGGCACTTCCTCCAGCAGATCCGCCGGAACCCAGTCCGCCAACACCACTGCCCGGCCCGGTTCCTTCCCCCATCCATGAAGCCGACGCGCCGACGCGTTCACCTCCAACACCTCCCCCGTCAGCGCGATCACCCATTGCGGAGCCGGTGAATCACCAAAAACCCCCCGCCATCCTTCCGCCTCCACCCGCTTCTTCCGCAACATCAACCACGCCCCCAGACCCACCCCCCCCACCACCGCACCCGACACCAACGCCACGTACCAT
>DITU01000129.1 GCA_002422905.1 Verrucomicrobia bacterium UBA6176
TCGGTGATCGAGATGACGTTGGTCGGGATGTAAGCCGAAACGTCGCCCGCCTGGGTCTCGATGATCGGGAGGGCGGTGAGCGATCCGTTGCCGTACTTCTCGCTGACACGGGCGCTGCGCTCGAGCAAACGGCTGTGCAGGTAGAACACGTCACCGGGATAAGCTTCACGACCGGACGGACGCTTCAAGACGAGCGAAACCTGGCGGTAGGCAACGGCCTGCTTGGAGAGATCATCAAAGATGATCAACGCATCCATGCCATTATCCATGAACCACTCGCCCATCGCCGCTCCAGCAAACGGAGCGAGGTACTGGTTCGCGGCGGAATCAGCCGCGGCAGCCGCCACCACAATCGTGTCTTCCAACGCGCCCGCCTTCTCCAATTCGGCGACCACACGGGCGATGTTCGACTGCTTCTGACCAACGGCCACGTAGATGTTGTAGACCGGACGGAAACCCTTCTCGCCGGAAGCACGACCGGCCTTGTTGGCACGCGCCTGATTGATCATTGCGTCCACGCCGATCGTGGTCTTGCCGGTGGACCGGTCACCAATGATCAACTCGCGCTGACCACGACCGATGGGGATCATCGCGTCGATCGCCATGATGCCGGTCTGCAACGGCTGGCTCACCGACTTCCGCTTGACGATGCCCGGAGCGATCTTCTCGACCGGATAGTATTCGGTGGCGGCGATGTCGCCCTTGCCATCGACCGGTTGGCCGAGGGTGTTGACCACACGACCCAGAAGGCCTTTGCCCACCGGGACGGACAACAGCTTGCCGGTGGTGCGGACCTCGGTGCCTTCACGAACCCCGAGATAATCGCCCAGGATGATGGCGCCGACCTCGGTCTCCTCGAGGTTCAACGCGAGGCCGATGACCCCGTTTCCGAAGTCGAGCATCTCGTTGAGCATCGCGCCGGTCAGGCCCTCGATCTTGGCCACGCCGTCGGACGTTTCGCGGACGACGCCGACATTCTGCTTCTGCACCGACGTCATGGCGCCGGCAATCTGGGCTTCGATGTCCTGAAGTAGGGAACTCATATGCTCAAAAAACTGTGATCTGACTCCAACTGCTCGCTCGTCGTGTGCTGCTTGCCGCTTCGCTCAATTCAAAAGGATTCACGCAGGGCCGCCAAGCGACCCGCGACCGTTCCGTCATGGATCTGTGATCCGACCCGCACCCGCAATCCACCCAGCAGGGATGGATCCACCACAAAGGACAACCTCAGGCCGGCCCCGTGACTGGCAATGAGATTGGCACTGAGGTTGGCCTGGAAATCCGGGGACAACGGCGTCGCGCTGTGGACCACCGCGGTCAGACGCTCGATCTCCAGACGCACCAGGCGTTGGAAGTAATGGAGCACCCCGAGATAACCCCGCGGCTTCGCATCCACCACCTTCTGCACCACCGCCCGGACCTTCGTCTCATCCAGGACACCACCGGGGCGGCACGCCTGGAAAAGTGCCTTGGCATCGCGCCGGGCCTGACGATTGATCTTCATGGTTTGCGGAAAACGGAAACGTCACCCAACCACCCTCAGGCGGCCAACTCCCGGTTCGCATCCTCG
This sequence comes from Verrucomicrobia bacterium UBA6176, assembly GCA_002422905.1. Taxonomy (GTDB): domain Bacteria; phylum Verrucomicrobiota; class Verrucomicrobiia; order Limisphaerales; family UBA9464; genus UBA6176. The sequence continues at coordinate 1,571 of DITU01000129.1, forward strand.
GCCAGACGCTTCTGGTCATCGAGCGTCAGGATCTTGCCGGTCACCTTGGAAGAAGTATCCACCACCAACCGGCCCACCTCGCGGCGCAGTTCGGACTTCAACCGGATCAGGTCGGCTTCACTCGCCTGACGGGCCTTGTCGAGGATGTCCTTGGCGGACACCACGGCCTTCTGGGTCTCGACCTCGGTGATGCGCGCGGCCGCCACACGGGCTTCCTCGACGATCTTGTTGGCCTGGATCCCGGCTTCGCTCAGCACCCGCTTGCGCTCTTCGTCGGCTTTCGCCAGGTCGGCCTTCATCCGTTCCGACGCGGCCAGACTCTCGGCGATCCGGGTCGACCGTTCGGCCAACAGCTTCTGCAAGGGTTTGAACGCAAAGCGTTGCAGGAGGATGGCGACGATGAAGAAGCCGATGAACTGGGAGATGAACAGCGACGTGTTGAAGCCGAACTTGTGTCCGACCTCAGTAGCCGTGGCCTTCAGACCTTCCACCACGCCGCCTTCTGCGGCGGCCAGCATCAGAGCAATTGGCATAGGACCTTCGTGAAAAAGAAGCACGGGATCGCAGAACGACCCCGTGCAGGGATTACTTGCCCATCAGGATCGTGATGATCAGGGCACCTTCCGCGAGCGCGGCGCTCAGGAGCGCCTGCACGAGGATCTTGCCGGAAGCACCCGGGTTGCGTCCCACCGCCTCGGCGGCCTTGTAGCCGATAAGTCCGAGGGCAATGGTGCCGCCCAGAGCGGCGCCGGCGATGGCGATGTTACCAGTCATGTCTTGCTATCTTTTGTGTTGCTCAGCCGCCCCCGCAGAACATTGCCACGGTCCGGCGGCCGAAATTGTCTTGTCGAAATCGTCCAGGCTCCGGGAACCATCCCGAAATCCTAATGATGGGCCTCCTGCGTCGCATGTTCTTCCCCATGACCTTCGTCATGCTGGCACATCAACGCCGTGAAGACCGCCGTCAGCAAAGTGAACACCAACGCCTGGATCGCCCCCACCATCAGCTCCAGCCCATAGAAAGGCAGCGCCGCCAGGAACCCGCCCTTGTGCAACATCGTCTCCAGCAGCGATTCACCCGCATAGATGTTGCCGAACAGACGGAACGTCAGGGAAACCGGCCGGATCATGATCGATATGACCTCCAGGAATCCCACCATGAAAAACATCACCAACAACAGCAGCTTCATTCCGCCGGTCGCCTCACCCCGATACAGGAAGATGTGCGAGAGGAACCCACCCACGCCGTTGGATCTCACCGACCAGACCAGCCACATCACGAAGAATCCCACCGCCAACGCCAAGGTCATGTTGAGGTCCGCATTCGCCCCGCGCAGCAAGGGCTCGGTGACATGGAAACCATGCGCCCCCTCGGATCCCCAACCCACCGTTCCCACCCCGGGCAACAGTCCAAACCAGTTTGCCGAAAGGATGAACAGGAAGACCGTGGCGAAATACCAGAAGGTCTGCTTCACCAGTTTGTCCCCCAGGATCCCACCCAGGAAATCCTGCAGGGATTCGACCAGCCACTCCGCGAAATTCTGCAAGCCGGTTGGAACCATCTGGATGTTCCGGGTGGCCAACTGCGCAAAGACAATCAGCCCGAAAGCCACAATCGCCATCGCCACCATCGAATTGGTGATCGCGAAATAACAGGTCTTGCCCGCCGCAATCGCCGCTCCTGCCGCTCCCGTACCCAGAAACTCAACCCCGTCCACCCCCTTGAACCACCCTGCAAGGACCGGCGCCGCCAACGGAATGCCTTCAGCCGCTGCCCCGTGGTCTGCCACAACCCCCGTCGGCTCCGCCGCCCGGGCCGTGGACACGAATGAAAACGCAGCGCAGGCAACGGCAATTGCCGCCCTTACCGACCCGAACCACTTGTTGCACCGCATGCTCATCCTGTTGTCCACAACACAGACCCGCTGATCTTCCACGTCGACAATGCGCAACCCGATGTCGCGACACCGCCCGTAAGAGGTCGAAAGATTCTGCGGTCGTGAAATTTTTCACAAGACGATTCTTGGAGATTTTTTTGCGCAATGGGCACTTGTCAGTAGGGTCATCTCTTTGCGTCCGGATCTTCCCACCCCCGAATCCCCCACGCCCCTCTTCGAAGTGGCGTCTCCTGTCAGCCGCTGGTTTGAACAGGCGTTCGCCGCTCCCACCCCCGCCCAGGCTGCTGCCACTCCCGTCATCCTGTCCGGCAGCCACGCGCTCATTGTCTCCCCAACCGGCACCGGAAAGACCCTCGCCGCCTTCCTCGGCATCCTGCACCAACTCGCCCTCGAACACGCCGACGCCACGCTCCGACCCGCCTTGCAGGCGCTCTACATCTCACCCCTGCGCGCCCTCGCCCACGACCTTTCCAAGAACCTTCAACTCCCCCTCTCCCAAGCCTACGCCGGCAATTCCCCCATCCGGGTTGCCCTCCGCTCCGGTGATACCGATCCCGCCGAACGCCGACGTCAGTTTGATCATCCGCCACACCTGCTCCTGACCACCCCGGAGAGCCTTGGCCTGCTCCTCAGCCAGGAACGTTGGATCCCTCATCTCGCCGGAGTCCGCTGGGTGGTCATCGACGAGATCCACGCCCTCGCCCCCAACAAACGCGGGGCCGACCTCGCCCTCAGTCTCGAACGTCTGACCCACCTCGTTGGAAGGAACCAACCCCACTCCGTACCCGGCGCGTTGCCCCAACGGATCGGTCTGTCCGCCACCGTGGCACCCACCGACGCCGTCGCCGCTTTCGTCGCCGGTGGAGGTCGCCCCTGTCCGGTCCTCCAGGTGCCCACCACCAAGCGCATGAACCTGGAGGTCTACACCCCGCTCCAGCGCGATCCCTATCCGATCGCCGGTTTCAGCGGAGTTCGGTTGCTCGGTGAACTGGCCCGACTCATCCGCTCCCACCGGACCACCCTCATCTTCACCAACACCCGTTCCGGCGCCGAATCCGCCACCTACTGGCTTCGCGAACAACATCCGGATCTCGCCAACCTCATCGAATGCCATCACGCCTCCCTCGACCGCGACCTGCGTCTCGACGTCGAAGACCGGCTCAAGCGCGGTGAACTTCGCGCCGTCATCTGCTCCACCTCCCTCGAACTCGGCATCGACATCGGCAGCATCGACCTCGTCGTCATGCTCGCCACCCCCAAGGGCGTCAACCGCGCCCTCCAACGCACCGGTCGCGCCGGCCATCGCATCGACCAGGTCAGCCATGGCCTCCTCATGGCCACCAATGTCGGTGACCTCGTCGAGTGCTGCGCCACCGCCCGACTCGCCCGCGCCGGTCATCTCGATGCCATCCGCTTCCCCGAGGCCCCACTCGACGTCCTCGCCCAACACCTCGTCGGCATGGGTTGCCTGCACGAATGGAGCCGGGAAGAGGCCTTCGAACTCGTCCGACGCGCCCATCCCTATCAGCACCTCGGCCGGGCGGACTTCGATGCCGTCCTCGATTATCTCGCTGGCGGTGGACGCTCACTGCGCGCCCAGTACACCGAGGTCTTCGGACGCATCCATCTCGATCCCCTCACCTTCGAAACACGGGCCGGTGCGACCCGTCGCGATTTCCTCCAGAACATCGGGACCATCGCCACCGAAGGCGTCGTGCGGGTCCTCCTTCGCAACGCCCAACTCGGTACCGTGGAAGAGGGCTTCCTCCGGGGGCTGCGCATTGGCGATGTCTTCACGCTGGCCGGGCGGGCTCTTCGCCTGGATCGGATGGGCACCATGGAATGCTGGGTGAGCCGCGCCGACGGCGTGATCCCTACCGTGCCACGCTGGGGCAACAACAAGTTCCCATTGGCCAATCGGGTGGCCGGCGAGATCCGGAGTTTCCGACGCGAACTCCGGCACCGGCTCGAAGCCCGCACCTCAGCCCCGGCCCTGATCTCGTGGATCGATCAACGGCTCGAATGCGGCGCCAACAACGCCGCCATCATCCTGCGTGTCCACGCCGCCCAACACGGTGTCAGTGAGATTCCCACCCCCGACTTTCTCCTGGTGGAAGAACTGCTCGATGAACCCCGGCTTCCCGATGAAGTCCGCGCGGCTCCCTCCCAGCCGCGGGGTCCAAAACCAAGCCGTCCCTCGCCCGCCACACCTCCTGCCTCCGGTCAACTCGCCATGGCCGCCATCGATCTCCCCGCCCGCCTCGCTCCGAAACCCGCCCCAATCCAATCCGCCCCCCTTNNCCACCAACCCGCCCTGCCCCGCACCCGCCATTACTTCTTCCATTCACTCATCGGTCGCGCCGCCAACGACGCGCTGTCCCGAGTCGTCGGATACCGTCTCGGCCGTCTGCGGGGTGGAAACCCCGTCGCCACCGCCGACGACTACGGCTTCGTCCTGAGCGTGGCCGAGGATGTCCGGATCACGGCCGAAGAAGTCCGCGCCCTCCTGCGGGCCGAAGATTTCTCCCAGGACCTGGAAGAAATCCTGCGGCAATCCGATCTCCTGAAATACCACTTCCGCAATGCAGCCCAGACCGGGCTCATGGTTTACCGGAACCACTTCGACCAACAGAAGTCCGCCCGGAAACTGCAATGGAGCGCCGAAGTCATCTTCAATGTCCTGCTCCAGCACGAACCGGATCATGTGCTCCTTCGCGAGGCCCGACGCGACGCCGGCCATTCCTTCCTCGACGTGGAACGCGCCTTGAACTTCCTCAACGACTTTTCCCAACACGACCGCCCCGTCCACTGGCGTACCGTCGACCGCGTCCCTCCCCTCTCCTTCGGCATGTACGCCACCCGGATCCGCGAAGCCCTCCTCGTCGAAGATCCCCGCGAAACCCTCGAACGTCTTCATCATCACTGGTGGCAGGCGCTCGGCGGCGATCCCGCGACAACATCCCCGTGACGCCCCGCCAAACCCCTGCCACAACCACCGCCCATGCCCCACCTGCACGACAAGATCGACTTCACCGTGGCCGTGTTCGTCGTCGAACGCGACCGCGTCCTCCTGGTCCATCACCGGCGCCTCGGCAAATGGCTGCCCGTCGGCGGCCACATCGAACTGGATGAAGACCCCGAACAGGCCGCCCATCGCGAGGTCCTCGAGGAAAGCGGACTCGAGATCGAACTCATCGGCGAACGTCCTCCCACCACCGGTCCCGGTACCCGCGCCCTCATCGCCCCGCGCTTCCTCGACATCCATCGCATCAACGACACCCACGAACACATCGGGATGATCTACTTCGCCCGGCCCCGTTCCAGCTCACTCCGCCTCGCCGAAGCCGAGCATCACGACATCCGCTGGTGCACCGCCGCCGAACTCGACCAACTGGTTCCGCCCCCATCCGACGCCATCCGTTGGTACTGCCACAGGGCGTTGTCGGAAGTCGGTTCCTGACCCGGCGAACTGCGTCCCCAACCACCTTCCGGATTCCATTCCCCACCACCGGCCGACACACTGCCCCCCATGTTCCCCGGTCGTCTTGCCCCACTCGCGCCCTGGTTCGCCGCATTGCTGACCTTCCTCACGGCCCGCGCCGATCAGCGCCCCAACATCCTGTTCCTCATGACCGACGACCACGCCTCCCATGCGTTGTCGTGTTACGGCTCCCGCATCAACCAGACCCCGCACCTGGATCGCATCGCCCGCGACGGTGCCCGCTTCGCCCACGCCTTCGTCGTCAATTCCATCTGTACACCCAGCCGCGCTTCCATCCTCACCGGGAAGTATTCCCACGCCAACGGCACCCCCGTCTTCAACCGGTTCGACGGCTCCCAGGACCACGTCGCCCGCCACCTGCAGGCCGGTGGTTACCACACCGGCATGGTCGGCAAATGGCATCTCGGTTCCGACCCCACCGGCTTCGACCGCTGGATCGTCCTGCCCGGCCAGGGCGTCTATAACCAACCGGCCTTCCTCACCCCGAATGGCCGGCTCCAGATCGATGGTTATACCACCGATGTCATCACTGATCTCGGCATCCGTTTCCTCGAAACGCGGCCCAAGGAAAAGCCGTTCTTCCTCATGCTCCATCACAAGGCGCCGCATCGCGACTGGACCCCTGACCCCGTCAACCGCGCCAATTTCGCCAATCGCGAATTCTCCCTGCCCGAGACCTTCTCCGACACCTACGCAACCCGTCCCGCCGCCCTGCCCGAGAATCGTCAGACCATCGCCCGGGATCTCACCCGACGCGATCTGAAGCTCGAACCTCCCGCCACCCTGACCACTCCCGCCGAGCGCAATCGCTGGCTGTCCACCGTCCCCGATCACGTCGAGATCCCCACCGCCGATGGCGGCACCCGGCGATTGACCGGTGATGAATTCAACCGCTGGAAATATCAGCGCTACATGCAGGACTACCTCGCCTGTGTGCAGGGCGTGGACGACAACGTCGGACGCCTCCTCGACTACCTCGATGCCAGCGGTCTCTCCACCAACACCGTGGTGGTTTACACCTCCGACAACGGCTTTTTCCTGGGTGACCACGGCCTCTACGACAAACGGTTCATGTACGAACATTCGCTCCGGGTACCGCTCCTGGTCCGTTGGCCGGGTGTCGCCACCGCCGGAATGGTTCCGGAAGGATTCGCCCTCAACGTCGATTTCATGCCGACCTTCCTCGACATCGCCGGCCTGCCCATCCCTTCAGGCCTGCACGGTCGCAGCCTCGTTCCCCTGCTGAAGGGTGATGCCCGGGGTTGGCGCAGTTCCATGTACTACCGCTACTACCACGACCCCGGACATCACAACACCCGCCAGCATTACGGCGTCCGGACCCGCACCCACAAATTGATCCACTACTGGAAGTCCGATCAGTGGGAACTCTTCGACCTCACCCGGGATCCCAACGAACTCCGCAATCTCGCCGGTGACCCCGCCCAGGCTGAGGTCTTTGCCGGATTGAAATCCGAGATCTCCCGCCTCAAGACCGAACTGGGTGATACCGACGTCTTCGCCACCGAACAACCCCGCGACGGCGTCGACGGCAACTGGACCGACCACGGCAACCTCGGTAACCGCACCGTCGTGGAAGCCATCACCGCCTCAACTCCCCCCCGCCCCTGAACCCCACCCCGTGGCAGACGAGGTTACGAGACTCCATCCCATCCCGCCCCCGTAGCAGACGAGGTCACGAGACTCCATCCCATCCCGCCCCGTGACAGTCTCCTGACGTCGAGTTCCACCCACGCCACCTCGTCGTCCGACTTGCCGCCGGGTCCCTGTCGTCCCTAGCTTGGCCACGGTTTGAAGAAGAGCAGCCGACCCGAGATTCCCCGGAAGACGATCTATCGTCTCAGCATCTACCTGCGCTGCCTGCAACGCCTCAAGGAGAACGAAATGCAGACCGTCAGCAGCGAAGCCCTCGCCCGCGCTGCCGGAGTCAAACCCACCCAACTCCGCAAGGACCTCACCTACTTCGGCCAGTTCGGAACCCGCGGGCTCGGCTATGACGTCGATCAACTCGCCAAGATGATCGGCGATCTCCTCGGCACCAGCCGACTCCAACCCGTGGTCCTCGTCGGCGTCGGCAATCTCGGCGCCGCCCTCCTCCAGTACCGCGGCTTCGAACAGGAAGGCTTCGAGATCCTCGCCGCCTTCGATCTCGATCCCGTCCGTGCCCGCGAGAAAGCCCCCAAGATTCCCGTGCACGGCATGGAACGTATCGGTGATTTCGTCCAAAAAAAACACGTCCGCATGGCCATCGTCGCCGTGCCTGCCGCCGTGGCCCAGGAAGTCATCAATGACCTGGTCGAGAACGGGGTCGTGGGCATCCTCAACTTCGCCCCGGTCGTTCCCCACGTCCCCGAAAACGTCATGGTCAACAACGTCAACCTCGCCATTGAACTCGAAAACCTCTCCTACTTCATCCAGGACTGACCACAGCGGTCTCCTCGCCCTGATCCTCCTGTTCACCTTCACGCTCACCGCCGGCGCCCAATCCTCCCTTTCCTGGACCAACAATCTCCTCACCTTTCGCGACCCCCGCATTCCCGGCGGTTCCCTCGACATCTTTTATCTCGAAGCCTTCTGTCGACCCGGTGGTCATGACCGCAATTGGTCCCTCACCCGCGTCCCCCACCAGACCCGGCTCATCGACTCCGCCGCCGACGCCTCCGAACTCCGATTCAAATCGGTCATCGGAACCAACTTCGTCGTCCTGCACGAAGTCCGGACCCGGACCAACGGGCTGGAGATGACCTTCCTCCTCTCCAATCACGGAACCGATCCCCTCGATCTCCAATGGTTCCAACCCGCCTGCATCCGCGTCGACCGCTTCACCGGTCGGGATCAGGCCACCTACACCGAACGCAGCTTCGTCTTCACCGCCGCCGGCCGCACCCCCCTCGCCCGCACCCGTCGCACCACCGAAGCCCTCTACACCGGCGGTCAGGTTTATCTCCCGCCCTGGATCCAACCCCTCGACGCCAATCCACGCCCCGTCTCCCTCGACCGCATCACCAACGGGATCATCGGGTGTGTCTCTGCCGATGACCGCCAGATCCTCGCCGTGGCCAGCGATCGCACCTTTGAACTCTTCGAAGGCGTCTACGTGTGTCTCCACAGCGATCCCTGGATCGGCGGCCTCAAGCCCGGCGAATCCCGACGCATCCGTCAGATCCTCTACCTGATCCCCAACGACCCCGCGCTCCTGCTCCGCTGTTATCAGGAAGATTTCCCCGACACCGGCAATCGCTGGTGAAACGGGAGAGCGAACTTTGTATCCGCAGATGGCGCAGATTCCGCAGATTTTCGGGGAAATAGAAAAGGGAAGCGATTCACCAACGCACGCATCCAACCCAACCTTCAAAACACCTTCCCCGACCTCTCATTCATCTGCGCAATCTGCGCAATCTGCGGCCTTCCCCTCATCTGCGTCATCCGCGCCATCTGCGGATAAACCACCCCTTCCCTCCCCTCTGCGGAATCTGCGGCCCTCCCTTCCTTCCCCTTCAATCTGCGTAATCTGCGTCATCTGTGGATAACTCTCCCTCTCCTTCGATCCGCGCCATCTGCGGATAAACCCGGTCGATCCTGCGCTGAATCTGCGGACCCGCTCAGTCCAGGCCACACGCACGCTTGGCCCGTTTCAACGTGGCCTGCGCCACTGTCCGCGCCCGGATCGCACCGTCGCTCAGGATCGATTCCACATGGGCCGGATCCGCCGCCAGTTCGGCCCGACGCGCCCGCGCCGCTGCGAAGTAATTCCAGTAGTGCTCGAACAGCGTCTTCTTCAGATCGCCATAGCCAAATCCACCGGCACGCAACCGTTCCTCCGTCTCCCGCGCCACCTCGGGCGTTGCCACCAACCGCAACAGTTGGATCGCCAGGTTCAACTCCGCATCCGGCTTCGGTTCCGCCATGTCCCGGCTGTCCATCTTGATCCCCATGATCCGTTTCTTGATGACCTTCTCGTCGCCAAAGATCGGGATCGTGTTGTCGTAGCTCTTCGACATCTTCTGCCCGTCCAAACCCGGCACCACCGCCACCTCATCCCGGATCCGTGGTTCCGGCACCACAAACGTCTGCCCGTACAACAGGTTGAACTTGATCGCGATGTCCCGCGTGACCTCCAGATGCTGCTTCTGGTCCCGGCCCACCGGCACCACATTCGAGTCGTAGAGCAGGATGTCCGCCGCCATCAGCACCGGATACGCGAACAAACCGTGGTTCACCGAACCCGCATCGCCATCCCCCAGCTTCGCCACCTTGTCCTTGTAGCTGTGGCAACGTTCCAGCAACCCCATCGGCGTCACCGTCGACAACAACCACGCCAACTCGGTGTGTTCCGGCGTGTCTGATTGCTTCCAGAAAATGCACCGCGCCGGATCCAGCCCGCACGCCAGGAAATCCAGGGCCACATCGAACGTGTACTGCCGTCGCTTTTCGGCGTCGGTCAGCGACGTCATCGAGTGGTAGTTCGCGATGAAATAGTAGGCCTCCCCCTCGTTCTGCAGGTGGATCGCCGGAAGCATGGCGCCGAAGTAGTTCCCCAGATGCAGGGCGCCACTCGGTTGGATGCCGGTCAGGATGCGCATCCGCCAACGCTATCGACCGCCCCCAGCCCGGCGCAAGACACGCCCTCCACCTTCCATCGCACCCGCAGATCCCAAAGTTGTTGGGGCAGGAATGGGGAGATTCCGAGTACGAGTACGAGTACGAACGCATCGGCACACGGGATGCGCCCCTCGTACTCGTACTCGCCAACAACGTCAGGATGCTCCCCCACCTTACCCGTTGACATCTCTACATTCGTAAATATAGAACGACACTTGTAATCACCATGAGCGATCCACTCCCTGAACTCACCGAGGCCGAATGGGCCGTCATCAAGGCCGTCTGGGATCTTCAACCCTGCGCCGCTCCCTCCGTCCAGGAACACCTCTTCCCCTCCAGGAACTGGACCTATTCCACCGTCCGCACCCTCATGGATCGCATGGTCGCCAAGGGCCTCCTTTCTGCCGAAAAGATCCGCAACCTGACCCTCTACCGCGCCTCCGTCACCCGTCACCAGGCCCAACTCGGTGAACTCCGCTACGCCCTCAAAAATGCCTTCGACGGTGCCCTCCATCCCATGGTCGAAACCCTCCTCGCCTCCGAGAAACTTTCCCCGGCCGACCTCGACCAACTCCAGGCACTGATCGATGCCCGGCGCCAGCAATCCTCCCGCCCCACCAAGTCCCGTCGCTGAACCCCTTCACACCATGATCGAGATCCTCCATGACGCCGGACGAATCGCCGTTTCCAACGGCCTTTCCAGCCTGCTCCAGTCCGTCGCCCTCGCCCTGATCGTCGGACTGTTCGACCTCACCCTGGGCCATCGCGTCCGTGTCGCCCTTCGACACGCCCTCTGGATGCTCGTCATCTTCAAGCTCCTGCTCCCACCCGCCCTCGAACTTCCCACCGGAGCCGCCTACTGGGTCGGCCGCTGGACCCTTCCTCCCCGCCAACTCCCCGCCATCGTCGTCACCCCGCTGGATCAGCCTCTCGGGGATCACGAATCCGTCGAAGTCATCGAGTCGATGCCTCCATCCTCTCCTCCCCATTCCTACGGCCTGACCACTTTCCCTGATCCGCTGTCCTCCCTGCTCCTGCTCTGGCTCGCCGGCTCCATCGCGCTCGCCGCTGGAATCGCCTTCCGACAACGCCAGATCAACCGACTGCTCCGTGATTCCATCGTCCCCCCGACTCCCCTGATCTCCGCCCTCGAAGCCGCCTCCGCCGAACTGGACCTCCGTCGAATCCCCCGGCTCCGGCTCACCCGGGAAAACCACAGCCCAGCCGTCTGCGGCGGACTCAATCCCACCATCCTGCTCCCCCGACAACTCGCCGAAACCGCCAGCCCAGCCGTCCTTCGCAGCATCTTCCTCCACGAACTCGTCCACATCCAACGCCGCGACCTCGCCCTCAACGCCGTTCAAATCCTGGTCCAGGTCGTCTGGTGGTGGAATCCCGTTGCCTGGTTCGCCAATGCCCGGGTCCGGGCGCTCCGCGAAATCGCCGTAGATCAACGGGTGCAGCAACTCCATGGCGACGACAATGCCACCGCCTATCCCGCCGCCCTGCTCGAAGTGGCCCGTCATTGCCACGCCCAATCCATGCTCACCCTCGGATTCGTCGGCATCCTCGAGTCTGGCCGCTCCATCCATCAACGGATTCAATCGCTCCTCACCCAACCCGTCCCCACCCGCACCCAACTCGGCACTTCCGGCTGGGCCACCATCCTCGCCCTCGCCCTGGTTCTGCTCCCCATGGGATTCAGCCGTCGTACCGTGCTGGTCGCCGCCGAACCTGTCCCTTCCTCCCACCCCAATCCGGTCGGTGCCGACCCATTGCCGAAGGACGGCCTCCGAATCCTGGTTCTGAGAAGCAACCAGTACCTACTGGGCACCGAAACCCTCGACCTCGACCGCCTCCGTACTGCGCTTAAAAAGCAGGTCAGCCTGACGCCGGATTTCCCCCTCCACCTTCAGGCCCAGGAAAATGTCCCCTTTGGAGAGGTCGTAGCCGCATACCGGATCGCCCGGGAAATCGGAATCAACCGCATCTTCATTCATGATCCCGGCACCGTTAAAGACTCCGCCGTGGCCTTCGATCCTGGCCCTTCCATCACGGCCCCGCCTATGTACACCCGGCGTTATCGGGTCAACCCGACGGTTTTCATCCAGAACCTGCAAAGCGCCACGGGCACAGAGACCGAAGTAAAGCCGGGCCCCGGTCTCCAAGCCCTGATCCGCACCCATTTCCATTCCAAGGGTGTCGAGTTTCCAGCTCCCTCCGGGATTTCCACCAACGTCCCCGATACCGACCGAAAGGCTTTCTTCCTCAATGATCGCACCGGCATCCTCTTCGTGCGCGCCAATGAGACCGAACTCAATCGGATCGAATCCATCGTTTCCGAACTCAGCCCCAGGTCCGACCGAATGATCCAATTTGAAACCCGGATCGTTGAACTCCCCGCCGACGCCCTCGACGAGATCGGTCTTCCTCCCGGCAAGATAACCCTGCCCTCGAACCAGATCGACCCAGCCCGCCGGACCGTTCTCACTCCCGGGGACCTGGGGCAAATGCTCACCCAGATCGGGTCCAGCCCGCACGGCTCCCTGGTTCGATCATCCCGGATCACCACCGTTGAAGGGTTGAATGCCACCCTGCATATCGGATCCGCGGACGCCCCCACTGGCCCCGAAACCGAAAGGTCAATTACCCTCCATCTCCAGTCGAAGATCGAAACGGGACCCGATCCCCTGCGCCTCTCGATCAACCTCGTTGGACAGGCGGTGGCCCTACCGGAATCCAGCTCGGCACGGACCTCCCCCAATTTGAGGCCTTACGTCCTTTCCCATTTCCAACTCCCGTTTGGAAACACCGTCGCCATGCTGATGCCAAACGATTCCAATTCGCCAACCGCACTCCACCACCGCCTCATCCTGATCACTCCCACCCTGATCGATCCCGCGGGAAACCAACTGGCCCCGTAAGAGCCCGTCAACCCCACCTGCTTCACCGGTTTACAACCGCGCCCCGATTGACGCACGCTTCTCCTGTTGGCGTTGGGAGCAACGCCCCCCTGTACGCATGACTGAAGAAATCCGCCACGACTGGGCCCTCGAAGAATTGCAGGACCTGCACGATCAGCCCCTGCTCGAACTCGTCTTCCAGGCCGCCACCGTCCATCGCCGGCATCATGACCCGCGCGAAATGCAGGTCAGCAAACTGATCTCCATCAAGACCGGCGCCTGTCCCGAGGACTGTTCCTATTGCGCCCAATCCTCCCGTTACTCCACCGGTGTCGCCCCGGAAAAACTCATGGATCGCGAACGCGTCCTCGAAATCGCCGGACGCGCCCGTGAAGCCGGTGTCTCGCGCGTCTGTCTCGGGGCTGCCTGGCGTTCGGTGAAGGACGGCGATTCCTTCGACCGCGTGGTCGACATGGTGAAGGGGGTGACCGATCTCGGACTCGAAGTGTGTTGCACGCTCGGCATGCTCACCACCGACCAGGCACGCCGCCTCGAACAGGCCGGGCTCTACGCCTACAACCACAACCTCGACAGCTCCGCCGAGTTCTACGAGACCATCATCACCACGCGCACCTACGCCGACCGTCTCCAGACCATCGCCAATGTCCGCGAGACCAAAGTCACCCTCTGCTCCGGCGGCATCATCGGTCTCGGCGAATCCGTCTCCGACCGTCTCAAGATGCTCCAGACCCTCGCCACCGTCCGACCCCATCCCGAGTCCGTCCCCATCAACATCCTCAGCAAGGTCTCCGGCACACCCCTGGCCGACAACGCTGATGTCCCCGATTGGGATGTCATCCGCATGATCGCCACCGCGCGGATCGTCATGCCGCTTTCCGACGTCCGCCTGACCGCCGGTCGCGCCCGACTTTCGCCCTCTGTCCAGGCCCTGTGCTTCCTGGCCGGTGCCAATTCCATCTTTTCGTCCGAGACGGAATTCATGCTGACCAGGGCCGTTCCCTCCCCTTCCTACGACGCCGACCGCGCCCTGCTCGAAACACTCGGAATGGTCTTCCGCGAACCCTTCAAGGCCGCAACTCAATGCTCACCCGCCTGAAAATTGACGGATTCAAGAATCTCGTCGGTGTTGATGTGCGTTTCGGCCCATTCACCTGCATCGCCGGGGCAAATGGGATCGGCAAATCCAACCTGTTTGACGCGATCCGGTTCCTGAGCCGCTGCGCCGGATCCACCCTGTTGGAGGCTGCGATGAGCGTCCGGGACGACTCAGCCCGCGCCAATGATGTGCGGGGTCTGTTCCACCGGGTTGGAGATCAGGTGGCACCAAAGATGAGGTTCGAAGCTGAAATGGTGGTTCCTGCCGAGGCGGTGGATGATCTCGGGCAGGCAGGCCGTGCGGCGATCACCTTCCTGAAATACACGCTGGTCATTCGCCATCGAACGGATCTTCCGCCCGCCATGAGTTCGACCCCGCTGGAAATCCTCGAGGAAGAGCTCGTGCATATTCAACTTGGTGAGGCCCACCAGCACCTGCTGTTTCCCCACGACAAGAAGGAATGGCGGGACCGGGTCATCATCGGGCGGAGGTCGGGAACCGCCTTCATCTCCACCGCAGAAAAGAATGGGGCGACGATCATCAAACTGCACCAGGATGCCGCCGGTCGCGGTCGCGCCTACGAACGCTCGGCCGCGTTGCTGCCCAAAACCGTCCTGTCATCCGCCACGGCCGCAGAAAGTCCCACAGCACTGTGCGCACGTCGGGAAATGGAGGGTTGGCAACTGCTCCAACTGGAACCGGGCTCGCTGCGTCAGCCCGATGAATTCAACGCCACCCCACGGCTCAGTGCCAACGGGCGTGGACTCGCCGCCACCCTGTTTAGAATCGCCTCCCAGTCTGACCCCGATCGCATCTACGCACAGATCGCCAATCGACTGAACGAACTGATCGGCGGCGTCGCCTCAATCCGGGTTGATCAGGATGAGAAAAGGGAGCTTCTGACGTTGATGATGAAGACCAGCGATGGAACCGAACTTCCGGCGCGAGCTCTCTCCGACGGCACCCTGCGCTTTTTGGCACTGGCCGTTCTGGAGCTGGATCCGGAAACCCCGCGGGTGCTTTGTCTCGAAGAACCGGAAAACGGAATCCATCCCGACCGGATCCCCGCCATCCTCGAACTTCTTCAGGATCTTGCCGTGGATCCCACCGAACCCGCTGACGCCTCCAACCCGCTTCGACAGGTCATCGTCAATACCCACTCTCCATCGGTCGTCGCATCGGTCTCCGAAGATTCCATCCTTCTCGCCAGCACCGTCCGGGATCGGCGCGGCACCCAGGAATTTGATCAGATCGACTTCTCATGTCTGTCAGACAACTGGCGAACCAAGGTCGCCGGGCGCCAGTCTACCATCAGCCCCGGGCAGATGATGGCCTACCTCAGTCCGCTCAGTCTGATGCCCGGCGACTCAACCCAGCCCAACAAAAGAAAAAAGGTCATCGATCATCCCGAGTTCAGGATCTTCCAGCCAGTGTCCAAGGAATGAACTCCCTCCGGGCAACGCTGGTCTGCGACGGCACCTCCGATGCAATGCTCGAACCCATCATCCGATGGGTATTCAGGGAAGCGGGTTCGGTCCTGTTTTCAGAAATGCCCATGGCCGACTTTTCACGGGTTCATCCGCGCCCAAAGACCCTTGCCGCCCGTCTCGAAATGGCGGTGCGTTTGTATCCCTGTGACGTCCTGTTCATCCACCGCGATGCCGAACGCGATCCTCGACGACTGCGGCACGATGAAATCCGGCAAGCCTACGACATGGCGGTCGGTGTTGGAGTAAGGCTCCCCGCGGTAGCCGTGGTGCCAGTCCGCATGCTCGAGGCGTGGCTCTGTTTCAATGAACCCGCCATCCGCCAGGCCGCAGGCAATCCCAATGGGACAACGCCACTATCATTGCCCCCGCTGCATCAGATCGAACATAATCCAGATCCAAAATCCGCTCTCCATCACGCGCTCCGGTCGGCCAGCGAACTCTCCGGACGCAGGCTGAAGGGATTTGACCCCAACCGGCATGTCCGACGCATTCTGGACCATACCGACGATTTCTCACCGCTTCGCCAGCTCGACGCCTTTCAGGCTTTCGAGGAAGCCGCCCGACGAACCATCGCCTCGAATTGGAAACCCGATCTCTACTGACCCCCCTGATTTTGCCTCGTATCTGTCGTATCTGAGATGACCATCGTCACCCCGGTTTCCAATCTCCCAACCATGCCGTCCCCCGACGCGCCATCACGCCACGCCGAACTCGTCGCCACCCTTCAGGCTCATGACCACGCCTATTACATCCTCGCGCAACCCGTCATCTCCGACCCGGAGTATGACCGGCTTTACCGCGAACTGATCGACCTCGAAAACGCCCACCCCGAACTCCGGACCCCCGACTCTCCCAGCCAACGTGTCGGCGGCGCTCCCCTCTCCGGCTTTGCCACCGTGCAACACGCGGTGCCCATGCTCAGCCTGGAGAACACGTACTCACCCGAGGAAGTCCGCGCCTTCCTTCTCCGCGCCCAGAAACCCCTCGGCGCCACTCCCCTCTCCTGGACCATCGAACCCAAGATCGATGGCGTCGCCATCTCGCTCCGTTACGAATCCGGCGTGTTCACCCTCGGCGCCACCCGCGGCGATGGCTCCTCCGGCGACGACATCACCGCCAACCTCCGCACCCTGCGCAACCTGCCTCTCCGGTTGATCCCGGCGCCGGGTGTGGAACTCCCCGAAGTGCTCGAAGTCCGCGGTGAGGTCTACATGCCTTCCGCCGGATTCAAACAGCTCAACGCCGACCGCGAAGCCGCCGGCGAAGAACCATTCGCCAATCCCCGCAACTCCGCCGCCGGCTCCCTCAAACAACTCGATCCCCGCACCGTCGCCCAACGCCCTCTCGCCGTCGTGACCTACGGCCTCGGCGAAGTCCGCGGGGGCGCCCTCCCCGATTCCCAGGCCGATCTCCTCCGCTGGTTGCAGTCCGTCGGTCTGCCCACTCCCGAACGCCTGTGGATCGCCCGTTCCCCCGACGAAGTCCTTCAGGCCATCAACGAACTCGACGGTGTCCGCGCCGACTTCGGCTACGAAACCGACGGTGCGGTCGTGAAGCTCAACGAGATCGCCCTGCGCGACCCTCTCGGCTTCACCAGCAAGGCCCCGCGCTGGGCCATGGCCTACAAGTTCGCTGCGAAACAGGCCCAGACCCGACTCCTCGGCATCACCATCCAGGTGGGACGCACCGGCGCCCTCACCCCCGTCGCCGAACTCGAACCCGTCTTCGTCTCCGGTTCCACCGTCAGCCGCGCCACCCTCCACAACGAAGACGAACTCCGCCGAAAGGACATCCGCATCGGCGACATCGTCGTCATCGAAAAGGCCGGTGAAGTCATCCCGGCCGTCGTCCGCGTCGTTCCAGAAGCCCGTACCGGCTCCGAGATCCAGTTCAACTTCCCACGCCAATGTCCCGAGTGCAGCTCGCCCATCTCCCGCGGGGCCGTCGGTGATTCCGAAGGCGTCGTCTGGCGCTGCACCAATCCCGATTGCCCCGCCCGCATCCGCGGTCGCGTCGAACATTGGTGCGGACGCGCCGCCATGGACATCGAAGGCGGCGGCGAAGTCGTCACCCGCCAACTCATCGACGCCGGACTCGTCCGCGACGTCGCCGACCTCTACTTCCTCACCCCCGATTCCATCGCAAACCTCGAACGGATGGGTGAGAAGTCCGCCACCAATCTCATCGCCGGCATCCATGCCTCCCGTTCACGCGACCTCTGGCGCCTCCTCGTCGGTCTGGGCATTCATCAGGTCGGAGTCGGGGGCGCCAAGGCCCTCGCCCGCGCCTATCCCGATCTCGACTCCCTCGCCCGCGCCTCCGAAGCCGAACTCACCCAGATCGATGAAGTCGGCCCCATCACCGCTGCGTCGATCGCCCGATGGTTCTCCGAACCGCGCCATCAGGATCTCCTCCGTCGCCTCCGCGAAGCCGGGCTCAACCTGAATTCATCCCTGTATCGCCCCACCCTCTCCGTTCCCTCCGGACCCCTCGTCGGCAAGACCTTCGTCCTCACCGGAACCCTGCCCACCCTGACCCGCGAACAGGCCACCGCCCGCATCGAAGCCGGCGGCGGCAAGGTCTCCTCCAGCGTCAGCCGCAAGACCGACTTCGTCCTCGCCGGTGAGGAAGCCGGTTCCAAACTCGAAAAAGCCCGCACCCTCGGCATCCACATCCTCGACGAAGCCGCGTTCCTCCAACTCGCCGGTTGATCATGCCCCCGATTCCCTGGTCGCTCCCGCCCATTCCCAGTCCCTGGCAATCCCTCGTCGCCAATCCAGTCGCCCAGGCCGAACTGCTGGCCCTGCAAGACCGGATCGCCGCCGAAATCAACGCCGGCGCCGTCATCCTTCCTCCCCGCGACCAGATCTTTGCCGCCCTCGACCTCACCCCACCCGACCAGGTCCGCGCCGTCATCCTCGGACAGGATCCCTACCCCACCCCGGGACACGCCCATGGACTGTGCTTCTCGGTCCAACCCCATGTCCGGCCCATCCCCCGATCCCTCGTCACCGTCTACCGCGAACTGGATTCCGACCTCGGCCTCACCCCGCCCCCCCATGGTTGCCTCGCCGCCTGGGCGCGCTCCGGTGTCCTTCTCCTCAACACCGTCCTGACTGTCCCCGCCGGTCAGGCCGCCGGACATGCCCGACTCGGATGGGAACCCTTCACCGACTCAATCATCGACCTCCTCAATGATCTCCCTGGTCGCATCGTCTTCCTGCTCTGGGGCAAATCCGCATGGGCGAAGGAGGAGCGGATTCACGTTCCCCGGCATGCCGTGCTCAAGGCCTTCCACCCGTCTCCACTGGCCCGCGGCCGTTTCCTGGGCTGCCGGTGCTTCTCCCAAACCAACCAACTCCTGACCGAAGCCAGTCGCCCTCCCATCGATTGGACCCTCCCCCTGTTCGAACGTCCCTGACCTGACCCCCCGTGGGGACAGGCTCCATTTCAGAGGGACAGGCTCCCTTCTTCGGAGCCTGTCCCAGCGCCTCACCCCCCAGCGCTCCACTCCCCCCCCGCAGCGCTCAACTTTGTGTGGCACCTGCAACAAGAAGTTGATGCATCACCTCCGACCTCTCCGCACTTCCACCCCCGTCAAACCCCCTCATTCAACTGGTTGGAGCCTGTCCCCA
>DITU01000002.1 GCA_002422905.1 Verrucomicrobia bacterium UBA6176
CCCACGCCAAGAAATCGGATTTCCCGCGCCCCTTCAGGGCGCATGGGATTTCCCAACGCATCCCCCGGGGCATCGGTCGTCGAACTCCCTCAGCCCCGGGCTGTGGTCTTCCGGCCCGTTGGGCCGGCGGGACCGGACTCCGACATTCCCCGCCCGTAGCCAATACGGAGAGGGGCAATGGGGTAAGAGCGGATCGATAGGGCCGGGGCGTGGCACCACGTCATGAGCCGTGCGAATGGGGGTGATCTCTTGTTCCGCGACGACGTCGATCGGCGCCGGTTCCTTGGGCTGTTGTCGGAACTGCCCGAGCGCTTCTCGCCCGAGCTTCCTGCGTTTGTCCTGATGGCCGGGAGTCAGCTACGCCGGGGCGGCGCAAGGCATCCGCAGGTTCTGGAAGCGGGCACCGAAAGGCCCGGAGATGCAGGCCTACGTCGCGGCCCTGCTCGAACAATTGTTAAATGGACACATCCGACCCCGTTGCCTCCTTCCGTTGTATGTCGGCGGGGAAACACAGGCGCAAACGGATGCTGCGGCTGAGACAGCCACCACGGCGCTGCCGGATGCGCTCTCGGCATGGCTCCAGAGTTCTACGAAAGTCAGGAGAAGCCTCCGTTCGTTGCTGGGATCCTGAGGGGGGAAAACTCGCCGATTGACGATCGTCTCAAATGAGACCAAGCATTGTCTCAAATGGGAACTACGATTACCAAGCCGAAATCGAAGGCTGTCGCGTCACGAGCGGTCATCGACCGCAAATCCAAACACGCATCAACCGCGAAACTGTCCGGTGCGGGCGTGGTCAAGTTCTGTATTGAAGGAACGGTCGCTTCATCTACGGCGACCCAATTCTCGCCCTCGAAGCTTGTTGAGTTGCTTCAGGTGGGCCTGCCATTCCGGGAACTTCAGGTTTTGCAGACCAGTCTCGCCATGCCGTCCGAGAGGCTGGCCCCGATGCTGGGCATTTCCAAAGCCACCTTCCACCGGAGCAAAGGAGCGGCCAGCAGACTGAATTCCGCCGTGTCGGATCGCGTGGTCAGGTATGCCAGACTCCTGGGCTTTGCGGTGAAGGTCTTTGGCAGCCTGGAGGATGCCAAGCAGTGGCTCAACGCACCGCAGTTCGGCCTCGGCGGCGCGGTGCCGCTGGAGTATGCAAGAACGGAGATCGGGGCGCGCGAGGTGGAGAACCTCCTGGGCCGCATTCAATACGGAGTCTATTCATGATCCGCACGGGATGGCGCATCGTTCCTGAAGAACTGGCCGCCACCGCCTTTGATGGCGAGGGAGCCCGGCTCTTCGGTGGTCGCTGGAATTCCGTGGGCATGCCCATGATCTATGCTGCCGAACACCTTTCGTTGGCCGCTCTGGAGGTCCGAGTCCACATAGACCGCACGAGCCTGAAGAAGCGCTACAAGTGCATCACCTTTGAGTTTGATGAGCGACTGATGAAGGCCCTTCCTACCAACTCACTGCCGACGCACTGGCAGCAGGAGCCTCCTCCAGCATCTTTGCAGGCCGTCGGCGATCACTGGCTGACCTCAGGGGATTCGGTCATCCTCGCCGTTCCAAGCGTCATCATCCCTGCGGAGCACAACTATCTGCTCAATTCCCGCCATCCTGATTTCAAGGAGGTGAAGCCCGGGAAGCCCACGGACTTCAGTTTCGACTACCGCCTTTTCCAATGATGCCGCCCAACCCTCTGATGCCAGCCTGAGGGGGTAATGGAGGGGGCAATGGAGTCGCGTCTAAATATTAAACAAATGGACAGGTCCCGGTTTTCGGTCCACGTCGTGCCTTGTGACGCCCCATGCAGACCCTTGCGTGAGGCATGGGATGCCGGGATTGGCTTGACTCAATTGTCGAACATTTAGATGCGACCCCATTGTTCTCCCTAGCTCGGCGACCCTGGGCCATGGCCGGAATCCCGTTGGGATTCGCAGCGCGTATGCACGAGATTCAATGGGATGATGGACGGTGAGGAAGGGGTTGGGAGCGGCGCACCCGCGGGATTGGACCGGGGGTGCGCCGCGATCTGATCAGCGGCAGATTTCGCTCAGGATGCCTTTGGCGTTGGTGGGTTTGATGAGGATCCGGACGATGCCGGATCCGTGGAGGGTGGGAGTGGAGATGACGGGGCCGGGACCGACGACGCTGGCGCGGTCGACGGTGCGATAGCCGGCGTCCTGGGCTTCGATCTCGATGCGGTCGCCCTCGAAGGCGACGCGCAATGTGACTTCGTCCATGGCCATGGGCAGCAGGATGGAAGTTTCGCCCGGGATGAGATCGATGCCGGTTTCGCCGGCGCGTTCGCCCATGGCCACCGACGGGGTGGGGACGCCGGCGGGATTGAGTTGGCTGATGGTGAGGCCGCCGATGTGCCAGGGATTGGGCCGGGGCGCGGAGCCGATGGAGAACGGGATGCAATCCGGCTTGTTCGGGGAGGCAGCGCTGCCGTCGCAACAGATGCGGAGCAGGACGGTGCGGTTGTTGGGGGCAAGCACCACGATGCGTTGGATGGCGGCGCCGGGTGAACCGAGGTGAACCGACTGGGGCGCACCGGTGACACCGGTGAACCGACGCCAGTCGATGGAGGTGCCGGCGGAATCGAAGGCCTCGAAGTCCACCTGACCGGCGAGTTGGAGGAAGTCGATGTGGAGGGTGGCACAGGGGCGTCCGAGTTCGATTTCGGTTCGGTATTCGACGCGATAACCGGTCTCGCCGGAGAGGGTTTCGATGCGGGTATTGGGATCGGGCAGCGGGATGCTGTCGGATCGGAGCCAGGAACTGAGCTTGATGCCGCCCAGTTCGAGCGGATTGGACACCGGTCCGACTGCATCCAGACGGAAATCGTGGCAGTCGTCGGTGAGATCGCCGCCGGGCAGCAGCGGGAAATGGCGGGAGCAGAGGTGGGTGACGACGGTGAGGAGGTTGGGCGAATGGACATCCAACCAGACGATGTCGGTGCCGGCGGAGCGCAGGGTGACGGTGCGCGTGGTGGGTGAGGTGCCGGCGACGGTTTCGGTGGCGACGAGGGTTCCGGAAGCGTCGTAGGCGGCGAGGGTGACAAGCCCGGATCGGGAAACGAACCCGATCTCAACGCTGTTGGCGGGTTCGGGGAGAGTCACGGTCAGGAAGGAATTCACGTCGATCCCGGGGATACCGTCCTGGAGGCGCACGAGGACTTCGGACGAGAGCACGCCGCCGGGAACACCGACTGCGGTGAATTCGTATCCGCCGATGGCCCAGGGATTGGGATGGGAACCCGTGTCGAAGGCTCCGGCATCGAAACAGGCATCGGGATCGGCGATGAGCCGGAAGAAACGGTTGTCGTCGCCGGTCGGGATCGAGCCGGAGAAGAACTCCTTTTCGAATCGGAGAGGAATGGCCGCACGCGACCAGATGGCTTTGGGATCGATGAGCGAGGCCTGTTCCAGTCGTGGGAACCGTTCAGATGCCGGCCATTGGAGGTTGAGCAATGGCTTGGCGGGATCGGCGGAGGCGAAGGCTTCGAGCAGTGGCGGGGTTGGAAGCGGGCCCGCATCGAGATCTTCCAGAGCCGGGGATCCATCGCGGATGGCATTCCGGGGGAGGTTGAGTCCGATGAGGATACCGAGGGTGCCCTGGCTGTACTCAAGGATGTAGGTGCCCGGCGGCAGGCTGGGTTGGCGGAGGAACAAGGTTCGGGCACCTGAGAAATCGTCGGGCGGACCGGCCTTGGCATCGCCGAGATCGGGTGTGGCGATCTCGGCGAGGGGTGTGCCATCGAGTTGGAGGAGGCGGACGCGGAGGGAGGCATTGCCGGGGATCTGGATCCGGGCGGCGAAATCACCGCCACCGCGCCATTCGATGAGGTTCCATTCGGGATTGATGACGCGACCGAAGGGATCGCTTTCGCGACCGGGCACCTGGAGGAAGTCGCCGGGATTGATGATGAGGGAATCGGGTGCTGGACAGGGGAAGGGGAAGAAGCCGCTGCCGAAGAGGTCGCGACCCTGGGAAGCGCCGCGTTCACGGGCGCGGTCGGCGAGGGCGCAGATCTCGGGAGGCAAGGCGCGGTAGACGAAGCGTGCCTTGTAGAGGAGAGGGCTGCTGGGCTGGGTGTTCTCGAATCGGACAAAGAGGGGAACGCCCGGTTGATTGGCCTTGGGAAGGGTGACGGGTGAAGCGGAGGAGCGGGCGATGACTTCCGATTCCGAACGGAGGGTGCGACCGAAGACGGTGCAAAGGACTCCGCGATCGAAATGGATTTCGAAGCTGGGTTGGCAGCCCTGGAGATCGGGCAAGGCGTCGATGCGGAACCAGTCGACATCGACGCTGTTGTGGAAGTTCAGGCTGTTGACGACGAGTTCCTGACGTTCGTGGAGGAGATCATCGCTCTGGGTTTGCCAGGCCAAATCCGGAGTGGTGCCGAGGGGAACGGCGCGGGCGCGAAGGTTGTTGTCGGGCCGGACCGGATTGACGAGATCGTTGCGGTCGAAGGGATCGGGTATGGGAGCGAGACCGCCTGGGCGGAGGCTTTCGAGGGTGAGCTTGTAGACGTTGTCGGCGCGACCGACGCCGCGGACGGCGAAGCGGACGTCCGAAAGTGGGAACAGGGCGGCGGTGTCGAAGGTGAGGCGGGTTTCTGCGCCGAGGACTTCGGTGCGGACGAGGCTTAGGCCATCGATGGTGAGGTCACCGAATCCGCGGGGGTAGGTGAGAAGGACGCGACCGATGCGGAGATCGGATCCTGCGGGGATGGCGAAGCGCCACCAATCGACATCCTGCCGATCCGGGGCGCCGTCTTCGCCGAGGATGTTGATGAGGGTGGCAGTCTGTTGGACGCCGAGGGGTAGGGTTCGGGCATTGGCAGGATCATCGGCGGCTTCGGCCGGGTTGACCTCATTGAAGTTGAGGCGGGTGTCGTAACCGAGGGCGGCGAAGTCGGGGATGATTCCGGCGGCGGCGGTCTGGACGGCGCGGAAGGGATTGATGAGATGCCGACGTTGGGCGGCGCCGGCATTGACGGCGGCGACCTGATCGGCGGGAGCCATGGCGGCAAGTTCGGGGGTGGTCCAGGCACTGTTGGTGAGGATGCCGCGGATGCGGGCGGGGATGGCGCGGCGTTGGGCGTCGGAGAGGCCCGGGGTACGCGGGTTGAGGGAGGGATTGACGGCCTGCATGGCGGCGATGGTGCCGGCGGCGTAAGGGGCGGCCGCGCTGGTGCCGCCGATGAATTCGCGGATCCAGGTGTTGGGCGGGGTGAGGGAATCCTCGGGAACGGGCCGGTAATAGGCGGTGCGGATGGGTGCCCAGATGTTCACCCGATTGCCGGTGAAGTGGAGGTTGTTGAAGGGCCAGTTGTCGGAGGTGGCACCGGCTACGATGCAGGGTTCGATCATGGCGGGGAACACCTGCCATTGCTCGATGCGCACCTCGTTGAAATCGATGAGGTCACGGACGATGGGCGGGAGGACATCGGAGGTGAGACGGTTGCCGGCGGAGACGACGATGGGGACGCCGCGATCGGTGGCGAAGCGGACGCCCTCGATCATGGGGTCGCGGGGATCTCCGAGGAGCAGGGTGGCGAAGCAGGCGGCACTTCCGGCGACGGTGGCGGCGGTGGCGACGCCACAGGCGATGAAGAGGGGTACGGCGATGATGGGGCCGACGAAAGGGATGGCGGCGGTGAGACCGGCGGTGGCGCAGATGGCGGCGGAGGCGGTGGCGAGGACGGCGGTGGCGGTGGCGCACAGGGCGGCGCGACCTCCGGGCGAGCAGATGTTGAATCCGATGCCGAGGGTATCGGCGATGCGACAGGGATAACCGCCGCTGATGTTGATGACACTGGCGCCGTCGACGGTGGCCTTGCGCATGCCGGCACCGAACTCGAACACGTAGGAGCCGAGGCCGTACTGATAGAGCAGTGGTTGAACCACCTGACCACCGACACCGGCGCGTCCGCCGGTCTGGCCATCGGACGGCGTCCAACGGTTGTTGAGACGACCGCCGAGGGTGGAGGCGACGCCGGTGCCGTGCCAGGTGCGGCTTCCGAAGAGGCTGTTGCCGACGCGCTGGAATCCGAAGGCACGACCCGGACCACACAGCATTCCACCGGGGCCGACCGCTTCCATGTCGCACTCGATCAATGGTGTCCGGAGATCCGGGCTGGGGGCGAATCCGACGTCGAGGATGGCGGCCGGAATGCGGACTTCATCGCGATCCCAGAGGGCGAGGAAGGCCCAGAGTTGGGGGACATTGAGGGGGCCTTCATTGAGGAAGGTGCGGGAACGGGAATCGTCGGCACCGGCCTCGGAAGGGAGCAGGCCGGGGAGATCGTGGAACTGGAGGCGGGGATTGGAGGCGACGATGAAACCGCGGAGACGGAGTTCAAGAATGCCGGAGAGGAGATCGAGGGTTTCGGAGTTGCTGGCGAACACCTCGTCCTTCTGATCGAGCAGATCGCGGAGTTGACGCAGGGAAGGGAGGTCGGCCTTGGGCGGGGTCCATTGGACCAGGTAGGAGAGGCTTTCCCCAGCCTGCAGATCGCCTTGGACGGCTTTCACCGACCCTTTGGTGGCGTCGATGAACCGTTTGAGATCGTCGGCGTCCCGGGGGAAGAAGACCACTTCATTGACGGGGATCTGGAGGGGCCAACCGTTGCGGGCGAGCAGCGTTCCCAAGGGCTTGCCGCCGGGCGGCGGTTGGAGTTCGTCCGAACTGGCCGCGATGCCGGCTTCGATGACAACGGGTGAGCCGTTGAAGTCGGGATTACGGATCAGGGCGAAGTCGCCCACGGCCTGTTCGTCCGAATCGCCCGGGGATCCGTTGACGGTGAGGTAATGGAGGACGGCGATCCGGTCACCGGGCTTGACCCCGAGTTGGGCATCGTGGGGTGCGAAGACATCCGGGGTGAGGGTCAGGCCGCCCTGGGTGCGGAAGACGCGGGGAGTGGCGGGTTCGTTCTTCAGCACCAGCAACTCGACATCGCCCGTAATGGTGGAAGCGATGAGGGCATGGAGTTCGGTGGCGTCGGTGTCATGGCCGAGGGTGAGGGTGGCGTGGACCTGGGATTCGAGAGGGTAGACGCGGCGATCCAGTTCGATGCGTGTCCCGGAGGGTTTGTCGGAGGAGACCAACGGTTTCGGGGCCTGGGAAGGGGTGGCGTTGAAACTGGAGGTGCGGTCGGATTCGAACTTGAGGACCTCTGCGATGGCAGGTGAGAGATCGAGTCCGTCCTTGAACGGGATGACGCGGTAATCACCGGGCGGCAGACAGGAGAAGGCGTAGCGGCCGGAGGAATCGGTGAGGGTGACCTGACGGACGGGACCTTCGAGGGCGAGGAAGACATTGGGCACCGGTGTCTGGCCCTGGAAAACGTGCCCGGAAAGGGTGGGTCCCTCGCTGGGGGCTGATGAGCCCGCGAGCGGGATGGGATGGGCGGGAATGGGGCTGTTGGGAATGAAGGGGAGGATGCCGGCAACCTGGAGGCCGGTCCCGGTGCCGGGGGTGACGGAGGTGTTGCTGACGAGTTCGCGACCGCCGCCGGTATCCCAGACGGCGGACAGGCCGGCGGTGTTGCGCAGTTCGAGGAAACGGCCGGATTCAATCTCGGCGGTGGAACGGGCGACGGACCAGAGTCGGACTTCATCGAGCCATCCGAGAAGGTTGTAGCCACCGGGATCTGCGCCGAGGAGGACGGGAGTGGAGAAACCGGAACCGGCATTGGACAGGGTCTTGGTTCCGGCGGGTTGCCCATTGATCACGAAGGTGACGGACTTGCCGTCGTAGGAGGCGGCCACGTGGGTCCATTGTCCCGAGGGCACATCGGCGTCGGCATCGGCAAATGCACCGCCACTTCGGTAGAACCGGAGGCGCGGACAGAAGCCGAACCACCAGGACTGGGTGTAATCGTGGGAGACGATGGTTTCGCAGCGGGTGGCGTCCTCCCGATAGACCCAGGCTTCGAGGGTCATGGCGACCGATTCGTCGTGGCCGGGGCTGAACTTGTATTCGACCCGGGCATTGGCCGATCCGTCGTAGCGGGTGCTGCGGGGAGGGGAACACTCGGCGGCGGCGAGGGTGATGCCGAAGTTGAGCAAGGCGAGGAGACACGCCAGCCAGCGGAGGGGGACGGACTTGGGAACGTAGGCAGGGGCCGGGGCAGCATTCATGGGGGGTGACCTGAGGACCATGTGATCCGGTGACAGCACCGGGCGAGCCAATCTCGACAATGCGAGCGGCGGGGGTGGGGTGGTGCGGTATCCTGGGGTTGTGGTCGTCATCCGGACAGGGGGCAATTCGGATTCGGGTATTGCGGGTCGGAGTCGAACCCGCATAGACAACGGTCATTCCATGACGAACGGATCGGACGACAGGATGAGGGTGGGCAAGGCGTTTGCGCTTGGGTATGCGACCCATCGCGGGTTGCCGGCGTTGGCGGGGTTGGCGGATTTTGTGGACGCGATCGAGCCGGGGATGTCGGTGGAGGAATCGGTGCGGAGACTGAAGGTGGCGCACTATGCATTCCGACGATTGCACGGGATCTGGGTGTCACGGATTGCCAGTGAACCGGTGTATGAGTTGAAGATGGCGTTCAGTCATCATGCCTATCTGGCTGCGGAGCATGTGACGGCATTGCGGGTGCGGGTGGGCGAGATGCGGGAGCCACCGTTGGGATTGGAGAAGGTGCCGGCGCCGGGATTGGAACTGTTGTTCGATGAGATCCGCCAGGCACCGACGACGGCGGGATTGCTGATGGGAATCTACGAGGTGGCATTGCCTGGATTGAAGGCGGCGCTGCAGCGGCATCGGGATGCGACGCATCCGCTGGCGGACCAACCGACGCGACGCCTGTTGCGGTGGGCATTGGTGGAGGTGGAAGAGGTTTTGGATTATGGACGGCGCGCGATCCAGTCCTTGGTCAGAGCGGAAGACAGGGAGGCGTTCGCTCCGGGAAGAAGGGTGTTGGAAGGGGCATTGGCAGCGTCGGGCGGATTGGATGGATGCGAGGAGAAGCGAGGAGACTTGCCGGGGCGGCTGCATTCGGGGGAGGCGTGGCGTTATGACGGAGTGCCGCGGCGCGACGGACGGTTTGCGGATCCCTACAACATGGGAGTGAACGCGGAGGTGTTCCTTTATGACCCGGCCATGCCGGCGGAGGGCAAAGTCCTGATGATGTATTACAAGCGTCTCCGCGAGATCGATGTGCCGGAGATGATGTCCAGCATTGTGTCGGAGACGGACAACAAGCCTTGGGGCTATTATCGGGACATGACCCGCCAGCTTTGGGATGAGGCGCGGCACGCGATGATGGGGGAAGTCGGGTTTGTATCGGCGGGGGTGGATTGGGCGAAGGCGGTGCGGGTGAATTTCACGTGGTCGCTGGGATTGAACACCCAACTGACACCGAAGGAACGGCATGCGGTGTTGTACTTCATTGAACAGGGGTTGATGCCAAGGACGGGGAAACGGCATGAGTGGGAGGTGGCCATTTCAGCGGGGAATCCATTGGCATCGACCTTCCAGGATTTCGACTGGGCCGACGAGGTGCTGCATGCGCGGGTGGGACGGGACTGGTATGTGTCGGATATGCCGGGGGCGCACGAGGCGGTGGCTTATGGGGATCGATGCTGGAGCAAGGTGTTGATGGGTTGGGAGGAGTGGAAACGGATGGGATTGACCGGGCATGTGAACTGGTGGCCAGAGGTTTACGGGCAGTATTGCACCGCGCATGGGGTTGAGCCGGAACCGGCGGCAATGAGGTATGAAGTCAGCTACCAGACCGTGCGCGCGGATCTGAGGGACATTTCAGCTTCTGCTTAGCTAGGGATTGCCAAGCGATGGCTAAGCCAGATAGCGTACTGCCGATGGATCTAACCAAGATATCGGCGTCCGAGTTTTCACGCATCCTCAAGCTCCTCCAGCGCAAGGAGGAATTGATGGCCCAGATCGCAGCCATTGATCATGAGCTTCAGGGAGGTGGCGGTGCGGCGGCTGCACCTGTGGCCAAGAAGCGTCTGGGTCGCCCGCCCGGCACCAGCAAGAAGGCCAAGTCGGCTGAGGTTTCAGGCGGCAGCCCCCGCCGGGGCGCAGTGCGCGATGCGATCATCGGCCTGCTGGAAGGCGCTGGCAGCGAGGGCATTTCGGTCAAGGATATCGCGGCCAAGCTGGGCAAGCCTGCCGGGCATGTGCACACGTGGTTCTCCACCACGGGCAAGGGAATCCCCAGCATCCGGCGTCTGGGCGGCGGCCGATGGGGCTGGGCGGCGTCGACCGGTTCAGCTGCCTAAGGCTGGTTGAAGTCAAACCGGCTGGGCGACCCAAGCGTCGCCCGGCCGGGAATCCGGCGGTCGCCCAGTCAGTGTCAGGCACTGCCGCAGCCGTATCCCTGCAACGGGAACGGTCGTCCCAGTTGGATCTTCCTCCCGCAAAGCCTTCGTCCTTCTCTGGCTATCCCGCACCGCTGGATGCCTCTCACCACTCTTCGTACTGCGAAAGAATCTGCTGGGCCGGCTCTTCGCTCCCTGGTGCGGATGCTCCTTGGAACCCTGAGAGTGCCGCCAAAGACAAATCCCTTCCCGTTTAACATCGGCGGAATCTGCGGAATCGGCGGCTCATCCACTTCCCACCACTACCCTCCGCCGTCGGATCAGCCTTCATCTGCGGCGTCGAAGAAGCCGATGAACATTTCATCCCAGGACTGGAGCCCGAAGGTGACTGTCCGGGTGGGATCGGGGTTGGCGGGGTTGGCCGAGGAATTGTCGAAGGCGCCGGTGACGAGGAGCCAGGCGCCGGCGGGAACGCGGAGGGGTTCGGCGAGCTGATAGGTCATCTGCCATTTGAAGTCGTAGCGCGGCACATGCAGCAGGGCCTGGCGTCGACCGTCGGGAAAGAGGATTTCATATTTCATCCATTTGCCCCGGACATGCATGTGGGGGGACAGGCTGTAAAGGGTGGCGGGACGCTGGAATGCGTAGGTGGCATAGTGCTGGGCCTCGGGATCGCCCGGTGGAATGTTCAGGCGGAAGTCGACGGCCTGACGGGTCTCGGCATTGCGGGGTTGGGGCCCGTCGCGGAGGTAGAGGGCGACTTCGGTCTGGTCGGTCTGGGGAGAACCGCTGGTGGTGTAATGCATCTCCAGCAGGAAGGTGGCGCCGGCAGGAATGCGTTTGCCGACACCGTTGGGATAGGTGGACGGGGTGGCACCGGGAGCCCAACCAAAGACATGGACTCCGTTGCCGGTGCCGTCATCCGGGCAATCGGGCCATTGGGCATAGAGGATGGCGTGATGGACGACGCGTTGGTTGCCGGGGCGGATGTCGACGCCAGAGATCCAGATCTCGTTGGTGGCGGGATTGGGCACCGGGATCTTCCGATATTCGAGAATGCCGGTGGCCGGGATCTCTTCGGGTTGGGGTAGGCGGGTGAGCAGATCGGGTTTTCCCAATGCCCATTCCGGTCGGGGCGGAAGCGGTGCGGCGAGAAGATCGGTTCCCTCACCGCGAGACGAACCTGATGCGATCCAGCGGAGCAGCGCCTGGCTGTCATCCCGATTCAACCGATGGGCATTGGCGAAACGACCGACATTGGGATCGGCGTCATAAGGCGGCATGCGACGCGACAGGAGGACTTCCTCGATCATCCGGGCGTAGTTGCGGACCTTGCCATGGCTGTCCATGGGCCAGGGACCGATGCCGCCGTCGCGATGGCAATCGACGCAGTTGCGGAGGAGGATGGGAGCGATGGTGCTGGAATAGTCCGGTGGAGTGGCGGCCTCGGCGGCGGTGGAGAAGGTGAGGCGACAACCGCGGGCGGGGGTGCGCTGGGTGGTGACGGGTTGGCCGGCGAGGAATTGGTCGAGGGCGCTTTCGAGGTGGCGGGTCCGGGGTTGGGCGAGTTCGGTGCCTTCAGAGAACTGATCATCGATGGCGCCCTGATAGACGACGCGATGGTCATCGAGTCCGATGACGACGACTTCTGCGGTACGTTCGATGCCGAGGGAAAGGGCGACGAGTTGGCGGGGATCACGCAGGTAGGTGAATTCGCGGAGACCCAGGTCCATGACTTCGTTGTGAACGTCGCGGAGGGTGTCTTCGGGATAGGTATTGATGATCCAGAACTGGACGCCCTTGGAACGGAACTGGTCGGAGAGGGCGTGAAGTTTCGGGGTGCTCTTGCGTGCGATGGGGCAACCGACCCCGGTAAAGAACAGGACGACGGCCTTGCCCTGGGCGCGTTCAAGTTCCACATGGCGGCCGTGGAGATCGAGCAGCGCGAAATTGGGGACGGGACGCTGGGCCGAGTGGGCGGTGGACAGGATGGAAAGCAGGGCAAGGAACAGCGTGGCGATCTGGAAGGTGCCTGGGGCGGACTTGGTGAACCTTAAATACATGGCGCGAACTGGTTGTTGGAACCATTCCGGCAAATCGGGATTTTCGCCAGTCCGGCGTTGTAGGGATGTGGTGTCGATTCCGGGGCGACGATGTGGAGACTGACGACTGGAGTTGGTTTGGCCGCAGATTCCGCAGATTCCGCAGATGGAAATACCATGAAGCATGGAAAGCGGGATGGATGGTCCACCGATTCCGCCGTCCCACTCTGTGTCCTCTGTGGTGAATCGTTCCACCGATCACGGGGCTACGGGGAATCTCACACGAAGCCACGAGGGCACGAAGAAACGGGGAACCTGATAATTGGATTCGGGTTATCCGCAAATGGCGCGGAGATCGCCGATGGAAAGAGTTGCTTGGCCGCGAGGCACGGCCGAGGCGGGGACGCTCAATAGAGACCGGCTTCGGTCAATTGCCGGATGACTTCCTGGGTGCGGGCGGGGAAATAGTGCTGGAGAAGGCGCTTCACCTCGGGTTCCCAATGATCATCGACGGTATAGAGTTCATAGGGTCCTTCGCGATACGGATGCACATCGCGCCGATAATCTCCCCAGCGCGCGGATTCGGCGACCATGGCGGGGCGGAGTACATCGGCGAGGCGAGCATAGCGCCGGGCGGTCGCTTCGGGGGAAAGCGCGCCACCGGCATCCAGATGCCGATGGGCAGTCCGGGCGAAGGTGGTTCGAAAGGTGGGATTGCGTCGGAGCGCCTGGAACAGCCGGGTGGGACTCAGGTCATCGTCGGCGGCGAGGATGTTGGCGTCGACGGCTTCGAGGCTGCGTTCGCTGTCCCAGATGAAGAACCGGTAGCGGCCCTGGGGATGGACGGGGCGGCCGGCGTACCAATTGGATTCGGCATCCCAATCGGAGGTGCCGCCATAGATCTGGACGAGCATGAAGGCGCAGAAGTTGTCGATGTCGACGAGCCGGGTGATTTCGTCGTAGGCGACGGGGTCTGCGACGCCGGCATTGGCGAGGGCGAAAAGGCGTTTCCAGACGACATCGGAGCCGGAGAGGATCTTGCCGGCATTGCGGCTTTCGTAGTCTTCGGGAACGCCGCCGAGATGTTCCGAGAGGAAGGATTCATCGGGGCGTTCGCTGGCGTTGTAGATGCCCCAGTAGAGTCCGTTGATATAGAGGTGGAAGAATTGGCCGCGGGAGGACAGTTGACCGACGTCCCGGAAGGAATCGCGCATGAAGGAATCCCGGAGGAGATCGCCCTGGCGACGTTCAGTCGCGCTCCAGTGAAGCCAACTGTTGTTGCAACCGGCGCGGAGGATGAGGGTTCGTATCTGGCTGGGGCCATCCGGACCGAAGAGGGGTTGGTTGAGATGCGAACTGCCGTAGCGGGGACGGAATTCGATGCGGAACGAATGCTTGGGACTTTCTTCGGGGCGCCGGCTCCAGCCTCCCTGGACGCGGACACCGCAGGGCACGAGGAAACCGCGTTGGTTGGCCTGGGGCAGCAGTTCGAGGCTGGCGGGCCGTTCCCATTCCGCACCGTTTTCCATCGGGTTGGAATAGATGCCGCGGGTGGGATCGAGGAGATCTCCTGGATCGAGCACAAGGGAGAGGGAGGGAAGTGCGGCGATGGCTGGGAGAAAGCGGTCGCGATAGGTGGGGGAAGAGACGATGTCGGGATCGATTTCGTAATCGGCGGGAACGGAGGCGTCGTTGCGGATGCCCCAATGGCCGGGCAACCCGGCGCCGTTTTGCTGGGCGATGTGATCGGGAAAAAGGTAGGTGAAGGTGACCGGAGCAGTGGAACGGAAGTCGGGCTTGAAGGCGGCCACGCGCAGGGTGGAGGTGGTCCGGATCGGGACGGGTTCTGAGTATTTGAAGCCGGAGCCGGGTCGCGGAACCGATCCATTGGTGGTGAACCAGATGGCGGCGTCGGGTGTCGCCGTGGAAAGGGTCAGGAGGAAGGGATCGCGATGAACCCCCCGCTGATGACTGGTCCGGACGGCAGCCACGTGGCCGATCATCTCGGTCTGGTTGGTTTGACCGGGGGTGGCCTGGCTGAAGAAGGCGTGTTTGCGGAGACTGCGACCCGCCTGGGCGACTTCTCCTTTCTCGAAGAACCGCGGGCGCAATCCGAAGGAAACATCGGGATCCATGGGTGGATACTTGGGCAGGTATTCATCGACCACCGTCCGGCCATCCGGATGCAACAGCGCGAGGTACTCGCCCTTCCGACTCAATCGGAAATTGGTGTGGAGTTCACCGGAGGGATCGACCCGGTCCTTTCCGGAAGTGAAGACCACGACAAAGCCTCCGGGTGGAATTTCCCGGGTGGGAAACGTCCATTTCTTCGGCCGCCGATAATTGTCGGTGAGATGCCATCCGCCGAGGTTCTGGGTGTGGGCGAGGGGATTGTGGATCTCGATCCAGCCGGGGAAATCGCCGTCGGCATCGGCCAAGGTGGAATGATCGACCGACATGACTTCGGACAGGACCAGTTCCGGACTTCGGATGGAGCGGACGAGATCGTTTCTGAAGAGTGCGAGCAGCCCGATGAGGGCGAGGGCGAGGATCCATCCGAACTGGGTGGGAGAGATCCGGAAGGACGGGTTGGCGGGGATGTGGGTCGGGTGACCGGGACGCTTCATCCCTCGACTCCTTCGACGCCGGTGACGTACTTGGACATGCGGGTGACGCGGAACGGGAAGAAGTTGGTGATGCGGTCGTCGATCCGGTCGATTTCACCGGCGTACTTGAGTTCCATGACGGTGCTGTCGGGGAGGGTGGCGCGGGCGAGGAACTGGTTGTGGTGCCGGTGAACCCGATAGAATTCGAGGTGGGAATCGATAGTGATGCGGTAATGGCCGTCGGCGGAGACGAAGTACTTGCGGTGATACCGGTTGATGAGGGTGGGTTCGACGGCGGTGAGTTCGAGTCGGAGTGACGGAGGGAGATCGGATTGGTTGAAGGCGGCGTGGAGGGTGTGGATGCCAAACCCGGGTTCGAGGCTGAAGGGCAGGAGGGGGAAGAACTCCTTGGTACCGACCATGCCGCGCTTGATCTTGAATTCGAGGATGGGTTTGCGGAGGGGCCCGAGCAGGGGGCCGTACCAGCGGATGCGGAGCTTGGTGCGGTCGGCGATGCCCTGGAGGTTCTCGAAGTACGCGCCGAGCTGGGGGGAATCGAGGTAGATGTTGTTGACGTGGCGGGGTGCGAAAACCTCGGTGAAGAGGGCGGGTGAACGGCGGACCCAATGTTCCACCTCCCAGGTGGGCACTTCCTGGATGTGATACTTGCGCTCGAAACGGTATCCGATGTCGCCCGCTTCACTCATGGCATGGGCCGGGATCAGTTGCCGATGCCGCGATCGTCCAGGAGGCGGACGCGGGTCTGGGCGTGGGTGGACCTGAAGTATTGGAGACAGGATTCGACCCGGGCGACGTCGTCGAAGGAGACCTGGAAGGAGGCTTCGAGCTGGTCATCGGATTCATCGAAGCGCCTGAGTTTGACCGAGCTGGCGTGTTTCCGGAGACCCGCGACGAGTTCGGTGAGGCCGACTGAACCGGAGCGCGGCGAGGACAGGGTGACGTAGAGGTTGGGGCCGGGTTCGCGGCCGCGGACGAAATGGCCGATGGCGAGGATGGCGGCGAGGATGGTGAAGGCGATGAGGGTGATGACGGTTTGGTTGGCACCGAGTCCGAGCCCGATGGCGATGCAGATGAAGAGGTAGCCGAGTTCCTCGGGTTCCTTGATGGCGGCGCGGAACCGGATGATGGAGAGGGCACCGACCAGGCCGAGGGAAAGGGCGAGGGAAGATTTGACGATGGTGATGATCAGCATCGTGGTCATGGAGAGCACCACGAAGTTGCGCCCGAAGAGGTCGCGATTGGAGAGGGCGTGTCCGAACCGGCTGTAGACCCGGCTGAGCAGGTGGGCGAGCAGGGCCGCGAGGAGGAAATTGAGAAGGAACAGCCCGTAATGGATCTCGGCGCTCTGGGCGGAGAAGAATTCGAGCAGGGATTCGTTCTTGTTCATGAAACGTCGATGACTCCGGACAAACCCCGCAGGGAGGCCGTGCTGTCCGGTTCCAATCCCCGAAGGAACGTTGCCCCGGGCAACGCCACAAGGATACGGAAGGTGGCATTCAGGTTACAGCGGTATTCAGCGCGCCGTGCCGCTTTGATCGGCCTTTCACCGGTCCCGGGGTATGAATTCGGCCACCAAGGGCCGGTGATCGCTGGCCACACCCCAGTCGGGCAGGGTCAACACATAGGTTCCCGGACGCTCCCATTCCCGGGCCATGCCACGGCTGAGCAGGATGTAATCGATGCGGCTGTAGGAATCTTCCTTGCCGAAGTGATGGGTCCAGGTGACCCGGCGCGGTTCCCATTTCGGATTGTTTGCGGGTGCGGAGTCGCCATTCCGTTCGGCAGGTCGGGAATCGATCAGGCCCCTCACACCCCGGCCGGTGATGGCGCGGAGGGACGGGGTGTCGTGGGTGTCGTTGAAGTCGCCGCAGACCACAATGTTGGCGTCGGGATTGCGCTGGAGGACGGCATCGATCTTCTCGCGGAGGATCTGGGCTTCCTGGAGGCGGATGTCGGATTCGTCCGCGACAGTCGAGGTGCGCTTCGACTTGAGATGGGTGGTGAAGAGAGTGAAGCGATAGCCGGGACGCACCTCGATCTCGACTTCGGCAATGCCGCGGGAGGTGCGGAAACGTCGGCCATTGAGCAGGAAACTGGCGTTGGTGTGGGGCTGCCGCCGAACGATCGGGTGCCGGGAAAGGATGGCCACGAAGATGTTGGTGTCATAGCCGCGCACATGTTCGGCATGGGGAAGATCAAGGCCTGCCTGCTTGAGTCGGGTCTGCAGGTCGGTCAGGGCATTGCGATCGCCGATCTCCTGGAGGGCGAGGACATCGGGTTTCAGCTGGAGCAGGCCTTCGACAACCTTGGCGCGGCTTTCGACCGGTTTGATGACGCGGGTGCCGGAGGGTCGGACGAGGTAGTTCTCGACGTTGTAGGTGACGACGCGGAACGGGTCCTGGGCGAGGAGAGGGGTGAGGAGGAAGAGGGAAGAGAGCGAGGCCAGTGCTGCACGGAAGGGTTTGGATACAACCATGCGGAAAGGTTAGGCGGAGCTGGGTCCGTGGAAAAGGACGGCTCTTGGACGAGGGATATGAAAAGGGGAGGGAAGGGGGCGGCCTGCCCGACTGGCTTGGAGGGGTAACCGGAAATGCTGGGGCCCACCGGGATTGCACACCCCGGTGGGCCCACATCGCGGAGACCGCGTTCACCCATAGCACCACTTCCTTGGCAGTGATGGACGTGGAGAGGATGCCCCAGGAGGGGGGATGTGATGCAATTCACATTCCGTTTCGGCCTGTCCAAATTATCCCTACAGGACTGGATTACGTAGGGTTCCGGAGGAGGTGCGGACGATCAGTTCGGCGGCGAGGCGACGGGTGGCGACGGGTTCGCCGCGGAGGAGATTGAGCATGAGATCGACGGCGACGGCGCCGAGCCTGAGTTTGGGTTGGCGGACGGTGGTGAGGGGAACGCGGAAGAATTCGGAGGTGAGGATGTTGCCGAAGCCGACGACGGCGAGGTCCTGGGGAATGCGGAGTCCCTGGTTGAGGAGGGTATTGGAGGCGCCGATGGCGACGAGGTCATTGACGGCCTGGATGGCGGTGGCGGCGGGTTGTTCGCTGATGAACTGGAGGGCGGCGGCGGCGCCTTCCTCGACGGTGGCCCCGGCGTTGAAGATCAGGCTGTCGGAATCGGCGAGGCCGGATTCGCGGAGGGCGCGCCGATAACCGGCGAGGCGTTCCTGGGCCCAGGGCGAAGCGCTGGGTCCGGCGAAGAAGGCGATGCGTTGGTGGCCGAGTTCGATGAGGTGGCGGGTGGCGGTTTCTGCGGCGGAGACGTCGTCGGTCTCGACGTTGGCGAACTCCTCGCAGAAAGGGGCCTTGTGGCCGAGGATGACGGTGGGGAGGTTGCGCCGGCGGAGTTCGGTGAAGAAGTGGGAAGGCCCGGGGCGGCGATAGACGGGAGAGACGAAGATGCCGTCGACGCGGCGGGCAAGGAACCGTTTGAGGGCGGCCTCCTCGCGTTCGGGTTTGCCGAGGGATTGGGCAAAGAGGAGGTCGTAGCCGAGTTCCTGGGCATTCTGTTCGATGGCCATCTGGACCCGGGCATAGATGGGGTCGGTGGTGGCGGGGATGATGAGCCCGAAGAGGCGGGAGGTGCGGTTTCTCAGGCCGGAGGCGGAAAGGTCGGGGACATAGCCCATTTCCTCGGCAAGGGTGCGGATCCGGGCCTTGGTGGCGACGGAGAGGTCGGGTTTGTCCCGCAACGCCTTGGAGACGGTCATGACGGAGACGCCGGCGGCTGCGGCAATTTCTTTGAGGCGCACCATGTTCGTTAGAGCGGAGGTCTGGGGCTGGGTACGGACACCGTGCACCCCTTGCCTACCTGTTCCCGGAAACCGCTCATGTTACAAGCTCACACCCGCCCGCCACTCCAACCAAATTTCTGTCGAAGGGTGGAGAAAAAGCTCGCGCCTTCCGGTCGAAGCAGTCGCACCGAGGTCGGAGCGCGCCGGATCAGGACGGAATCGCCCCGGGAAAGTTCGGTCTGCTGTTGTCCGTCCGATGCGAGACTGGCGATCAGCGGCGAGCTCAGGAGCCTCACCAGAACCGTGGAGGCGAGCGACACCACCACCGGTCGGATGGACAGGGTATGTGGACAGATGGGGGTCAGGGTAAGCACCTCGGCATCGGGACTGACGA
>DITU01000145.1 GCA_002422905.1 Verrucomicrobia bacterium UBA6176
GGGAGAGGTCACCGGGTGGCCAAGTTTCGTGGATGCGACATCGGAATCGCCTTCGGTTGAGACCAGCAATCGGACCCCGACGGAGTTTGGCGTGACGATATCGGAATTGGGCCCCGGCGAGGCGGTGCGAATCCAGGTGAACTATCTGGTGCCGGAGGGAGGGGTCGGATCCGAGGCGCGATTTGTGGCCCTGTTGTTGAATGTGGAGGAGACCGACACCGATCCCGGGGACAATTTTGCGGAGTTGGAGTTGGCGGTGGTCGAGGCCGTATCCCAACCCGACTTGGTGACTTCAATTGATCCGCGGGCACCCTTGAGGCCGGCGGTGGAGGAGCAGGTGGTGGTGTTTGTTGAGAACAAGGGAACCGCGACGGCCAATGCGGTGCGGTCGTTGGTCCGATTGACCTCCGAACACGCCACGATCCTGGGAGTGCGCGACTCGGACGGGGATCCATTCCAGTTGACGGTGGAGGGTCCGAACGTGAGATCGCTGACCCTGCCGGTGACGCTCGAACCGGGCGAAGGCGTTGAACTGGTGGTGAGCCTCCTGAGTCGGCCATCGGCCCTGACGCGCACGCCGCCTTCGGTGGATCTGCGGGCGGAAGCGGTGCCGGTCGAAGGCGATCTGATGCCGTCGGACAACGGGGTGGCCGATGAACTGGAAGTGTTGGCTCCGCGGCCGGATCTCACCGTGACCATCACCCTCCCGGCATCGCCCTATGGAACGGATCGCCCGCTGACCGCCCAGGTTTGCGTGAACCATGTGGGGACGGGTGAAATTAGCGGGGTGAAGGTGCGCCTGACCCTGGCCGGGATGCAGGTGCGGGCGTTTGAGGATCCCACCGGGGTGACCCTGGTCGAAGTCGGACCGTCGATGTTCGAGGCTGATTTGTCCGAGGTGCGGCCGGTGTTCGTTCCGGGCGACCGGATCTGTTTCCAGGTGCCATTGACGACCTCGCAGTTGGTCGAATCGGCATCGGTGAATGCCGAGGTGATGGCGGTGGGTGATGTGAACCCGGAGAACAATTCGGCACTGGCGCCATTGGTCTTGCGGGAAGATCTGCCCGATCTGTGGGTGAAGTTCGATGGGGTCGACGAAACGGGCGTGATCTCCATTGCCGGACGCGAGTTGATCCGGTTGATCGTGTCGAATCGGGGCGAATCCGTGGACGACGTGCGGGTCACGGTCGAGATCGCGCGGGGCCGGATTGATGAGGTTTTGACAGAGGTCACGGAGGATTCCGGAACGGGGAGCCAGCCGCGTGTGGTGAGACTCAGGGACGGTCTGGCGGCGGGAGAATCACTGGAATTGGACCTGATCGTTACGCCGACCTCCACGGATCCCGCATCACCGGAATCGGTGAACCTGGAGGTGGAGGCGCACGGATGGGTGGGTGGTGGGCCGTTGGATGCATTTCCGCCGGACAACCGGGCAGTCCGGGTTTTCAATGTGGACACGAGGCCGGTGCTGCGGATTGTGCGCGAGGTTTCGGGCCTGGTGATCTCGTGGGTGGGCGGTGGGCGGTTGCAGCGGGCGACCCGACCGGATGGGTTCTTCCAGGATGTGCCGGACGCGACGAGTCCCCTCACGATCGAGCCCTCTGAATCGGGGGATGAATTCTACCGGGTACAGGCGGGTGCGGGATCGGGTGACTGAGCCTGAATGACTCCTGGGTTTGCTGTTCGGGGATGGGCGCGTCGTTGGGCGACCGGGGGTTGCGTGGTTTCATCCGCGGCTCGTTGTGGACGACACGAATCCGCTGATTGAACAGCGCCGGGCCAAGCTGGCGGCGCTGCGTGAAGGGGGGCATCAATCCGTTCATGAACAGGTTCAACCCCGACATCGGGTGTGGGGAATCGCGGCTGGTTATGAGGATTTCGAGGTGACGGGTGCGGTGTTCGAGAAGTTGGTGGAACCGACCCTGATCCAGCCGACCTTTGTCACGCATCTGCCGAGACAACTGGTTCCGCTGGCGAAGCTNNAGCATCAGGCGGGGTGCGAGAAGGAAGTCGGCTCTTGGGTTTTGAGTAAACCAACGCCCGATGGGAGAGCCCATGGTCGTGTTGTGTGTCTGCCTCGGATTGCCATTGGCTACTGCGCGCTTAGCTGTGGCAATCCCAGCCCCATTAGGTTGGACTGTGGCAGACAAACGGAGGCCTGCGGGTCGACCCGGGCCGAGGCTCACTTTCTCGCATGCTTGTTCCCGTCGATAACCATAAAGTCCTGAAAAACGAAGCCATCAGAGCTGCTGAGCACCCCTGCGACCCCGTTGGGCCTGAAAACTTCTTTGCTACCGATTCCGACGTNNAACCCAGATGTTCCGCTTTGCGACCGGAGCAATCCTGGGCTTCTGCTGCCTGTTCTCCACGCTCTCACTACGAGGTCAGTTCGTCTTTGAATCCGTTCACCCCCTGTCCCGTGCCGAGTCTGGTCAGATGGACTTCGACTCGCTCGCAACCAATCTATGGCCAGTAGCCATCGATGGCACTTCAGAACACCTCACGGTGCGGCTCGCCATCAGCAAATTTGAGGTCAGGCGTGGGGAACCGCTTGATCTGTTCATCTATCTCCTCAACGACTCTCATCGCGGGGTCCAACTCCCCAAGATTCATCCGATAGCCTTTCTGAAGCTGGACGTATTGACCATTTTTGGAGAACAGGTTTCCCTGACCCCAATGGGAAAATGGTTTGCAGAAGAATACGGAGTCTCTTTGGATGCGTGTGGCGCAAAGTATTTGCACCCAGGCAGGATTCGCGTGATCCACGCTGATATAACAGAATTGGCGGATATCGCAGAGCCCGGAGAGTATGTGGTTGCTCCCCATTGTATCTTTTTCTCCACTCTTATGACGGGGCTCCCGCAGCGGGCAGACTTTCCGGGTATGAAGTTTCGGGTATTGGATGAGCCATACAAGGCTGGCAAAAAGCGGCCCTTATCCTACTTGCAGGCATCCTACGATCAGCATGTTTTGGAGAAATCGATGCCACCGAGGCCGCTGCCTGGTCCCGAGAGCGAGTTGTCACCCGAAACACGGGGCGTTATCAAGGAAGCCGGACGAAGAGCATTTGAGCGGTGGGAAGCAGAGCAATCAAAGTCGTCAAACAGCCCCCCGACTCAAACGACTCCCAGTATTTCGGTGCTCACTCCCCAGCAGCCGGAGGCAGGACTGGTCGAACCTGATAGTATCCAGTCCGCAGCCCAAACCGCAGTTGTTCGGGTCTCATCCCAGCGTTCCACCCACGCGATTCTCGCCCTGTTGTCCACCTTTGTCCTTTGGCTCGTGCTTCGACGCCTTCGCTAAGTTTTGGATCAGGGGACTGGGGAAGTCAGGGGACAGGCGCATTCCCGGGCCTGACGAGCTCTAAGCCTGATTGACGGTCAGAATTGGAGTCGACCCACGGACGTATTTACGTACGCTATCGCAACAATGGTTACGATTCCTGCCACCAAGGCTCCAAGGCTCGCGCCAGGCTCTATGCCCTGATTGACGAGGCTGCAAGCTCGCATGTCCCCATCCAGATCACTGGCAAACGGGCGAATGCAATTCTGGTTTCGGAGGAGGATTGGAGTTCGATTCAGGAAACACTGTTCCTGCTGTCAGTTTCAGCGATGCGTGAGTCCATCAAAGCGGGACTTCAGACCATGCCGAAGGACTGTTCCACCTCTCTGACCTGGTGAACTGGACTTTGGTCTACACGAGGCAGGCCCAGAAGGATGCTGTGAAGCTTGCGTCAGGAGGGTTGATGGACCGGCTTTGGAACCAAGCAGTCTTGGTCAATTATAGCAGCGGCAATGGCCGCAGGAGGCGGTTGCTGGCGCTGTGACCTGGACATAGGCATGCTTTGAGTATGACGGATTCATCATCATCGCACGCAGGCGGGACTCGATTGGTATTCCGGATCCTGGCAGGGATCATTGCCGCATTCCTCCTGTTGGTCGGTTTGCCGGCGGCATTGTTCGAGTCTTTCAGTGGGGGTGTGCCATGGGAGGCATGGCTTGGTGCAGTAGGTTGCCTGTTTGGCGGCATTGGATTGGCGGTCGGGGCTCGCACGGGCAGGTGGATCTGGTCGCCAAAGGGTCATGAGCCACGGGTCTAAAGGGGTGTTTTGGCCTACGGCAGCCGGTGGTTTGCGCGCGTCTGGAGTGCGCCGCTCCGCGGCGCTTTGGATCGATGGGGCGTGCTTGGGAGTTGAGCTCGGCTTGGGACGTGTCCGGCCCGAGCGGGGTGAAAGCGGTGGGGACCACCGCACTCCAAAATATTCCCGAGAATCGTTGTAGCTGGCAGCCTCTGGGAGTGGTGATTGGCCGGGGTATTGGGCACGATCAATGTCATGGAATCATTGGTATCGAAGATCAGGGCAGCCAATCAGGAGCTGATTGTGAACGGGAACTACGATGCAGTTCCC
Organism: Verrucomicrobia bacterium UBA6176; assembly: GCA_002422905.1. GTDB lineage: Bacteria > Verrucomicrobiota > Verrucomicrobiia > Limisphaerales > UBA9464 > UBA6176. The sequence continues at coordinate 4,409 of DITU01000145.1, forward strand.
AGGTTCTTTTCGCCCGATTATGTCGCCCACCTTACGGACCAGGACATGGTCGGTGGGCATCAACAGATCCGGGCATTTCTGGAGATGTATCATCGTGCATTTCCAACCATTCGGGTGCAGGTGGAGATCCTTGTGGAAGGAACGGATCGTGTCGCATGGCAGCGGATCCTCAGGGGAAAACAGGAAGGGGCTTTCAAGGGGTTTCCGGCCTCGGGTCGGGAAGTCATCTGGCGGGACGTTGTGACCAGTCGATTCCACGACGGGTTGATCGCGGAAGAGTGGGTGATTTCGGATCTTGCAGAACGGCTTCTTCTTTCGAGGAAGAAGGGGCAGGCAGCCGCAACATAGGGTGGCGGCAAGTCAAAGGTCCGGACGACCTGCTCACTCGAGCCATGGCTTGCTGGCATTCCTGCTCTTCGTTGGTCAATACTCGCGCTCCCTTTTGAATTGGGTATGACACTTCACGCTCTTCCCGGAATGGGTGCTGATCGTCGGATGTATCCGGGGTGCTGGCTGACTTTGGATGGCATTTTGCCTCACGACTGGGTGCGAGGCGCCAGACTTGGGGGGATCAGGGAAGTTGCGTTGGAGATGGCTGAAGTCTGTGGGATACGGGACGGGGACTGTATTGTCGGATCTTCCCTGGGCGGAATGGTGGCCTGCGAGATTTCGAAGATCCGGCACATACCGAAGTTGTTCCTGGTGGGAAGCGCGCTGCGCAAGGAAGAGATCAGCAGGGTGCTTGCCGCGGTTCGACCGTTGGCCGCGGTCGTCCCGATCGGGTTGGTGAAAAGGTTTGCAGGAATGATGCCTGGGGAACACTTCGCCATGTTTTCCGCTGCTGATCCGCTGTTTGTTCGGTCCATGTGCCGGGCTGTTTTTGAGTGGGAAGGCGGGTTTGGTTCCCGCACCGAGGTGCTGCGGATCCATGGCAGGCATGACTTGGTGATACCGGCTCCGAGTCAGGTCGATCTCCTGCTGGATGGAGGCCATCTGATCTCGATGACTCACGCCGATCAATGCTTGGGGTTCATCCGGAGCCGCCGGTCTGTAGGATCGAAGAGTTCGTAATCTGCCCCGGACTGCCATTGGCTACTGTGTGCTGATTTGTCTCACGATCCTGTTCGTTGGCCGTGTCTGGTTGGGTGTTTCCATCAAGCCCGGTGGATTGAACATGCTGCGTCCCTTCAGGACGCGGAAATGACGGGACGTTGCCTACCCGGCGCGTTGCTCTGGGCTGATGTGCATTGCGCCTTTGGGGCATGTCCCTGGCCCAGGGGCGACCGCATACCAGCCCCGGAGTGCAACCCCGGGTATCAGACACGGATGCGGATGCGTTCTGAAGGAACGCTGAATGGGCAAGCTCATCCCCAGGGGGAGAAGGAGATGGAAGCCAGAGGCGCCACAACGGAGTGGCTTCCTGTGGAGCGAGCCCTGTTTGAGGATCAATCCAACTGCCAATGATGGGTTCTGCTGAAGAACCCAAGTGGTCGGCCTTTTTCACCCGCTTGAAGCTGGATCTTCTTCCGCACTGGGGGATGCCTCGATCAATCCCCGGGCTGCGAAAGGATCAGCGGCCGCAACTCCCGCCCTGGCGCACGGATATGGCCAAGGGGTTGCCAGCGGTGGGCGGCGTTCGGATCACGACTTGGCGAAGCTGCCGGAGCGCCATTCGCCTTCGACCTGGGTACGGACGCCGTTCCATCCGAGGGCGCGATAAGCGGCTTCCACGGCGGGGAACTGGGTGGCGAGAATGCCGGCAAGGACGAGGAGCCCCCCCGGCTTTACCCGGGCGACCAGGCGGTCGGCCTCACCGATCAGGAGATCATGCATGAGATTGGCGCAGACGACGTCGAATCGGGCCGGGACACGCCGGGGCAGACGGGTGACATCCGCCACGGACCATTCAACGCGGCCCGTCATCTGGTTGAGTGCGGTGTTTTCCACCGCGGTCCGGACGCAATCCGGATCGAAATCGAATCCTTCCACCGGTGAATAGCCGAGGGCGACGGCGCCGAGGGCGAGGATTCCGGAACCGGTGCCGGCATCGAGCAGGGACTGGGGTTGGGTGGGATCGCGGAACCGGACCAGTTCAGCGAGGCAGAACCGGGTGGTGGCATGTTGTCCGGTGCCGAAGCTGAGGCCGGGATCGAGCAGGACGACGGCCTGGCCGACAACCGGTTTGCGCCGGTTCCACGTGGGTTTGACGAGCAACTGTCGGCCGATGGCGACCGGCTTGAAATGGCGTTTCCACGACTCAGCCCAGTCGCGGGCGGGAACCTTGCGGATGCGGAGGGTTGCCGGGGCGGGATCGAGTCCGGCGTCGACAACGGTGCGGAGACCGTCGCGCAGGTCGCGTCGGAGGTTGGCGACGTCGGAATCGGGCAGGGGAAGGAAGGCGGAGACGGTGACGACGCCGGTGTGGACGTCGGTATGGATGCCGGGGGTGACGTCGGTGACACGTTCGATGAGGGCGTAGACGGCGTCTTCGGCCTGGTCGTTGGTGACGATGGCCACCTGGCGGAGGATGGGTTTCACAGGTCGCGCCATGGGGTGAAGTTGAGGAGGGTTATCTCGGTGCGGGGCCGGCCGGCCTTGAGTTCGCCGACGTCGACGCGGGTGACGCTGGCGTAGTCGATTTCGAAGTGTTCGAACTTGCGCATGGGGAGGCCGAGCAGGACGGAGAGGGCCATGCGGATGACGCCGCCATGGGCGAAGATGGCGGCGGTGCGGCCGCGGGATTCCTCGATGACGTGATGTACGGCGTGGGCGACGCGTTGGCGGAAGGTGTCGATGGGTTCTGCCTGGTGGATACGGTCGTTTTCCATGTGTTCGAGCCAGTCGTAGGCGCTCATGCCGAACTTCTCTTCCACCTCATTCCAGCCGCATCCGGTCCAGGCCCCGAAATCGACCTCGCGCAATCCCTGCAACAGGACGGGTTCACCGGGAAACTCCGAACGATACGGTGCCAGGGTCAACTGCACCCGCTGCATCGGGCTGGCGTAGAGGGCATCGAAGGAATGGCGTTTCAACCATCCGGCCAGGGCATCGGCCTGGGTATGGCCCTGGGCTGACAGACCCATGTCGATGCGCCCGCCGAAGACGCGATGGAATCGTTCTTCGACCTCGGCGTGCCGGATGAAATAGAGACTGGTCTTCACGGGCTGGGATCGGGTTCAGCGGGTGGGGTGCGGGTGATCAATCAGCGAGGGCGGCCTTCTGGATGGCGAGGATTTCGCGGACACCGGTCTGGCCGAGGGCGAGCATGGCCTGGAGTTGGTCGGTGGAGAAGGTGGACTCCTCGCCGGAAGCCTGGAGTTCGATGAAGCGGCCGGAATCGTCCATGACCAGATTCAGGTCGACAGAGGCATCGCGGTCCTCGGTGTAGGCGAGGTCGAGAAGGGGGATGTCGGCGACCACGCCGAGACTGACGGCGGCAACACCGACCTTGAGGGGTTGGGTGGTGATCTTGCCTTCGGCGCGCAGTTTCTTGAGGGCGAGTCCGAGTGCGACATAACCGCCGGTGATGGAGGCGGTGCGGGTGCCGCCGTCGGCCTGGAGGACATCGCAATCAATCCACACGGTGCGTGAACCGAGCAGTTCGAGGTCGAGGGCGGCGCGGAGGGCGCGACCGATGAGGCGTTGGATCTCCTGGGAACGACCGTCGAGTTTGAGTTTGGAGATGTCGCGGGCCTTCCGGCCGAGGGTGGAGTAGGGGAGCATGGAATACTCCGCGGTCAGCCAGCCGCCGGTGATCTTCTGGGACTGCATCCATTTGGGGACGGTTTCCTCGATGGTCACGGCGCAGATCACCCGGGTGTTGCCCCATTCGACGAGGGTCGAACCGGTGGCATGAGGCGCGATCCCGTTGCGGAAGGTGATCGGGCGCAATTGATGGGGAAGGCGCCCATCGGCGCGGGTGTTCTCGGTCATTGAACCGCGACCCTACCGTTGGCGGCATCGATGCGTAAAAAGGAAAAGCGGATGGGGAATGGGGCTGCCGGGTATCCCGAAGTGGTTGGGGCGGGAATGGGGACATTGCGAACACGAGTACGAGTACGAGTACGAACCCATCGGCACACGGGGTGAGGCCCCTCGTACTCGTGCTCGCCAACAATCCCCGCATGCCCGGAATCGGTGAGCACTTAGGCCTACCTTCGCCCTCGTCAAAACGGGGGCTCGAATCCATTGTTGGGAGACATCCCAAGGCGTGTCGACGGAGTGGCCGGACGACGGGCAGCCGGGATGAGCGAGCGATGACACGAATCCCTTTGAAGCGGAACCGATCGGTTGGCTGGCGGTCGATCGGTGTGGCGTGGAGTGCGATGGCACTGTTGCTGGGCGTCGAGGGCGCGGTTCCCGAAACGGTGGAGTTCAATCGGGACGTACGCCGGATCCTCTCGGAGAACTGTTTTGCGTGTCACGGACCGGATTCGAAGGCGCGGGGTGGAGGGAAGGTGTTGCGGCTGGATCAACCGGAGAGTGCCTGGGCGGAACGGAGTGGCGGCCGGGTGATCTTCCCCGGGGATCCGGCGAAGAGCCTGTTGGTGACCCGGATCCATTCGACGGATCCGGACGAGCACATGCCGCCACCGGACTCGGGGAAGAAGCTGACGTTGGAAGAGCAGGAGATTCTGACCAAGTGGATTGCGCAGGGGGCGAAGTACTCGCGGCATTGGGCCTATGTGAAGCCCGAGCGCCCGCCGGTGCCTGAAGTGGAGGAGGGCGGATGGGTGGCCAATGCGATTGATGCCTTCATCGCAAGACGGTTGGAGACGGAGGGATTGAAGCATGCGCCGGAGGCGGACCGGGAGACATTGATCCGGCGGGTGACGCTGGATCTGACCGGGTTGGCGCCGACACCCGAGGAAGTGGACGCGTTTTTGGGGGACACCAAGCCCGGTGCATACGGCAGGCTGGTGGACCGGTTGCTGGCGAAGGAGGCCTATGGGGAACACTGGGCACGGTTGTGGCTCGACCTGGCGCGCTACGCGGATTCAGCCGGTTATGCCGATGACCCAGCCAGGACCATCTGGGCGTATCGCGATTACGTGATCCGGTCGATCAACGCGAACAAGCCCTTCGATCAATTCACGTTGGAACAGTTGGCGGGCGATCTCCTGCCGGATGCCGGCGATGAGGAAATGGTGGCAACGGCGTTTCATCGGAACACCCAGACCAACAACGAAGGCGGCACGAGCGACGAGGAGTTTCGGAATGTGGCGGTGGTGGACCGGGTGAACACCACGATGGCGGTGTGGATGGGCACGACCATGGCGTGTGCCCAGTGCCACAATCACAAGTACGATCCCATCACGCAGGAGGATTACTTCCGGATGTTCGCCGTCTTCAACAGCACGGCGGATGCGGATCGGACAGATGAAAGCCCGGTGCACGCGCTGTATACGGCCGAGCAGAAGCTGCAATTGAAGCAGTGGACCAACGGGATCGGACGGCTGGAGACGATATTGAAGACTTCGACGCCGGAGTTGGAAGCCGAGCAGGCGGAGTGGGAAAAGGCGTTGGCCCAGGAATTGAATTGGGAACCGATGGTGCCGGGTGCGGTGTCTTCAGGCGCGGGTTCAAAGGTGGAGTCGGTGGGGGATGGTTCGTTCCGGGTAGCCCGGGGCGGAGCGACGGACAGCTACACCATGGAGGTGCCGACGGTGGTGGGACGGACATTGACGGCGCTGCGGTTGGAGGTGTTGCCGGATGAAGGCCCACCGGCGCGTGGCGTGGGACATGCGGACGGCAATTTCGTGGTGACCGGAGTGACGGCGACGTTGCAACCGGCGGTGGAATCGGTGCCGGTCGGCCGTTACCTCCGGATCGAGATCCCGGGCAAGGACAAGATCCTGTCGCTGGCGGAGGTGCAGGTGTTTCAGGGGACGAACAACCTCGCGTTGCAGGGCGAGGCGAGCCAGAGCACGACCGCCTTTGAAGGCCATGCCCGATTGGCCATCGACGGCAATACGGACGGTCATTTCGACAAGGCGAAATCCACCACCCACACCGAGACGTCGAAGGAAAATCCTTGGTGGGAAGTGGACCTGAAGGCGGCGCAGCGCGTGAACCGGGTGGTGATCTGGAATCGGACCGACGGCGCCGGTGAACGGTTGGCCGGATACCGGATCGTCCTGCTGGATGAACAACGTCAACCGGTGTGGGAACAGTCGCCCACGGGGAAGGCGCCGGCGCCGAGTGTCGAGTTGCGACCGGATGGCGAACGGTCGTTCAAATTTGCGTCGGTGGTGGCGGATCATGAGGAAAACGGATTTCCCGCTGCCCGGATCCTCGACAACAAGGATCCGAAGTCCGGCGGTTGGGCGGTGGGACCGCGCCTGGGCGAACCGCATTTCCTGTCGCTGTTCCTGGACGCGACGGAGGAATTGCCCGCCGGATCGAAGCTGGTGGTGCGGATTGAACAGCAATCGAAGTTCGAGCACGCCACCGTCGGCCGGGTGCGCCTCGCCGGTTCGTCCGATCCCCGTGGCCTGGAATTGGCCCGGGTCCCGTCGCCGATCCTGGCGCGGTTGGAGATTGAACCGGGGCGTCGGACCGATGCGGATCGCGAGGTGTTGAGGCGGCATCATCGGACGATTGCTCCGTCGTTGGCTGCCGAGCGGGAGCAACTGGCGCGCTTGAAGAAGAACGTGGAGATGACCCGGCCGGTGACGACGGTGCCGGTGTTTCGCGAATTGGCCCATGAACAGCGCCGCAAGACCCACATCCAGCGTCGCGGCAACTTCCTCGATCTCGACCGGCAGGTGACCGAGGGATTGCCGTCGACCTTTCATCCGTTGTCGGCGGATGTGCCGGTGGATCGCCTGGCCTTGGCGCAATGGTTGGTGGATCGGGAGAACCCGTTGACTGCGCGGGTGGTGGCGAATCGTTATTGGGAAACCCTGTTCGGCGTCGGCCTGGTCCGGACGGGTGAAGAATTTGGTTCCCAAGGCGAACCTCCGTCGCATCCGGAACTGCTGGATTGGTTGGCGATGGAGTTCATGGAATCCAACTGGAACGTGAACCACCTGATCCGACTCATGGTGACGTCGTCGGCATATCGGCAGTCGTCGCGGATGACGGCGGAACAGGCGGCGCAGGATCCGGACAACCGGTTGGTGGCGCGGGGCCCGAGATTCCGTTTGGCCGCCGAGACGATCCGGGATCAGGCGTTGTTCGTGGCCGGGTTGCTCAGTCCGAAAATGTACGGACCGCCGGTGCGTCCGCCTCAGCCGAGACTCGGGCTTTCGGCCGCGTTCGGCAGCGGCACCGACTGGGAAACCAGCCAGGGCGAAGACCGGTATCGACGCGCGCTCTACACCACGTGGCGGAGGTCGAATCCGTATCCGTCGATGACGACATTCGATGCACCGAACCGGGAGGTTTGCCTGGTCCGACGTGAACGTTCGAACACGCCGTTGCAGGCGTTGGTGACCTTGAATGACCCGGTGTACATGGAGGCCGCCCAGGGATTGGCGCGGCGCATGATGCTGTCCGGGGCCTCGGCGGAGGAGCGGTTGGCGCATGGATTCCGTCTGTGCCTGGGACGTGCGCCGTCGGCGGAGGAGCGGGGACGGATGCTGGAATTTTATGGTGCGACCCACCGCCGTTTTCTTGAGCAACCGGGTCAGGCCCGGGAAGTGGCGGTCCAACCGAAGGCCGAGGTGCCGGAAGGAATGGAAGTGGCCGAACTGGCCGCGTGGACCCTGGTGGGCAATGTGCTGCTCAACCTCGACGAGACCTTGATGAAACGCTGAACCGGCAATGAATCCGAACCTCGAAAATCTCCAGAACCTCACCCGGCGCCATTTCCTCGGGAAGACCGCGCATGGGCTGGGGGCCATTGCCTTGGCGTCCCTGTTGAAGGGCGGGCTTCCCGCGGCACGGGCGTCGTCGCCGGATCCATTGGCGCCGCGCCTGCCCCCGTTCGCGGCCAAGGCCAAGCGGGTGATCTACCTGCACCTGACCGGTTCACCGCCGCATCTGGACCTCTACGATTACAAGCCGGAGCTGGTGAAACGGAATGGGCAGGATTGCCCCGATGCCTTCCTCAAGGGCAAACGTTTCGCCTTCACCTCCGGCACACCCAAACTCCTGGGTACACCTCGAAAGTTCACCCGACATGGCGAGGGCGGTGTGTGGTTGTCCGATGCCATCCCGCACCTGCAGACGGTGGCGGACGAGTTGTGTGTGATCCGTTCGATGACCACGGATCAGTTCAACCACGCCCCGGCGGAGTTGTTGGTCTACACAGGATCACCGCGGCCGGGTCGGCCCTCGATCGGTTCGTGGGTGACGTACGGGTTGGGCACGGAGAACCAGAACCTGCCGGGGTTCGTAGTGCTGATTTCGAGTGGTGTGCAACCGAATGGCGGAAGGAACTCGTTCGGCAGCGGCTTTCTTCCCTCGGTTTACCAAGGGGTCCAATGCCGGTCGAAAGGGGATCCCGTGCTTTATGCCTCGGATCCAGCCGGGGTGGATCGTCAGACACGGAGGATGAGTCTGGATGCCTTGCGCGACCTCAACGAGATGCAGGCGCGGGAACTGGGACATCCCGAGACCCTGACCCGCATCGCGCAGTATGAACTGGCGTATCGCATGCAGATGTCGGTGCCGGAAGTGATGGATATCGGGAGGGAATCCGCGGCGACGCTGGAGGCTTACGGTGCGAAGCCGGGTGACTCCAGCTTTGCCAACAATTGTCTGTTGGCGCGGCGCCTGGTCGAGCAGGGGGTGCGTTATGTGCAGTTGTTCGATTGGGGTTGGGATTTCCATGGGACCGGTCCGGGCGAGGACATCCGGGATGGACTGACGAACAAATGCGCGACGATGGATCGGCCGGTGGCGGCGTTGTTGAAGGATCTGCGTCAGCGCGGATTGCTGGACGAGACATTGGTGGTGTTGGGTGGGGAATTCGGTCGGACGCCGTTCCGCGAGGGTCGCACGGCCGGAGGCGATATCCTGGGCCGGGACCATTTCCCGGACTGCTATTCCATGGTGGTGGCCGGGGGCGGAATCCGGGGCGGAATGATGTATGGGGAATCGGATGAACTCGGGTTCAGCCCGGCGGAGAACCGGGTGAGTGTGTTCGATCTCCAGGCCACGCTGCTGCACCAGTTGGGCTTCAACCACGAACGGTTGACCTACCGTTTCCAGGGACGGGACTACCGGTTGACCGACGTGGAAGGGGAAGTGATCCACGGCATCCTGGGTTGAGCCGCAGATTTCGTGGATTGGAACGTAAGGGCCGGAGGGTACTGGCCGCAGATTTCGCAGATTATTGGGAAGAACATCTGCCCACGAAACACACGAAACACACGAAAGGGATCCATCCTCCCTGGGTAAGAACCAATCCGGGTGAACAGGATGTCTGCCCCGGGTTGGTTCCATCCGTGTCCCTGGTGGGATCCGTGGATTTCACGGATGGAACGGATGAGGGGAGAAGTGAGAGTCTTCCTGTTTTCCTCCGTTTTTCGTGTGTTTCGTGTGTTTCGTGGGCAGAGACTTTTTCGGGTTGTTGAACCACGAAATACACGAAACACACGAAAGGGACTCTGTGATCCCCGGGCGAAACTCTGAACCAATCCGGGTGAGCGGCGCTGCGGCTTCCGGTTGGTTTCATCCGTGTCCATCTGTGTGATCCGTGGTTTAAAAAAGCTGCGGATTTGAACCACGGATTTCCGTCCATCCTGCAATTGCTACCCCGAGTGCTCCCGGGACCGCACAACAAACCTCATACCCTCACGGATCAGCACGGATGGGTCCGGGTGTTTCGTGCGCAGATGTTTTCACCAGAAATCTGCGTCATCTGCGAAATCTGCGGACAACCCGTCACGCTTCGTGGTTCACACGGTCACCACGGCCTTGATCACGCCGGTCTCGGGTCGGGTCCATTGCTCGAAGACATCCGGGACGGCGTCGAGTTCGGCGTGATGCGTTATCCAGGGGCGGGTATCGATGTGGCCATCGGCGATGAGGCGGATGATGCGCGGGAAATCCGTGGACCGGGCATTGCGCGAGGCCATCAGGGTGAGTTCGCGTCGGTGAAGCACGGGTGCGTGGGGGAAGACGAGATCCTGTTGGGTGATGCCCACGTACACCACCCGGGCACCGTGCGCGGCAAACTCCATGGCGCGCACCATGGACCGGTGGTTGCCGGTGGCATCGATCACCACGTCGGCCATGCGGCCTTCGGTCAGTTCGGCGAGACGGGTGAAGTCGGATTGATCCCCGGCACCGATGAAGGTGTCGGGCACACCCATGTTGGTCCGGACGAAGTCGAGTCGGGAGGCCTGGAGATCCATGACGATCGTTCGTGCGCCGGACAGTCGGCTGAATTCAATGACTGAAAGCCCGATGGGACCAGCCCCGATGACGAGGACGTTCTCGCCGGGTTGAGGCAGGCCGCGATCCACGGCGTGGCATCCGATGGCGAGGGTCTCGACGAGTGCGCATTGGTCGAAGGACAGGGCGGGTGCGGGATGCAGTTTGCGGGCGGGCAGGACGATCCGTTCCGTCATGCCGCCATCGCACATGACACCGAGGGTGCGATGATGCTGGCAGCAATTGGTGAAGCCGCGTTCACAGGCGTAGCACTTCTGACAATTGAGATACGGTTCGACGGCGCAGCGGTCGCCGGGTTGCAGGTGGGTAACCTGATCGCCCACGGCGAGGATCTCCACCCCGAGTTCGTGTCCGGGGATCCGTGGATAGGAAAAGAACGGCATCTTGCCGAGGTAACCGGAGAGGTCGGTGCCGCAGATGCCGATCCGATGGATCCGGACCAAAGCTTCGTCGGGGCCGGGTGAGGCGGGTTCGGGGATCTCGATCCGGCGCCAGGTACGGGGTTGTTCGAGTTGGAGGGCTTTCATGGGCAGGCTCAGTTGTTTTCGGGAAGGCCCTCGGCATGGCCGATGTTCTTCACCGGTTCGAACACGGCGAGCACCTCGCGGAGGAGATCGGGGGACACCGGATTCTGGAGCCAGTTCACCCACTTGCGGATGTTCGCCGGGTTGGCGGAGCCGGCGATGGTGGTGGCGATGTCGGGATGGGCGCAGGAGAACTGGAGTGCGACCTGGGCGATGTCGATGCCTTCGGCGGCGCAGAGTTGGGCGGCGCGACGGGCGGCGGCCTTGACGGCTTCGGGTTCCTTGAGCCAGGCGGGCAGGGGCGCGTTGGTAAGCAGTCGGGCGCTGAAGGGGCCGGCGTTCATGACCCCAATCCCGCGTTGGGTGAGGTAGGGGACGGTTTCGTCGGCGAACCGGGTGTTCTGCAGGGTGTACTGGTTGTAGTTCAGCACGCAGTCGACCTCGGTCTGGTCGCAGATGGTGCGGAAGATCTTCTGCGGATAACCGCTGAACCCGATGAAGCGGACCTTGCCCTGTTCCTGGGCGCGTCGCAGTGCGGGCAGGGTTTCATCGAAGATCTGTTGCAGGGGCACGAACTCGATGTCGTGACACAGGACGATGTCGAGGTGTCCTGAACGAAGCCGGTGCAGGCTGACATCGATGGATTCAGCCACGCGTCGGGCGGAGAAGTCGAAGTGGGCGAGGTCGTACCGCCCGAGCTTGGTGCAGAGGAGGTATTGGTCGCGGGGAACATCGCGAAGGGCGACCCCGAGCAGGACTTCACTCATGCCCCGACCATAGAAGGGCGAGGTGTCGATGAGGTTCAGGCCGAGATCGAGGGCGACCCGGACGCTTTCAATGGCTTCATCAAGGGTGACATTGCGGAACTCCTGGCCGAGCGAGGAGGCGCCGAAGCCGAGGATGGGAACCTGGAGGCCGGTACGGCCGAGGACGCGGGTATTCATGAAAGGAGATCAGCCGATCCAGAGGGGACGCAGATGACGGCGATAAAGGTTGTCGGTGACGTTGCGGGCGACGATGGCGCGGTGGATGCGGAGGAGTTCGAGGTAACGGGGGGCACGCTTGGCCGCGAGTTTGAAGGAGACGTGGATGAGTTGGCGGAAGCCCGGATTGAATCGCGGGTCCGTCGGTTCATGACGCAGGGCGGCGGCGAACTGTTCCCCGTCCCAGCCCGCCACGGTTTCCACCGAGGGCAGGAGTGAACGGTCGATGTCGATGACCGACGCATAGGGTGCGCAGAGTTCATCCACGTGACCGAGGGCGTCGGCATGGATCTCCCGGGCGAAGGCCAGGCCATCGCCACCGGCTTCGGCCAGGCCGATCATTTCCTCCAGCCAGGTGGTTCCGGCGGTCTTGAGATGAAGGCCGGCGCCGGTGCGTTGGATGGCGCGACGGATGACGGGATAGAGTGAGAACTTGTCGCTGCCGGAATGGACGCTGAGCTTGAGGTTGGCGGGCAATCCGTATTGCCGGACGGCATGGGCGATGACCGCGAGATCGTCGTTGAATTCCCGTTCGAACCGGGCCAGGTCGCCGACGTAATCGACGCCCTTGTTGAATCGACCGGTGAACTTGGGGGCGATGGTCTGGACCGGCACACCGGCATCGGCCAGGGCGGCGAGGATGACCAGCAACACCGGCGGGGTCTGGGGTTCATCGGTTTCGTCCATGGAAACCTCGGCGATGAACTGGCCGCGGCCCTTTCGCGATTCGATGTGGCGATGGATGCGCGCGGCATCGGACACGGCCAACAGGTATTTGGCAGCGTGCAATTCGAGGTCGTCGCGCGTGATCAGCAACGGGCCGCCGAGACCCGGGACGGACACTTCCCCGACCAGTTCCGGATGTCGGTCGATGAAATGGCGGATGTCTTCGGGTGGTGCCGGGCGTCCGATGCTGTCGGCGACGTCGATGGTGAAGAAGTCGGAGGAATCGAGGTAACGATCCACGGTTTCGAGCCGGATATGATCGGCGTCGACATGCCAGGGACGGGTCCATCCGAGTTGGGCGACGGCAGCGGCGGCGGCGGCGCGGACGGAGTCGGGTTGTGAACCGATGAAGGAATGTTCGCGATTGGATTTGTTCCAGACGGGGACGACCGGAAAGCCGTCGGCGGTGATCTGGATGCAGGCCTGGAGTTGGGCTGCGGCTTCCTGGGCGAAACGGTCGCCGGTGCCGATAGAGTAGGGGGCGATCTGGAGCATGGGTGTATCGTGGGGAAGGGCGGGATCGGGATGGGTCGGGGAATGGGTCGGGGCCGGACTCAGATCTTGCCGAGGATGTCGCGGATGCGTTGCCAGGCCTTCTCGCGGGCCGCCTTGTTGGCCTGGGATCCTTCGGGATCTTCACCGGCACGCATGAAGCCGTGACCGGCACCCTCATAGATGACGGGTTCAAACTTCTTTCCCGAGTCCTTCATGTGCTTTTCCGTGGCCGGCAACGAGGCGTTCACGCGGGCATCGTTGGACCCGTAGAAGCCGTGGATCGGGCATTCGATCTTCGCGAGTTCCGAGGCGGATTCAGGGGCTGTGCCATAGAAGGCGAGTCCGGCGGCGATGGCCTTGGATTGGGTGGCGTGGCGGAAGGTCTGGGAACCGCCCCAGCAGAATCCGGCGACGGCAACCTTGCCGTTGGACGCGGGCAGGGACTTCACATGGGCGATGACCGCGTCGAGATCCTTGGTGATCTGGGCGGGCGACAGGGCGGAGATGGCCTTCCGCACGGCATCGCCGGAACCGAGTTCCGCCGTCCCGCCACCGCCCGGTGCACTGCCGGAGAGGAGGTCGGGAGCGATGGCAATGTATCCGGCCTCGGCCAGTTGATCAGTCACACCGCGGACCCAGTCGCTGAGGCCGAAGATCTCGTGGATGACGACGACGGTGGTGGCCTTGGCGGGGACTTCGGGAAAGGCGACGAAGCATTTCACCTCGCGGTCGCCGTGCTTGACGGTGATCCACTCGAGATGGCGCGGGGATTTCTCCAGGCGCGCCTTGGCCCAATCCTGGGCCGAGACCGCGAAGGTGACGGTGACAAGAAGGACTGCGCGGAGCAGCCAGCGCAGGGAGAGGCGAGGAGAGTTCATAGGCGGCGAAGTACCCGATCACGCTACCGCGTCCGGCCCCGGCCCGTCGACATCGGGGTTGCCGGGTGTCCCTGCTTCGTTGGAAGGCAACTATCCCTGACAGCCGCGTTCCGGCGCATCCCGAAGTTGTTGGCGAGTACGAGTACGGGTACGAGGCGGGGCCGGGCGGGGTACTTGAGGGAATGGAGTCTCGTGACCTCGCCGTCCACAGCGTGGAAGACGACGTGAGGAGGCTCCATTCCCCGTCCTATGCCAGGAGACCCCGGACCACGTTCCCGGCGACGTCGGTCAGGCGGAAGTCGCGGCCGGTGTGTCGGTAGGTCAGGCGCTCGTGGTCGAAGCCCAGCAGGTGAAGCAGGGTGGCGTGGAAGTCGTGGACATGAACCCCGTCCCGCCCCACGCGGATCCCGAGTTCGTCGGACTCGCCATACACGGTGCCGGCCCGGACGCCCGCTCCGGCGAGCCACGACGAGAACACCCAGTGATGATGCTCCCGGCCCTTGGCATCGGCCGTTGCATTGAACGGGGTCCGGCCGAACTCGGTGGTCCACACCACCAACGTGTCGTCGAGCATCCCGCGGGACTTCAGATCCTTCAGCAGGCCGGCGATGGCCTGGTCGACGTTCCTGGCCAAGGGGGCATGGGTGAGCATGTCGCCGTGGGCATCCCAATTGTCGGAAGAACCCACATCGATGAGTTCGACGAACCGCACGCCGCGCTCGGCGAGGCGCCGGGCCACCAGGCATTGCCAGGCGAATCCCTGGGTGCTGCCGCGCTCCAGGCCGTACAACCGGAGGGTGGCGTCGCTTTCGCGGGAAAGGTCGAACACATCGGGCAATTCCATCTGCATGCCGAAAGCGGTCTTGAACGATTGGATCCGAGCCGCGAGCAGGGGGTCGTCGGCGCGCGGCGCGAGGTGGCGTCGGTTCATTGCCGCGAGTGCTTCCAGTTCCAGTTCCTGCAGGCTGGGGGTGGCGGCACGCCGCCGGAGGTTGGCCACCGGTTGGGCGCCCGGGACCATCAACGTGCCCTGGTGGGCTCCGGGCAGGAAATCGCTGGCCCAGACCTGGCCGCCGGCATAGGGGGTCTTGGGCGCGATGACGACAAAGGACGGCAGGTTGCTGTTCTCCGTGCCCAGGCCGTAGCTGACCCATGACCCGAGGCTCGGTCGTGCGAAGGTGAATGAACCGGTATGGATCCCGAGGGTGGCCTCGTAATGGTTGGTGTGGTCCGAGGTCATCGACCGGATCACGCACAGGTCATCCACGCATTCCGCCATTTTGGGGAACAGGGAACTGACCTCGGTTCCGCACCGGCCATGGGGCTTGAACTCCCACTGCGGGCGCTTGGCGAACATCTTGAAGTCGCCCTTCCGGCCCTGGAATTCATCCACGGCCACCGTGCGGCCCGCCTCGGCAAAAAGGCGGGGCTTGGGATCCCATGAATCCACATGGGAAACCCCGCCGCTCATGTAGAGGAAGATCACCCGTTTGGCTTTGGGGGCGAAGTGTGGGGTCTTGGGAAGCAGGGGATCCGTGGAGCCGGCCCGGGCTGATTCCTCGGCCAGCAATTGGGACAACAGACCTGGGAACAGCATCGATCCGCTGACGAGGGAACGCAGGAAACCGCGGCGGGGAGGATCGAAGGCGGTGGGCGGCTTCATGAGGGTGTTCAGTCGACGGTGAGGAATTCGTTGCTGCCGAACAACACGCGGGCCAGGGCGGCCCAGGCGCCACCGATGGGATCGGGGTGGCTTGCAGTGGCCAACCCGGAGCGGTACGCGGCGAGGAAGTTCGCGGTCTCGGTGGTTTCAACCGGGGTTGGGCTGCGTCCCAAGGCCAGCCGATAGGCCGTCCTGATGCGGCCGGGTTCGTCGGGGGCGGAGCCGAGCACACGGGAGGTGAAGAGGGCGGCCTGTTCGTGGACGAGGGGATCGTTGAGGAAAAACAGGGCCTGGGTGGGAACCGTGGTGGTGTGTCGTTGCGGGGTGCTGGCATTGGGATCGGCGCCGTCGAACAGGGCGAGGAACGGGTGCCGTTTCAGGCGTTGGGCCATCAGATAAACGCTGCGGCGCCGGTGCTCATAGACAGCCGAGTACGGCCCGTGCTGGGTGTAGCTCCAGCCGGTGGGCGAGGGGAAGGGATGCCCCTCGCCGGGCGACAATTCGAGTGCGCCACTGGCCAGCAGGATGGAGTCGCGCATTTCCTCGGCCCCCAGACGTCGCCGTGTGAAGGGAGAGAAAAGGTCATCGCTGGCGGTCGCGACGGATCCCCGGGGCAGCCCGGCAGTCGATGGAAGGACCGGACAATCCGCCGTGGCGGGAGCCGGTTGGAGATCGGTCGGTTCGGTGGAGGTCCGGCTCCGTTGCCGGTACACGGCGCTGTCGAGGATGAGGCGGTGAATGGCTTTCACCGACCAACCGCTGCGGATGAATTGGGTGGCCAGGTGGTCGAGCAGCTCCGGGTGGGTCGGGGGTTGGCCGCGGAGGCCGAAGTCGTTCGGGGTCTTCACCAGGCCCTGGCCGAAATGATGCTGCCAGATGCGGTTCACCATGACCCGGGCGGTGAGCGGATTCGACGGGCTGGTCAGCCACTGGGCGAGTTCCAGTCGACCACTGCCAGTGACTCCGGGTGGCAAGGATTCGCCGCCGAGCGCCGT
This sequence comes from Verrucomicrobia bacterium UBA6176, assembly GCA_002422905.1. Classification (GTDB taxonomy): domain Bacteria; phylum Verrucomicrobiota; class Verrucomicrobiia; order Limisphaerales; family UBA9464; genus UBA6176. Next base: position 21,020 of record DITU01000145.1, read on the forward strand.
CAGGAAACCGCGGGGAACCTCGTCGCCGGGCCGGTCGGGTTCACCGCGCAGTTGGATCCTGGCGTTTCGGGGAGTGCCTTCGCTCACGGCATAGGCCAGCTCCATCGGCCCCTCGGCCAGCAGCCGTTCGAGTTCCTGTGCGGCCGCGTCGGCTTCGGCGGCCCATTCGGCCTGACGCCCGCGCAGTTCCGCGACACGGAGACGACGGTTTTCGCCGTCGGACGCCAACGGCATGGGCGTCGCTTCCAGCGGTGCCAGGGGCAGGGTGCCGAGGGTGAAATTGTCGGCATCGAGCGCCGGCTTCACACCCTCCCGATGGCCGTAACTGTCGATGAAGGTGTAGTCGATGGAGCCATCCCAACCGGCGGCGAGGTCGCCGTCGAACGGTGTTCGTCCCGAGCGCGAGGCGAGGGTGCCCGAGTATTTCCGCTTCATCAGGTCCAGCGTGAGCTGCACCTGATACCACTCACCGACGCTCAGGTCGGCCACGCGATCCCGGCGATCACCGCTGCGCTGATGGAAGCTGGAACCATCGAAGTAGAGTTCCACGGCGGCGGACTGGCCCGGACCATGGCCGAGATAATATCGCCAGGTACCGCCGTCGCCCGCGGCCACCGAAACGCAGCGGAAATCAAAGGAAGCGTACAACAGCGGAGTAGCTTCCGACTTCCAGGGCTGGGGCAGGGTCTGGCCGAAACCGTTGTAGGCCCCGCTATTCGGGAGATGCACGCCGAGGCGACCCGGCGGATGCAGGTTGTGGAACGGGCTCTGCGCATCGGCCTGGATGCGAACCACACTGTTCGGGCCCGGGCCCCACGGTGCGGCCGGAGCCGTTTGGTCATTCTGCAGTTCGAATCCGCCGTCGATTCCCGCGAGCTGTCGCAATTCGGCTTCGATGGCCGCCGGGTCGGGGTCGGCGGGATCCGATGCCGGGCGGGTGGGCTTGGTGGAAGCCGGCGGGATGGGTCCGGTTTCGATGCCGAGGTTGTCGAGGGCCAGCGCGGGCCGGGTGTCGACCCCGTCCGGAGCGTCGAAGCCCACAGCTTCCAAGGCGCCATCCCAGTCCGAAGCCATCTGGCGGGCGGGAAGATCGGTCAGGTCGCCGGGAACTCCCGCCCGACCGGAAACGGTCCTGGCCAAAAGATCGAGGGTGAGTTGGAGGTTCACCCATTCGCCCGATTCCAACGGTCGAAGGGTGACGGTTGAATCCCCGGTGCGAATGGCCAGGGACTTGTCCGAGAGGAAGACTTCGACGGCTGCGGTGCCAGTTCGGTTGCCCAGCCAGAAACGGTGCCGGCCCGGTGCCGGGGAGCTGTCGGTGGTGACGCGGAAATCGAGATTCACGTGGACCTGTCCGCTGACCGCCCGGGATCGATGTGAGGGCAGGGCCTGGCGGATGTGATAAGCCGCGGCGCCGGCGGGGATGTCGGCTCCGACCCTGCCCATGGGATGAAGGTTCCTGAACGGGCTCTGGGCGTCGGTGGTGATGGCGATGGAACCCTCGTGGAGCCACGGGGGAACCAGCACGCCCTTGCTGCCCCCGGCGGCCGGAGCCTGCATTTCGAAGTCGCCGTCGAGGTCGTCGAGGGAGCGCAGCACGGCGGCTGGCACGGGCTTGCCTCGGCCCTGGGCCTTGCGGGACAGCGCTGCCACGCGGTTCTCGAACTCCCTCCAGCGGAGTTGGGATTCCCCGGGAGGAACCAGCGGGACCAACGCCCGATGGCGCTGTTTCTGTTCCGAACCGGGAAACGCGTAGCGCGTGCTCTCGAAGATCCCGTAGAGGGCGTAGTAGTCGGCGATCGGCACCGGATCGTACTTGTGGGTGTGGCAACGGGCGCAGCCCAGCGTCAGGCCGAGAACGCCCTGGCCCAGGGTATCGATCGTATCCTGGAGGGTCAGGTGATGGTAATTCTCGGAGTCGAATCCGAAGCGCCGGGAGAGGGCGAGGAAGCCGGTGGCGGCCACCTGTTCCGCGTAGCGTTCCCGGGGCCCGTCCTGGGCCAGGATGTCGCCGGCGATCTGTTCGCGCAGGAAGACATCGTAGGGTTTGTCGGCGTTGAAGGCGTCGATGACGTAATTGCGATATCGCCACGCGACGGGCACCGGGTAATCCGCGGTTTCTCCAGCGGTGTCGGCGTACCGCACGACGTCGAGCCAATGGCGGCCCCAACGTTCGCCATAACCGGGTGATGCCAACAACCGCTCCACCGCCTGCCCGAATGCTCCGGGCGAAGGATCGCTGGCCAAGGCGTCGGACTCGGCGGCGGAAGGTGGCAGCCCGGTGAGGCCAAAGGCGACCCGGCGCAACAGCGTCCTGGGGTCAGTTGCAGGGGCCGGTGCGATCCCGGCCTGTTCCAGTCGGGCGAGGATGAATCGATCGATGCTCGTGCGGCACCAGGCGTCATCGGTGACGTTGGGGATCGCCGGATCGCGGATCGGTTGAAAGGCCCAATGCGATGGGGCTTCCGGAGCCGGCCCGGCAACGGCAAGTGCGTGGCCGAGCAGCCACACTCCGAGCAGCCATTGGAGGGAACGATCCTTCACACCTGCACCTCGCCAATGATTTCCCGAGGCACGGCGATGAGGTGGCTCGCCACGCGGTGGTGCCGTCCGGAGATCGGGTCGTGGGAGATCCTTGTCATGGATGGGAATGTGATTTTTTGACGCTGCGCAGCCAACCCGGGTGCGCACGGTCCGACCCTCGAATCCAATCGCGAACCAACGGTTCCGCAGGGTGTGCCTGCCTCTTTGAAACGAACAGGGAAATCACGGGTCGAAGCGGCGACGGTGGGTCGCCGTGGGGATGGGACGGCGACCGGAGATCGCCGCTCCACGGGTTTCGCGCGGAACCGCAAGGAACGCGGAGAAGCCAGGGTCGACGTCGGTCACAGGAATACGGCTTGGACAATCCGGGGCTCCCGAACAATATCCGCGCTCAATTTTGGCGGAAATCGGGTGAACCTGACGCGATTGGCGTGGGACCCGGGCCTGCCGGAAACCTCTTCATGAAGCGCACGCACCATTGCAACGAGCTGCGTCCTGCACACGCGGGACAGACTGTCATTCTGGATGGCTGGGTCCATTCCCGCCGCGACCTGGGCGGATTGCTGTTCATCGATCTCCGGGATCGGGAAGGCCGCACCCAGACGGTGTGCGATCCATCGAATCTGGCTCCGGAGACCTGTGACCGGGCCTCGCGGCTCCACAGCGAATCGGTGGTACGGATCACCGGCAAGGTCCGGGTCCGGCCCGAGGGCACCCAGAATTCCCGGATCGCGACGGGCGAAGTGGAGGTGATGGTGGAGGCGTTCGAGGTGTTGAACGAGGCGGCAATCCTGCCGTTCTCGATCGATGATCCGGAGGTGGCCAGCAAGGTGAACGAGGAGTTGCGGTTGCAATACCGTTACCTCGACCTGCGCCGGCCGGAGATGGCCCGCAACCTGAAGATCCGATCCAAGGTGGCCATCGCCACGCGTTCGTTCATGGACGACCAGGGTTTCCTGGAGGTGGAAACGCCGACGTTGTTCAAGTCGACCCCGGAAGGTGCCCGCGAATTCCTGGTGCCGAACCGGCGTGAGCCCGGGACGTTCTACGCGCTGCCGCAGTCGCCCCAGCAGTTCAAGCAGATCCTGATGGTGGCCGGGGTGGAACGGTACTTCCAACTGGCCCGGTGTTATCGGGACGAAGATCTGCGGGCGGATCGCCAGCCGGAGTTCACCCAGGTGGACATCGAGATGTCGTTCATTGATCGGGAAGACATCTATGGGCTGATCGAAGGATTGTTGAAGCGGGTGTGGAAGACGGCGTTGGACATGGACATCCCGACGCCATTCCGCCGGATCAGCTTTCATGAAGCGCTGAACCGGTGGGGCATCGACAAGCCGGACACGCGGTTCGGGATGGAGTTGGTGGACCTGACGGAGACCTTCCGCAGTTCATCCTTCAAGGTGTTCAGCGGCGCCGTGGCGTCCGGTGGGGTGGTGAAGGCGATCAATGCCAAGGGCATGGCCGGCGCGACGCAGGGCCAGATCGAGACCATGACCGAGTATGCCAAGGGATTTGGCGCCAAGGGCCTGGCCTTCATCAAGGTCGAGGGCGGCGAATGGAAGTCGCCCATCGTGAAGTTCTTCACGGCGGCGGAGAAGGAATCCCTGACCACGACCCTGGCGATCGAGGAAGGCGACCTGATCCTGTTCGCGGCCGATCAATGGCTGAACGCATGCGAGATCCTCGGCAAGATCCGGTTGTACTGCGCGGATGTGCTGAAGTCGCAGGGCCGGTTGGTGATTGATCCGCAGCGTTTCGATTTCCTGTGGGTGGTGGATTTCCCGCTGCTGAGTTTCGACAAGGAGATGAACCGTTGGTACTCGAGTCATCATCCGTTCACGGCACCGGTGGCGGAGGACATTCCGTTGTTGAAGGACGACCCCAAGCGGGTGCGTGGACAGCACTACGACATCGTGGTCAACGGCGTGGAGTTGGGTGGCGGCTCGATCCGTATCCATCAACCGGATGTCCAGAAGACCATCTTCGAGGAGATCCTCCAGATCTCGCCGGAGGAGACCCGGTTGCGGTTCGGGTACATGCTGGATGCGTTCCGGTACGGGGCGCCGCCGCACGGTGGGATTGCGCTCGGGTTCGACCGGTTGTGCGCGATCCTGTGCGGCACGACGAGCATCCGGGATGTGATCGCGTTTCCGAAGACGGCGAAGGGAACATGTCTGATGACGGATTCACCGGGACCTGCCTCGGCGCGTCAGTTGCGGGACCTGCATCTTGAGGTGAAGGCTGCACCACCCAAGGCCTGACATGGGGAACACCTTCGGACATCTGTTCCGCATCACGACGTGGGGGGAATCCCACGGGGGCGGCGTGGGGGTGGTCATCGATGGTTGCCCTCCCGGACTGGAGTTGTCGGAGGCCGACGTCCAGCCGGATCTGGATCGGCGTCGTCCGGGTCAATCGCGGATCACGACGCCGCGCAAGGAGACGGACACGGTGCAGATCCTGAGCGGCGTGTTTGAAGGAAAGACCTTGGGCACGCCGATCAGTCTGTGGGTGAAGAACGAGGATTTCCGACCGGAAGCGTACAGCGAGATGGCGACGAAATTCCGTCCGTCGCATGCCGATTACACCTATCAGGCCAAGTATGGNNATCGGCCGGGTGGCAGCAGGTGCGGTGGCGAAGAAGCTGTTGAAGAAGCGATGGGGGATCGAAGTGCTGGCCTGTGTGACCCAGGTGCGGGACCTGATGGTGACAGTCGATCCGGCAACGGTGCGGGTGGAGGAGATTGAATCGAACATCGTGCGGTGCCCCGACGCGGCGATGGCGGAGCGGATGATTGAACTGATCGAGGGGGTGCGGGGTGCGGGGGACAGTGTGGGGGGGATCGTGTTGGGTGTGGCGCGCGGGGTGCCGGTGGGCTGGGGCGATCCGGTGTTTGACCGGTTGGAAGCGGACCTGGCGAAGGCGATGATGAGTTTGCCGGCGACCAAGGGGTTCGATATTGGATCGGGTTTTGCGGGGGTAACGATGACGGGGTTGGAGCACAACGACGCGTTTCGTGCGGAGGAGGGTCAGGTACGGACGGTGACGAATCGGAGTGGCGGAGTGCAGGGAGGGATTTCGAACGGGGAACTGATCTATTTCCGGGTGGCGTTCAAGCCGGTGGCGACGGTGATGCACGAGCAGGATACGGTGGATGTGGAGTATCGGAACACGACGTTGAAGGGGCGTGGACGGCATGATCCCTGTGTGTTGCCGCGGGCGGTGCCGATGGTGGAAGCGATGACGGCGCTGGTGTTGATCGATCATGCTTTGCGACACGAGGCGCAGTGTGGGCGCAGGGGTTGAGCCCGGCCGAAAACACAAACGGGTGCTGTTCGTATCCGTGCAGTCCGTGGTTCAAGGGTCCCGATTTGAAACTACGGAATCCACCGATGGACACGGATGGGAGCGA
>DITU01000098.1:0-4960 GCA_002422905.1 Verrucomicrobia bacterium UBA6176
CCCCGACCACCCCCCCCCCCCACCCGACACACTCCCGCCTCGTCCACCCAGACCACGTCCTCGTTGCCATCCCCGTCGAAATCCGCCACCGCCGCATCCCGGCACCCCCCCGACATCTTCCCCCCAGCCGTATCCCCCCATTCCAATCCCGATCCCCGGTTCCTCAACAACATCGTCGCGAAGCCTGTCCCCGGAACCGGCACCACCAGCAAATCCAGACGTCCATCACCGTCCACATCCACCGGCAAAAACCGATGCACCCCGGAACGCGGCGTCGGGAATGGAATCGAGGCCAGGACCTTGCCGGAAACATCCGTCAACCGGATGCCTTTCCCCGGATCCCACTCCACCCGTTCCATCAACCCATCCCGATCCAGGTCGAATCGCACCGATGCCACAAGTGCCGACACCGCAGGCCAACCGCCCGACACCGTCGCGTGTTGCGCCGCCGACCGGGTGAACCACGGGCGGACCGATCCCGACCCGGCTTCCTGCGCCACGCACCACCCGGCGAAAGCCAAGGCCAGGATCCCTGTCCCCATCGGATTCATCCCGGGAAAAAAGTTGGATCCGAGAACGCGCACAGGATCAGACGGGCCGGACATCGGCATCGCCCCGATGCTGCCCGGGAATCAGCGACGGAACCCGTACTCGAGGACGAAGAACTGGACGCCCAACGCCGACAACGGCCCGTGCAGTTTCGCCAACTCGGCTTCCGGTCCGTGGATCTCCAGGCGGAGCAACTTCGAGATCTTCAACGACTCCTCCAGGAGCGGACCCACATTCTCCAGATGCGCGAGCACACCCGCCGCATCCCGATACGCCTCCCGACAATGAACGGTCATGCCGTTGAAACTGAATCCGTAGTAAAGGCAACCCGCCTCCGACTTCGTCTGCTCGACGAATCGCTCACACAACTGCCGGAACTCGCCCATCCGGCCCTCGGAAACCTCAAAGTACGGAACGATCGAACAACTGGTGTCAGTGGTGGCCATGTGCCGGAAAAAATGCCCAGTTCCAATCCTCCCCGTCCAGCCCGCCCTCCGTCCTCGGCGTTCTTTCCAGCTCCGGTCGAAACCTTCCCCGGAGCGGCGACGTTCGGTCGCCGTCCCATTCAACGGCAACTGAAGAAACCATCCGAGGATCAGGATGGTGCCGGCGGAGGGACTTGAACCCCCACTCCCTTACGGGAAACAGATTTTGAGTCTATCGCGTCTGCCATTTCGCCACGCCGGCGGCGACAAGGTGGGATTGCTACCCGCAGCCGTTTCAGGAGTAAAGCCCGTTCCTCCTTCATCGCGCTGGATCGAGAAACTGTTGGGGCGGGAATGGGGAGATTTCGAGTACGAGTACGAACCCATCGGCGCACGGGGTGCCACCCCGCGTGTTCGCCAACAAGTTCGGGATGCACCGGTCCCGCGGTTCATTCTTCGAGTTCTTCGCGGTTTCGCGTGAAACCCTTTCCGTCAACGTGCTGAGGGACAGGCTCCGGGAAACCGGGCTGATTTTTTAACCACAGAGATCACAGAGGACACAGAGTGGGGAACCCAGAAGGTTCGGTTGATCCCACGTCCGACCTTCAACCCTCTGTGTCCTCTGTGGTGAACAGAGGGATCTCAATGGGGACAGGCTTCCGGGTACTGCTCCCCTGCATCCCTAAGTTGTCGGCATCCTTGCCCTGCGCGGCCTTTAGCCGGGTGTAATGCCCGTTCGTTTACCCTTCATGGCCCTCGCCGTCGCCGGCGGGGGCTTTTTCGTTGGGATCCCAGACTTCGAGTCCAGGGATCATGCGGAAGTCCGCTGCGTTGTACGTGGCCATGGGGACCCCGTAGCGCAGGGCCTGGGATCCAATCGCCGCGTCAGGGAAGCCCAACTTCTTCCCCTTGGTCTGCATCGTGCCGACGGACTGACCAAAGGTTGGGGCATCATCCACGGTGAACGGATGAACCGGGATATGCCGGATGATCTCCTGATGGAACCTCATCAGCTTTGCCTTCTTGGCATCATCGCCGCGCAGGGCGTGCACCCCAACCCACCATTCGGCGACCACGACGGAGCACACGAACACGGACACCCCGGAGAGGATTTCCAGAGCGGACTGGTCGCCACGTTCTGCGGCGATCAGGACGGAAGTATCAATCGAGAGGGATTTCACGTTGGGATTCCCGGAACTTCTGGATTTCCGCATCCAAGGCGTTGGCTGTCTCCGGATCTGGCCCATGTGCCTTCAGGAGCTGCACCAGGCGGTCGCCTGAAATGGTTTCCAGCGGCGATACGAGCCGGGCCACCGGCTTGCCGTGGGACTCGATTTCAACCTCGTTTCCCCTTTTCACTTCGTCGATCAGCTCACTCGTCCGGCGTCGAAGGTCCGTTAGGGAGGCGGTCATGGGCGTGAGAATGGCAACATGTTCACCAACGGTCCAGATGCCCTGGGGCGGGTGTGCGCGGCTGTCAGTCAGTCACAGGAAATCCGGAACCTGATCGAAGTGATAATGAGAGGGAGGCCTGGAAAACCAGGTACTCATTGATGCCGTGGGTGACGGTGAGTGGAGTGTCACCCTGCGACGGGTGGATGGGGGAATCCGCGCGGGAAAGGTGGTCGGGACGACAGGATTTGAACCTGCGACGTCTTGGTCCCAAACCAAGTGCTCTACCAGGCTGAGCTACGTCCCGTTGATTACCTACTGCGCATGCACCATCCCGGGTTGGACGAATCGCGGCAATGGGAATTGTTCGCGGGTGGGGTGGCGCGGTACATTCCGGAAAAGCAGTCATTCCCCCGCTACACGCCATGAATCGTCGATCCTTTCTCCAGACCTCCGCGCTGGCCGTGCCGGCCGTTGCCCTTGTCCACACTGCTGCAGCCCAGGGTGCTGCGGTGCCGGAAACCGGCGCCATTCCGATGCCGAAATCCAGTCGGCCGGTGCTGTTGTCCTGCAAGATGGGAATGATCGCGGGCGAGGTGGGCGGCAAGAAGCTGTCGATTGCCAACCGGTTGTCGATGGCGGTCGAGGCTGGCTTCGACGGAGTGGATTTCGATGAGGCGGGTGGTTACACGGCCCAGCAGGTGCGGGATGCGGTGAAGGAATCCGGCGTGTTCGTCCACAATGCGATCAATCATGCGCATTGGTCGGTGCGGTTGACGGATGCGAAGGAGGATGTGCGGGCGAAGGCCCGGGCGAACATGGATCATTGCATCCGGGTATCCCATGCGGCGGGTGGCAGCGGGATCCTGATTGTGGTGGGGAGTGGTGGGGACGGACCGGCCGAGGAGATCGAGGAGCGTTGCCGTGCCGAGATCCGGAAGTCATTGCCGCTGGCGTCGGCGTTGGGTCAACGGATCCTGTTCGAGAATGTGTGGAACCAGATGATGTATGACCACGACAAGGGCCCGGAGCAGGGACCCGAACGGTTCATCCGGTTCGTGGACAGCTTCAACAGTCCGTGGGTGGGGATGTATTACGATGTGGGAAACCACTGGAAATACGGGCAACCGGGTGAATGGCTGAAGGCGTTCGGACCCCGGGCGGTGAAGATGGACGTGAAGGGATTCAGCCGGGCGAAGAACCGGTTCGTTGAGATTGGCGGTGAGGATGACGATCTGCCCTGGGATCAGGTGCGGAAGGCGATCTCGGACCTGTCCTGGATGGGATGGACGACGGCGGAGGTCGGCGGAGGCGACGTCAAGCGTTTGACGGTGGTGCGCCAGCAGATGGAGAAGGTCTTCGGGCTATAGGCCGAAGGCTTTCTTCAGCAGGGCAACGCTCTCGGGAACGGCGATGTCGGGGTCCTGCCTGCCTTCCATCTCGAGGGAGACATAGCCGGTATAGCCGGCCTCTTTCAGGATGCCGGCGATGCGTTGGTAATCGAGGTCGAGCGTGTACCATTCGCCGCCGCCGGGATAGGTCTTGGCCTGCACATAGACGGTGCGGGACGCGATCTGGCGGAGCTTGGGATAGGGGTCTTCGAGGAAATTGCCGGTGTCCATGAGACCGCCCAGCCAGGGAGAGGGGATGGCGTCGAGGATGCGGATGAGTCCTTCGGGGGTGCGGGTCAGGCCCCAGTGATTCTCGAGGGCGAGGATCACGCCGCATTCGGCGGCCTTGGCGAGGCATTCCTGGATGCAGTCCTGGCACCACTTGAAGCCCTCGTCTTCGGATACGCCGGGCAACACGGGCTCGATGCCGCGCGCCTTCATGAGGTCATCGAAGGAGGCGATGGTGTTCCATCGGCCGGAATTGAGGCGGATGCAGGGGACGCCGAGGGCGTAGGCGATCTCGATGCATTTGAGGGTGTGCTCGACCTGTTGGCGGCGATAGGCGGGATCGGGATCGACGAAGTCCTGATGGATGGAAAGGGCGACGAGATCGATGCCCTTTTTGAAGGCGTGACGTTTGAGTCGGGCGAGATAGGAGCGGTGATCGGCGGTGAGGGGTTCCTTCTCGGGGATGTCCATCTGGCGATGGAGGATGTCGACGCCGGAGACACCGAGTTGGGCGGCCTTGTCGATGACGGTTTCGATGGGGACGCGCTGGGTCTTGAAGTGCCAGTAGGAATAGCTGGCGATCCCGAGCTTGATGGGGGATGCCGCAGTGGCTGGAGCGGCTGAGGCTGGGGTGATGGATGAGGCGCCGGCGAGGGTGGCGGCGGTGGCGGCGGAACGGGAAAGGAAGGCGCGACGGTTCACAGGATGAGTCCGGGGTTTTTGTTGGGACAATTCAAGCGGTGCGAGGGGGGATCACTCCGGAGTGGGAGCTTTTGGGCCGAGTTGCAGGTACTGCCAGACGGCGTGGATGGTTTTCGGGCCGTTGCCTTCGTAGAACTCGGGGAGCGGGCTGTTGCCTTCCTCGTCGAAGTAACCGGGCATCTTGGTGTTGGGATCCACGCTCATGGGACTGCGGAGCCATCGTTGGTAGTACTCCTGTTGGAGGCGTTGGACCGACCAGGCGAGATTGATGCC
>DITU01000098.1:5041-7518 GCA_002422905.1 Verrucomicrobia bacterium UBA6176
CCTTCGGCGAGGTGCCGGGCGTAGGCGGGGAAACCGGGCATGCGGGCTTCCAGCCAGGGCCGGGGTTTCCACGGATCCTGACCGGCGATGAAGGGGCCGGCCCATTCGGGTCGGAGTTTGCCACCGAGGATATCCCAGGAGGGGAATTCCTCATGATGCCCATGACAGGCGGTGCATTGCAGATGGGTGGAATGGCGGTTGAGGAAGTCGGCGGCGGTATGGCGGGTGAGGGAAAGTCGGTCGGTGGCGGCGAAGGCGCGGAGGTTGTCGCGTTGTTCCGGGGTGAATCGATAGGCGGGTGCCGGGGAAGAATCCGGGATGGAATCGGCGAGGCAACCGGCGGTCCAGCGGGCGGCGGGAATATCCGAGAGGGGTTTGGCGGCGAGGGAAGATTTGGCGCCTTCGAGCGAATGACAGTTCAGGCAACCGGAGGATTCGACCAGCTTGCGGCCCTTGCCGCGAAGGGCTTCGTCATCGGGTCCGGAACCGGCGGTGCCCTCGGCGGCATGGGCGAGGAGATGGGCGGCGAGATGGGAAGCTTCGGCTGGAGAGAGCTTGAAATCCGGCATGCGGATCCAGGCGTAGTGGCGGGAAGGCTTGAGGAGGAAGTCGGCGAGGGCACCCGGCTTGAACTTCGACTTCACGTTCTTCTGCGAGATCTTCGTGGGATCGGGTTCGGTGGCGTCGGGCGGGTTGTGGCAAGTGGCGCACAGTAGCTTTTCGTAGAGTGCGCGGCCGGCTTCGGCATCGCCTTCGGGCACCGGTTCGGGCGCGGGACCGGAAAGGGAGGAGAGGAAGGCGGCCACGGCTTCGGCATTGGCGCGGGCATCGGGCCCCTTGAACACCGCGGGCATGATGGTGCCGGGCTGGAGCGAGTGGGGATTCAGGACCCAATCGACCAGCCAACCGTGGCCGCGTCGGCTGCCGATGCCGGTGAGCGTGGGGGCATCGAGATCGAGATCGGGCATGCGCGGGGTGGCGCCGACCTCATGACAACGGACGCAACGGGCATCGGCGAAGAGGTCGCGACCGGCATGGGCGCGTTCGGCGGCGATGAGGGAATCGGAGGGGATGTGGGAAAGGACGGCGCCGGGGATGGGATTGCGTGGGGTTTCGGGATTGGACCAGTAGAGGCGGACGAAGGAATCGCCCTGGGCGGGGCTGGTGTAGGTGAGGAGGAGGGAGTTGGTGCCCTTGGTGAGGCGGACGGGTTCGCTGGAGAGGGAGTTGGTGGTGGAGAGTTTTCCGGTGAGGACTTCGTTGCCGTTGAGGGACAGGCGGACTTCACCGGCGCCTTCGATGTGGAACTTGTAATCCGAGCGGAGTTCGACGGCGACGAGACCGGACCAGGTGGCGGTGAAGGGGCCGGGTGGGAGGAAGGGGGAAGCGGAGTCGCCGGCGGGAACGTGGAGTTGTGCGTTGGGCCAGACGACGTGGTCGGTGGTCGAACCGGAGGCAAGGGACAGGGTGAGGCCCTGGGGGCGGTCGGCGGCATGGGCGGCGAATCCGGCCAGCGCGAGGAAAAGTCCGATCAGACGGGGCATCGACGACATCGGGTCGAGACTATGCATGCCCGATGGATGGTCAAGGAAGGCGCCATCATCAGGGAATGGGGCCGGATGCCTGCCAGAGTTCGATCACGGGGAAAATGGGGACGGACTGGCCCTCGACGGTGATCTGGCCTTCGGGCGCGCCGTCGCGGAGGACGATGTCGCCGAGATGAAATGGCGAATCTTCCGGTGGGGCTTCTTCGAGTCGGACCCGGGCGGGATCCAGTTGGCGACCCCAGACGATGGTTCCGGGTTTGGAAGTGGCGGGGAGCCGTACGGGGGCGGATCCAAAGTCGCTGTCGGGGGCGCCGCTGCCTTTGGGGAGCGGGATTTGATGGGCGGCCCAGGCACGACGGGCATCGGGCCATCGACGGAGTGCGGTGGCGGCGATGCCGAGGTTCCACCAGGCGCCGCGGTTTTTTGGGTCGGCGCGGACGGCCTCGCGATTGCAGAGGAGGCAATCGGTCCACCGCCGGGATTGCTTGTGGAGAAGTCCGAGATTGAACCAGGCGCCCGAGAAGGAGGGGTCGATGGTGACGGCCTGGCGCCAGAGACGTTCTGCCTGGGCGGGATCTCCGGCGAGGAAGGCGGCGTTGCCCTGTTCGTTGAAGCTGTGTGCGAGGAATTGCATGGGAGATGAGGCGCGGATCAGTGTTGGGGGGCCTTCATTTCGAACTGACGGGCGAGGAAGGCGAGTTGGTCGGAGCGTTCCTCGATGAGTTTGGCGGTGGGTTTGCCGGCGCCGTGCCCGGCCTTGGTTTCGATGCGGATGAGGACGGGGTTGGGGCCGGAATGAACTTCCTGAAGGCGGGCGGCGAACTTGAAGCTGTGGGCGGGGACAACGCGGTCGTCGTGATCGGCGGTGGTGACGAGGGTGGCGGGGTAGGCAACGCCGGGCTTGAGGTTGTGGTAGGGGGAATAGGCGAG
>DITU01000030.1:0-13147 GCA_002422905.1 Verrucomicrobia bacterium UBA6176
GAAGAAGGCAGATGTCCGCATCCCCACCTTTTCCTTCCGTCCCTTTGTCCCTTTGTTGTTCATTCCCGCGGCGATTTGGGTCCGACTCCGGGCTTGTCGGCGTGACGCGGCTTTCCCAGCCTCTCGCCCTTCCGCGACCTGCCAGGACGCGGTCCATGACTTTGCCTCATCCGATGAATCTTGAACCGAAGCCGGCCTATCCCTGGCCGGGAGTGATCCGGCGTTACGCCCAGTTCCTGCCGGTGACGACGGACACTCCGATCGTGACGTTGCTGGAGGGCAACACGCCGTTGATTCCGGCGCCGCGCCTGGTGGAGGCCATCGGTGGCCGATTCGAATTGTTCCTCAAGTACGAGGCGTTGAATCCCACCTGTTCGTTCAAGGATCGCGGAATGACCATGGCCATCACCAAGGCCAAGGAACGGGGCGCCCGCGCCGTGGTCTGCGCTTCCACGGGCAATACCTCGGCCTCGGCAGCCGCCTACGCAGCCCGGGCCGGACTGCGCTGTGTGGTCCTGTTGCCCGAAGGAAAGATCGCCCTCGGCAAACTCGCCCAGTCCCTGCTCTACGGCGCCACCACCGTGACCATCGAGGGCAACTTCGATGACGCCCTCCGCGTCGTCCGCGAACTCGGCGAAACCGGCCTCATCGAAGTCGTCAATTCCATCAACCCCGTCCGCATCGAAGGCCAGAAGACCGCTGCGTTCGAGATCTGCGATGCCTTGGGCGATGCACCGGACTTCCATTTCCTGCCCGTGGGCAATGCCGGAAACATCACCGCCTATTGGAAGGGTTTTCGCGAATACAACGAAGCCGGCCTCGCCGATACCCTCCCCCGCATGATGGGTTGGCAGGCCGCCGGCGCCGCTCCCATCGTCCTCGGGCATCCCGTCGAACACCCCGAAACCGTCGCCACCGCCATCCGGATCGGAAACCCCGCCTCCTGGCAGGGCGCGCTGACCGCCGCCAAGGAATCCCAGGGATCCATCCGGTCGGTGACCGACGAGGAAATCATCCATGCCTACCGGTTGTTGGCCCAGACCGAGGGCGTGATGGTCGAACCCGCCTGCGCCGCTCCCATCGCCGGACTCATCCACGCCATCCGCAACAACGAGATCCCCGCCGGCAGCCTCGTGACCGCCACCATGACCGGTCACGGCCTCAAGGATCCCGACACCGCCATCCGCGTCGCCGGCTTCGAACCCATCCACGCCAAGGCCACCCGCGAGGCGGTCATGGCCGCCATCGGGCTCGGGTAAACGGAAGGGGCGGCGAGTGGTACTCGCCGTTTCGGATTGGGTCGGCGAGCGGAACTCGCCGCTCCGGGTTGGAGGTTGTGTCGGCGAGCGGAACCCGCCGCTCCATCGGTGTCGCCGGATCACCCCACCAACCCGCGCACGACGCCCCCCTTCACATCGGTCAGCCGATGGTCCCGTCCACCAAACCGGTAGGTCAGGCGTTCGTGATCCAATCCGAGCAGATGCAGCAGCGTCGCATGCAGGTCGTGCACATGGACCGGTCGATCCACCGCCTGATACCCGTAGTCATCCGTGCTGCCATACGCGATGCCCGGACGCACCCCGCCTCCCGCCATCCAGAAGGTGAACCCCTTGGAATTGTGATCCCGACCGTCGGCCCGACGACTGTCCGGTGTCCGGCCGAACTCACCGCCCCAGACCACCAGGGTGTCTTCCAGCAGACCGCGTGAGTCGAGGTCGGAAAGCAGGGCGGCAATGGGTTGATCGATGGCGCGACAGTTTCTCGTGAGGGCGCTTTCCAGATTCTGATGCTGGTCCCAGCCCCCGTGATTCACTTCGATGAACCGGACGCCGGCCTCGGCGAATCGGCGGGCCAACAGACATTGTCGGGCAAAGCCATCCGTCGGCGCCTGACCCACTCCGTACCGGGCCAGGGTTGCCGCGGATTCCCCGTTGAGATCCAGCAGGCCAGGCACCTCCGATTGCATGCGGAACGCGAGTTCATACGACTCGATCACGCCCTCGATCTCCGAATGATCTCCGGTGGCGGCGAGGTAATCGGAATTCATCGACTGCAACAGGTCGAGTTGGCGCTGTTGCCGCGGGGTATCCAGGAGGTTGTTGCGGATGTTGCCGACGGATGCCGCGGGGTTGTTCTCGCGCAGGGCACCGATCCGCGTGCCCTGGTACATGGCCGGCAAAAAGGCGCTGCCGAAGGTCTGCGCCCCGAATTGCAGCGGCGGCGACAACGTGATGAAACCCGGCAGATTCTCGTTTTCCTTGCCCAACCCATACAGGACCCAGGCACCCATCGACGGACGCACGAACTGAGAGGAACCGGTGTGCAGTTGGATGAAGGCCTGGGGATGGTTCGGGATGTCGGTGTGCATGGAACGTACCACGCACAGCCGGTCCGCGTGCTGCGCCAGATGGGGAAACAATTCAGAAATCCAATGCCCGGATTGCCCGTGTTGCCGGAAGGAAAAAGGCGACCCGATCAGGCTCGCTCCCCCGCCCCGTGAAGTTCCCGGGCGACCGGCATCCCGCTGCAGGGCCGGCTTGTAGTCGAAGGTGTCCAGATGCGACGGCCCGCCCTGCATGCACAGAAAGATCACCCGGCGCGCCCGCGGACGGAAATGCGGGGCTCGGATTCCCAGGCCGGGGACGGGATCCGCTCCGGTGGAACCCCGGGCCAATCCGCCGAGACCACCAAAAGCCATCCAGCCAAATCCGGCAGCCACCGTTTGAAGCAGGCGTCGACGGCTCAGTGATCCGGACTGCACGCAGTTGCAGGGGTTGGGAGGATTCATGTTCGCACGGTTTCAGGTTCAGCGGAGAAAACGGAATTCAGCAGAGGCCAGCAACGCCTGGGAAAACATCGTCCACGCCAGTTCACCCGGCGGCGCCCCGGCCCGACCCCGGGGACGACCGGGTCCCGGCGGACGCGGCATCCGGGTCAGTTCATCGCGGAGGAATTCGAGGGCCCGCGACACCTCGACCGAAGTCGGCGGACGCCCCAGCGCCAACCGATAGGCGCGGTCAATGCGTTGGCGCGGCGACAGTCCTGCGTCGGCCAGCAATCGCCAGGCGAAAGCGCGGGCCAACTCAACGACTTCCGGGTTGTTGAGAAGGTAAAGGGCCTGGGACGGGACATTGGTGGTGTCCCGATCCGCCACCACCAGACTCGGCTCGGCGAAGTCGAACAGCTCGAGCGATTCCGGAACAAACCCGCGGATGACCGGCAGATAGACACTGCGTTTCCGCCGGACTGAATCCTCCCGAAGCCCACCCATTCCACGCCCCACCCGCCCATCGCCCAGCTTCGACACCGGAGATCCCAGGGGCGGTTCCAGATCCAGGGTGCCACTGACCTGCAACATCGCGTCCCGGATCGCCTCGGCATCCAATCGACGCAGGCTCGAACGCCACAGCAGGGTGTTCTCCGGATCCACTTCCAGCGCGAGGTCATCGGTGTCATGCGCCAGTTGATAGGTCCGGCTCAGCACGATCTCCCGGATCAGGGATTTCAAGGATCCACCGCCCTCGCGGAAGCGGATCGCCAGATGATCCAGCATTTCCGGATGGGTCGGTCGCTCGCCCAACACGCCGAAATCATCCGCCGTCCGGACCAATCCCCGACCGAAGAGATGTCGCCAGGTCCGGTTCACCACCACCCGCGCCGTCAACGGATTCTCCGGACGCGTCAGCCACGTGGCCAGTTCCAGCCGTCCACTCGCCCGGGCCGGAATCGGTGGCGCCGGCACGGTGTTCAACACATCCACAAATCCCCGCGGAACCCGGTCGCCACGCTGCGACACCTCGCCCCGCACCAGCAGATGACAGTCCGCCGGCCGCCCCTCCCGCACTCCCATGGCACGGGGCGTCTCCGGCGACGGCATCGGCGGCAAGGGCAATTCAGGTTCGGGACGATTCCTCCGGAGAACCCCCGGCCGGGACGGGCGACGGTCGCGTTGCATCCCGTCCCGGGCGGGGAGATCTCCGACGGGAATGTCGTCCGGGATACGCGACACAGACTGGCCCAGGGTCAGCAGGCTGGAGGGATGGCGATTGCCCTGGTCGCCGGTCGTTCCATACAGCGTCTGGGAGCTGCGGAAGATCCCGGCCAGGGCGTAGTAGTCTTGCTGGGTGAAGGGATCGAACTTGTGATCGTGACAACGCGCGCAGGCCACCGTCACCCCCATCACCGACCGCATCGTCACATCCAACTGTTCGTCCACCACATCCATGACGAACTGTTCCCGCAACCGCTCGTTCAACCCCTTGGCTCCCACCGCCAGAAAACCCGTGGCGACCACATTGGCATCGCGTTCCTCGACCGACCGCGCCGGGAGCAGGTCACCCGCCACCTGACGTCGGATGAACTCGTCGTAGGGCAGGTCATCATTGACCGCCGCAATCACCCAATCGCGATATCGCCAGGCCTCAGGAAAGGCATAATTGCGCTCCTTGCCCGTGCTTTCTGCATAACGCGCCACATCCAGCCAATGCCGAGCCCAACGTTCCCCGAACCGGGGTGAGGCCAGTAATTCATCGACAATCCGCTCCAAAGCCCCGCGGGTCGGCGCTTCCACATAACGCTCCACCATCGCCGGGTCCGGCGGCAGCCCGGTCAGGTCAAAAGCGAGTCGGCGCACCAGGATTCGCGGATCCGCATCCTGCACCGGTTGCAATCCCCGGGCTTCCAATCGCGCGAGGACATACCGGTCCAGTTCCTTCCTCGGCCAGTCCTTCGCATTCACTGACGGTAGGGGCGAAGCCTTGGGCGGAACGAAGGACCAGAAACTCCGTCCGTCCTCCAGCCCCATGCGCCGCAATCCCCCGCTCCCCTCCGATGCGGCCGCGGGAGACCCGGCGATGCCAGGAATGCTTCCTGCCAGTCCCCACAGGGGCAAGGCGAGCAGGAGCAGGTGAAAGAGGTTCCAGTTCCGCATGGGATCAACGCGCTGACCGACGTTGCAGGCTTCGACGCAGCCCGGACCCCGGAGGTTACGATGGCTTCGACCTCACGATATCGGGGCGAAACTTTCATGGGGCACAACTGGGTATCGGTCAGCGGCATTCCCCACCCTCGACAATTTCAGGCAAATCCCCGCCAACCCTGATGGAGCGCATCTTTGGCCCTTTACTAAACTCATGACGTCGCTCCACTCACGACGAGACAAAGGTCAGCGCGATGAAAACCAAACGCTCTTCCAAAAAAACACCGTCCGACAAGCCTTCCGCAGTCGCCGACCCCACCCCGGCGCCAGCCGCCCCGAAAACCCGTGCCGTGCTCTTCGATGTCCACGTGGGCGGAGCCCGGGAGGTGTATCTTGTCGGCAGCTTCAACGACTGGCATCCCACCACCCTTCCCATGATCGACCGCGGCCTGGGTCGCTGGGAAAAGGAAATCCTGCTCGCCCCCGGCTCCTACGAATACCTGCTGGTGGCCGACGGTTGCTGGGTGCCCGATCCAACCGCCGAGGAAACCATCGAAAATCCATTCGGAGGCGTGAATTGCGTTCGCAAGGTCGTCTAGTCCATCATCAATCCTTCTCACCAAGTCCACGTTCCATTCCCACCCAAGAACTTATCCCATCATGAGCTCCTCTCCAGATTCCGGCGTAAAGGTCATTGTCACCGGCAAGGATGGCCACGGCCACGCCACCGTTCCGGCCGGGCTCCTCGCCCCGATGCGTTTCCAGCTCAAACAGGTGCTTGTCCCCGTCGATTTCTCCGAACCTTCCCGCAAATCCATCCAGTACGCTGTTGTCTTCGCCCAGCAATTCGGCGCCCGTCTTACCCTGCTGCACGTCGTCGAACCCCTCAGTTACCCCCCTGACTTCGCCGTCGTCCCCCTGCTTCCGCCCGATGCCGAGGATGCCCGCATCCGCGAACTCACCCACCAACTCCAACAACTCGCGGAAAAGCTCGGCCCGGGAATCGAAACCCAGCCCGTCGTGACCAGCGGACGCCCTTGGCAGGGCATCACCGACTACGCTGCCGCCAACAACACGGATCTCATCATCATCTCCACCCACGGCTATACCGGCATCAAACACGTCCTCCTCGGCAGTGTCGCCGAGAAGATCGTGCGTCATGCCCCCTGCCCCGTCCTCGTCGTCCGCGCCGAGGAACACGACTTCGTCTGACCCTGCCTACGGGCGCCCCTTCGCCCGCATCTGCGCCGTCGTCACCGCCGTCTTCAGCACCCCGATCCAAATCGCGTTGCCTTCGGCGTTCAGATGGATGCCATCCCCGTCCTGAAGGGATTCCTTCAGGTTGCCCTCCCCATCCACCAGGCCGGGACCGGCATCGGCGAAGACACAACGGGGTTCGTTCGAGCACAGGACCTTCAACGCGGAGTTGAGCTCACGGATCCGGGCATTGCTCACCACCGAAGGCCCATAGATCGGTTCATGGATGGGCAGCAATGCGCTGCACACCACCGGCAGGTCCGGAGGGAGGGTCGCCAGGATCCGACGATGGTTCTCCACGATGGCTCCGTTGTCGCGGAACAACAGGTCGTTGACTCCCACCGCCAGGACGACTGCCGACGCCCGCTTCAACGACCCGTACTCCGCCAACCGCCCCAGCACCCCCATCGTCGTGTCGCTCCCGATCCCATAGTTCACCGAGGGACACGCCACCGCATCCGTGCACAACCCCTGCGTCAGGCTGTCCCCGATGAACACCACCGCCCGATCCGGGACGTTCCCATCCATGCGACGCTGGTAACGGAGCATGGTCCGGTAATGTTCCGTGATCTCCGGACGCGCCGGCGCGGTGACCGTCTGCGCGGACATCGCCGATCCCAGGAGCAGGGCGAGGCAAACCAGAATCGGGGCCGTTCTCATGGCGCGATGCTATCGCCATCGTCGCCCGGGGACAGGCCCGGAAACGCAGTCGCCCGCCCACCTTTTCAGGCAGGCGGGCGATGGTTTCTTCACGCAATTCCGGCGTGAACCTTACCGGGACTTCCGCGGTCCGCGCGGACCACGACCTTCAGGCCGGGCGATCTTGCCGGACTCGACGTCCGCATGGAGCGCAGCGCGCTCGGTTTCATCCAACCTGCCGTCGCCATCAACATCGTACTGGGCGACCACTTCGGGCGGCGGACCCATCCGACGCTGACCCCCGGGGCCGCCGGGTCCACCCTTCCTTCCCGGACCCCCGGGACCACGGCCTTCGGGCCGGGCGATCTTGCCGGACTCGACGTCCGCATGGAGCGCAGCACGCTCGGTTTCATCCAGCTTGCCGTCGCCATCGGCATCGTACTGGGCGACCAGTTCGGGCGGCGGACCCATCCGATGCTGACCGCCGGGACCGCCGGGTCCACCCCTCCTTCCCGGACCCCCGGGACCACGACCTTCGGGCCGGGCGATCTTGCCGGACTCGATGTCCGCGTGGAGCGCAGCGCGCTCGGTTTCATCCAGCTTGCCGTCGCCATCGGCATCGTACTGGGCAACCAGTTCGGGCGGCGGACCCATCCGATGCTGACCGCCGGGACCGCCGGGACCGCGTCGACCGGCAGGTTGCTCGGCCTGGAGGCCGAGGTTGAGCAAGACGGCCATCGCTGCGAGGGCCGTGATTCGGGGGATGTTCTTCATGGTGGTGACGTGTTTTGACCGAGTTTCTGTTTCGCCTTCGGCCGTTCGCCCCTGTCGGCGGGCGGTCGAACTGAGGTCAAATTATCCCGCTTTCTCCCAGCAACCACGGGCATGGGTTGAACCCGGGGTTTGCTGATGCAGACGCCCCAATCGCGGGGACGAATGCTGTCGAACCGAAGATCCAACCCGCTGAAATGGGTCCCGCTCAGCCCCGCTTCATCTGCGAAAATCTGCGAAAATCTGCGAAATCTGCGGCCGACCCAGCTCCGTCTCCCCATCTGAATCAGCGAAATCGGTGGTTCATTTCCCCCGCTGGGCCAGCAGGTACGCCAGCAGATGCACGAACTCCTCTTCATTCAGGCTGTCGCCAAAGTTGTCCGGCATCAGCGAAAGCTCGCTCTCCCGCCGCTCCACAATTTCATCGCGCGCCACCGAGACCTCCGCCCCCAAGGCATTGGCCAGGATCACCTGCGCACCGTCGTCGCGTCGGAACAGGCCGCTCAACGAATCTCCGGAGCGAAGGGTGATCACCGTCTGCCGAAAGGCGTGATCCACGTTCCGGTTCGGATCGAGCACATCCTCGCACAGACGTTCCACACCGCGGTTGCCAATGCCGGTCAATTGCGGTCCGACCAGTCCACCCCGGCCTTCCACCTGATGACACGCCGCGCATTGCGCCTGGAAAAGCCGCTCGCCTTCAACCACCCGGGCCTTGCCAGCCTGGCTCTCCCACGCATTCCGTCGTGCCACCACCAACCGATCCCGCGCCTCGTCCGCCGGCGGCAATTCCGCCGTCGCCTTCCGGATCCGCGCTTCCCAATCCGGCACCCGGGCCGACCGAAACCGGTCCCGCACCGGTCCAGCCTGGAGCACGCGGGCCGGCACTTCGCCCCTCTCGATCGCTTCCAACAGCGCCACGGCCCCGTCCGGGGTGGACGCGATGGACACTGCCCAACGGTTCTGCACGCGTTGCGGTGCCGAACGGAATGCCGCCAGAACCGCCATGCGCGCCGCCGGAACGCGTTGCACCCCGAGCAGATCCCCCAATGCCTCGCGCCAGGCTTCGGGCTCGGCCGGGTCGGATACCTGCGCGGTCAATGCCCCCACCGCCGTCTCCGGTTCCAGGATCAACGCCGCCCTTGCCCCAGCCAGTCGCGCCTCGGGATCCGCCTGCCGTCCACGCGCCGTTCCCAGAAGGAGACCCTGATGTTCCCTCAATCCCAGACGCGCCGCCGCATCCGCCGCCGCCGCAAATTGCTGGGCCGAACCCCGCGGCCCCATCACCGCCAACTGCGGCAAGGCCGGCTCCAGCCTCCCGAACGCCATCCACGCATACGCTCCCCCGTTGTCCCCGTCCGTGGCCTCCAACACCACCGGTCGCCCTCCCAGCTCCGTAAGATCCCATTCGATCCGCTTCGCCACATCCGACCGCGGCGGTGCCACCTCCCGCAGCACCGCTTCCGTCGCCGCATCCCGCAACCGCATGCGATTCTTCCCCGGCGCAGCCTTGTCCGGATACCCATCATGACCACACAACCAGAACGTCAATCGGGCCGGAGCGGCAAACGGTGCTGACCGCAGGACACCCGTCAGCGCTTCGCCATGCGGATAGCTCGAGATTACCGGTCCCCGCGTCCCATCTTCAAAACCCCGCTCCTGCAGATCCCATGGATTCGCCGTGGGCGCCCCGGGCATCGGATGGTTCTGCCAGACCTGGGTCGGCGAAGCGGTCGCCAACCGGTTGGCTACGATTCCTGCACCCCATTCCCTGACGGCCGGCGGCAGGGCCAGTCCACGGAGCTGCAATCCCTTTTCCATCGATTGGAACAACGAAAACCGGGTGGAATGATCCGTCGCGAAACGCGCCTCGACCAAGCCAACCAGTGTCGCGAGATCCCCCTCCACTGCATGTCGCGCGGCATGCTGGAGCACCTCATTGGCCCCCGGCCCTTTCCCATCGGCAAACCGGTTGAAATGGCGCAGCAGGAAGGAACTCGCCCCGGGTGAATTCACCGCCAGTGCGACATCCGCCAGCGCCCGGATGCCCGCTTCCGAAACGTCATCCCGCGTCAGGACGGCCGATGCCACCTCCTCCACGCGCAGGTGATCGCGCAGGGATTTCCTCAGCACATAGATCAGATGCGTGTCGCGCGCCCCGGCCTCACCCAGGGCCCCGAGGAGCGGTTCCACCGATACCGCGTCCGGATTCAATCCCAGCGTCTCCGCCGCACAGCGCCTCACCAGGGCATCGCTGTCCTTCAAGGCTTCCCGCGCCGCCCGCATGACTTCCGCCGCCAACCCCGGCGCCAACGGCAATCCCCGCGATTGCCGATACGCGACATCCGCCCCGATGCGCATCGCATGGATCCGGACCAATGGATCGGAGTGTGCGAAGGCGGGTTGGAGGTCCTGAACCGTCAAAGCCCGCAGCCGTTGAACCATCCACAGGGCATGGACGAGTCCGGTGGAATTCCTGGGATGAGCAATCGCCTCCCGCAGCGGCTCCAAGGCCTGGAGCGCAAACCGATCCTCGATCTCCCCCATCGCCAACAGCCGGCGCGTCAGGCTCGGTGAAGCCAATTCCCCCACCAATCCCGCAAGCCCGGCCGGCAGGGCCGGCTCCCTCAGGCGCGGCTTTCCGTCATCCCCCACATGCACCACGCGCCAGATCCGTCCCCGTTCCCGGTCCCGACCCGGATGCTGCAACGGCACTTCATAATGCCCGATGATCCGGTTGTAGAAATCAGCAATGTACAACGCCCCGTCCGGACCCAGGCAGGTGTCCACCGGTCGGAACCATGAATCCGTCGAGGTCAGGAAATCCGGCAGCTCCACGGCCCGCGGCGAGGAACCGTCGAACTCGATCCGGTCGCGGTTCAATCGGCTGGTCATCACGTTGCCGATCAACAACGTGTCCCGGTACGCCTCCGGCCAGAGGTCATCCGAGTAGTAACACGCCCCATCGATCGCCGTGCTCCCATGCGCATGCTCCATCAACACCGGCGCATACCCCAACCCGTCGTGCGGCTTGCCAAAGCTTGGATAATACCCGCCCGCCAACAGTTGGTAGATCGGGGCCGAATGACAGTCGCTCGAATACAGGTTGCCCCGCGGATCCCACGTCAATCCAAACGGATTCACCTGTCCCCATGTGTGATGCTCGATCCGTGTTCCATCCAGGCGCACCCGGTAGGTGTTGCCGGAATTGAGATCCACCCGGTTGCCGTCCCGGCTCGTCACATGGGAATCGTTGTTGAACCCGTGCGTCGCATACATCCACCCATCGAACCCACGCCGGAAGGACGCCTGGTTTCCATGCGTGTCCCGCGTGTGGTCAAACGGCCCGTACCACGGTTCCCGCCGATCCGCCTTCCCATCTCCATCCGTATCCTCCAACAACCAGATGTGTGGGATCGACCACACCAACGCCTTCCACGTGTCCCGGCCGTTCGTCCCCGGCGACCGGAACGGATACACCCCGATCGGAATGTTCAATCCGTCCGCAAACTCCGTCACCTTCCGCGCCCGTCCGTCCGGACCAAAATCCTCGAAGATCATCAGACGGTCCCGCGCCGGTCGATGGGTCGGGGCGGCAAAGGGATACTCAATGGATGTCGTCACCCAGAGCCGTCCGATGGCGTCGAATGCCAGGTTCATGGGCTTGTGGATGTCCGGTTCGTTGGCCACCAACTGGATCTGGAACCCGGGGGGAAGCTTGAACCGCGAAACCTGTTCCGTCGCGGACACCGGTTCACTCGTGCGCACGCCCAACGCCAGTTCCTCCTCTTCCGCACCCACCAATCGCACCACGCCCAACAGCATCGCCGCCACGACGGCAGGCCCGGACCGGAAGGCATGCGATACAACGCGCCACGAGAAACAGGAAACGGGGATCACGGTTGGGCAGCGTACCGTTTCACCCTCACCGATGGGAAGATACGGTGTGACGAACGGGGCAAGGATGCCTCCGCCAAACGCTTTGACGCTGTTTCCCGGGTTTCCTACGGTCGCCGCCGCTCGCAGAAGGCCTTTTCATGATCAGTTTGCTCTTCAAGAAAATCTTTGGTTCACGCAATGACCGGGAGGTCCGTCGTCTCCGCCAGATCGTTGCCCGGATCAATGAACTGGAACAACAGCTCCAGTCACAGCCGGAGGAAGTGCTCCGGACCCGAACCGCCGAATGGAAAGCCCGCCTGTCGGCCATCGAGGATCCCGTCGAACTCGCAGGCGAATTGGAGAAGGTCCTTCCCGAGGCCTTCGCCGTGGTCAAGAACGCCTGCCGTCGCCTCTGCGGCACCAATGCCATCGTCCGCAATCACGAACTCCCCTGGGAGATGATCCCGTTCGATGTCCAGTTGATCGGCGGCATGGCGCTGCACCTGGGCAAGATCGCCGAGATGGCCACCGGCGAAGGCAAGACCCTCGTCGCCACCCTCCCCGTCTACCTCAACGCCATCACCGGCCGCGGCGTCCACGTGGTGACGGTCAATGATTACCTCGCCGCCCGTGACTCCGAATGGATGGGCCACGTCTACCGCTTCCTCGGCCTCACCGTCGGCTGCATCCTCCACGACCAGCCTCCCCATGTCCGTCGCGAGATGTATGCCTGCGACATCACCTACGGCACCAATTCGGAGTTCGGCTTCGATTACCTCCGCGACAACGGCATGGCCACCCGCAAGGAGGAACAGGTCCAGCGCGGCCACTACTTCGCCATCGTCGACGAAGTCGATTCCATCCTCATCGACGAGGCCCGCACCCCGCTGATCATCTCCGGACCCGCCGTCATCTCCGTGGAACACAAGTTCCGCGAGTACAAGGACATGGTCGAATCACTGGTCCACGCCCAGTCCGAACTCTGCGCCCGCCTCCTGCGCGAGGCCGAACCCCTCCTCAAGAAGATCCGTCCCGAAGACGGCTCGAATCCCCCCAAGAACACCGCCGAAATCGAGTACGAAGCCGGCTTGCTCCTGTACCGGGTCAAACTCGGACAACCCCGCTCCCAGGCCCTCATGCGGCTCTTCGAGGATCCCCGCAACCAACAGCTCGTCCAACGCGTCGAAGGCCTCCTCCTCGCCGATCAATCCAAGAAACAACTCTACGCCCAGAAGGAGGAACTCTTCTTCGCCATCGAGGAAAAGAGCCATGAGGCCGACCTCACCGAAAAGGGTCGCTCCTTCATGTCGCCCAGCGACCCCGACGGATTCGTCCTGCCCGATCTCCCCACCCTGTATCACAACATCGATACCGGCCCCGAATCCGATCCGCGGAAACGGATGGAGGCCAAGGCCAAGATCCAGGCCGAGTTCGAGGAACGCGCTTCCACCATCCACGCCATCTCCCAGCTGGTCCGCGCCTATTGCCTCTACCAGCGCGACGTCCAGTACGTCGTCCAGGAAAACAAGGTCATCATCGTCGATGAACACACCGGACGCCTCATGTCCGGCCGCCGCTGGAGCGATGGACTCCACCAGGCCGTCGAGGCCAAGGAAGGGGTGGAGATCGAACGCGAAACCCAGACCCTCGCCACCATCACCATCCAGAACTATTTCCGCCTCT
>DITU01000030.1:13157-13507 GCA_002422905.1 Verrucomicrobia bacterium UBA6176
GCATGACCGGCACCGCCGAGACCGAAGCCCAGGAGTTCTTCGACATCTATAAACTCGGCGTCCTCACCATCCCCACCAACCAGCCGTGCATCCGCAAGGATTCCCACGACACCGTCTACAAGACCCGACGCGAAAAATTCGGCGCGGTGGTCGCCGAGATCAAGGCCATGAACAACACCGGCCGCCCCGTGCTGGTCGGTACCATCTCCGTCGAAACCTCCGAAATGCTCGGTCGCCTCCTGGCCAAGGAGGGCATCGGCCACAAGGTCCTCAACGCCAAGTTCCATCAGCAGGAAGCCGAGATCGTCGCCAACGCCGGCCAGCGCGGCGCCGTCACCATCGCCACCAAC
>DITU01000169.1 GCA_002422905.1 Verrucomicrobia bacterium UBA6176
CGAAAAGGGCGAGGGGTTCGGGGGGGGTGTTTGAGGGGGGAAGGGTTTCACGCGAAGGCGCGGAGGACGCGGAGAAGACAGAACGGGGGGCAGGATTTCAGATGGGGTTGGGTCGGGTGGAGGGGGGATCGTACTCGTACTCGTACTCGCACGCGGTTTGGGGTTTCGAGTACGAGTACGAGTACGAGTACGAGTACGAAAAGGGCGAGGGGCCGAACGTCGCCGCTCCAGGACTTTCGAGCGCCGGTACTCAGGGGCCGGGGTTACGTTCCATCCAACGCTGGATGTTGGGGGCCTGGGGGTGGTCGGGGCGGAGGGACAGGACGCGGCGATAGTGGGCGCGGGCGCGTTCGGGATCGGCGAGATCACCGGCGCACAGGCTGGCGAGGGCGAGGTGGGCGTTGGGATCGTCGGGACGTTCCTCGATGATCCGGGCGAGTTCCCCGGCGGCGTCGAGGAGGAAACGGGAGCGTTGGAGGGCGACAGCGAGGTTGTAGCGGGCGTTGGCGGAGGTGGGGTCGAGGGCGAGGGCGGTTTCGCCGGCCTTCAGGGACAGGGGAAGATCGTCGAGTTGAAGCGCGGCCAAGGCGAGGTTGTGGTGGGATTCGAAGTGGGAGGGATCGAGGGCGACGGCCTTCTGATAGGCAACAAGGGCGGCGGCGGCATCGCCACGGACATGGGCTTGGGAACCCTTCTGGAATTCAGCCTCGGCAGCGGTTCGATTTCCGGTCCGGGGAACGGAAGGGTTGAGCCGGCTGTAACGGGGTATCTCGGGTTGCATGACGGACGGCACGGGCGAAAGCAGGGGCGTCACCCGGGGTTTGGGTTCGGTTTCGACGTCTTCCCCGGCCGGGTTTGAGGCGTCGTCGCCCTTCTTGAACCAACCCACTGGGTTGACCCGTTTCCAGAAACTGCGACGCGGGGTTTTGTCGTCCCTGGATTCCTCCTCGGGATCCCACGGAAGGGCATCGTCAGGAACCGGGGCCGCCGCGGCATTGGCGGCGGCGGAAGGTGAGGGTTCGGGCAGGGGCGAAGGAAAGACGGTGTCGGGCGGGCGGGTCTCGGGAAGGGGGATGGGCAAACGCGTCACTGGCACTGCGGCAACGGCGATGTCATCGGCCCGACGCGGCGGGGGATCGGCGACGACGGGGACGATCTCGAGGGGGACGGAAGGGGGCAGGGGTGTGGGATTGGTCGGGGGGATCGGGTTGACGGCGATATTGGCGGGCGGGGTGGAGGTGCGGATGGAAGGCGTCGGGCGATTGGAGGTGATGGGTGGTTTGACGGGTGGTTTGGCGGTGGCGACGACGACCGGGGTTTTGGGTTTGGCCGGTGCGGACGTGGTGTTGGCGACGGTGGGTGGTGGATTGGAACGGATGACGACAGCGGGCGGCGGATTGGAGGGAGGCGCAGCGACGATGGCAGGCGGGCGCGAGGT
The DNA here is from genome assembly GCA_002422905.1 of Verrucomicrobia bacterium UBA6176. GTDB lineage: Bacteria > Verrucomicrobiota > Verrucomicrobiia > Limisphaerales > UBA9464 > UBA6176. Next base: position 1,439 of record DITU01000169.1, read on the forward strand.
GTTGACGGTGGCAATGACGGGGGTGTTGGTGGGGCCGTCGCTGGGTTCGGGTCGGACGAGGCCGAGTCGGACTTCGAGATCGGCGACGACCTTGCGGACGGCATCGGATTCGGGGCCGTCGGGCTGGAGGGAAAGGAAGTCGCGATAGTGCTGGAGGGCGGCGCGGCGGTCGTTGAGTTGTTGTTGGGCGTTGACGCCGAGGTTGAGGCGGGCGGAGGCGAGGTTGGGATCGAGGCGTGCGGCCTGCTGGAAGGCGTCCTGGGCCTCGCGGGGTTTGCGGAGGGCGCTGCGGGTGATGCCGAGGGCATTCCAGGCTTCGGCATCGGCGGAGTTGAGTCGGACGGAGTTGTTGAGGGCGACCTCTGCGGCGACGTGCTGCCGTTGTGCGGCGAGGGCGAGACCGACGCCGCGCCAGGCGTCGGAGTTGCGGGCATTTTCGGGGGCGGCGTTCAGGTAGGTGCGGAACTCGGCTTCAGCTTCCCGAGCGGCGCCCTGTTCCAACCGGAGTTCACCGAGGTTGAATCGGACATCGAACAGGTTGCGGTTGAATTCGAGGGCGCGGAGGTAGGCTTTCTCGGCTTCGGGCAGGCGACCGGCGGCGTGATAGGCCATCCCGAGCCGGTTCCAGACTTCGGCATCGGCGGGGAGTTGGGTGGCGGCGGTCTCCAGCAGGCGGATGGCTTCGGCGACCCGACCGGCGCGAAGTTCGGCATCGCCACGCCGCAGGGCTTCCGGCCCGGAAGGGCGGCAACCTGACAGCAACAGCAGGGCGGCGGTGGCAATCAACGCGGAGCGTCGCCACCGGATGGATTCGCGCATGGAAGGGCTGGTAACAGTGTGGCGATTCAGGGTCAAGAAACCGGCGGGCTCAGGGAGCGGAACGATGATTTTCAGGGGCGATACACCCCGGCAAAGCACTCCTGGCCGCATGGAAACGGGTCAGCGCGGGAGACGTTCGTCCAGGTCGGCAATGGTGTACGCCAGGATCGCCATCGCGGCTGCGCATCGGTTCAACGCGTCGGGATCCACCTTGTCCGGCGTGTCGGCATCGGTGTGGTGATACCAGAAGTAACGTTCACCGGACACGCGCAGCGCCGCCACCGGAACGCCTTCCTCCAGCAACGGGCCGGTGTCGGCATCCGCACCGCCGGGAGTCAACTTTCCGGCCCCCAGCCGTTCTCCGGTCAATGCCGTCACCGCACGCATCACCGCGAAGCCCCGGTCCGACCCGGTGAAACCGAATCCGGTCGGGGCAAACGCGCCGTTGTCGCTTTCAACGGCCAACACGTGATGAACGAGTTCGTTCAGGTGCGCGTCGCGATAACCCTTGGCGCCGCGGATCCCGTTTTCTTCGTCGGTCCACAACACGCACCGGATCGTGCGGCGCGGTTTCAATCCGAGGGTCCGGATCAGGCGCAGGGCTTCCCAGGCGGCGAGACAACCGCCGCCGTCATCCAGGGCGCCCCGGCCCACATCCCACGAATCGATGTGACCTCCGATCACCACCACTTCGTGTGGCTCGGTCGTCCCGCGGATTTCGGCGACCACATTGCGCGACATCGCGTCGGGCTCGGTCCGGGCTTCCATGCGGAGTCGCAGCACCGGTGTTTCGCCGCGCAACTGCCAGCGATGGAGGCGGAGGGCGTCTTCGGTGGAGATGGAGGCGTGAGGGATCCGGCGGATGCCTTCTTCATAACGCATCGCGCCGGTGTGGGGTGTGCGCAGTCCGAAATCGCCGATCGCCCGAACGAGTGACGCCACGGCGCCGGCGCGTGAGGCGGCGTTGGCTCCGGTCCAGCGGTATCGGACGGTGTCGCCGTAGCCGGTGAAGGGGACATTGAACACGACGATCTTACCCTCGGCTTCGGCGGCGCGGAGATTGAGTTCGGCGAAGTTCGTCACCACCAACACCGGGGCGGTGATGCCCTCCGGCGGAGTGGCGACGGAGAATCCAAAGCCCAGCATGGGGATCGATTCGGTCCCGGCCCCCACCCATTCCAGTGATTCCCTGCCGCGCACCCAATGGGAGACCGGCACGGGCTCACCCCGCACCGCGTCGAGTCCATCGGCCTTCATCTGGTCGAGGATCCAGTCGATGGCGTTTTCCAGGTTGGTGGAACCGGAGTAACGGGGACCGAATCGGTCGCAGAGTTCAGCGAGTCGATTCCATGCGAAATGGGAATTGGTGGCCGCGGCGGTCAGACGGTCGGCGGCGGTCATGAATCGGTCGGGCAGGATGACGGTGCCGGCGGCCGGCGGTGTGTCGCCCAAAGTCCGCCAACGCAGGTTCCGCAATTCCGCCGTGGTGCTCCAGGTCGCGATTCCGAAGGGCGCACTCAACTCGATCTCGCCCGAACGCATGGAGACTTTCTTGCCGGTGATGTCGGCGTGGATGATCCGTTCGGCATCGATCCACACCGAGAGGTTGGTGGAGGTGACGGCGAGTCGGATCCGATACCATTGATCGGTCTTGAACGCCTTGTACTGGGTGGTCTCGTTTTGGGACGCGTCCTGGTCGTCGAGGGATGAGATCCCGACCACGGCACCACCCCAACCGCCGACGACGAGGGTCGCGTGGTTGTCGCGGACCGGAAAGGTGAGGCCGCAGAAGAAGTCGCCGCCCAACACGCGGCGGGCTTCGAGTTCGACTTCGTAATCGACCCGGGCGGGAGCCTGGGTGCGATGGATGCCGGTGAGGATGCCCTGGTTGAGGATCAACGCGCCGTCGCGCACCTCGACATCTCCATGGCCGGCGAAGGGCGTGACGGTCCAGCCATCGAGTGATTTGCCATCCCACAGGGACTGCCATTCGCCAGCCGCACGCGCGGAAGAAACCAGCCACAACCCCATCAACAAACAGATCCAGCGGCGCATGGGTGAAGTGTGGGGACGACGGGCATCCATGGACAGTCGACAGTTGGTTTCAGGAGAGGGGGGTGGGACGGGGATGGGACGGCGACTGGCCGTTCGTGGGAGCGCGGAATTCATTCTGCACCTCGATGGGTTCAGAGAGCCGGAATCAGCATCCGGACCGAGTACGAGTACGAGTACGAGTACGAGAGCTCGTCGAGCCGACGCGAACACATTGGGGACAGGCTATTCCGTCGGGCGGGGAAACTTGTTGAGGGCCGATGCGGGATGAATTCCGCGCTCCCGGGGTGGGACGGCGACCGAACGTCGCCGCTCCGGACTGTTGTTCGGGTTACCGGTCGGCGGAGTGCAGGGCGGCGGCCAGTGCCTTGAGGTGGGCGTCCAACGCGAACCGGGTGAGGTACTGTTTTCGGAATCGCAATCCATCCTCGGCGCGGGCCACGGCCACCAGCGCCGCCGCGGTGGCGGTCGGATCCCGGGGTTCGACCAGGCCGGGGTAATTGGCCGGCAACATCTCCGGGATCCCGCGCCAACGGGTGGTCACCGGTGGCAATCCATGGGCCATGGCCTCGATCAGGTTCAAGGGTTGTCCTTCGTTGGCGTAGTGGCTGGGGAACAGGAACAGGTCGGCGTTCCGAAGGCATTCCGACTTCGCTGCGCCGGAGACGAAACCCAGGTGACGCACGCAATCCGCCAGATCTGGCAGGGCGATCCGGCGCCGGAATTCGGTTTCGTCGCAGGACTCGACGAAGCTGCCGGCCACATCGAGTTGAAAGGTCAGACGACCGGGCCCGGGTCGGGCGGCTTCAAGTGCATTGGCCGCCGACACCGCTTCGAGGGCATCGAACAACCCCTTGTCGCGGGTGCAGTGGGCGAGGAACAACACCCGGACCGTGCCGCCCTGCTCCCGACGCAAACGCGCCCGTTCGACCCTTGGGGCGGCGAGTTCGGTGTCAAAGGCGGGACAGGGATCCGGCACGCCATTGGCCACGATGAGTTGTCGGACGGGATTGAAACGGGTGGCGTCCGGGGCGTTGAAGGCGGACAACGCGATGGAAAGTTCCGGTCGGCCAAGGAGCCAGTGGCTGACGCGCCGTTCCCAGGGCTTGGCGTGGGTGAGCAGCCATTCACCCAGTCCGACGGCGTGCCAATGGAAGACCGTGTGTTTGAACCAGGGCCGCACCAGCAGCATCACGAGCCAGTCCCGATACAGGCTGTTGCGCTTGGGCGGCGACGGCACGTAGTACCAGGTCGTGGCGCCCGACTTGAACCGGGCGCGGATGGCGGCCCGGCAGTATCCGAGCAACCGCCGGATCTTGCCGCCCCGCGCGCGGCCCACGTCGGTCAGGTCATCGGACAACCGTGCATCGACATGGACGACCTCGATTCCCAGGGTTGGATCGGCCCGGAAACCTTCCACCAGGTACTGCACCATCTGGCTTTGGCCATGGTGCGGCGGGGGGACATGGGCGAAGACGACCAGCCTCATCACGGGGCTCAGCGTCGGCCTGCCGTCTTCAGCACTTCCGCCAGCGTCACCTCGGCACCGCCGCGGCGTTTGCTTTCGTCGGCTGCTTCCATGAACGCGAGGATCTCGATTGTCTCCCGCGATTCCACCGGGGGTCGGCCGGTCTTGAAGAAGCGCATGATCTCGGCGACCAACGGGGCATAGCCGTCATAGGAACCAACCGGCATCGAGCCGCGGATGCCGTGGGCCATCCCGCTGTAGCCCTTGCCTTCGCTGAACGTTCCCGTCCGGCCATCCGGCCATTTTCCCACCACTTCGATCCCGCCGGTGGAATTGGATCCGCGCCGGACGGAGATGCAGCCGGGGCCCATGACGGTGAAGAGGGATTCGACCCCATGGATGCCGTACCAGAAGAGGTCGGGATGATGGGGTTCGAGATGGGCGGGGCTGGAGGTGACGGCATTGGTGATGACGCCGATGGCGCCGCCGCGGGCAGAAAGGGTGTTGGATCCGAAACGCAGGGAGGAGGCGGTGAAGACGGGAACGCCGGCGGCTTCGGCGAGGCGGAAGATCTCCAGGCCATCGCGGAGGGAACCGGCCAGGGGTTTGTCGATGTACAACGGCTTCTTGGCGGCGATCACGGCGCGGGCCTGTTCGAGGTGGGGCCGACCATCGACGCTCTCGATCAGGACGGCATCCACGTCGCGACACAGGGTTGCGATGTCGTCATGGATCTTCACCCCGTGCTTTTCCACCAGTTCCTTGGTGTAGCCCTCGACGCGGGACCAACTGGATTCGATGTCCGGGCTGCCTCCCTTGAACGCGGCGACGACGCGGCCACCGGGCACGTGACCCTTGGCGGCGGGATTGTTGAGGATCTCGGTGAAGGCGGTGGCGTGCGAGGTATCGAGACCGATCATGCCGAGGCGGAGGTCCGCGGCCACGACGTGGCTCGCGAAGGCTGCCGCCGGGATGAGGAATCGAAGGAGACGTTGCATCGGTCGATTTCCCGGCAGGAACCCCGGCGGGGCAAGCACGGAAACGGGCTCGACACGCGCGCCCGGTTCCCCGGTGCTTGGGCACTGCATGAGGCTGGCACTCATCCGACGACACTCCGCCGCGACCGGCGGAGCGGAGCTGTATGCCCAGCGCCTCATGGAGGCTCTGGTGCGGGCCGGGCATGCGGTGACGCTCTACACGGAGCATTGGGATCAGCCGCCTGCGGGCGTCCAGGTGCGCACCGTTCCTGCCTCCGGCGCGCGCCGGCTCCGTCCCATTCGGTTCGCAGAAGCCATCGATGCCGCGGTGAAGCCCGCGGATTTTGACTGTGTGTTCAGCCTGGAACGGACGTTGCGGCAGGATGTGTACCGGGCCGGTGATGGCGTGCATCGGACGTGGGTTGAACAACGTCGTCGATTCGCTCCCTGGTGGCGTCGACCGTTCCTTCGGACGGCGGGGTTTCATCGGGCGATGTGTGAACTGGAGGCCCGAACCTTCGATGTCCGTTCCACACGCCGGGTGATCGTGAACTCGGCCATGGTCGGCGCGGAGATCCAACGGCACTTCGGGTTTCCTGCGGATCGACTGCATCTGGTCCGCAATGGCATCCATGTGGAACGGTTCCAGAACGGACAACGCGATGCCTGCCGGGCGCGGTTCGGCATCCGGCCGGACGAACACCTGTTGTTGTTTGTGGGATCGGGTTGGGAACGGAAGGGATTGCCCCAGTTGTTCCGCGCATTGAAGCAGCCGGAATTGGCGGGAAGCCGCTTCAGGCTGCTCGTGGTGGGAAAGGGTCGTGCGTCCGGCGCCCCCAGCCAGGTCGTGTTCGCCGGAGCCATGGCAGACGTCGAGAACGCCTATGCCGCCGCCGATCTCCTCACGTTCCTGCCGATCTATGAGCCTTCCGCCAACGTGGTTGTTGAAGCCCGCGCCGCCGGGTTGCCGGTCGTCACCACGGTCTTCAATGGCGCCGCTGAATGGTTGCATCCGGGCATCGATGGCGAGGTCCTGCCCGATCCTTCAGATGCCCCGGCCGTCGCCCGCGCCATCGCCAGGTGGATTGATCGCGGCCCGGTCCGGCCACCGGCCGATCTCCCGGCGATGAGTCTCGACCGCAATGTGCGGGAGACCATCGAAGTCCTGGAACAGGCCGCACGGGAACGCATCGGATGAAGATCACGGCCGGCATCATCACACTGGATGAGGAAGAGCGATTGCCGGGGGCCATCGCGAGTCTTCGGGGGTTGGTGGACGAGATCCTGGTGGTGGATTCCGGGAGCCGGGATGGGACGGAAAGGATTGCGCGGGATGCCGGCGCGCGGTGGGTGCATCAGGATTGGCTGGGTTATGTGGGGCAGAAGAACCGGGTGATCGAACTGGCCACCCATCCGTGGGTGTTGAGCCTGGATGCCGACGAGGCGTTGTCGGAACCGTTGCGGGAGGAGATCCGGGCGTTGCGGTCGGCGGGTGAACCGTCCGGGAACGTGACGGGGTTCAGCATGCCGCGGTGTGTGTTGTACGAGGGACGTTGGATCCGGCATGGCGACTGGTATCCGGACCGGTTGGTGCGGTTGTTCCGGCGGGATGCCGCCCGGTTCGCCGGGGGACGGGTTCATGAACGGTTGGAACTGAAGGGGGAGGTGCGGCGTTTGAAGGGGGACATCCACCATTTTTCGTTTCGCGATGCGGCGGATCATCGGGCGCGTGGGGAGCGATATGCGCGGTTGTGGGCGGAATCGGCGTGGGAACAAGGACGGCGCGCCGGACCGGCCGCGCCCTGGCTGCATGCGGGGTATCGTTGGGTCCGATGCTACCTGTTGCGTCGGGGTTTCCTGGATGGATCCCAGGGCTGGCGCATCGCAGCGTTGTCCGCCCGGGAGACTGCATTGAAATATCGGATGCTCCACGGGATGCTCCGCGACGAGTCATGTCGCCCGAAATCCAGCAATTGATCGAACTGTTCCGGCTCCAACCGTTGCCGGTGGAAGGAACGTTGTTTGCCAACACCTACACATCGAAGGCGGGCTTGCCGGATGGGCGGCCTTTGGGGACGTCGATGGTAGGGTTGTACTGTCACGAGCCGTTGAGCGTTTCGCTGTTTCATCGGCTGACCGCAGATGAGACCTGGCATTTCCACGCCGGGGATCCGTTCCGGCTGATCCTGTTGTATCCGGACGGATCGAGTCGGGAGGTGTGGATGGGCAATCAACCGCTGCGGGGGCATCAGGTGCAGTTCACCGTGCCGGCGGGGGTATGGATGGCGGCGCATCTGGGCGAGGGCGGGCATTGGGCGCTTTACGGTTGCAGCATGTGCCCGGGCTTTTCCGAGGATCGATTCGAGGCGGGAACCCGCGAGATCCTGCTGCCGCTCTATCCGGAACGGGCGACGGACATCGAACGGCTTTGTTGTCCGCCCGGTTCGCACGGTCTTCCCCTCCTCAACACCGGTGTGGCCAATGGGTGACCATCCGGTTAAATCTCGGCCTGTGGAGTCTGCCATCATCTTTGCCGCCGGAAGGGCCATCCGCCTCGGGCCTGCCCACGCCAATTCCCCCAAGATCCTGTTGCAGGTGGGCGGGCGATCCCTCCTCGAGCGACATACCGAGCACCTGGCCGCCGTCGGAGTGCGCAATCTGTTCATCGTCACCGGCCATTGCCGCGAACAGATCGCCGCCGTGCTTCCCGGACTCGCCGAACGTCACGGGATCCGCATCTACGAACTCCACAATCCCGACTTCACCGAGGGCAGCGTCATCAGCCTCCATGTCGCACTCGCCGTCATCGAGACCTCGACCAAACCGCTGTTCCTCATGGATGGCGATGTCCTTTACGACGTGTCGCTGTTGAATCGGCTCCTCGCTTCGCCACATGCGTCGGCGTTGCTGGCGGATTTCGGGGTGGAAGCCGTCGATGATGATCCGGTGTTGGTTCCCATTCGCGACGGACGCCCGTTCGATTTGGTCAAGCAATGGACCGGGTCAGCCGATCGCGTCGGTGAATCCGTCGGGTTCTTCAAGCTTGCCCCGGAACACATCCCGTTGCTGGCCGCCGAGACCCGGGCCCGGATGTCGGGGATCCGACGCCGGGATTCCCTCGATGAAGTCCTGCGGGCGCTGACGGTGGGTGGATGTTTCGGGATGGAAGACATCACCGGGACGCCGTGGACGGAGATCGATTTCCCGCACGACGTGGCTTTTGCGACCGAGAAGGTTTTGCCGGCGCTGATTGCGGGTGCGTCGCACGCGTTGCGGCGGTGAATGGAGCGGAAGCGCGGGATTCATCCCGCACATGGAGGGGTTTTTTGGGAGGATTTCACGCGAAGGCGCGGAGAACGCGGAGAAGACAAAAGGGGAATGGGTTGGCCGGGTGCAGCCGCAGCCTGTCCTCCTGTCCTCGGGCATCGTACTCGTACTCGCACGCGGTCGGGAGGGGGGGATTTCGAGTACGCGTACGAGTACGACACGGGGTTTGAGGCGGAGGATTTCACGCGAAGGCGCGAAGAACGCGGAGAAGACAGGACGGGGGCAGGATCTCATGTGGGGTTGGGGCGGGTGGCTCAGCGCGTCTGCGTGAGATTCGTCTGGGGCCTGAATGACCGCGTTGAATTCGGTTTTGGCCGGTGGAAACAGGCAAAAAGGTCACCACAGAGGACACAGAGAGCACAGAGGGAATCGCAGCAGGGATTGGCTGGCATGGCTCGGGGATGCGGATGGGTTGGGGACGTAGGTCCGGTGGCATCGTTGTTTCACTCCTCGACCACCGGCTAAGAGCGCCAACGGCGTACTGGCAATGAGCCCAGGGCTGGTCCGGGGAACGAGGACCTAACCTGAGAAGCCCGTCCCCATAACCTCCAACCGCAAGGCGGTTGTGGCCGGAAGTCTGATCTCCAAATACCAGGATGCGGATCAATACCGTCGACCGCCGCAACCGCATTGCGGTTGGTATCACCTGGGGGCGTGTCACCCAGGGTAACCTCGCCAGCTCGGCCACCCTGGGCTATGGCCGGAATCCCGTTGGGATTCATCAAGGCCGACACGGTGGGAGGACCACCGTTCACAACCGTTTCGATCACCATCGCGCCCTCGGGACTGCGATGGGCCAAGTCACGTGTCCCCGAAGTGACAACGCTGCGACCGGTCCATGATGGATTGGTCACGCCACCGTCGCCGTACGTGGTGGAAGAGGAACAGCAAAACGACCGGGGATCATAAATTGTCAATAATACGGGACTGACCCCATTGCCCCAATTCTCCCGAACCGGGTTGGCCGCAAACGGGGAGATTGCCGGGGTCGCATGGGCTCCGGGGACTGGCGGATCAGCGACCGAGCAGTTGGTCGCGGAGAGAAACGCTGATCGGGTCTTCGCCGAGCCAGATACGGAAGCAGGCATTGGCGAAGTCTTCGCCTTCGATGGTCACCAGGTCGGTGCCGTTGAGGCGCAGGAAGGTCCCTTTGCCGGGCAGATAGGCGAGGACGTAGGTGTCGCCGGATTTGACGTCGCGATAGGCGCGGTTGAGTTGGTCGAGCCGGGGGCGAAGCGTTTCAAGGATGTCGGCCGGGACATTGCGTTGGAGCAATGCATCGCCGCCCTTGGCGATCTCGGCGGCGGTGAAGTCGCGTCGGTAATGGATCGCGAGTCGGAGTGGGGCACCGGACAGAGGCTTGGAGGTGTCATGACCGGCGCCGATGTGCAGGGCGGCGTCGTAGACATTCACGACGCGCATCCAACGGAAGGTGGGCTGGCCGAGACGTTCGAAGTCAATGCCGTCCTCGGTGAATTTGGATGGGGGGAAGGTGGCGGCGGAGGCTGGCTGGCGGACCAACACCATCCACAGCAGGGCGAGCACCCCGAGGACGAGGCGGGGAATGGGGAACAGGGTGGATCGTGCAGTCATGTCTTTGGCTCAGGAAACGAACGAGTGCACCAGTGCTCTCGATCGGTTCGAGGTGCAAACGGGGAGATCCGTGAAGTCAGAGGCCAGGGGGTGTCGGGCGGGGGAATCGGTGGAGTTCCTGGCGGGCCTGTTCGGGGCTGGAGGAGGTGCCGGAATGGGGTGTGATCGCTGGTTGCGCCGGGCGGAGGACAAGCTGGAGTTGTTGGAGGTGGCCTCCAGATTGGAGTCGGGCCAACTGCTTCTCACGCAACGACGCAACGAGGCAACGATCGCGACGTTTCGGAGAGAAGGGAGCTTTCCAGTTGGCAATCCGCGGGAGTGGATGGATCCCCATGTCGCAACCTTCCCAAGCCGCCGGAAAGGATGGGCGTTGGGAGCCACCTCAGATCAGCGCTTCCTACGACTCATTCCTTCATTCCATCGTCGGAGAGCTATGAATCCGCATACGGTCTGGGCATCGGAAGGAAACCCAACACGTCCAGCGATTGTCAACTGTATGGGACTGACCCCATTGCTCACCCTCAACTGGTCCAAACCATCCCAAATAGCCGTGCCGTTGCGGTGGTTGGTTAAGGTTAGCACAAGCCCGTCATGGTCTCAATTGTCAATAATACGGGACTGCCCCCATTGCTTCCTAATTGACCTGCTGAAAAACCCCCTATTTGGGAGCAGAACCCAAACTACGGGACTGACCCCATTGACTCCCTATCTCTGAACAATCTGTTTCGCACACCATCCGGTGTTGCCATGAGCTCAATCCTTCGTCCAGCGTAGGTTCCCTCCCTTGTAGTTAGGTCATAGACTCCACGACCAATTACCCCATTCCTTATCCGAATCTGGTTACCGCTAAAAGCGAGTGAAACGGGAAAACCAAATCCCTCGTAATCGCTTACATCTAATAGCATGCACTGTTCTACGCCATCTGGATGCCTGAGCCCCATAATTAGGTACTGTTCGCCGAAAATGCGTTCCTTGAACGACAATCCGGTTCTTGTCGCATCGGAGTAGCGAAGCAAGCAAACTTGGCTTCCGTCTGCAAGTGAGAGCACGCAATGATCGACGCCGCCATTGCCAAAATGGCGACCCAAGCATAGGCACATGACAACCATCAACGTTGCACTGATCGCAAACTTTTGCGTTCTAGATAACATTGTCTTACTCGGCAATGATTGGTCCACGGTATGGCATGCCATAAGCCCACACGTAAATGGGAGGGTTATTGTCAATTGCTCCCCGATTTGGGAAAATCCCTGTTAGTGGCGGAATGGGGGTTCCACGTCCTGGAGCTCGTGCATATTTGGAAGTTGGTTCACCTGGCCTCCACCCACGCCATGAGAAAGGAGGCGTGCCTCGCCCACAGTTTTGCATCGCCGGATTGCCCAACTTGTCGCACTCGCCGTCTTCGAAATTGCCGATGTAATAAAACCGGCCCGAGCAGGTCATTCCCTCGCAGTCCTCAAAGCTGCCAGATGATTGGCCCGGGAGAAGCAGCTTCCATGTTCCATCGCCTGTCAGCATCCATTCGGAATTCTTCGAGCGATTTACGCAATCACCCCCAAATGGTCCAACAGGGATAAGGCCGTCCCTGTCAATAAGATTTAGGGGATTGTTGCGAAACCCCGAGTAGGGATCCTTGAGGCGCTTAACTCCTGGGCTAAGCGGAATACCCTGCCCTGTCAGTGTTCTTTGTCCTAGGTTGGATTGCGGATCCCGATTCAACCACCTCTGCGTCAGCGGATCATAGAACCGGTAGCCATAGTAATACATCCCCGCACTCTCATCCACTGCCGGCGCCATCCAGGGTTTACTGCTGAAACGCATGCGGTTCGCCGAAGCGAGACTCCCAGAACTTTGCAACAGACGTCCGAAGGCGTCGTATCGGTACCAAGCCACCTGCGAACCCGTCGCCGTGCTGTACAAAGCAGTCACGTTGCCATTGCCGTCTGCGTGATACGCGCTATGCGTGCTCCATGCGCCAGTTCCAGTGTTAAATCCATGGCTGCGGGCCAGCAATCCGCCGATGCCACCGGCAGCGTCCAGGCTCCCGGAAAGATCCACACCGCGGGTGTATGTGACGGCAGGGGTATTGGAGCTCCGTTCCTGAACCACCACCATCCCGTCGTACACGTACCGTTCCGTCGTGCTCAGATACCAGCTACCAAACTGCCACGTGTAATACTTCCGCTCCCGCAACCGCAGCTTTCCATCATACAGATACTCCAGTTTAAATCGATAGGACTCATAGGTTGCGCTCGCATCCGTCTCCTGCCGGATCAACTGATTCTCGTCGTCGTATACCATCAACACATATCCGCCTCCGCTCGCTGTTCGATACGTTCGATTGCCATTGCTGTCGTAGCTGTACGTGTACGTGCCGCCGTCCCCGGTCACCTGGTTGAGGTTGTTCACCCCGTAGTTGACGGTGGCTCCATTGGTCCGCGCAGTCATGTTCCATGCAGTGTCGTAGGTAAGGCCCAGCAACTCACCGGTCACAGCCAACCCCGTCGAATTGTTGGTCGCCCGGGCATGGGTCACCTGGCCCGCCGCATCGTACTGATAACCCAGCGTATGACTGTGGCTTGCCGTACTGTTGGTGCGAGTTTGGCGGATGCGTTGATGGGCGGCGTCGAGTTCATAGCCGTGGGCATTCAGTACCGTGCCTGAGGTATTCTTCCACGCAGTCAGGGTCAATCGACCCTGGCTGTCATGGAGATTGGTCACGCTACCCCCCGGTGCGCTGTAGCCCGAGCGAAGGTTCCCCGCTCCCGTATAGCCATAAGTGAAGGTGCCGGCGGGACTGGTCACGGATGCCAAACGATGCGAGGCATCCCACGCATAGCTGTTGGTCCACCAATCGGTGGCGGTTTGTTGAAGACGGAGGGCACTGCGCATCCGGGCGTGATTGTATT
>DITU01000004.1:0-2796 GCA_002422905.1 Verrucomicrobia bacterium UBA6176
AGGGTGGGGTGGCGGACGGGGTTGGCGAGGAAGGGAGATAAGGGCGGCGGAAGGCTTCGTGGAAGTCGTAGCCTTTGGCGAAGTCTTCGCGGCGGTCGGTTTCGGTTTTCCTCAGTTCGCCCTGTTCGATGAGGTTGAAGACGAGTTCACCGAAGTCGGTGCAGGAGCGGATTCCCCATTCATCCAGGATGAGGACGGCCATGGGGCCGTATTCGCGGAGGGTGAATTGCCGGATGCCTTCGAGGAGTTCCGCAATGGAGACGTGGCCGGTTCGGGAGTAGAGCGCCTGGGTGTGGTCGAGGGCGGCCCGGAGGAAGAGGTAGGCCTCGCGGGGATACCGGGGATCGAGTTGGACGAGTCGGGTGACGGTGGCGTCGAAATCGCTCATGAGGTTGGGGCGGCGGGGGACGGGTGGATGGCGGCCGGCGGGATGTGGGCGGGGGGCTGTTGACGGAGGTACCAACGGCCAAAGCCACCGGCCACGATGAGGGCAAGAAGGATCCAGAGGGCGAACTGTTCCTGATGGGTCAGTCGGGACATGGCCGGCAGGTTAGGGCGCACGGGAGCGAAGTGAAATGGCGGGTGCCGGGTTCAACTGACGACGAAGTTGACCATGCGCCGCGGGACGATGACCACCTTGCGGATGGTCTTGCCGGCGAGGAAGGGTTGGACCTTGTCGGAGGCGCGGGCGGCGGCTTCGAGTTGTTCCGGTGTGGCCTCGTTGGGGACGCGGAGGACATCGCGGAGTTTGCCTCCGACCTGGACGGGGAGTTCGTAGGAATCCTCGACGAGGAAGGCGGGGTTGAAGCTGGGCCAGGGAGAATAGGTGAGGCTGGGGACGGGTTGGCCGAGGTGACGATGGAGACGATCCCAGAGTTCTTCGGCGAAGTGCGGTGCGAACGGGGCGAGGAGTTGGAGGAAGGGGGCGAGGATTGTTGAGGGTTTCTCGGTCCAGCCGAGGGCTTCATTGGAGAACACCATCATGGCGGAGATGGCGGTGTTGAAGCGCATGCCTTCGAGGTCTTCGGTGACCTTGCGGATGCAGGTGTGGAGGGCCTTGAGTTGGGCAGGTGTGGCGGCGTGATCGGCGATGGCCGGTGACAGCGTGAGTTGCTGGAGATGCAGTGCGGCGTGGGTGGGATCGGCGGCGCAGGCCTGCTCGAAGGCGGCTTCGGAGGCGTCATCGATGAACAGGCGCCAGACGCGGCCGAGGAAGCGGTAGACGCCTTCGACGCCCTGGGTGTTCCACGGTTTGGTTTCAGAAAGCGGTCCCATGAACATCTCGTAGAGGCGGAAGGCATCGGCGCCGTACTCCTTCAGGACATCGTCGGGATTGACCACATTGCCGCGGCTCTTGGACATCTTCTGGCCGTCTTCGCCGAGGATGAGGCCCTGGTTGACGAGTTTGTAGAATGGTTCCGGGGTGGAGACATGGCCGAGATCGAAGAGGATCTTGTGCCAGAACCGGGCGTAGAGGAGGTGCAGGACGGCGTGTTCGGTGCCGCCGACGTAGAGATCGACCCCGGGACTGGGGGCGGGCCCGGGCAGTGCGGAGGGGGCAGTACCAGACATCCAATAACTCTCGGCGGACTGACCGGTGAAGGCATCGGGATTCCGGGCATCGAGGTAGCGGAGGTAATACCAACAGGAACCGGCCCATTGAGGCATGGTGTTGGTTTCTCGCATCCCGCCGTCGGGGGCCTGAAGCCAGTCGGTGGCCCGGGCGAGGGGCGGTTGACCGTCCGTGGTGGGTTTGTAGTCGTCGAGGGCGGGCGGCAGCAGGGGTAGCTCGGATGCGGCAATGGCCCGGTGTTGACGGGTGCCGGCGGGGTCGGTATCCCAGAGGATGGGGAAGGGTTCGCCCCAGTAACGTTGCCGGCTGAAGAGCCAGTCGCGGAGTTTGAAGTTGATGGTGCGTTGACCCAGATCGCGTTCCTGGAGCCAGTCGGTGATCCGACGTTTGGCGTCGGCGGTGGGCAAACCGTCGAGGGAGATGTCGGGACCGGAGGAATGGATGGCGATGCCTTCGCCGCAGAAGCCGGTGGGGTCGGCGGCCGGATTGGGCGGTTGCACCACCTGAATCACGGGCAGGTCGAACTTACGGGCGAATTCGAGGTCGCGTTCGTCATGGGCGGGAACGGCCATGATGGCGCCGGTGCCATAGGTGGCGAGGACGTAGTCGGCGATCCAGACGGGGATGCGGGCGCCGTTGACGGGATTGATGGCGTGGGCGCCGGTCCAGACCCCGGTTTTCTCCTTGGACAGTTCCGTCCGTTCGAGATCGCTGCGGCCGGCGGCGAAGGCCTGGTATTGGGCGACGGCATCGCGTTGGGCGGCGGTGGTGATGGTCTCGACGAGACGATGTTCGGGCGACAACACCATGTAGGTGGCGCCGAAGAGGGTGTCGGGTCGGGTGGTGAACACGCGGATGGAACCCGGGTGACCGTCGAGTGCGAAATCGACCTCGGCTCCTTCACTGCGTCCGATCCAGTTCCGCTGCATTTCCTTGAGGGAATCGGTCCAGTCGATGGTGTCGAGATCGGCGAGGAGACGTTCGGCGTAGGCGGTGATGCGGAGCATCCATTGGCGCATGGGCCGGCGGATGACGGGGAAGCCGCCGACCTCGCTCTTGCCGTCGACGACCTCTTCATTGGAGAGGACGGTGCCGAGGTCGGGGCACCAGTTGACGGGGGCTTCGGAGACGTAGGCGAGGCGTTTGGAATCGGTGTAGGCGCGGCGTTGGGCTTCGGTCTGGCAATCGTCGGGGAAGGGAAGGGTGGCGATGGGTTCGGCGCG
>DITU01000004.1:2802-14295 GCA_002422905.1 Verrucomicrobia bacterium UBA6176
TGGAAGTTGGCGATGTTGGCGTTGGTGGTGACGCGGGGATGTTGGCCGGTGCGGATGGCGTATTGCTCGGCGGGCAGGCCGAAGGCGTCCCAGCCGATGGGATGCAGGACGTGACGGCCCTGGGAACGGCGATAGCGGGCGAGGATATCGGTGGCGGTGTAGCCCTCGGGATGGCCGACATGGAGGCCGGCCCCGGAGGGGTAGGGGAACATGTCGAGGATGTAGAACTTGGGGGGGAGGGTGGCGGCGGAAGCGGTCTGGCCGCCGAGACCGTGGCGTTGGGCGAAGGGATGGTCCGCGGGGATCACCTCTCCGGGATTGAACGCGCGAAAGGTCTGTTCGCTTTCCCAGTATTGCTGCCAACGGGATTCGATCAGGTGAAATGGAAACTGCCGACGTGCCATGTCGGGTGAGCTTGCCGCAACCGACCGGCCGGGGGCAACAGGGCTGCGGCCGGGCGGCGGATGGGATGGGAAGTATCACCACAGAAGGCACAGAGGGCAGAGAGGGGACAGAGGGGGACAGGCTTCATCCGTCGCCGCTCCAATCCGGGGCAGTGGCAGGATGCACCGCCCCACCTCGGGCCGTGCATCCCGAAGTCCTTGGAGCGGGAATGGGGAGATTACGAGTACGAGTGCGAGTACGAGTACGAATTCCTCGGCACACGGGGCGCGACTCCTCCTACTCGCCAACAACTTCGGGACGTATCGCCCCCCGCGTTTCCGGGTTCAATGGGCCTGACAGACTACCTCGGATGCGGTTTCATCGTGTGAGATCTCCATGGCTACCGGGTTCAAGGATTACTATGCGGTGCTGGGTGTGGCACGGGATGCCACGGCGGACGACATCAAGAAGGCGTTCCGCAAACTGGCGCGGCTGTATCATCCGGATGTCGCCAAGGACAAGCCGGCGGCGGAGGAACGGTTCAAGGAGATCAATGAGGCCAACGAAGTCCTGAGTGATCCGGAGAAGCGCAGCAAGTATGACCGGTTGGGGGCGCGTTGGCGGGAGGGGGATCCCGGGGTCGCCGCCGGGGGTGCCGCGACGTCGGAAGCGTCAGCGGGTGGTGCGGGTCCGGAGTTCCATTTTGGCGGAACGGGGTTCAGCGACTTCTTCGAGCAGTACTTCAGCGGAGGCAGCCGGTATGGATTCCCGCCCGGGGAAGGTTCCGGCGCAGGAGAAGGTCCGGGACACCCGGGAGCCGGAAGGGCGCGTCGGGGCAGCGACATCGAGGGTGACCTTCTGGTGACGTTGGAAGAGGCGATGCGCGGGACGATCCGGACGGTGTCGTTGCAGACAGTGGATCCGCAGACGGGGCAGGTGGAGACCCGGACGTTCCAGGTGCGTATCCCGGCGGGGGTGACGGATGGACGTCGGATCCGGGTGCCGGGTCAGGGCGAACGTGGGGCGGGTGGGGCGGTGGCGGGCGACCTGTTCCTGCGGGTGCGGCATGCGGCGCATCCGGATTTCACGAGCAAGGGGGCGGACCTGTTTCATGAACTGGATGTGGCGCCGTGGGAAGCGGTGCTGGGGGCGGAGGTGACGGTGCCGACGTTGGATGGCCCGGTGAAGGTCCGGATCCCGGCGGGGACAGAAGGGGGGCAGAAGCTTCGGGTACGGGGCCGTGGGTTGCCGATGGGGAAGGGTGAGGAGCGGGGAGATCTGTATGTGGTGTTGCAGGTGCAGCTACCGACCCAATTGAGCGCAGAGGAGCGGGGGTTGTGGGAGCGGTTGCGCGACACATCCGGTTTTCAACCGAGGACGATCCGATGAATCCGAACGAGGAGGGTATGAAAAACGATCCGTCATCTGAATCCGCCGGGCTTCCGGTTTATGAAGCGGAAGTCGGGGTTTGGTACTCGCTGGAGATGATCGCGGAGTTGGCGGGGGTGGAGGAAGCCACGGTGATCCGCTATCGGGAATTCGGTTTTCTTCGAACTGCGGACTGTGCCGGGGAAGCAGGTGAGCGGTACGACGAGGAGTGCCTGCGACAGTTGCGTCGCATCGAGCATCTGCGGAGGGAATGTGCGGTCAACGAGACTGGGCTGAAGCTGATGCTGGACCTGTTGGAAGAGGTGGAATTCCTGCGACAGGAACGGCGGCAGGGTGCCAGGTGATGGGGCGGGGTGTGGGCGGGAATCGGGCTCCGACGTCCCGACGTCGAGGGGAACTCGACGCTCCGGAGGGAGGATCAGTTTGCGGAGAAGCAGTACAGACTGCCGTCGTCGGATCCGATCAGGACGTGGCCATCGACGATGGCGGGGGAGCTTTGGATGGGTTGCCCGATTTCGTACTGCCAGAGCTGGGAACCGTCCTTGAGTGACACCGCGTAGAGCCGGCCGTCATCGGATCCGAAGAAGACGGTATCGCCGGCGACAACGGGGGAGCTTTCGACCTTGCCGCGGGTCTGGTGGACCCAGACGGACTTGCCGGTCTCGCGTTCGACGCAGTGGAGGCGCCGGTCCCGACCGCCGAACAGGACGCGGTCGGTGGTGACGGCGGGGGAAGTGGTGTAGGGGAAGGCGCGGTCGCGATACCGCCAGACGACCTTGCCTTCGCGCAGATCGACGCAGAGGAACTCGTTTTCGTAATGGCCGACATAGGCGCGTCCGTCGAGGAGTGCGGCGGAGCCGATGATGGGGGCGCCGGCCTCGATTTCCCGGTTCTTGGTGCCATCGGCAAGGTTCAGCACGTGAACCACGGCATCGCATCCGCCGAAGCTGGTGAGGCCATCGGCGACGGCGGCGGAGCCATTGATGTAATTGCCGGTTTCGTAGACCCAGTTGGTGGAACCGGTGAGGGCGTCGAAGGAGTAGAGCTTGAAATCGTAGGAACCGACGACGACGGCCTTGGGTTTGTCGCCGGGGGGTTGGTACCAGGTGGCGGAGCTCTTGACCTTGTCCTCGAACCCGCGTTTCCAGATCACGGTGCCGTCTTTTGATTCGAGGCAATAGAAGTTGGTGAGGGTGTCACCGATGTAGAGGCGTCCGTCGAGCAAGAGGGGTGAAGCCTCGATGGGGCCGCCGGCGGTGAAGGTCCAGCGGGCTTTGCCATCGGCGAGGTTGAGGCAATGGACGTTGGAATCGCCGGAGCCGATGTAGACGCGGTCGCCGACGATGGCGGGCGAGGACATGACGGGGCCGTCGGTCTTGAAGGTCCACTTGAGGCGGAGCGGGGTGGAGACCTTGGCGGTGGAGACACCGGACAGGGAGGGATCCCCGCGGAACATGGGCCAGTCCGGGGCGGCTTGGGCGGAGAAGGAGGCGGCAAAGGAGACGGCGGCGGCCGAGGCCAGCGCGAGGCTGGCGCGGACGGGGCGGGATTGGGAGAACGCTTTCATGGACGGCTGGAGGTTGGGACTCCGAAGTCGGGTCAATCGTTGAACAGGAACTGGAAATCCTCGATGGACAGGCTGTTGGTGAAGTTCTCTTCGCCCAGGATGTCATCGGCGAGGGCCTTCTTCTTCTTCTGGAGGGAGCGGATCTTCTCTTCGAGGGAGTCTTTGATGAGGAGACGGTAGGCGATGACTTTCTGGGTCTGACCGATGCGATGGGAGCGGTCGATGGCCTGGGCTTCGACGGCGGGGTTCCACCAGGGATCGAAGAGGACGACATAGGAGGCGGCGGTGAGGTTGAGTCCGAAGCCACCGGCCTTGAGGGAGATGAGGAAGACGGCATTGCCTTCGGTGGCCTGGAATTCGCGGACGAGGGCGCCGCGATCCTCGGTTTCGCCGGCGAGGAAGAACGTGGGCCACTGGCGGGCGTGCATCTCGGACTGGAGGATCTCAAGGAGGGAGACGAACTGGGAGAAGACCAAAACCTTCTGACCCTGTTCCATGAGGGGTTCGAGTTGTTCGACGAGGGCTTCGAGCTTGGCGCTCGGAGCTTTGGAATCGTGCTGGACCAGCCTGGGATGACAGCAGATCTGGCGGAGACGCAGGAGGGAGGTGAGCAGGTTGAAGCGTTCCTGCTGGAGTTGCTTGGAAGTGCGGACGCGCAGCAACACCTGCTGGGCCTTCTTGAGCTCGGCCCGGTACAGGGTGAGCTGGTCGCCTTCGAGATCGCAGAACAGGTCTTCCTCGATCCGGTCGGGCAGGTCGCGGGCCACCTGGGATTTGGTGCGGCGCAGGAGGAAGGGGCGGACGCGTGCGGCGAGGCGGCGTCGGGCGAGGGGATCCTGTTGGGTGTCGAAGTTGCGTTGGAAACCGGCGCGACTGCCGAGGACGCCGGGCATGGCGTAGGACATGAGGCTCCACAGGTCGAGCAGCCGGTTCTCGATGGGAGTACCGCTGAGGACGAGTCGGTGTTCAGCGCGCAGGGTGCGGGCGATCATGGCGGTGACCGACGAGGGATTCTTGATGTACTGACCTTCGTCGAGGACGGCGGCGAGGAAGGGGGCTTCGGCCAGGTTTTCGCCGATGACCCGGAGTTGGTTGTAATTGAGGATGTGGATGTCGGCGGTGCCGAGTTCGGTGGGGAACCGTTCGAGTTCGGTGCCGCGCCAGGCGCGGACACGGAGGTGCGGGGTGAACCGTTCGGCTTCGGCGCGCCAGTTGTCGCAGACGGACTTGGGGCAGACCACGAGCACCGGGGGGAGATCTTCCTCGGTCAGGGTGCCGGGATCGGCCGCCTTCGGCCGCCGGCCGCGACGTCGTGCGCCGCCCCGATAGGCGAGGTCGCCGGAGATGGCGGATTCACGGAGCCAGGCGATCCAGGTGAGGGTCTGGAGGGTTTTTCCGAGGCCCATGTCGTCGGCGAGGATGCCGCCGAATCCGTTGGTGGCGAGGTAGGCGAGGAAGTGGAAGCCTTCGAGCTGGTAGGGACGGAGATCGGCGATGACCGAGGTGGGTTTGTCGGGCTGGACGCGGGTGCGGATTTCCTCGGCGCGGAGGTGGATCTGATTGGCGACCTCGTGCGGCAGGAGTTGCCGGCCGGTTTCGTCGTCGAGTTGGAGGACGTGGAGTTTCTGGGGTTCGGCGGAGAGGTCGTGTGGGGTGAGGCCGAGCCGGGCGAGTTGTTCGTCTTCGGCGGCGGAAAGCTGGAAATCGAGACGACGCCATCCCTTGTTGGCGAGGCGGACCCAGCGGCCGCGGGCATCCATGAGGAGCTTGAGTTCGGCGGGGGTGAGGGTGGTGTCATTGACATCGAGGACGACGCGGAGATCGAACCAGTCGATGGAGCCGGATTCGGAAACGGCGAGGCGGACGCGGCCGGAGACCTCGGCGTTGAGGAATGAGGAGAGTTCTCCGTTCAGTTCGACGCGGGCCTCGGGGGGGAGGGATTGGAGCCAGGGAACGAACTTTTCAGGGAAGGTGCGGGTGACGCGCAGGGTCCATTGCTGGCGTGCGAAGTCCCAACGGAACCCGCCTGACTGGAGCCAGCCGGGGATGCTGGAGAGCGGGGTGCGGTCGACGGAGACGATCTGGTCGGGATCACCGGAGGGGGTCTGTTCGATGGCGCGGGTGCCGGGGGGTTCCTGCCATTGGGACCCGTTCCAGCGTTCGACCAGGGTGGCGTCAGGCGACAGGCCGAGGGCGTCGAGGGTGCAATGTTCGATCTCCGAGCCGTGGGTGAGTTGGCGGAGATCGAGTCGGAGGAGGGGGCGCAGGGGGATGAGCCGGACGCGGTCGACGAGGCGAGGCGGGAGGTCAAGGCCGAGATTGCGGAGGAAACGGACGCCACCACGGGACTCGACGGCGGCGGCGGGCACGGTGGTATCCGAATTGAGGGCCATCATGCGGTCATCGACGGAAGGACCGGCGGAGATGGAATCGGCGGTGAGGAAGAGGGTGGGATCGCCGGGGAAGGTGGCGAGGATGTCGGGGGATGGGGAGCCATCGGGTTCGACGAGGCGGAGGCGATAATCTCCGTGGGGATCCTCGGGCGGGGTGAGGCGCCAGCGGAGGGGGGATTCGGGGCGGGAAAGGGCTTCGCCCTCGGCATTGACGAGGCGTGAATTGAGGGCGGATTGGCGGAGAAGCATGCCGATGATGCGGCGTGCGGTCGGTTCGGTGGGGCTGAGGACGGGTTTCTTGTAGCCGTTGACGGAGAGGCCTTCCTGGAAGGCGTGCCAGAGGATGGCGCCTTCGGGACCGACGAGACCGCGGCTGACGTGGGATTGGCCGAACCGTTCGAACTGGTGGGCCTTCATGATTTCGAAGTCCTCGGTGGCGCCGCGGCGCCATTCGAGGAGGGCTTCGCCGCCGGCGAACCGGACGCGGACATCGGCAAGGCTGATGCCGGCGGTTTCGTCATTGGCGGAGGTGCCCCAGGTGGAGAGCACCTGTTTCCAGTGCTCGATTTCCTGGAGACGCCGTTCCATGGCGAGGCGGCGACGCAGGGGTTCGAGGTCGGTGATGGGCTGGAGGAACGTGGGGATCCCGGTGCCCTTGTCATCGGCGAACTGGGCGACATGGAGCCAGAAATCGTATTCGTCGGCCGGGAGGTTCCGCCAGAGCTGGACGCCATCGAAATTGCCGCTGTTGGGAATGGGCCGGGCGAGACCGAGGCGTTCGAGTTCGACGCGGGGAACGGCGGGACGTTTGCCGAAGCGGCGGTACAGGTCGGAAATCTGGCTGAGGAACCCTAGTTGTTCGGCGTTGAGGGTGATCTCTCGCTCGGCAAGGCGCTTTTCGAGGGGGCCGGGCGGCGGCGGCGCCGCGGGGGTGGCGGGGGTAGCTTTGGTGGAGGTGCGGGCGCCGGCGGAAGGAGTCGGGGTCGGGTCCGATTCGGCGGAGTTGGCGGCGGCCTTGCGACCGGCGGTTTTGCGCGGCGCGGGTTTGGTGTCGTTGCCGGCGATGAGTTGGTGGCGGGTGAGGAGATGTCGGGTGAGGGCGTAGGCGTGTTCGCACTGGGGACCCTCGGGGCAGGTACATTCGGCGCGCCATCCGGGGAGGGCGTCATCGAAGCGCATGCCGACCTCGCAGGCCCGTGTGCCGCCGACGCTGCCGGCAAAGGTTCGGTGCGGATCCAGGCACCGGATGGCCTGGACGGTTCCGCGCCGGAAAGTTTCCTCGCCCTTCTCTCGGATGGCCGAGGGATAACCAGCCAGCGATTGCTGGGCGGCGGAAGGGTCAATCAGGGTGAAGTCGCGCCAATCCATGAAGGGGGGAAGCTACCATCCCGCATGAAAATGAGAAAGGTTTGGTCCTGTGAAAGGTTGGGGAGCGGAGCGACGACCTCCTGTTGCCGGAGGTTGGGGGCTGGCCTGTTCGGGGCAGGGTGGTGCAGGGTGGCGACATGGAAGCGTTGCCGCGGACGCGGAGTTGTTTTGTTTGTGGAACGGAGAATCCGATGGGCCTGGACCTCGGGGTGTCGACGGATCGACAGCGGGTGGAAAGCCGGGTGGTTTTCCGACCGGAACACGTGGGCTTGAGCGGGACGGTGCATGGCGGGTTGGTGTCGACGGTGCTGGACGAGATGATGGCATGGGCGTGCGGGGTGGCGACACGACGCCTGGCGTATTGCGCGGAGATGACGGTGCGGTTCGTGCGACCGGTTGCGCCGGGGGCGGAGGTGGTGGGGCAGGGTGAATTGGTGGAGAACCGGCGGGGACGGCTTTATCTGGTCCGGGCGGAGTTGCGGAATGCGGCGGGGGATCTCCTCGCGGAGGCGACGGGCAAGTTCATCCCGGTGCCAGGCGAGTTGCAGCGCCGGGTGTTGGACGATTTCGGCGCGGACCCGGGGGATTGGCTGGACCGGAATGTGTGACGGAACGGGGCGGTGCATCTGCGGGGACGGTTGTTTACCACGATGATGGCCCAGGCGCGATCAAAGGCCGCCTCGACGGAGGGGGTGGCGTCGACCAGATCCCGCTGGAAGCGATCGTCGGCTCCGTTCCAGTCGAGAGGCAGTGGTTCGTGGCCACCGCCGCGCTTCTGGCGTCGGGCGTCCCGCCGGTCGTTGGCGAGGAAGTGCTTCATCGATGCGAGGAGGAAGGCGCGGAATCGGCCCTGCCCGGCGGAGAGGTTTTCCAGATCCCGGCCCCGGAGCAGACGTTCGAGAAAGGACTGGACGCGATCCTCGGCGTCTTCGCGGCCAAATCCCTGGCGGCGAACGAACAGGTAAAGCGGATACCAGTAGATCCGGCACAACTCCTCCAGGGCCTGGTCCGCAAGCGGCGAGGATGGCCGGGCCGCGGAGACCACCAGTGTCCAGCGGGTCGTGGCGAAGTAGTCGGGTCCGCGACTCATGGGGATGGGACCGGAGGGATTGGCTTCAACGTGGGCGATGCTTGGGGTGGAGTTGTCAGGTCGGCCATTCGTCGCCGGAGGCCCTCGACTTCCTCGCGGAACCGACGGGCATTCTGAAAGAACCATTTTCGGGCGTCGATTTCGTTCGGAAAACCAATCTCCGGGAACAGCGCCATTTTCCACAGGCCAGCATCCCGTTTCAGGACGGTCAGCCGGACCACTGCCTGCGATTTCGTTCGATCCTCCCAGACCACGCAGGCGAGGTCGTCGCGGGAGCGGATCACGGAGAAGACCGGTTGCGAGAGAATGCGGTCCTCCAGGTCAGGCAGCGGTGAGTAGTTGAAGGAACCGGGTGGAGCCTGCGATCCCAGCAGCGCGCGGTTGAAGACAGTTGCTGGATCGGAGCCGCTGGCGAGGGAGGCGGCCATCCAGGGACCTACGGATTCGGGGGCGTCCGGGAGGTTTACTGAACCGAGCTCCCGGAACGTTCGGTTCACGGTGTAGAATTCGAAAGTTCTGTTGTTGGCGGCCTCGACTGCCTGTGCTTCGCGCAACTGGGCGGAACGTTCCTGGTCCCGGGCCAGCCTCGATTTGAAAATTTCCGAAAGGACGCTCACGCCGAGCAGCACGAGCCCCAGGCCGAGGATTGCCGCCCCTATCCGTCCGATCCGGAAAGTGTCCCGATTTTCAGTGCGGGCAGCCGGTGCGCCGGTGCCGTCTGTGGACGGAGTGTGGGTTGGGGTCGGTGGCCGGGCTGCGGATGGATCCGGGTTCCCGATGGACTCCACCCGCTCGCGGATCTCGCTTGCCTGTTGGTAGCGACGTTCGGGGTCGTTTTCCAGGGCACGGAGAACGACGTCGTCAAACCGGGCATCCACGTCTGCGCGCCGGGACGGAGGTTCGAATTTTCCCAGTGGCAGAGCCCCGGTGAGCATCTCGTAGAAGACGACACCGAGCGAGTAGAGGTCTGCCCGGTGATCGACCCAGAGTGGGCGTGAGACCTGTTCGGGAGCCATGTAGTGGGGCGTGCCCATCACCTGACCGTCCCGGGTGAGGCGGTCGGAATCGGGGTCGCGGCCCAGGATCCGTGCGAGGCCGAAGTCGGCGATCTTCACGCGGCCCCTGCGGTCGAGCAGGACGTTCTCCGGCTTGATGTCGCGATGAACGACGCCTTCATCGTGGGCGTACTGGAGGGCGTCGCAGATCTGCGGGATGATGCGCAAGGCATCACGGGGTGTCAGAGTGCCGGCCCGTTCGAGTTGCCGGAGGTTGGCTCCATCGACGAACTCCATGAGGATGAAATGCCATCGCCCGGCCGGAACGTCTGAGGGACGCCGCGGGTCGGAGGCGGGTAGGTCGACGTGTCCGAACTCGTGTACGACCACGATGTGCGGATGGGTCAACCGTGCGAGGGCACGGGCTTCGCGGGTGAAGCGTTCCGAGAACCCTGAAGTTCCGTCTGGGTCTGGAGGAAGGAGTTTCAGGGCGACGTGTCTTTCGAGCGCGGGTTGGTGTGCCTTGTAGACGGCGCCCATGCCGCCGGAACCGAGCACGGACTCGATGACCAGTCTGGGGAACATTCCGGCGACCAGATTGACCGGGGGTGGCGTGATTTTCCGGGCGTTTGCAGAAGCGACGCCGGGATCGGATCCGGTGGCGTGGTCGAGCAGGCAGGCAGGGCACAACCCGGACAACGTCCCGGACGGGAGCGGTGTTCGACACTTCGGGCATGGTTCTCCGGGATTCAATGTTGTGCTCATGTTAGATGTGGACTCACCACCCACCCCAGAACCATTTTTGATCGGGCGTTACCGACGGCGAGGCGGAATCCTTGCTCAAAGCCCGGGTCCAGCAGGCCAAGTGGGGCGGTGAGGGCAGTTTGCGTCAATCGACGACGGTGCTTGTCGTGGTTCTTCGGCGCCGTGAGTTGATTTGGGTTCCGCCCGAGCCTGGGGTGAAGGCAACGGGGTCGCGTCGAAATATTACATTTTGCTGCAACACCCCCCTGTTTTGGAATCTCGCTGCGCCCGGACGAAATCGGGGGGATTTGATAACGTTCACTTTTTGACCTATAGGGTGTTTTGATCTCTTCGGAGAGTGATTTCAAGGGGATGAAGAAACGGCAACTTGGGTATTTCAGTAAAACCAATATTTACCAACTGGGTGGCAGCGCAACTTTCCCAGCCTTCCTTCACGCTCTCCCCAGCAACGCGGGGCAACAAATTGCGTCCATGCCAGATCCGGATTCCCCAAGCCAATTGGAGAATATTTAGATGCGACCCATTACCTCTTTTTTGAGCGAAAAGCAGGTGTCCAGATGATTGCAATTGGAAGGCCGTGATGATAAGGCTTTCTAACGGGCAGAGGACGACGACAAGGCTACGCCTTCACTTTTTAATCTAAAAATTTGATTGTGAAACTAAATCCGATAAATGCCATCAATTGCTGTCACGTATTAATATGAAAATTGAACTGGTTGTCGCCAACGCATTGGCTGGTTCGGGCTACAAAAGGCGCAAGAGACTGGTGTACAAGCAAGTTGATTCCGTCGTTGTGAGCATTGCGATATATAAGTCGCGATACTCTGAGGTTGAGCATGTGGATATTAATGTGCAATTGCTTGCGGCCGAAGAGAAATTTACTCCTCCGGGGAGATATAATGCTATGAGCAGGCTAAAGCGGCTACTCCCAGGTGTGGAAAGGTTTTGTAAAAGCGAATTGTCTGAATCGGAAGCTGGGGACTTTGTCGCCCGACTCCAACACTTCGTGCCCACCCTCGAGACGCTATTTACAATAGACAGATTGAAGGGGTTGGAATTCGAGGATGAATGGATAATTGCGGTGGGCTTTAAGGAGAATCTGAATCGGCTTGCTCAAAAGAAGAGGGCACAGGGGTCGCAGCAAAATCAAGATTGAACAATTGGCAGGACAGACCCGGGAAGCCGGCGGGCGATTGAGGTGGTTGAGTTGAATCTGGAATACTTGAATGCGAGCCCAATACGTTGTCACAGGGTGATGGGCTGCAGCCCGAAGTGGGGGGCTGCGGCGACCAGGTGGCGGTCGTTGCTGTAGATTTCCTTCAACCCGGTCTCCGCGGCGCAGGTCAGGTGCAGGGCGTCGGCGGCGCGAAGAAAGACTTGGTCGGACAGTCCGGTCATCCGGCGGGCCTGAGCTTCGGCGAGTTCGGAAGTGACCGGCAGCGGGGTCCAAAGTCCGTCTTGAACGTCGGCGGCGACCTGCGCGGCCAGCAGGCGAAATTGGGCGGAGGTCAGACGCCCATCCCGCAGATGGCGGTGAAGTGT
>DITU01000130.1:0-9912 GCA_002422905.1 Verrucomicrobia bacterium UBA6176
ACGGTGCTCACAATGACGCCGAACGCAAAGCTGACCGATGACGAGGAGCGCGGCAAGGACGCCCAACTTGGAACATGCGGCTGACCGCGCTCCTCGTCATTCGGTCCAGCGTCTGGTTCGCTGTTCTATGGCTCATATGGTTTCGACCAGAGATAGTATCGCTGGTCAGGCGACAGCTCAACCGGCCCGTCATGAAGATCCAATCGGCTCCATCCTCCCATCCGGTTGTCAGGTGTGGTGTGAAGCAGCACCCGATCTGTAAAAAGGGCCTGCAGAAACGAGATGACATCCTCGGTCACAATGATCTCTCGTTGCTCCTGAGTGATCGTCTCATCGTAATGGTTGAAGTGACCGTGGGAGATGTGCTCCACATGGACAGTGGCCTCGTCACCGTCGTCGTAAACGAGGACGTTCCCGACCTCCTTCTGGAGTGCGGGGAATCGAACAATAGGGTTCTCCACCGGATTGATCTTCATCTCCCATCCCGTGAAGGCCTTCTTGATATGGGGAATGAGCCGGTCGCGAATCATCGTCTTACAGCGAACAACAATTGGGCCAAACGTACCGATCACCGGTTTGGCCTAGTACCCCTGAATGGGGGTGCAAAGCCAAACGTGTTTGGCCTAACAAGGCCAAATTCCGGACAAAAGCCAAACCTGTATGGCCTAGCACGGGATTGGTAGCTTTTGGCATTCTTGGACGTAGCTTGCGGGCAACAACTTATGCAAGACCCGCGCGCCTCGGTTGGTCATAGCACGGCGGACGGCACCGGCAAGGTAGATCTTGCCCCCCTGTGGGGGCGTTCGGTAGGGAGCAGGAGAGGGTGATGGGTGGTGATGGGTCCAGAGCGGGTGCCGAGGGCGGTCTTCCCGCGGAGCGTCGACGGGTTCGTCGCCGATTGGAGGGTTCAAACCGAATCCGGGTGCTCGTTTGCTGGATCAATGTCGTGAGGTGCTCACCGACCAACTGGCCGACCAGGATTTATGTTCCCCTCTGTGCTCTCTGTGCTCTCTGTGGTGAAACATCCTGCGGGCTGGTGAACCACAGAGGGGGATGAAGGGGATTCGAGGTGGTCGCAACCGCGTTGGGAATGAAATGGGTTCGCGTCTAAATAGTT
This sequence comes from Verrucomicrobia bacterium UBA6176, assembly GCA_002422905.1. Lineage (GTDB taxonomy): Bacteria > Verrucomicrobiota > Verrucomicrobiia > Limisphaerales > UBA9464 > UBA6176. The sequence goes on from DITU01000130.1 coordinate 1,118, forward strand.
GGCAGTTGATTTCATCGGGTAGCGGAGCGCGGTTCAGGGATGGGAGGAGTGTTTGCCGAGGCAAGGCATGGATTTGTTTTGCGCCACGTGGTTGCTGGTGAGGTGCAAAGGAGTCTCCTGACGTCGCCGGCCACTGTGTGGGGTTGGTCCTGCCCTGAAAGGGCGGGATTCAGGCCAGTCCCGTTGCGTTGACAGGGGTTTGGTCGAGGCACCGTCGCGCGACTTTCTCGGAGCAGACGTGATGGCCCAAGCCATCCTGATTCCGAATTCCATCACACCCGCCGGACCAGGGGTGCGGCCATCCAGCGTCGGAAGTTGACCTGGGAGGATTGTTCGGCGGTGAACCCCAGCAAGATGGCGAGGGCGCCCTGGGTCAGATGGATGAAGAGGAAGGCAATCGTTGCGGTGTCACTTCCCAGAGCCGTCGTGGCCAAAAGAGAAAACAGGAGGGCGCCTGCCCATGGGGGAAGCAGGATGGGCAGCAGGGTGCGGGTCAGTGCGGCTCCCATCGGATGTCCGCGCAGGACGTGAAAGGCGGCGAGACGCGGAATGCAGTAGGTGTCGGCCCAGGCACAGACCATGCCTCCGACAAAAAGGGTGAGGAAGGGAGCCACATCCGTCCGGGTGATCCCCAGGTCATCGTCCGTGGTGAAGGAGATCAGGCCGAAGCCCAGGAAAATGAGAAGCCAGAAGTGGGATCGGACAGCCCGGGTGACGGCGGTGACCTGGCCGGCGAGGATGCGTCGGGGGGAGAGTGGGGTGGACAGGAGCAGTTCCATGGCACCGCCCCGGATGTCTTCGGACAACGGCGCGGTGCCGAGGAGCGCGAGTCGCACCTTGTAGATCACGTGCAATCCGTAGGTGATGAACATGCAGGTGATGAAGGTGGGGACAGCGCGCGAATTGGGGAGGAGACGGGCGGCGATATAGAATCCACCCCAGGCAATCAGGCATGCGGGGAGGATCCAGCGAAGGGCGGGCAGGGCGGGGAGACGTCGGGCCTGGAGCCAGCTTGGGGCACTTTCCACGGAAGGACGTGCGGATGATTTTGGGCTGGAGGGCTTGTGGGTGGCCGGCCGCGGGTTGTTGGGGGCGGATTTGGCGTCGGGAAGTCCGGATCGACCGGTCCGGGCAAGGGTGCGGGCGGCCATGGCGAGACAGGCGATACCGATGAGTGCGACGACACCGACGGCTATGGCGGTGTTGCGGGCGGCGGCTGGGGAGAGGTTGTCGACGTTGCTGGCGCGCGCGATGACGAGGGCCGGGCTGAGCAGTTCGGCTTGAAGAAATGGGGAGGGAAGAATGGGGGCGTGTCGCGCGAGCCAAGTGATCAAGGCGGGGACCAGGCAAAGAGCGAGCAGGGCCAGGACGGCCCACAGAAGTCCGGAAGCGGCGGTGCGGGCCCGGGCGGAGGCCCACAGTCCGATGCCGGCGGAGCAGAGCAGGGCGGCGATGAGGGCGAGGGCGGTCAGCCAGTAATCCTTGGCGGCGATTCCTCCCATCATCAGGGGAATGGCCAGGATCGGCAGGGAGGCGACGAGGGCACAGGCGCCCTGGATGGAGGAGGCGGCGAGCTTGCCCAGGGCGATGTCGGTGCCGGTGAGATCGGTGAGGAAGAGGAGTCCCAGGGTGCCTTCGCGACGTTCGGAAGCGATGGAATCGGCGGTGAGGAGGATTCCTCCGAGCAAGGCGAAAGCGAGGAGGATGAAGGACAGGATCTCGAAGGTGAGCCGGGGGAGAGAGGTGACACCGGGACCGGAGTTGCCGGTGAAGGCGAGCAGGAGGAAAGCCACCATTGCCAACAGGGCGGCCGCGCCGGATCGCGAGAGGTAGGTGAAGCGTCGGCGACTGGCGACGATCAGCTCGCGTTGGACGACCGGGAGCGCGGTCATGGGTGACGTTCCGCAGTGGTCCCCGTCGAAGAAGGATTCCGTAAAAAGGCGATGAGATTGGCCATGTCCTGGAGACTGAGACCGGACTCCAGTCCGTCCGGCATGAGGGAACGTCCGGTATCTTCGAGCGCGGCGAGTTCAGTTCTCAACAGGGTGTGGCGTGAACCATCGGTGAGCCGCAGGATGAGGCTGTTGCCGGAGTCCGATTCCACCAACCCGATCAACTCCCGGCCGTCGTGCAACCGGGCTTGATAAGCGGAGAAGCCGGGTTGGATGTCCGCGCTGGGATCCAGGACATTGGCCAGGATCCGTTCCGGTGCATGGGTGGCGAAGGTGACGACGTCGGGCCCGATCTGGCGGCCGTGGCCGCCCGCCTGATGACACGCACTGCACAGGCGTTGATAGGTGTCGAACCCGGCCCGCGCATCGGTCGGAGTCAAATCCAGGGCGGGTTTGAACCGGGCGATCATCCCGGCGCGCGGTCCGGGAGACTCGAACCATTTCGACGCCTGCGAACGGACGGCATCGGATCGGTGCCGCAACAGGGCATCGCGCCGGACGGCGGCGGGAGGAGAAAAGGATTGGCGTCGGGCGTGGTCGAGGAAGGCGAGGGTCCAGGATTCCCGGGAAAGCAGGAGGTCGAGGGCGGCCTCGCGAAGGGAAGGGGTTAGGCCGGACCAACGCCCGAGGATGACTGATGCCACGGATGGGTCACCGGTGACGGCCAGGGCGGTGAGGGCGGCGCGTTGGAGGGTGTCGGATTGTCCGGGATCCAGCCAGGTGGCGAGGATGGGAATGGCAGCAGGGCGGGTGGGGTTGAATTGGGCGAGGAAGGAACCGGCGGCGATCCGCGTGTCGGGATCGGTGTTGGGCGCGGCGAGGGAAGCGGTCTGGAGGGCCCATTGGGCGAGGGGTTCGAGTTCGCGCAGGGTTCGGGCGAGGGGACCATCGCCGGCTTGAAGGGTTTCGAGCGGGATCTGACGGCGCGACAGGGTGGTGAGGAAACGGGTCACGGCGCGGGCATTGGCGGCCGTAAAGGGATCGGTGCGGCCCGGGCGAAGGTGGGGTTGGAGAAGGGTGACGATCCGGTCGGGTTGACCGAGGCCAAGGGCGACCTGGGTGAGGGAATCAGCCAATGAATCGCGGACGGCGTCGTCTGCCTGCGAAACGGCTTGGCAAAGGGCGTCGAGATGGGGGATGGCGGAACTCAGGATGGCGGCGCGGAGGTAGGGATCGGCGTGATCCGCCAGGGCCAGTTGGGCGAGGGCTTCGCCAGCAACGGGCGCGGTCCATTCGCCGAGGGAACAGGCGAGTTGAAGTCGGACGTGGGGCGAAGGATCGGTGGCGAGACGGACGGCGTGGGGAGCGAGGGAGGGATGGGATTCGGCGAGGCGAAGGGCGTTGATGCGGAGACCGGGTTCGGTGGAATTGAACGCGGACCGGATGATTTCGGCGGGGAGGAATCCGAGACCTTGAAGGATCCAGAGGGCGTGAACCCGGGCGAGGGGCGCGGCGACCGGATTGGCGGCGAGTTGCTGGAGCGGTGCGATGGCGGCGGTGTCGGCTTTCCAGAGGAGCAGTTGATGGGCCTTGTCACGGATCCAGCCGTTGGGGGAGTGAAGGAGTTCAGCGAGTTGATAGGTCGTCGACGCGGCAAGATTCGGAATCGACCGCGCAGGGCCGGTCTCGGGCAGGATCCGGTACAGCCGGCCGCGATCTTCGCCCAGGCGGTAGTGGGGAAGCAGATCGGCCTTGCCCTCGGGCGGGAGCCAGTCGGGGTGTTCGATCATGTAGCGATACATGTCGACGATCCACAGGGCGCCGTCGGGACCGGTGCGGGCCATGACCGGGCGACACCATCGGTCGCTGCTGGCGAAGAATTCGCGTCCGGCCTCGGCGGGGCTGCGTTGGGAGGAGAAGCTGGTGGCGTCTTCGGAGACGAGGTTGTGCTGGACGAGATTGTGGAAGGGTTCGCAGGTGAAGGCGTGGCGAACCCCGATGGATTCGGGAAAGAGCAGGGGATCCCGCAGGATCATTCCGGCGCAGGCGGAGGTGAAATGGCCGGCTTCATTGAAGCTGTGATACCGGCGTTCGGGCGTGCTGATGGGGTAGACCACCGGGCTGAGGGGAGTGACGACCAACCGGGTGGGATCGGGGGTGGGCACATGCGGATTGCGGTGGAGATAGCGGTCGGAGAGGACGTAGTGCCAGAGCGGTCGGATGTTCTGGGTGCCGAACCAGTTGCCCCAGTCATCGCGGTTGCGTCCGAACTGGGATGGGCCGGATTCGGGTTCGAGATCGCCGGTGTCGGGATTGAAATGGAAATCGCGGCTGCCCACGGCGAATTCACCGGCTCGGGTCCGCAAACGGGTGCTGGTGCCGTGACCCGGATGATGTGCACCGGCGGCGCAATGGACGCGGTTGTCGAGGCCCCATCGGAGACCGTTCACCCGGAGCTGTTGGTTGCCCTCCATCAATCCGCTGACCACGACCTCGCGCTGATCCGCCCGGCCGTCGCCATCGGTGTCGCGCAGGAACAGGATCTCCGGTGCGGCAGTGACCAGGACGCCGTCGCGCCAGGTCAGGAGTCCGGTGGGAAAGGACAGCCCCTCGGCAAACACGGTGGATTGGTCCGGGCGCCCGTCGCCATCGGTGTCGCGCAACACCCGGATCCGGCCGCCGGCTCGGCCCCGGCCATCGAGACCCATGGGGTAATCGGCCATCTCGACCACCCAGAGCCGGCCTTGGGAATCCCAGTCGATGGCGACGGGATCGAGGACCAGCGGTTCGGCGGCGACGAGTTCGACACGGTATCCGGGCAGGGGCTGGATCCGGGCGAGGGATTCGGTCGGAGACAACGGCGGGGTGACGGGAGGGATGGCGGCGGGAGTGGGAATGGGAGCCGGAGGAGGAGTGGCGGCGGGAAGGTCGGCGGAGTTGAACAGATCGGTGATCTCGGCGGGGGCGAGAGCACGGTCGTGGAAGCTGATTTCGTCGAGGCGCCCTTCGAGTCCGAAGAGGTTGTCGGAACGACCGCCGAAGAAGACCTCGCGACCGGGCGCGGTCTCGATGTGGTTGAAGGCGGCATCGATTTCCGGGATGGCATGACCATCGAGATGGACGCGGAACCGGGATTGATCGCGGACGAGCGCGACGTGGTGCCAGGTCTTCGGGCGGAGTTGGGTTCGACCGGCGAGGATCTGGTTGTGACGATTGCCGTTGAAGAGGAAGAGACGGCCGAAGACTTCGGGAGAATGGGTTCCGCCGATGCCCAGGTGTTCGCCGGGAGCGTCGGGGGTGGCATCGGAGCCGTGTGAAAACAGGTAGCCGGTGACGGCGCGGGCTTCGTGGGGGAGACCGTTCCAGAGCCAGAAGGAGACGGTATAGGTGGCACCAGGCTGGATGGGGGCGCGGAGACGTCCGCCGGCGAAGTGGATGGCGCGATTGATCTGTGAACCCGAGAAGCGGGACAGGGTGAGGGCGGGTTCGGGAGAGATGCCGGAGCCGCTGCCGGGACCGGGCAGGAAAAGGGCGACGCCGTTTTCGAGGTTGGCGTGGCGGGAATGAGGTGAGGCGTCATGGGCGATGGGCATGACCATCTCGCTCAGGCGCCAGAAGGCGGCGGGTTTGGAATCCAGGACGGCGCGGGCGTACGGGCCGTGTTCATCGGTGGGAATGCGGCGGGGCTGTCCGGCGACTTCTTCGAGCAGGGAAAGGAGGGTGGCCACGATGCGGGGTTCGGCTTCGACTTCGAGTCCGGCGGTGCGGGCGGGCCAGGTGGTATAGCCGCCGAGATGATGTTGTTCGGGCGGCGGGATGTAGCCCTCGGCTCCATTCGCGAGGGAGATGTTCATGGTGACGGGCAGGGGGCTCTGGGCCTTTAGCTTGAGACCGGTGAGGGCATAGACCTCGTTGGGCAGGGTGGCGATGCCGAGCCCGCCGATGCGCACGGCCTGGAGCTTGAGTTCGGTCTGTTGCCGTTCGTGGAGATGGATGGCTTCCCAGGCGTAGACTTCAGGAAGGGTGCCGGGAATCCGGTCGCCCATGGAACGGGTGAGGTTGCGGGCCCAGTCGAGACGGGCGGCATCCGGGGTGCGATAGCGCAGGGGGAGGGTTCGCTCGGCCATCCGGATGGGGACGTGCCCGTGCCAGTCGAGGCGACGGTACATGGCCTCGACTTCCGCCGCCATTTCGCGGGCGTAGGCGTCGTAGCCGATGTCACGGGCCGGGGCGCCGTAATCCATCCACATCTGATCGCCACTGGTGCCCTGCGACATGATGGCGACGAAGTCGGGATCGGCGCCGAGGGAATCGGCGAGGTACCGGGCGAAGCGGCCGTAGTAATCGGAGGAGAGAAGGGGCGACCCGTAATAGTGCTGGGAATAGTTGGCGAGGACAGCGACGGGCTTGCCTTCGGGGGTGGTGATGGCGAGCAGGGTCAGGCCGGGATCGACGGGGCCGGACGGGCCGACGGCATCGGGACTGACATGTCCGGGATGCATGTGGGCGCGGACGCTGGCTTGGCCGAAGGGATCGGTGATGAGGCGATCGGGTCGACGGATCCAACGCCGGTTGAAGGTGTGTTTCCAGTCGTTGGTGACGGACCAGGCGACACGGGCGGGAGCGAGTCGGGCGTTGGCCTGGATGATGGATTCGGCGAGGCGTGCGGGGAGAAAGGCGGCGTAACGGGGATCGACCCGGCTGCCGAGACAACCCATGGCTGCGGGAGCGGAATGGGTGTGGGTGGAGGAGACCAGCATCCGATCGGTCGGGATGCCCGTGGCCTTCGCGGCGAGTTCCTTGGCCTGATCGATGAGATCCCGCGGGACCATGCAGGAATCGACGACGCAGAAAGCGATCCGGACAGTGCCGTCATCGAGGACCAGGGCCTTGGCCACGAGCGGATCCACGACCTTGTCGGCGGATCGCTCGGTGAACATCGCATTGACGATGACCGGGAAGTGGGGCGGGGCGATGTCGGTGACATGCGCCCCGGCGCGGAACTGGGGATCGGCCCGGAGAAGGAGGGTGGAACCGGCAAGGGCGGCGATCCACCAGAGGAACCGGAAGGGCGACATGGGCTGAGGTTGCCAGTGACGCCCGGGAGTGGGCCACGATGAACTGGATTGTTGGTTGGGAAACAGGAAGGAAGGTCACCACAGAGGGCACAGAGGGCACAGGGGAGATAGCAGCAGGCATTGGCTGGAATCCCTCCGGATGCGGATGGATTGGGGACGTTGGTACGGTGGCATCGTCGTTTGGCTCCTCGACCACCGAATTGGCTACGAACGCCAACGGCGTTTGGGCAATGAGCCCAGGGTTGGTCCGAGGAACGAGGGCCTACCCTGGGAAGAGCATCCCCATGAATTCCAACCGCAAGGCGGTTGTGGCGGGCAATGCGATCAACATCGCTGCGTCTGCAGGCGTGGGGGGCGACCCTCGATGGCCACAACCGCGTTGCGGTTGAAATCGCTCCTGGGCGCTTCACCCAGGGTAGCCTCGCGAGCTCGGCGACCCTGGGCTAAGCCGTATCCATGCAGTGGGATCGGTCGTCTCGGCTGGATCTTATTCCGCAATGCCTTCGTCGTTCGCTCGTTACGGATCGAGCTGTTGATACGCGCCTCGCTCACTCCTCGGCCTGCGAAAGAATCTGCTGCGCCGCCACTTCCCTCCCTACTGCATGGATACGGCTATGGCCTGAACCCCGTTGGGATTCGCACAGGTCCGGCGTGCCGGGAAGAGTCAATGGGGTCGCGTCCAAAGATTCGACATTTGAATCGAACTGCATGCCCCCGGCCAATCGCCTTGAGCCCCCCGGGGTCCACGCGCCAACGGCGACCGGATGTCGCCGCTCCCGGAAGACTCAATGGGGTCGCGTCCAAAGATTCGACATTTGAGTCGATCTGGATGCCCCTGGCCAATCGCGTTGAGCCCTGCGGGCCCACGCGCCAACGGCGACCGGCCGTCGCTGCTCCGGCCTCAGAGATTCGGCTGGGGCGTGTAGCGGAGGTAAGGCTTCACGACGCGTGCGCCCTTGGGGAACAGGGCGGGGATTTCATCGGTCTTCACCGCCAGGGTCACGATGCAGTCCTGTCCGTTCTGCCAATCCGCCGGGGTCGCCACCTTGTGTTTCGCGCTCAGTTGAAGGGAATCGATCACGCGCAGGATCTCCGCGAAGTTGCGACCGCAGGACATCGGGTAGGTCAACGTCAGTTTGATCTTCTTGTCCGGCCCAATGATGAAGACCGAACGGACCGTCGCCTTGTCGTCCATGTTCGGATGGATCATGTCGAACAGGTTGGCGATCTTCCGATCGGGATCCGCAATGATCGGGAAGTTCATGGTCGTGCCCTGGGTCTCATTGATGTCCGAGATCCATCCGTGATGGGAATCGATGGGGTCGACGGAGATGGCGGCGCATTTGACCCCGCGTTTGTCGAACTCGGGCTTGAGCCTGGCCGCAGCGCCCAGCTCGGTGGTGCAGACCGGGGTGTAATCGGCCGGGTGCGAGAAGAGCACGCCCCAACCGCTGCCCAACCATTCATGGAAGCGGATGGTTCCTTCGGTGGTATCCGCGGTGAAATCCGGTGCGAGGTCGCCTAGACGCAGTGACATGATGTGGAGTGTCGGTGATGCAATTGATGATCCGTCTCCCCGTGGCATGGGAACATGCGATCGGTGACGGAATGGGGAGGAGTTTTCCGGGGACTGGTGTCCTGATGCAACTCCCGAGAGGGGCTGCGCGAGAGTGATGCAATGTGTGGGCTTGTGTTGAACCGGCGGGAACGGGGCGCCGAAGATTCGGTCTGCCAGCTGCAAAAGGGCGAGACGGGAGGGTTCCGGTGCCCCTTCAGGGCACGGATCCGGGGGGCGGGATGACCCAGGGCATCGGTCGCCAGGCTC
>DITU01000130.1:9969-10579 GCA_002422905.1 Verrucomicrobia bacterium UBA6176
GGGAGTTCGACGACCGATGCCCCGGGTGATGCGTCGGAAAACCCCATGCGCCCTGAAGGGGCGCGAGAGATCCGGTTGGTTGGCGAGGGTGGGAGGGGACGGTTCCGGTGCCCCTAATGGTCTCGTCGGTTCACGCCTTGGTGTAAACCTCGGCGCCTTGATCGACGAACTCCCTGGACTTGGCTTCCATGCCCTGCCTCAGGGCTTCCTCCTCGGCGAGGCCCTGTTCGGCGGCGTAACGGCGGACATCCTCGGTGATCTTCATGGAGCAGAAATGGGGGCCGCACATGGAACAGAAATGGGCGGTCTTGGCGCCGTCCTGGGGAAGGGTTTCGTCGTGGAATTCGCGGGCGGTCTCGGGATCGAGACCGAGGTTGAACTGATCTTCCCAACGGAACTCGAAGCGGGCCTTGGACAGGGCGTTGTCACGGTATTGGGCACCGGGATGTCCCTTGGCGAGATCGGCGGCATGGGCGGCGATGCGGTAGGTGATGATGCCGTCCTTGACGTCCTTCTTGTTGGGAAGGCCGAGGTGTTCCTTGGGTGTGACGTAACAGAGCATGGCGCAGCCGTACCAACCGATCATGGCGGCGCCGATGCCGCTGGTGAT
>DITU01000069.1 GCA_002422905.1 Verrucomicrobia bacterium UBA6176
CACCTGCCCTTCCCCGCTTCATCTTTGTCCCTTCGCCCCTTTGTTGTTCACTTCCACAGGAAGACAAAGGGTTCACAACAAAGGGACCAAGGGTGCAAAGAACACCTGCCCTTCCCCGCTTCATCTTCGTCCCTTCGCCCCTTTGTTGTTCATCCACTTTCGAGGCCGAGGGCGGATTCACAACAAAGGGTCCATGGGTGCAAAGAAGGCAGATGCCGTTTCCTCCCCTGCCTTTGTCCCTTCGTCCCTTCGTTGTTCATCCACGACGTTTTGGCTCCCCTCCAAGCTTCCAGCCTCGCCGGCTCCGACCCTATCCTCATCCGTATCCCATGAAAAAACTCAACGTCGGCATCATCGGGTTCGGCTGGGTCGCCACCGCCCACATCACAGCGATCAATGCCACCGGCCTTGCCCAGGTCACCGCTGTCCACTCCAGTCGCCCCATCGATCCCGCCCGTCTCGCCGCCCAAAGCGCGCATCCCATCCAGGCCTTCGAAGACCTCGATGCCATGCTGGCTGATCCCTCCATCGATGTGGTCAGCATCTGTTCCTATCCGTGGCTCCATGCCCAACATGCCATCGCCGCCGCCAAAGCCGGCAAACACCTGATCATCGAGAAACCCCTCGCCCTGTCCTGGGAAGATTGTCTCGCCGTGCGCGACGCCGTCGCCACCTCAGGTGTCTTCACCTGCGTCTGTTTCGAGTGCCGCTACTCCGCCCAGTTCCTCGCCACCCGTTCCCTCATCGATTCCGGCCTGCTCGGCACGCTCCATTACGGCGAGGTCGACTACTACCACGGCATCGGACCCTGGTACGGACAGTTCCGATGGAACACCCGCAAGGACGGCGGCGGTTCCTCCCTGCTGTCCGCCGGATGCCACGCCCTGGATGCCCTGTTGCTCTGCTTGGGAACCGATGTCGCCGAAGTCCATTGCCTCGCCACCCGCACCGGCAATCCCCAGTTCAAACCCTACGAATACGACACCACCTCCGTCACCCTCGTGAAGTTCAACGACGGGCGCGTCGGGAAGACCGCGTCAGTGATCGACTGCATCCAGCCCTACTACTTCCACACCCATCTGGTGGGTTCGGAAGGCAGCCTCCTCGACAACCGCTTCCACTCCACCCGACTCGGCGCCCTCAACAAACATCAGTGGAGTCAACTCTCCTTCCCTCTCGTCGACTCCGGCGATGTGAAGGATCACCCGTACCAAAGTCAGTTCGACGCCTTTTTCCAGGCCATCGGACGCCATCAGGAAATGGCGTTGACCAGTCTCTCCGACGCCCTGGTCACCCATCGGGTCCTGTTCGCCGCCGATGAATCCGCCCGCACCGGGCGTCCCGTCAGCCTTCCCTGACATGCCCGCCAACATCGCTCTCGCCATCGCCGCCCACCCGGACGACATCGAGTTCTGTATGGCCGGCACCCTCCTCCGGTTGGCCGGGGTCGGATGGCAGATCCACTGTCTGAACCTCTCCAGCGGCAATCTCGGTTCGGCAACCATTCCCGGACCCACCCTCGCCCGCATGCGCCGGGCCGAGGCAAAGGCCGCCGCCCGCTGCCTGGGTGCCACCTGGCATCCCCCCATCGCCCAGGACCTCGAAATCTTCTACAACGACACCCTCCTGCGTCAGGTCGCCGCCGTCATCCGATCCGTCCAACCCCGGATCGTCCTGACCCATTCCCCCCAGGATTACATGGAGGATCACATGAACACCTGTCGCCTCGCCGTCACCGCCGCTTTCGCCCGGGGCATGCCCAACTACCCCACCCGCCCCCGACGCCCGGCCTTCGACGGTTCACTCACCGTCTACCACGCCCTGCCCCACGGTCTTGCCGATGGCCTAGGTCAACCCGTCCGGGCCTCGCTGTACGTCGACACCGCCCCCGTCCTCGAACGCCAGCGCGCTGCCCTCGGCTGTCATGTCAGCCAGAAGGAATGGCTCGATCAAAGCCAGGGAATGGATTCCTACCTCGACACCCTCACCGCCAATTCCCGCGCCGTCGGCCGCTTGTCCCGCAAACTCCGTCATGCCGAAGGCTGGCGGAAACATTCCCATCTCGGCTTCTGCGATCCCGATGCCGATCCACTCCGCGAAGCTCTCCCCGAAGCCACCGTCAAGTGCCCCACCAGGGCGTGATGCCATCGTCCCCGGGGTTGGAGCCGGCTCCAGCACGCCTGCATCTGCGTCATCGGCGCCATCTGCGGATGATCCAACTCACCCACCAGCCACGACCCCAGCCCAACCCGGTCACGCATTCCCCGTCTGCGCCCCGATCCGCCCCCACAACTCCTGCAAGTCTTCATCCTGGCGTGCCATCCGCCGGATCACCTTCGATTCCCCCCGTCGTTCCGCCTCCTGATACCAACGCCACCCTTCCTCCAATCGACCCAGTCGCGTGAGGTAACACGCCAGGTTGTAGGCCACCATCGATTCGTCCGGGAACGACTTCGCCGCCGGCAACAGTTCCGCCAACGCCTTCTCCAGTCCGCCCCCTTCCATCCGACGCGCCGCATACGCCCGATGGATCCATCCGCTGACCTGACCCGGATGGCCTCGCACCATCTCCTCGGCAAACCCATGCGCCATGCCCCAATCCCGCCGCGCCGCCGCGATCTGCCAGTACATCTCGAGGCACACCGGATGACTCCGGTGCTCCGGACGGATCCGTCCCAGTTCCGACTCCGCTTCGTCAGTGTCCCCCAACTCCAACCAACCCCGTGCCGCCCGGACCAGAAGGATCATTTCAGGTTCAATGGATTCCATGGATGAATCGCCGTCCCCCGAATGCTGCGCCCGAACCCCACCGGGAACAATCCCCACCCACGAAATCAGTCCGGCCCGGTGCATGGGAGCGGAGACGGCCATCCCAGCCACGGTAGCCCTGAAGGGGCGCCCCCTTTGAAAGCCCCGGGGCTGATTCCTACCTCTTCAGAACCACAACCGGGCCGGCATTGAGATCAGCCGCACCGTCCGCTCTGTGTTCTCTGTGTCCTCTGTGGTGAAGCCGTCCTGCACCACCTCGTTACAGGCGCCAGAGAAGCAATGGGGTAAGAGAAGCAATGGGGTCAGATCTGTCCATTTGACATTTGAACGAGAACCATTCTCACGAAGCTGCGGATCTCAGCTGCCCAGCGCCTGCTTCCTGAGCCTCCGGATCCCGTGCGCCGCCGCTGCGGCACGGACTCCAGGACTCCGTTCCCAATCCCTCCGCCCAGTAGCCGCTCGGACCCAAGAGGGGAAATCGGGTCAAGGTCACGACGCGATACCACAGTCCAGACCTGTCGATTCACAGCGCTTCAGGGCCCGGCAATGATTTGTCAAATGGACAGATCTGACCCCATTGCCCTGCCGTAATTGGACGCTTGCCTAACCAACAATTGGACGCTTGCCTAACCAACAATTGGACGCTTGCCTAACCAACAATTGGACGACTAACTGACCTGCAAATGGACGGCAATCCTCTCCCGCGCGGACTCGCGCCGGCCGTACGCGCTGCGCTCGCAGACACACCGGTGGTATGCCTGCTGGGTCCGCGCCAGTGCGGCAAGACGACACTCGCCCGGTCACTCGCCCCAGGTTATGGTTACGTCACCTTCGATGACGAGGACGCCCTGACCCTTGCCCGGTCGGATCCCAACGGATTTCTGGCGGCGTTGCCCGACCCCGTGATCCTCGACGAGATCCAGCGTGCACCCGAGCTGCTCCGCACACTCAAGCTGTCCGTGGATCGGAACCGCAGGCCTGGACGCTTCCTTCTCACTGGCTCTGCCAATCTGCTGCTGCTCCCCACACTGGGCGAATCGCTTGCCGGGCGCATGGCGCTCATCGAGCTGCAGCCGCTCACCGCGTCCGAGCAGGAACGTGCCCCCGGAAACTTTCTATCCAACTGGCTTGCCGGCCGCCTCAAGCCAGCACTCGCTGCATCACCGGAACCAACACCCGCCCTGACCCTCGCCACGCGTGTGATTGCGGGTGGATTCCCCGAACCGCTAACCCGCAGTCCGGCCCGTGCGCGCGCATGGCACCGTGACTACGTGCGCGCCCTGCTCGAACGTGACGTAAAGGATGTCGCCCGCGTAAAGGAGCCGCGCGATCTCACCCGCCTGCTCTCGTTGCTGGCGCTGCGCACCGGGCAGCTGTTGAACATTTCAACCCTCAGCAACGAACTCGATCTGCAGCGGGACACCGTGGAGAACCACCTCGCCGCTTGCGAACGGCTCTACTTGGTGCGCCGCCTACAGCCCTGGCATCGCCACGCCGCCAAGCGGCTCATCAAGACCGCCAAGCTGCACTTCGTCGACAGCGGCCTCGCCGCCACGCTGGCCAACCTCGCTGTCGAGGACTGGCATGACCAAAAGGACCGCTTCGGGCACCTGCTGGAAACCTTCGTCCTCCAGCAACTGACGGCCCAGGCTGGATGGACCGATCCCGACCTGAATTTCTGGCATTATCGGGACAAGGATCAGGTGGAAGTGGATATCGTCATCACTCGCGGGCGGCGCACGTGGGGCGTCGAAGTGAAAGCCACTGCAACCCCGACCCATGCGGACATTTCCGGCCTACGCCGCCTTGCCGCACAGTGTGGTGAAGATTTCGCGGGTGGCGTATTGATCCACGCCGGCAACCATTTGATCACGCTCGGTGATCCACGCCTTCTGGCCGTGCCTCTCGCGAAACTGTGGGAGATCTAGCCGAGTCCGCCCCGGGCACGGACTGCTGGCCGTCACGACGCGACATCTTGGATGGCGGTTGAGCGAGGTGGTCGGAAAGGAGCCGGCAGTGAGCTATGCCGCCGCAGCGCAAGGCATCCGCAGGTTCTGGAAGCGGGCACCGAACAGCCCCGAAATGCATGCCTTTGTTGCCGCCCTCCTCGATCAATTGTCAAATGGACAGATCTGCCCCATTGCCCCTTTTTCGCCCGCACCCATAGGAGTCAGCGGTTCGCAGTCCAATCCTCGCCAACGTCATCCACTGATCCCAACCTGATTTCATGCGCCGGGCGACGAACTCAGTGAAACGTTGGCGACGATGGCTCAAGGGTTTCTTCATCCTCTGCTCAGCGCTCGTTGCACTCGCCGCACTCCTCGTCGGTGGATGGCTCTGGAAATACCGGTCCATCGTCAACGCCGGCCCAAACCAACTCGTCACCGACGCCCAACCCGGCGAACTCGGGCAGTGGATGGATCCGTTCATCGGCACCGGCGGTTATCCCTGGATGTGCGGCAACAATTTCCCCGGAGCCATGGCACCGCTGGGCATGGTCCGACTCGGTCCCGAAACCAGTTCCCTGGTCTTTGATCGGCGGGCGTTGAACACATCCGGCTACTTCTACGGCGACGAACAATTGCTGGGGTTCAGTCACACCCGACTGAACGGCACCGGCGCCACCGATGGCGGACACTTCCTTGTCCTGCCCGCCGTGGAACCGGTCTCCATGCAGCGCCGGACCGCAGGCCAACGCGAACGCTTCTCGCATCGCGAAGAACGCGCGTTTCCCGGCTATTACGCGGTCCGACTGCCCAATCCCGGCGTCACCGTCGAACTCACCGCCACCCCCCGCGTCGGCGTGCACCGGTACACCTTCGACAAGGGCCAATCCCCCCACCTCATCCTCGACGTCGCCAACGCCCTCGGCGGCAAGCGGAGCCGCGCAGCCAGGATCCGCATCCTGCCCGGTGGACACGACCTGGAGGGATCCATCCACACGTTCGGAACCTTCGCTGGCCGATACGGCGGTCTCACCGTCCATTTCGCCGCCCGATGCAACCCACCCTTCAACCGCTTCAGCACCTGGAACGATGGACAACCCGTTGCCGATCGCGCCGAGGCTGAGGGCGACTCAGCCGGGGTCGACCTCGCCTTTCCCACGAGTGGACTGCCCCAGTCCATCGAACTGCACCTCGCCATCTCCCACGTCAGCGTGACCAACGCCCGCGCCAATCTCGAAGCGGAGATCGGTAACCGCGACTTCAACAGCGTCCTCGCGGAAACCCAGCGCGCCTGGGAAGACCGACTCGGATCCGTCCGTGTCGAAGGCGGCACCGACGATCAACGGCGCATCTTCCATACCGCCCTCGGACGCGTGTTCCAGATGCCCACCCTGTTCAACGATGCGGATGGCCAATACATCGGCCTCGACCATCAGGTTCATCAGACCGACGACTTCAACTACTACACCGACCTCTCCCTCTGGGACACCTTCCGGACCGTTCATCCCCTGCTGTGCCTGATCGCACCCGACACCCAACGCGACATCTGCCGGTCCCTGGTCCGGATGAGCGAAGACGGCGGATGGCTGCCGCGTTGGCCCTCGGGCCATGGCTATGCCAACTCCATGTTCGGCACACCCGCCGACATCGTCATCGCCGATTCCTGGTTGCGCGGTGTCCGGGATTTCGATGTCGAATCCGCCTACCAATCCATGCGCCAAACCGCACTCGGCCCCACCCCGCCCGGTGCCGCCTTCTCGGGTCGGGCCGGTATCGAAGCCCACATCGAATTCGGCTACTGCCCGACCGATCGGGTCGACCGGTCCGTCGCACGCACCCTCGAATACGCCTGGTCGGATCACTCGATCTCCCTGCTCGCTGAAGCTCTGGGACACACCAACGACGCCCGACTCTTCCGCGAACGCGGTCAGGCCTGGCGGAACCTGTGGAATCCCGGGACCCACTACTTCCAGCCACGCGACACTGCCGGGCAGTTCTCCGTCCCCTTCGATCCCCTCCTGCTCACCTACCTCGATCGCGACGGAGAACGGACCCGCGATTATGTGGAAGGCAGCGCGCTGCAATGGCGTTGGTGCGTCCCCCACGATGCCCCCGGGTTGGTCTCCCTGTTTCCCTCGCGCGAAATGTTCGTGGCTGAGCTCGACGACTTCTTCCGCCAATCCAATCGGCCCATGGGTGATTGGTCCCCCGGTTCCCATTACTGGCATGGCAACCAACCCGATCTCCACGCCGCCTACCTCTTCAACGACGCGGGTCGCCCCGACCTCACCCAGAAATGGGTGCGTTGGATCCTCAACCACAAGTACGGCACCGGCTATGCCGGCCTGGATGGCAATGACGACGGCGGCACGCTTTCCGCCTGGTTCGTGTTCAGTGCCCTCGGCCTCTACCCCATCGCCGGCTCGGACCGTTACCATCTCGGATCCCCCCTCTTCAACCGGGCCGAAGTCCGACTGAAGCACCAACCCCTTGTCATCCTCGCCGAGAACCAGGGCCCGGATCATTTCCATGTCCGCTCCGTTTCCCTGAACGGTGTAAAACTCGATCGCCGTTGGATCCGCCACTCGGAAATCAAGTCCGGCGGCATCCTCAAGTTTTCCATGGGACCGGCACCTGCCCCTTGAACCCCGCCAATCGAACCCCGCCCGCTCGCCTTCCCACCTCATCCGCCGTAGCCTGTCCCCATGTCGTCGCGCCTCCCTGTACTCGCCGCGATCCTGCTCTCCGGGATCTTTCCGGCCCGGTCCCTCGGGGCTCCCCTTTCCACCGAGCAGATCGCCGCCCAGGCACGCCCCAGTCTCGTCACCCTCTCCTCCCGGGGTCGCGACGGCTCCAGCGACGGCGTCGGCACGGGATTCATCGTGGATCCGTCCGGCCTGGTCGCCACCAGCCTCCATGTGATCGGTGAAGGTCGCCCGTTCACCGTCCGACTCGCCTCAGGCCAGGACGTCGAGGTCCTCGGCATCCATGCCTGGGATCGTCAGGCCGACCTCGCGGTGATCCGCATCGCCCGCACCAATCTCTCCGCCCTGCCCCTCGGCATCTCCTCCAACCTCGTCGCCGGCTCCGAAGTCGTCGCCCTCGGCAATCCCCTCGGCCTCGCCGAATCCGTCGTCGCCGGAGTCCTCTCCGCCCGCCGTGTCCTTGAAGAGATCGAGATGCTCCAGGTCGCCCTGCCCATCGAACCCGGCAATTCCGGCGGCCCCCTGCTCGACCGCGAAGGCCGCGTCCAGGGCATCGTCAACGCCAAGTCCCTCCTCACCCGCAACCTCGGTTTCGCCACTCCCATCGACCTCCTCCAACCCCTCCTCCAACAACCCCATCCCGTTCCCTACTCCCGCTGGATCCGCACCGGAACCCTCGACGGTTCCGGTTGGGAACCCCGGTTGGGCGCACGCTGGAGGCAACGCGCCGGTCGGATTGAAGTCGAGGGGACCGGCACCGGCTTCGGCGGACGCTCCTTTGTTCTCCGCACCGAACCCGCTCCCGAACTTCCCTATGAAGTCAGAGTGTCCGTCCGGCTCGACGATGAAGCCGGTGCCGCCGGTCTGGTGTTCGGCGGGGACGACGACGGCGTGCACTACGGATTCTATCCGACCGGCGGCCAACTCCGCCTCACCGCCTTCGAAGGTCCCGACGTCTTCTCCTGGCGCATCCTCGGGACCGTCCCCAGCGCCCAGTACCGGCCCGGCGAATGGAATGAACTCCGGGTGCGGCTGGAAGCGGATCGGATCCAGTGCTGGGTCAATGGCCAGGAAGTCTTCAACCTCACCGACGGCGCATTCGCCGGCCGACGCGTCGGATTGGCCAAGTTCCGGGATACCGGCGCGCGGTTCCGCAGCTTCCGCTCCGGTGCTTCCCTCGGCCCCGCTCCCAGCCTCGATCCCTCCCTCATCCTCGCCCTCGGCGGTGTCGAGATTCCATCCTCGCGCGTCAGTGAATCCGACCGGATCGCCCTGCGTGCCCAACTGCCCGTCGCCCGCGCCTATCTCGACGCCCGGGCCCGGCAACTCGAACGCGAAGCAGCCCGACTACGCCAGCTGGCCACCTCCCTCCATCAGGATCAGGTCCGGGACGATCTCGTCCGCGAACTCGCCCGACCCGAAGCCGAGATCCGTCTCGCCCACGCCGCCCTCCTCATCGCGCGACTCGACGATCCCGAACTCGACATCGCCGTCTACGAAGGCCAACTCGACGCCCTCGCCGGCGAACTCCGCGCCCAACTCGCACCCGACCTCGATCCCGCCGGCCGACTCGATGCCCTGCGCCGATTCCTCTTCGAGGAAAATGGGTTCCATGGAAGCCGTCACGATTACTACAACCGCGCCAACAGCTACCTCAGCGACGTCCTCGACGATCGCGAAGGCCTGCCCATCACCCTCAGCCTCGTCTTCCTCGAACTCGCCGGTCGCATCGGTCTCGCCCATGTCCATGGCGTTCCCCTTCCCGGCCATTTCCTCGTCCGCCACGCGCCCCCGGACGGTTCACCCCGCCTCATCGATGTCTTTAACGGCGGACGTTTCCTGACCCATTCGGACGCCGACGACCTGGGCTCCGAATTCGCCGGGATCCCCATCCGATCCGAGTTCCTCCGTCCCGCCACACCGCGCGAGATCATCGTGCGCATGCTCACCAATCTGCAGTCGTTCACCGAACGTTCCGAAAGCGCCGCCGCTTCCCTCCGTTTCTCCAATCTCCTCGTCGCCGTTGCCGGTGAAGCCCGCGCTGAAGCCGCCCAACGCATCGACCGCGCCCGACTCCGTTCCCAGACCGGCGATCTCGACGGCGCCCAGGCCGACTTCAAATGGATCCTCGACGCCGCCCCACCCGGACTGGATCTCGAACGGGTCGCCGAAATGCATCAACGCCTGGTCAACGCCCCGCGTTGACGGCCCCAGATCGCATCCGCGGAAAGAACGCTTCCACCTGTTCCTCCGTTCGCCGCGAGAGCTCAACCGGATCCATCCCCAACGTCGTCGCCACCTGCAGGGCGATGTCCCGGACATAGGCCGGTTCACAGGTCTTGCCCCGATGCGGCACCGGCGCCAGGAACGGGCTGTCGGTCTCCAGGAAAAACCGGTCGCCCGGGGTCGCCTTCAATGCGAGCCGCACCCCTTCCCCATTCTTGAAGGTCACGATCCCGGTGAAACTCACCATCGATCCCACCGCCAACACCTCTTCCAACTCCGGAATCGTTCCCACGAAACAATGGAACACGCCGCGAACCCGGTCCGCATACGGCTTGAAGATCTCCATCGCTTCCCAATGCGCCGCTCGTTGATGGACCACCACGTTCAACCCCGTCTCCACCGCCAGGTCCAACTGTTGCCGGAACGCCACCTCCTGCTTCGCCAATTGCCGCGCATCCTCCTCCAACGTCCCGCCCGGCTGCGCCGATGGCAGTCGATACCGGTCCACCCCGCATTCCCCGATCGCCACCACCTTCGGATGCCCCACCAGTTCACGCAGCCCCGGTCGCACGTCGTCCGGCGCATCCTGCACATGGTTCGGATGCCACCCCACCGTCGCCCACACTCCCGGATACCGCTCGGCCAACGCGATCGCCCGGCAACTGCTCTCCAGATCACATCCGATGCTGATGATCCGGCCCACCCCGGCCGCCGCAGCCCGTTCCACCACCCCCGCCACATCCCCGGAAAACTCGGGGAAATCCAGATGCGCATGTGTGTCCGTCCACTGATTCACCGCGGCATCCTTTCAGACCGACCCGCAAAGTTCCAAACCGGACTGGGAATTGATCCACAGCGCGTAGGCACGAAGCGCTCCAACGGAATCCGGGGACTTTCGCTTCCTTAAGCCTCCGGCCAATCGTCAGGCCTCGGGATCCCGTTCGCCGCAGAACATCGAACCGTGTGCAAATCCCAACGGGATTCAGGCCATAGCCCAGGGTCGCCGAGCTCGCGAGGCTACCCTGGGTCAAGCGCCCGAAGGCGATGTCAACCGCAACGCGGTTGTGGCCATCGACGGTCGGAGCCCCACGCCTCCCGGCGGAACGAGGCTGATGGCATTGCGGGCCACAACCGCCTTGCGGTTGGATTTCACGGG
>DITU01000121.1:0-23886 GCA_002422905.1 Verrucomicrobia bacterium UBA6176
CCTGAAATCCGTGGTTTCAAAACCGGACTTCTTGGACCACTGATTTCACGGATGAGCACGGATGGGATCCTCCAGGGACAGGCTCCCCAACCTCTCCATTTTTGCGTTCCCTGCGTTCTCTTCAGCGCCGCGTCACACCCAGTCAGGCCTACTCGAACAACGGGATGACCCGCATGTTGCGCACATCCACCAGGCCCTGATCGGTGATCCGCAGCTCCGGGATCACCGACAGCGGGATCAGGTTGAATCCCATGTACGGCAGGATGCATCCGGTGGCATCCCAGGCGCGCTTCAGTTCCACCGTCTCCGCCTGGACCACATGGGCCAGTTCATCCGACAGCAGTCCGGCGATCGGGAGCTTCAGATGAGCCTTCACCCGTCCCTCATCCACCACCACCACCCCGCCCTGACTCGACTTCAACGTCTCCAACGCCAATTGCAGATCCCCTTCATTCGTCCCCGCCAGGATCAGGTTGTGCGCATCGTGCCCCACCGAACTCGCCACCGCGCCCGACCTCAATCCCAGGCCCTGCAACAGCCCCAACCCCACACGCCCGGTCGCCCCGTGCCGCTCCACCACACTCACAAAACACAGATCGTTTTCCGTCATCCACACGCCCGGATCCACTCCCGCATCCAATCGCAGCCGTTCATGGAAGGTGAGGATTCCCGGCGACGCCACCCGGATGACATTCACCATCGCAGCCCCGGTCGGAAAAGTGGGAACCAGCTTCACTCCGTCCGGTATCCGCACCGTCTGATAAGCCCGCGCCGGATACCGGTATCGACCCTTCTCCAACTGTTCCACCACGACGGGGGTCAACCGCCGATCCTCCACCATCAACTCACCCCCGTACCACGTGTTGTGCACCCGGAAATCGTCGTCCAACAACACCAGGTCCGCCCGACGCGAATGTCCCAGCGCCCCGAACTCCGCATCCATTCCGTAGCGGGTCGCCGGATGCAGCGAACCCATGCTCCAGGCTGTCGCCGGCCGGATTCCCGCCGTCATCGCCTCCCGCACCACCCAGTCCAGCCCGAACAGGAAAAGGTCATCGGCATCCCGGTCATCGGTGCAGACACATACCCGCTTCGGATTCGCCCCCAATTCGGTCACCGCCCGGATGGCATGGGGAAGCGAATGCCAGGGCGTCGCCGGATTTCCTCCCCGCAGGAACACCCAAAGGCCCGCCTCCAGGAAGTCGTCGGCGATGTCCCGGTCAATCGCCTCGTGGGTGTCGGTCACGCCGCTCGCCGCATACGCCGCCACGAATTCCCGGCCATAGACATGTCCACAGACCGGTCGCCCGCGCTTCAAGGATTCCGCCAGCACCGCATGGCTCCGCTCGTCGCCCAGTGCCACCGGGATGAAATCCATCTTCTCACCCAAGGCCACCGCCTCCGGCCAACGATCGAACAACGCCCCCACCTTGGCCGGTGTCAGGTCGCCGCCCGCCGTCTCCAGGCCCGGATTCGTCGCCGGCACCGTGCTGGGCACCGTCAGGAAAATGTTCAACGGCGCCTGGCGCGCATCTTCCAGCATCCATTCGATCCCTTCCGCATCACACACGTTGCCGATCTCATGGCTGTCGCAGAACAACGTCGTTGTCCCGTTCAACAACGCCGCTTCCGCATACGCACACGCCGTCATCATCGAGGACTCGATATGCACATGGGGATCCACCAGGCCCGGCGCCAGTATCCCTCCCCGGGCATCATAAAACCGCGTCGACAATCCCAGGCGCCGCGCCTCTCCCGCCGGCTTCACCGCCGCAATCCGTCCACCCGCCAACCAGACTTCCCGATCCGGCAACATCCGCTCGGTGTAGGTCGACAACACCCGCGCCCCGGTGATCACCAGGTCCGGGTTCTCCCTGCCCGACGCCACCGCCGCCAACCGCCGCGTCAGGGTCCACAAGGGCGCCACCGTGAATCGATTGATCATATGCAAACTGCCTCCCTGCCACCGATCCATCCCGGACCCGGACACGCTGTTCCGTCCGTCGGATCGTTCCCCGACCTTCCCCCGGCACCGCCCGGTTTCGCAACCGGGACCTCGGTTCACCCGGCCCAAAGTACCTGAATCAGAATCATGGAAACCATTCCCGGAAAAGATGCGGACAAGGCCCCGGCCGGCTCCCTACCCTGACCAACTGCATCTGTCTTCACCGTGCTGATCGCCTTTCACAAACCCTACGGAGTCCTCAGTCAGTTCACCTCCGACGGCTCGCCCAATCGTCCGTTGTCGGACTTCACCCTGCCTCCCCGCGTGTACGCCCTGGGCCGGCTGGATGCGGATTCAGAAGGCCTGCTGTTGCTCAGTGATGAAGCCGGTCTGAACTCGCGCCTGCTGGATCCCGAGCGCGGACATCCCCGCAACTACTGGGCGCAGGTCGAACGGATCCCCTCTCCCGAAGCCCTCACCCGACTGGCCGCCGGACTCCCCATCCAAGGCTCTTCCACCCGCCCCTGCCGGGCCTGGATGCTGGATCCGCAACCGGCCATTCCCCCGCGCATTCCACCGATCCGCTTCCGCAAGAATGTTCCCGACTGCTGGATCGCCCTCGAACTCGTCGAAGGCCGCAACCGCCAGGTCCGCCGCATGACCGCCGCCATCGGGCATCCGACCCTGCGCCTCATCCGGGTGCGGATCGGCAGTTTCGACCTGGGCGACCTGCCCGCGGGTCAATGGCGCGAGTTGTCCGCCATGGAACGTCGCCAGGTCTTCGACTGAAATCCTCAATCTCCGTCCTGCGGGAATTCGAACTCGACCTTGCCCTTGGCACCCAGGACCAGGTGCGCCTTGAACTGCTTGCCGGCCCGGCTCACAAACCCCTTCAACAGGTCAGTGCGACCCGTTTCCAGAAGCTTCCTGAACTGCTCCACGTCGATCTGTTGACCCAGGATGATTCCCCCGACCGTGAAGGTGCAGCGCTTGGCATCCGCCTGGGATTTCTCGCAGAGATAACCCGCCGGTCCCTCGAACACCGCCCCACTGCATTTGGGACACACACCGAGCGATGTCTTGCCGGTGAAATCCACCTTCTCAACCGGAGCCGCCGCCGCGCCCTTCTTCGAAGGCTTCTTTTCCCGCGGAGGAAACTCGAAGCTGACCTTCCCCGCCTTCAACACGAGGAACGCCTCGAACTTCCTATTGGTCTTCTTCGAGACAAAACCCTTCAACACATCCGTGCGTCCCGCCGACAACAGCTTGGCCTGCTGCACCCGGTCGATGGCCTGCTGGAGGATGACCGCGCCCGACCGGAAATCGCAGGTCTTCTCCGGTCCCACCGCCTTTTCACAGACGTAATTCAATCCGTTCTCGAAGACCCGGGCCGAACATTTCGGACACGCACCCACCGGTTCCTTCCCGGTGAAATCCGGGGCCGTTTCAGCCCCGTCCGCGCCTTCCTTCCCTTCATCGCCGAAATCGAACTTCACCTCGTGTTCGGGCGACAGCTTGATCACCGCTGCAAAGGGGCGGCCCAGCCTCGAACGGAATCCCTGCAAGGGTCCCAGTTGGCGTTCCCGGATCAGGGTCTCCACCTCGGCCGGCTCGAACATCCGACCCGACATCACCTTGCGAACCCCGAATCCGCAGGCCGGACATTTGAACTCCCGGAACTTCTCCTGGACCACCGCCCCGCACTTGGGACACGGCGTGGTCAACACCCCGAAATCACCCGGGATGGTGTCCTTGTCGTAGAGCTTGGCCTTCCGGACGATCTCCGCGGTGAAGCTCCGGATCTCACCCATGAACTGGTCCCGGGCGAGTTGACCACGCTCGATCTTCTTCAGCTGGAATTCCCAGTCGCCGGTCATCTCCGGCCGGGTGAGCTCCGCCACACCCAGGCCACCCAACAATTGCACCAGCGAAAACGCCTTGGCCGTCGCCATCAACTCCCGTCCCTGGCGCAGGATGTATTCCTCCGAAATCAAACCTTCGATGATCGCCGCCCGGGTCGCCGGAGTTCCCAGGCCCCGCTCGGCCATCGCCTCCCGCAATTCGTCATCCTCCACCAGCTTGCCCGCGCTCTCCATGGCGCTGAGCAACGTCGCTTCCGTGTACCGGGCAGGCGGCTTGGTCTGCAACGCCTTCACCTCGACCTGCACCGTCTTCACCACCTCACCCCCCTGCACCGGCGCCAGGGTCGGCGTCTCGTCATCCGCCGCCGCCTCACGCCCATACACCTCCAGCCATCCCGCCTTCACCAACACCTTGCCCACACTCTTGAACGGCTCCCCCTCCACCCGCGTGATCCGGATGGTCTCCATGAACTCCGCCGCAGGAAAGAACACCGACAGGAACCGGCGCGTCACCAGATCGAACAGCTTCTGCTCGGGCTCCGACAAGCCCCGCGGAATCACTCCCGTCGGGATGATGGCGAAGTGATCGCTCACCTTCGCATTGTTGAAGATCCGTTTGTTCGGCCGCAGCCAGCCTTCGCCCAGGATCTTCTTCGCCAGATATCCCACCGTCGCCGGCGCGTTTCTCGACATCGCCGCCTCGTCCACCCGGACGTCCGTTCCCTCCGCAAAGGTCTCCAGGGTCTTGCGAACCGTGGCCACGTAATCCTCCGGCAAATGCCGGGAATCCGTTCGCGGATAGGTCAGCACCTTGTGGCGCTCATACAACGCCTGCGCCACCGCCAACGTGTTCTTCGCGCTGAACCCAAACCGCGAGTTCGCCTCGCGCTGCAAGGTCGTCAGGTCATACAGCAACGGCGACATCTGCGTCGCCGCCTTGCTCTCCTCCGTCACCGTCCCCGGTCGCCCCTCGCACCGGCCCCGGATCGTCTCCGCACGCTTCTGATCCCACAACCGGTCCGCACGCTGCTCCGCATCCGCATCCTTCCCCTCCGGCTTGCGGAACCCTTCATCGAACCACTTGCCGACATAGCTGCCCCCCGCCGCCCCAAAGGTCCCCACCACCTCCCAGTAATCCCGCGACACAAACCGTCGGATCCGATCCTCCCGCTCCACCACGATCGCCAATGTCGGCGTCTGCACCCGGCCCACCGTGGTGAGGAAGAATCCACCGGACTTGCTGTTGAACGCGGTCATCGCCCGCGTCCCATTGATTCCCACCAGCCAATCCGCTTCCGACCTGCAACGCGAGGCGTCCGCCAGCGGCCGCATGTCGGCATCCGTCCGCAATCGCGCAAATCCATCCCGGATGGCCTGCGACGTCATGGATTGCAGCCAGAGCCTTTGGACCGGCTGCTTCGCCGAGGTGTACGCCGCGATGTTCCGGAAGATCAATTCCCCCTCACGCCCGGCGTCGCAGGCATTGACCAGGGTGTCCACATCCTTGCGCCGGATCAGCCGCGACAATGTCTTCAGCCGGTTTTCGTTCTTCTCGATCGGACGCAGGGCGAATCGCGGTGGCAGATGCGGCAATTGCGCAAAGGTCCATTTGCCCTTCGACACCTCATATTCGTCTGGCACCGCCAGTTCAAGAAGGTGACCCACCGCGGACGACAACACGAAGCGGTCGCTCTCGAAGAAGTCGCCCGACTTGTCCTTGGTGAATCCACCAAGGGCTTTGGCGATGTCCGCAGCCACCGATGGCTTCTCGGCAATGATCAATGCTTTGGCCATTTAAAGAATCGCGGACAAGTACCCGCCGCCCCATCGCCACCGCAAGGACGGATTCAATATCTCGCGCTTTGGTCTGCGCCCCGGCAGGCGTCGATCCACCGGGAACAGACAACCTTTCCGGCGGAATGATACCGATTCCGATACCGTCGCCGACACCGGGGGAATCCGACTGCCGCCCCCGGTCCGCCCAGTCCCCATCGGGGACCGAGATTCCTGCCCAGGGCTGAGGGAGCCGAGCGACCGATGCCCTGGGTTGGCCAGCAGTGCCGATGTGCCCTGAAAGGGCACCAGAACCGACCCTCTTGGCGTTCCCTTGCGGCTCAGATCTGGAAATCCTGCTCCGTCAGCGGAGACGTCTTCAGTTCCTGCGCCCGTTGCACCAGGTCCGCCAGGGTCCGCTTCTCCAGCATTCCGGCAATCGCGTCCCGCACCTCCTGCATCATCGAACGGAGCGCACACCGCCGTTCGTCCGGGCAATTGCACTTCTCATAGAAGTTCACGCTCACACAACCCACCGGCGCCAAGGCCCCCTCCACATGTCGGATCACCGCCGCCAAAGGAATCTGCTCCGGCGGCTTCGCCAGCCGATACCCCCCCGCAACCCCACGTCGACTCTCCACAAAACTTCCGCTGCGAAGATCGTTGAGGATCTGTTCGAGAAACCGCTTGGGAATGTTCTCCTCCTTCGAGATCGCCTGGATCCGAACCACCTCCGGTCCATATCGCAGCCCCAGATGGGTCAAGGCCCTCAATGCGTACTCGCCGCGGACAGACAGTTTCATCCCGCACCCACCCTACGGACCACCCCCAACCTTGAGAAGAATACCCTCCCATACCCCCTCCGATCATCTTCACCTCACCCTCCCTTGCCGTGCCCTCCCCAAAATAAACTGAGATCCACGCTTGCATGAAATCGGCGATTGCCGCATTCATGTGTCCGTCACCAGCGGGAGTGTTCAACGCTGGTTGTTCTTTTGAGTAGGATCCGATGAATTTCGGAAGTCTGGTTGAGCCTTTCGGAAAGCCCTGAAAGCAAGCTTTCCCTCTCGCCCTCCCAGTCGTCCAACAGCTTTCCAAGGCGTCTTTGTTCACCGCTTTGGAATCTCTACATAATCCTACTGAACTATTCTTGAAAATTCCCCGGGGCGTACGGTCATCCTCTGACTGGCGCCCCGGTTTATTTTTTACCAACCCCCCGCCGTCACCCCTCGTTTCCACTCCCTGGGTCCCTTGAGTCCCTCAAGTCCCTCAAGTCCCCCGTGCCCCCCCGGGTTCGGCGATTGCCGCCGTGGACCCGTCCCCACCAATCTTCCCTCCGCATGTCGCTCACGTCCTTCTCGTTTCCCACCCCCACCCTCTACGGCCCGGGTTCCCTTCGCGAACTCCCCGCCCGCATGGCCCGTCTTGGCATCCAACGCCCCCTCGTGGTCACCGATCCCGGCCTGACCAAAACCGATGCCTTCCGCGCCCTCACCAACGTCCTGGACGAAGGCGCCCGAAACCAATCCTGGTTTGTCTTCGACGGAGTCCATCCGAATCCCATCGAAGACGACGTGCGGTTGTCGGCCGCGATGTTCCGGGACAACGGCTGCGACGGACTGATTGCCATCGGCGGGGGCAGTCCCCTCGACGCCGGCAAGGCGGCGCGATTGCTGGTCCGCAAACCCGATCTCGATCTGGCCCGATTCTACGAGGATCCCACCGATTGGTCCGGGCTCGCTCCGTTCATCGCCATTCCCACCACCGCCGGAACCGGGAGCGAGGTCGGGCGCAGCTCGGTCATCACCCTCGACTCCACCCATCGCAAATCCGTCCTTTTCCATCCGGAACTCCTCGCCCGCCTGGTCATCCTCGATCCGGAACTCACCATCGGACTTCCCCCCCGCCTGACCGCCGCTACCGGAGCCGATGCCCTCACCCATTGCATCGAAAGCTTCACCTGCACCGCCTTCCACCCGATGTGCGACGGCATCGCCCTGGAGGGAATCCATCTCGTGATCGACGCCCTGCCGAGGGCGGTTCGGGACGGACGCGATCTCGATGCCCGGGGCCGCATGTTGGTGGCGGCGGCCATGGGAGCCATCGCCTTCCAGAAGGATCTGGGTGTGGTCCATTCCATGGCCCATCCGCTTTCAGCCCTGTGCGGCATGCATCACGGGCTCGCCAATGCCCTGTGCCTCGTCGCCGGCATGAAATTCTGCGCCGCCCGAAAACCCGGGCTCTATCGACGGGTCGGCATCGCGTGCGGCCTGCCCGTCATGGAATGCTCCGAAGCAGAAGCCGATTCACGGACCATCGCCTTCATCCAGCAATTCCTCGCCGGGATCGGCATCACCGGACGTCTCAGTGACCACGGCGTGAAACCCGAATTGCTCAACGAACTGGTCGGACAGGCCGTCGACGATCCTTGCCACAAATCCAATGTGGTCCCCGTCAGTGCCGCTGACTTCCAAGCTCTCTACTTGGAAGTGCTGTGAAGGGTGTTTCGTGGTCCAAACTGGGTGGTTCCCACCCTCAACGCGGCGCGTTCGGAACCACCCGGCCCGTTCCATCCGGTTGGACTTCGACATTCAACCGGCCATCCACCGTCCCGGTTTCGCGGGCAACGGGGCGACGGATGCCTTCGTTGAGGAGTTGGGCGCCCTTCTTGTCCATGAGCCCACTCTTGCGACCTAAGATCGCACGACCCGCCACGTAGGCTTCCTCCTTGAGCATCCTCAATTGCTCCTTCACCGCGGTGAGATCCTGGAAGCGCCGATCCAATTCCACCTTCTCGGCCATCATACGCCGCAATTCCTTCTGAAGGACTTCCTTGTCCCCCTGGCTGGAGGCCAACCGTCGTTCGGTCTCCTCGATCTGCGCCTGCAAGCCTTCGGCCTTCCGATTCAACTCCGCGAGACGCTCCGAAAGGTCATCCTTTTCCCCCTGCAACCCTTCGATCCGCTTTTCCCTCATTCCGATCTCCTCCTGCGCCTTGGCGGCGGCCGCCTTGGCTTCCTCCTCGGTCTTCGAAAGTTCCCGGCTCACAAAGGCCAGCTTGTTCGAGTAGATCCCCACTTCCTCGGTCCGGGCGGCCAGGGTCGATTCGAGCGAGGCATTCACCTTCTGCTGCTCCTGCAGCTTCACCTCCACCCGCACCAGGTCACCCGCCAACTGATCCACCCGCACCGCCGCCACCGCCTGTTCCTTCTTGGCCCGTTCCCGCACCCAGTACAGTCCCGACCCAAGTCCAGCGGCAAGCAGCCCCAATAAAATTGCCAGCAGACGCGCGTTCATGTTCCGCGATTCTTCTACCACGTCCCAATCCATGCAAGGCATCCCACGTTTGGCGTCCAAACCGTCCGACCCTATCCTTCGCCATGCTCGTGCCTGATTCCGCCGGCGTCATGATCCTGGGAAGCTCCGTCCTGTTCCCCCAGGCCATGCTGCCCCTGTTCATCTTCGAACCGCGCTACCGCACGATGCTCACCCAGGCCATCGACTCCCACCGGATGTTCTGCATCGCCATGCAGAAGCCGAACGATTCCCGCGAAACCCCCCTGCCCGTCGCCGGCCTCGGACTGATCCGCGCCGCCGTCAAGAACACCAACGGCACCTCCAACCTCGTCCTCCAGGGCATCACCCGCGTCCGCCTCGGCAAGGTCATCCGTTACAAGCCTTATCGGGTCCACGAAATCTCCCCTCTCGTTCCCGAGGAAACCGATTCCGTCGCCATCGACGCCCTCCGCTCCCGCCTCCTCGAACTCGTCGAAGTCCGCCTCCGCCAGAATCCTCCTGCCGCACCGGAACTCCTCCAGCAACTGGTCAAGGCCGGTGGCGGTGGACCCCACCCCGCCACCGCCGCCACCCGTGGCCTGAGACACGTCTCCAACTCCGGCTACCTCGCCGATCTCGTCACCCTCCTCCTCATCGGCAATCCCCTCGCACGGCAGGTGATCCTCCAATCCATCCCCGTCGCCGACCGCCTGCGCCACCTCATCCATTTCCTCCAGACCGACGTCGCCGAGCAACCCGCCGACGGCCCGGCCTGAGCCATTCCAACGGAACCGGCTCAACCCCGCACGCGCTCCAGCAACTTGCGGGTGGCAATGATGCCGTCCGATTCCGACAGCTTGCCTCCCTCATACTCGATCCCCACAAAACCCCGGTATCCCGACGCCAGGACAATCTTCATCATCCGGTCGTAATCCGTCTCCACGCAGTTGCCCTGCGCATCGAAGTCATACGACTTGGCACTGACCGCCTTGGCAAATGGCATCAACTCCGCCACCCCCTGGTACCGGTCATATTCCGTGCCCCGGTTGTCGATCCGGAAGTTCCCGAAGTCCGGCAGGGTGCCGCAGTTCGGCAGGTTCACCCGCCGCATCACGCCGGCCAGCCACTGGCCGTTGGAAGACAGGTTGCCGTGATTCTCCACGATGCAGTTCAACCCAAGCGTCGCGCAGTACAGCGACAACTCGCCCAGACCATCCGCCGCCCGCTTCTGCTGGTCGTCCCAGCTCCCCACCCCGTTCGTCTCGGCATTCACCCGGATGCTGTGGCAACCGAGCGAACGCGCCGCCTGCGCCCACTTGTGGTGGTTCAATACCGCCTGCCGACGCTTGTCCGCCTCCGGATGGCCCAGTGCCCCTTCGCCATCCACCATGATCAACAGGATCCGGACCCCTTCTCCCGTCGCACGCCGCTTCAACTCGCCCAGATGAGCCGTGTCCGTCGCCTTGTCCTTGTAGAACTGGTTGACCAGTTCGATCGCCTCAATGGCGTACTCGCGCCGGCTCACCACCGGGAAATCCAGCGGGTCGAGCTTCTTCGCGAACAACGTCTTGTGCAGGGACCATTGGGCCAGCGAGATGCCGTACTTCTGGCCTCGCGGCGGGGTGTTGACCCCACCCACCGCCGCGCCCGTGGCGCAACCGGTGATCAGCGAGGGCAATGCCACCGCCGCAGAAGCGACGGCAGCCGAGTGGAGGAATTGGCGACGGTTCATGATGTGTTCTTCAGGGTTGGCTCAGGAAGAAGGATTCCACTCAGTGCGCCGGCGCCGATCCACCACCCGTCGTCGCCGCCACCTGCTTGGGCGGATGGAAGAAGATGGCCAGGGCCACCGCTGCCAATGCCGAGGTGATCAACGGCACCATGAACAACCCCTTGAAATTCGTCACCTTGTCCACCGTGTACACATCCTGGATCAGGTACGGACAGATCGAGTTCGCCACCAACGCGCCCACACCCAGGATCTGGAGGTTGAACAATCCCTGGGCACTGGACCGGATATCCTTCGGGAAATACGCATCCACAAAGATGTACACCGTCGCGAAGAAGAACGCGTAACAGATGCCGTGCAGCACCTGGATCAGGATGATCAGGCCCGCGCTGTCCGGCACGAAAGCGTACACCGCAAACCGGACCGCATGACCCAGGATCCCGACGATCATGGTGATGCGCCATCCGAGCTTCTTCAGCGTGATCCCGAGCACGAACATGGTGAAGATCTCCGCCACCTGTCCGATGCTCATGATCGGCGCAATCCATCGGGCTTCCACCCCCACGCCACCTCCCGCGACCGGCGTTCCCAGAAACACACCCGTCCAGTTGAAGTAACAGTTGTGGACGAACGAATCGACGAATGTCACCAGCCACAACACCAACACGAACGGATGCTTCAACAGCTTCATCGCCTGCATCCAGGCCGCCCCGCCGCCCCCCGCCGGATCCGCCTTCTTCGGCGGCGTGTGCGGCAGCAGGAAACTGAACCCCGCCAAGACCAGCGATGCGATGCCGGCCACGATGAACGTCCACTTGGTCGCCGCCTTGGCCGCTTCACCCGACAACGGATTCTCCAGCGCCTTGCCGATCCATTCCACAAACCCCGCCGGATTCGCCGCGTTCACCGCAGCCCAATCCACGAAAATGAACGTGAACGGCCACGCCGCCAGGATCCACCCGATCGTTCCACCCATCCGGATCAACCCGAATTCATTGGCCGGATCCTTCATGTTCGCGAAGGCGATCGAGTTCGTGATCGAGATCGTCGGCACGTACAGGAGGCAGTGGATCAGCATCAGCGCGAAGAACGGCCCGAACTCCCGCGTAAACCCGCAACCCAGGATCGCCAGTCCACCCACCAGATGTGAGAACGCCAGGAACTTCTCCGCCGCAAACTTCCGGTCCGCAAACTCGTTGCTGAAGAACATCCCGATGATCGACGCCACCGGAAACGCATTCAGGATCAGCGACTGTTGCCCCGACGTGAACCCGAGACTCGGCAGGTACCCGAAGATCAACGGCAACCACGCTCCCCAGATGAAAAACTGAAGCACCATCATCAGGAACAGTTTGAATCGCGGGGAAGAGTTCATGCGCCTTGGAATCCTGTCGGTTTGATCAATTGCATCTGACTGTTCGCACCCTACTGCGCACCCCGCCCGCCATACAAGCACCCCGGGTCGGGTACTCCCAATCCGGTCTGGAACGGCGACGTTCGGTCGCCGGCAGTGCGTAGATGGGGAATCGCGATCGGACGAAAGCAAACCGTTGGCGGCCGTGCCTCGGGTTTTCAGGTGAGGGCAAGGAGGCGCCCACCCAATTCCTGCTGCCATCTTCGCGGGATGGAACCACCCCCAAGACATCCGACCCGCTTCCCTCTTTTGGCCTCCCTGCCTCCACTCTTGCCGCCTGGGTCGCCCTCACTCTAATACCCGCGAATGAACCCCCTCCTCATCGCCGCTGGCGAAGGAAAATCAGTCAATATCCTGGGTGGCGCCGTCCTCATCCGCCTCCATGGACGTGATACCGCCGGCGTCGTGAGCGTGTTGGAAACCGACGATCAACCCGGCGAAGGCCCACCCCCGCACGTGCATCATCGCGAAGACGAAACCTTCCAGGTCCTGGAAGGCGAATACGAATTCACCTGCGCCGGCAGGACCTTCACCGCCCATCCGGGGGCAACCGTCTTTGCCCCACGCGATGTGCCCCATAGCTACCGCTGTGTCAGTGGCACCCCCGGCCGACTGATGTTCACCCTGACCCCGGCAGGCTTCGAAGGATTCTTCGAGGAAGTCGGCGTGTTGACTCCCGAGGAGCAGGAGATTCCGCGCGTCATCGAAATTGGACTCCGATACGGCCTCGAATTCCTCCCGCCACCCAGCGCCTGAAACCCTGCTACCAATGCCGGACGTCACAACACAAACGTGGCGGGAAGCCTTTTGGCGGATTTCTCGAAGGTGATAAGGGTGTGGCCAGCGGACTGGCTGGCCCCGTGGATCAGGCGATCGACAAAGCCGGGTTTGGCCGTGGCCAGGTCGGGGAGGGCAAGACTCGCATGCGCCGCCGCCGAGACGGTGATGGGACCGGATTGAACGAAACTTGCGAGGGTGCGGAGTGCCTGGGCCTTCGAAAATTGGTATGATGTCTGGAGGGCAAAGTAAGCCTCGGAGAGCACCAGGTCGCTGACATGAACTGTCACACGGGCTGCCCGCTGTTCGTCGACAAACTTCGTGGCTTTCTGAAACTGCCCATGAGGTTCAGCCACCAGCAATCGCAGGAGCACCGAGGTATCGAGGCTGACGCCGGATGCACTCATGATCGGGTCTTCTTGAGATTGAGTTTTTCCGAAACCTCCTCGCCCCAACCCCGGGCAATGGCCTCGCGGATTTCATCCATGTCATGGCTCATCCCCGGCTTGATGTATTTACGGGAAATCCGGAGCCAGGGGCTCCTTTCATAGTCCGCTTCAGTGAGCGTATCGGCCTCCGACGGGGTTTCCTTCCGAACTGGGGCATCCAGCCACTGCTGGAAAAGCTGAACGGCGACCGAACGGACAGGGCGACCTTCCAGAGCGCTGCGGGCCTTCACGCGTCGGTAAAGCTCATCGGGAATATCGAGAGTAGCTTTCATGTTTTACAGGATGCTGGCTTGCTGTATGCCGTCAAGCCGGAAGCCTTCGAAGGACGCTCCGGCCTCCAACCACGATTCCTTCCCGCTCAACCCCACCGGGATTGATCTTCATCCCCAGCGCGACATCCTCGCCCCGGCTGGTTCCATCCATGATCTCCGCGCACCCCACCCCTTGCTCCTTCTGGAGATCCTTCTTCCTGCTCATCGGCCTGTTGCCGCCCCTCCTCGCCGCCGACCGCATTCCCTGGACCCAATCCCGGGTGAAGGGTTCCCCGGAACCACCCGCTTCCACCCGCGTGGAACGGGTCTTCAGCCACCTCGGCTTCCATCAACCCCTCGATGTCTTCCACGATCCCTCGCGCAACCGCTGGTGGATCGCCCAGGAAAACGGTCGCATCCTCAGCTTCCCCGACTCCGGCGATCCGACCCGCGCCGACATCGCCCTCGAACTCCCCCAACGTTTCAAGCCCTTCGCCCAACTCCTCGGGATCACCCTCGATCCCGGCCATGCCACCAACGGATTCCTGTACGCCGCCTTCGCCACCCAGGCCGATCATCCCCAGGGCTCCCGCGTCAGCCGCTTCCGCGTCATCGATGACCCCTTGCCCCGCATCGATCCGGACAGTGAACTGGTCCTGATCACCTGGCGGGGCGGCGGTCACAACGGATGCTGTCTCCAGTTTGGATCCGACGGCCTGCTCTATGTGTCCACCGGCGACGGTTCCTCACCCGAACCACCCGACGCCCTTCAAGCCGGTCAAGCCCTGGACAACCTGCTCTCGGCCATCCTGCGGATCGATGTCCGCGAAGCTTCACCCGCAAAACCCTACCGGGTTCCCGACGACAACCCGTTCATCCGACGCCCCGGCGCACGACCCGAGATCTGGGCCTATGGCTTCCGCAATCCCTGGCGCATGGGGTTCGCCCCCGATGGCTCGCTGTGGGTCGGTGATGTCGGATGGGAACTCTGGGAAACCATCCATCGGGTCACCGCCGGCTACAACGGCGGCTGGAGCCGGACCGAAGGCCCGTTGCTCCTGAAACCCGAAATCGCGGCTCCCACACCCATCAGCAAACCCGCCGCCGCCCACGGACATCACGAGGCCTCCAGCATCAGCGGCGGCCGATTCTATTCCGGATCCAAACTTCCTGAACTTCGCGACACCTATATCTACGGCGATTGGGAAACCGGCCGGATCTGGTCCCTCGCGACCCAGGCCAACTCATCCCCGGTCGAGATCGCCGACACCGAACTCCGCGTGGTCTCGTTCGCGCCCGGACCGGACCGCGAGATATACGTGCTCGACTACCGCGGCGGCCTGTACCGACTGGTTCGCAACGACACCCCGGCGCACGGCCCGTTCCCTCTTCGATTGAGCGAAACCGGGCTCTTCGCCAACACCGCACGCCAACTGCCGGCCCCGGGTGTCATCCCCTACGACGTCGTCGCCGGCCGCTGGCATGACGGCGCCATCGCCTCCCGATGGATCGCCGTTCCCGGCAATGCCCAGGTCACCCCGGGACCCAACTACAGCTTTCCCACCGACACCGTCCTCGCCAAGACACTCTCCCTTCCCACCCCGTCCCCTGCACATCCATCCCCCATCGAAACCCAACTCCTCCACCTCAGCCCGGAAGGTTGGCGCGCCTATTCCTATCGATGGAATCCCGCGGGCACCGACGCCGATCTCGTCGATGCCGCCGGGGCCACGGCCGCGATCGGATCCACTCAGGCTTCATCCGGGGAATCGCACACCGGCCGAAGCTGGACGTTCCCGCCACGGTCCGATTGCCTGCGCTGCCACAATTCCTGGTCGGGTTATGTCCTCGGATTCAACTCCCCCCAACTCGCCCACGCCGCTCCCGGGGGATTGGCCAGCCTGTTGACCAGCGGTCTGGTCATCAGCAATGCCGCCTGTCAGCCCGCCTTCCCTCTCGCCTCACCGGCTGACTCCTCCTTCCCCATCGATGTCCGCGCCCGCTCCTGGCTCCACGTCCATTGCGCCCATTGCCACCGCTTCGGCGCCGGCGCTTCCGTCGCCGCCCGATTCAACGCCGACGAACCCGTCGACCGCCTCAATGTCGTCGGAATCAAACCTGCCCGCGGCGACTTCAACCTGCCCGACGCCCGGATCATCGCCCCGGGACATCCCGAACGTTCCTCCGCATGGTATCGCATCAATACCAGCGGCGCCGGTCACATGCCCCCCATCGGTTCCCGTCAGCCCGACCCGTCCGGCAATCGGGTGGTCGCCGATTGGATCCGCAGCCTCAATCCCTCCGCTCCAGCCGCCACCACCCCGCCAGACTCCGTCAACTCTGCCGTCGACGCCCTGCGCTGGCTCGATGCTTCCCTCCCCGCCGCACCTCCCGAAGCCGTCGTCCGACAAGCTGTCACCGGCACCAACGCCGCCGCGCGCGACCTGATGTCCTCCCACGCTCCACCGGAACTCCGTCGCGACACCCTCGGCGATTCCATTGATCCCGCCCGCATCCTCGCCCTGCGCGGGGACCCCGGCCGCGGCCGTGAAGTCTTCTTCTCGGAAAGCGGACCCGGTTGCGCCCAGTGTCATCGGATTGAACCCAATGCCATCCTCGCAGGCCCCAGTCTGGCAGGTCTCGGAACCCGGTTGGACGATCGCGCGATCCTCGAAAGCCTCCTGAATCCCTCCGCCCAGGTGTCCCCCGATTTCCAATGGCACGAAGGCGAAAAGATCGATGGAACCGCCATCGCGGGATTCGTCACCCGACGCGATGCCGAACGGGTCGGCCTGCGACAACAGGATGGATCGATCCAGATCCATGAAGCTGCGCAGATCCAACGCCTCGCACCGATCCCGGGATCCCTCATGCCGGAAGGTCTGCTGGCTTCGCTCACGGCCACCGAAGCCGCGGATCTCCTCGCCTATCTCCGCGGTCTCCCTGGGAGGTAGAGCCTGCCCCCGGAGTGCCGAAGCCATTGATAGCCACCAGTTAAACCCACTCCATAGGAAGGCTCATAATGGGTGAAATCCCCCTCCATCACGGAAATTCGACCTTTATGTCCCCTGACCGTCTGGTGGTGATCCCAATTTGGTCCCCGGCGGCGTCTTCAACCCGAAGGGTTGGGAGCCGGTAGCCCGGGGTCGCGAAGCGTACCCCGGGAAAGGATGGAAAATGTATATCTACCCCGGAGGGGTTGCAGAGGGTTCTCAAACCCCTCCGGGGTAGCGACCCATTCGGACGCATGACCCGGGGTGTCGCTTCGCTCACGCCCAGGCTACCGGCTGAAACGCCTTCGGCGTAAGGATCACACCGTTGTCTCGAAGATTCGGACGTGCCCGGGTCGAGGTGGGAACATCCAAAACAGGGTGGTTTGGGACAGGCTCTAGGCAATCCTCACCGGCACCCCGGATCCAAGTCCCATCGCTTGACCGAACTTCCCACTACCGGGAGCGTGGGCCACAAGCGACATGAACCGACTCCGGCACCGGGAACTGCTCCTTTCGCTGAAGGCCTCGACCATTGAGGCCTGTTTCAGTGTGCCGATGCTGAACCTGACCATCCCAAGCTTTCCCTTTGTCATCGCCTTCGCCGTCACCGCCCTCGGATGGAATGCCGGTGCGGTCGGTCTGATGGCGGCGTTGCCCCACCTGTGCAACCTGGTTCAACCCGTGTTGGCCACCGCCCTGCGACGCCGCATGGCCTTGTACCCCATCATGGTGGTGACCTTCATCTTCACCGCCCTCCCCTGGGGATTCGTCTCCACCCTGCCTTTCATCCAGGTCCCCACCCGCGACCTCGTCTTCGTCATCATCCTGAGCGTCGCCACCCTTTCCAATTCCCTCGGCGCCGTTTCCTGGTCCGCCGCCATCGGTGAACTCGTTCCGCCCCGCATCAGTTCCCGCTTCTTCAGTCGCCGCAACCTCATCTTCGGCTTCTGGACGCTCGTCACCGTCACCATCGCCAGTCAGGTGGCCGAGCGCGGCAGCAACAGCCTCTACACCTACGGTTGGATCTTTGCCGTCGCCGGTCTCGCCCGCCTCGCCGGACTGGCCTTCCTCACCCGGATGCGTTTCCCGGTCTCGGTCATGGTGCGTCAACCCGAGCCCCCTTCCTGGAAGGAACTCACCGAACCATTGCGCGACTCCAATTACCTGCGTCTCGCCCTCTTCATCGGCATGTGGGGCTTCCTCCTCAACCTGTCACAGCCGTTCTACACCATGTTCCTCCTGCAGGTCGCCCAACGACCCGTCGGCGACATCGGCTGGCTCACCGCCCTCGCCGGGTTCGGCGGCCTCATCACCCTGCCCGGTTGGGGCCTTCTCTGCGACCGATTCGGCGTCAAACCCGTCCTCTACGTCGCCTCCGTGCTGTGGGCCATCGTCGGTCTCCTGTCCTGGTCCGTGGCCGGTCCGCGCTGGTGGTGGCATCTCGCCTTCACCTACCTCATCACCGGTGGCACCACCGCCGGTTTCCAGCTCTGCCAGTTCAGTCTCATGCTGAAGCTGGCCCCAGCCAATCGCACCCCCTACGTCGCCGTCTTCCTCGCCCTCACCAGCGCCCTCACCGCCATCGGCCCCGTCCTCGGCGGCTTCCTCCTCCATGTCATCCCCGATCACCTCGGCACCTTCCTCGGCCAACCCATCCGCGATTACCATCTCCTCTTCGGCTTCTCCATGCTCGGCTGCCTCCTCAGTGTCCATCTCCTCTCCGCCGTCCGCGAAGAGGAAGCCCACCCGCCCGAAACCGTGTGGCGCACCATGCAGTCCATGCGCGCCTTCAACCCCCTCCTCATCGCCCAGTCCGCCGCCGGCATGATCTTCTCCCCCGGCGGCCTCGTCGCCCTCGGCCGTCACTCCGTCCGCACCCTCCGCCGCCAGGTCCGCCAGATCGGCGATGTCGGCGAGGATCTCGTCGATCAATCCTCACGCGTCCTCCGCCCGTCCAAGCCCGGCCCCGCCAAACCCGCGCCCCCCAAGGATCCCCCATCATGAGCCGCCCAAAAAAGATCCCCGCGTCGTCCCGCCAACTTTACTCGCGTCCACCCATCGAACGGATGATGCGCATCCACACCGCCATCGGTTCCAGCAAATACCCCAACGCCACCGACCTCGCCGATTCCCTCGAAGTCAGCACCAAGACCGTCCTCCGCGACATCGAGTTCATGCGCGACCGCCTCAACCTCCCCGTCGCCTACGACTCCGCCCGCTTCGGTTACCATTACACCAGCCCCGTCGAATCCTTCCCCACCCTCCAGATCACCGAAGGCGAACTCTTCGCCCTGCTCGTCGCCGAAAAGGCCCTCCAGCAATACCGCGGTACCCCCTACGAAAAACCCCTCCTCGACGCCCTCCGCAAACTCGAACGCACCCTGCCCGATACCATCTCCCTCAACCTCGCCCACTGGGAACAGACCATCTCCTTCCGCACCAGCGCCGAGCCCATGCTCCAGCTGGAACTCATCGACCGCCTCGCCCGCGCCGCCGCCTCCCGCCAGGAACTCCGCCTCCTCTATCGCAAACCCAATCGCAAACCCGCCGAGGAACGCCTCGTCCACCCCGTCCACGTCGCCAACGTGAATGGCGATTGGTACCTCTTCGCCTTCGATCTCCTCCGCAACGACATCCGGACCTTCGTCCCCGCCCGCATCGAAAAGGCCATCCCCACCGGCAAATCCTTCACCCTCTCCCAACCGTTCGACCTCTCCCGTCTCCTCCGCGACAGCTTCGGTGTCCACTCCAGTTCAGGTCACTTCAAGGTCGTCGTCCAGTTCAGCCCCGAGGTCGCCGCCTACATCCAGGAGAAACGCTGGCATCCCTCCCAGGAACTCGTCGACCTCCCCAACGGCGGTGTCGAAATCCGCCTTCTCCTCGGCTCCCTCGTCGAAGTCCGACGCTGGATCCTCGGCTGGGGTCCCGATGCCCGCGTCATCGAACCCGCCGCACTCGTCGATGACCTCCGCGACGCCGCCCGCCGGATCGCCCGCCAATACCCCGCAAAATAGTCCGGCCCAATCCGGCCGCATCGGGTGAAGTGTTCACCCGCCGCCACGAACACCCTTTCGTGTGTTTCGTGAATTTCGTGGTTCAAAAGAATGATCGAGGGTTCGGACCACGAAACACACGAACCACACGAAAACGGAAGGAGGGTAGGAACTCGCGGGTTTGTGGCTCAGCCAAGGCCCGATGGAAATGCCGAGCCCACCGACCTTGGGCATGATTCCCATCCGGCAGCGCAGATACCCTTTCGTGTGTTTCGTGAATTTCGTGGTTCACCGCCCAAACAGGCGCCCGAAGTTGTCTTCCATCCGCTCCGCCAGTTCCTCCTCTCCCACCCCCAACACTGCCGCCAACCCAGCCTGGATCGTTCCCAGGTTCGCCGGATGATTCACGCCGCGCCCAACTCCCGTTTCCTTCAACGGATGTCGGATGAACCCGTTCGGCGGGATCTGATCCGGCGCGTCCGTCTCCACCAGCAATCGATCCAGCGGGACCTGACGGAATGCCATCCGTTGCCGCTCCTTTCCCGCATGCAGGAAATATCCGGGAAACCCGAAGTACGCCCCCAACCCCGCCAATACCGGCACCAATTCCACCGGCCCGCCATAGCTGTGCAACAGGAACCCCCGCTGCGGCAGCTTCTCCGACCGCAAGACCTCCACCAACCGTCCCCACGCCCGCAGGCAATGCACCGTCACCGCCCTGCCCCGTTCAACCGCCGCCCGCCACTGAAGCCGGAATGCCCGCTCCTGCTCTTCCAATGCCGTCGGTTCAATCCCCGCCAATCCCGGCGCATACCGCGCGCGGATCGCCGCAGGTTGTTCGAGAATCCATCGATCCAACCCGATCTCCCCCACCGCCGCATCCGATTCACGATCCAACCACTCCTCAAACTCCCGTTCCCAATCCGGTCCCCGCTCGTGCAGGTACCACGGATGCCATCCCAGACTCGGCTGGATCAGATCCGGATGCCGCCGCGCCAGGCCCACCACCGCTGGCCAGTCTTCTGCGCAAGCCCCGTTCACCACCATCCTCACCACCCCCGCCGCACGGCACTCCGCAATCAACACTTCCTGCCGTCCCTCAAACCGCTCGTCCTGCAGATGATTGTGCGCGTCAAGATACCGCATCCCTTCCCAGGCTTTCACCAACCCCCGATGCCGTCCATGCCGTTGTCCGCATCCCCTGGAGCGGCGACGTTCGGTCGCCGGACGTGCGTAGACGTGGATCGGGTTCCCAGCCGGGGGACAGGATCAAGATGCACCCGCTCCCGCGTGCCGGACAACGGTCCCAACTCGTTCAACACCCCGGATGTCCGCACGAATTCCAGCACCGGTTCCGGATCCACCCGCGCCGATACCAACACCAATTCACCCCGATCCCGCACCACCACGCACACCGTGAGATCCCCTTTTCCATCCCACGCCATCGGCAGGAATACCGCGACCCCTTCACCCCCATCCCGCACCATCACCATCGGTTGCCAACCCGCCACCTTCATCTCCTCGCCCACCGCATCCATCCAGCGACGCCCTCCGTCGGCATCGGCGTCGGAATGACGACGCCGATGCACGCTCACCGCCACTTCGCGCGCCGCCCGGATCACCGGGTACAAGTCACGCACCCGCTCTTCCACCGGCGCCAATGCCAGGCCGAAACCCACCAGCGAAAACACCCGGCCACCCACCGCCACGTCCACTTCCTCCATCCACGTTCCAGGCTCCGCCTTCGCCGTGACCCGACGCAGGCGATCCACCGTCGCCGTCGGTGAAGGACCACTTGGATTCTCCCGACTGCATGCACCCAACACCACGATCAACAGCAGCAGCGGAAGACAGCTCAGGGTTTTCATGGGCTCTCGGATTTCAGCAGCTCACTTGGACTGGTCGCCACCCGCCGGTCGTTTCCCCACCGCGTCTCCCGCCTTCTTCAATGGATCAATCCCCAGACGCGCACCGATCCGGGATAATTCCTCGGGTTGGATGTCTCCCACCACGTTCACCAGGATCGCTTCCTTGCCCCCATCCATGATGCTCACCACCAACCCCTCCACCGCCTCCGTGCCGCGCGTCCGACAATGCACCGCGATGTCCGCCCCGTTGTCCCGAACCGTCACCACCCGTTCCCATCCATCCCCATCCAGCTTTGTCCGGATTCCCAGGATCTGATCACTCACTTTCTCCCGGTTGTCTTCGGCGAGGCTCACCACGTTCACATGCACCGACTGCAGTTTCCCGATCAACTTCGCCACATCCGGTTCGGTATCCGCCGCCAGACGTGCCGCCAACTGGATCAGTGCCGGCGTCAGGCGCACTTCGACAAACTGGCCCTTCTTCGACGCCGAGGCACTGAGCCCGGTCAGGTCGATGGCACCGGGGGACCTGGTTTCAGGCCCCGCCAGAACGACCGATGTGGTCAGTGCGGCCGTGGTCATCCAGACCAACAGGGTTCGGGGAATACGAGGAGTCTTCATGGATTTTGAATTTTGGTTTGTTGCGATGTCCCGGGTCTCCCGGGTGTCGCCAAGTACTCATCCCGTCCGACAAAGTTTCACCTCGTCCCAAATCCTGCCCCCGGGCCGGAGCGGCGACGTCCGGTCGCCGGAGGTGCGTAGAAGGGGAACCGCGATGGGACGGCCACAAACCGTGGGCGGGTGTCCATCGGTTTCTTGGACGGTGCAGTGTCAGGATGCGTCCCTGCCCTGACCCTCCCAAAAACCCGGCTTCAATCCCGTTGGCTCCTCAGGCAGGGTTGCCTTTCGCGTCATGACTGAGATCTCCAAGGCCTACGAACCGCAGGCTGTCGAAACCAAGTGGTACAACTTCTGGGTGGAACACGGCTGTTTCACCGCAGACCCCGCCCGCGTGTCTCCAACACGCCCGGCCTATTCCATCGTCATCCCGCCTCCCAACGTCACCGGCGTCCTCACCCTCGGGCACGTCCTCAACAACACCATCCAGGACATCCTCGCCCGCAAGGCCCGCATGGAAGGCAAGGAAGTCCTCTGGCTCCCCGGCACCGATCACGCCGGCATCGCCACCCAGAACGTCGTCGAGAAAACCCTCCGCAAGGCCGGCGAGATCCGGCACCGCGATGACCTCGGCCGCGATGCCCTCGTCAACCGCATCTGGGAATGGAAGGAGAAGTACGGCGGCATCATCCTCCAACAACTCCGCGCTCTCGGCGCTTCCTGCGACTGGTCCCGCACCCGGTTCACCATGGACCCGGAGTACTCG
Source organism: Verrucomicrobia bacterium UBA6176 (assembly GCA_002422905.1). Classification (GTDB taxonomy): domain Bacteria; phylum Verrucomicrobiota; class Verrucomicrobiia; order Limisphaerales; family UBA9464; genus UBA6176. Next base: position 22,715 of record DITU01000121.1, read on the forward strand.
CGCTGCGTCCAGAAGGTGTTCGTCGATCTCTACCAGAAGGGTCTCATCTACCGCGGCAAACGCATGGTCAACTGGTGCCCCGCCTCCCTCACCGCGCTGTCCGACGAGGAAGTGGTCATGAAGGAGCAGAAGGGCTTCATGTATCACTTCAGGGTCGAGGTGGTCGAAATGGCTGCATCCGGTGGCAGCCGAGGTAACGAGGCTCAAACTGCTTCCACGGATGGGAAGCCGGAGTCCGGCCCGATCACCGACGCCGAAGGCCGTACCTGGCTCACCATTGCAACCACACGCCCCGAAACCATCCCCGCCGACACCGCCATCGCCGTCAACCCGAAGGACCCGCGTTACCAACACCTCATCGGCAAACACGTCTATCGCGCCCTCCCACTCGACGTGCCCAGGGAACAACGCGTCATCCCCATCATTGCCGATGACCATGTGGACTTCGAGTTCGGCACCGGCGTCCTCAAGGTCACCCCGGCCCACGACAAGGCGGATTATGAGATCGGATTGCGACATAAGCTGCCGGTCATCGATGTCCTCACGCCCGATGGCAGGATGACCCCCGCCGCCGGCGCCGAGTTCGCCGGCCTGGACCGTTTTGTCGCCCGCAAGAAGTCCGCCGAGATCCTCGAAGCCGCCGGTGCCCTCGAGAAGGCCGAACCTTACGTCAACAACGTCGGCTTCAGCGAACGCGCCGATGTCCCCATCGAACCCCGCCTCAGCGAACAGTGGTTCCTCAAGTACCCCCGCGTGGAGGTCTCCCAGCAGTGCGTGGCCAGGGGAGACATGAAGTTCTTCCCCGACCGCTGGGCCAAGGTCTATGACCACTGGCTCACCGGCATCCAGGACTGGTGCATCTCACGCCAGCTCTGGTGGGGACATCGGGTGCCGGTGTGGACGCTTCGGATCCGTCGGGAAGGTCTGGAAGCACTCCCCCTGGAAGCGCTCCGCGGCTGCCTCGGTTGGGAACGCACCAATGACGAGGCAACCGGATGGGCCACAGGCGCCCTACCCCTGCGCGATGGAAGCAAGCCGGTCTACTTCCGCTGGTCGTACGGCGAGGACGATCACGTCCACATCACCGCGGCCACCGATTCCCCGGAGGATGCAGGCGTCCTGGAAACCGCCGGCTTCACCCAGGATCCCGACGTCCTCGACACCTGGTTCAG
>DITU01000121.1:23961-38422 GCA_002422905.1 Verrucomicrobia bacterium UBA6176
CCGGCATCATCCGCGACAAGCAGGGGCGCAAGATGTCCAAGTCCCTCGGCAATTCCCCCGACCCGCTCGACCTCATCGCCAAGTATGGCGCCGATGCCCTCCGGTTCGGCGTGATGCGTTCCGCCCCGTTGGGTCAGGACATCCTGTTCGACGAACAGTCCGTCGAGTTGGGCCGCAACTTCTGCAACAAACTCTGGAACGCCTGCCGCTTCCGCCAGATGCACGGCGGCGATACCGAGGAGGAAATCCGGCCCGACCTGCTCACCACCGACGATCGCTGGATCCTTTCACGCCTGGACCTCGCCCTTACCGAAGTGCATCAGGCCTTCGCCGACTATCGGTTCAGCGACGCCACCGCGACCCTCTACCGGTTCTTCTGGGGCGAGTACTGCGACTGGTATGTCGAGGCCAGCAAACCCGTTCTCGGTCTGCCCGGCGAAGCCGTCACCGACCCAGCCCGCGCCGCCCTCAAGTCCAACAAACTCGCCGTCATCGACTTCGTCCTCGGCCACACCCTGCGCGTGTTCCATCCGTTCCTCCCCTTCATCACGGAGGAATTGTGGCACGGCATGGGATTCTCCGCCGATCTCCCGGAGGATCGTGGGGGACGCACCTTGCTCCAGGCCACCTGGCCGAAGGCGTTCAACGCCGATGAGAAGATCTACTTCCGACTCGAGGAAGGCGCAGAGGCGGCTGCCCAGGCCAAGTACGACCTCGTCACCCTCGGCCGCAATCTGAAGGCCCAGTTCAATCTCGCCTCCGGCAAGAAAGTCCGTTTCGTCCTGCGCACCGCCTCCCCGCTTCCCACCGAGGAAACCGATGTCCTCCGCGGCCTTCTCAATGCCGAGGCACTACAGACCGAAGGCCCCGCCTGGCAGCCATCCCGCGGCACTCCCATGGCCGCCAACAGCCTCGGCGAACTGTTCCTCCCACTCGAAGGACTCATCGACGTCGCCGCCGAACGCGCCCGTCTCGAAAAGGAACTCGTCCGTGTCCGTGGGGAGATCACCAAGGTCCAGGACAAGCTGGGCAACCCCAGCTTCACCCAGAAGGTTCCCGCATCCGTCCTCGCCGACCACCAGCAACGCCTCGTCGACTGGCAGGCCCGCGAGCGCCAGATGCTCAACGCCCTCGCCGAATTGCCCGGCTGATCCGACCCTCGGTCGGATCCCCTCCCGCCCACGACGGCCGGACGGATCCACGTCCGCCGTCGCGGGCTTCGCGTTCCCTCCATGATCCGGGGACGGGACGATCCGGGGACAGGTTCCATTGGAAGGCAAGCCTTGGGGACAGGCTCGTTGGATCGCTGACAACCCAGGGGACAGGCTCCCGGAAATGGGCACCCCCTTTGGGACGGCACGCGTTGGGGACCGGCACGCGTTGGGGACAGGCTCCAAGGATTTCGGGCACCCTCTGGGGACGGTGCCCTCTGGGGACAGGCTCCGGGGATGGCCTCAAACCCGGAGACTTCCCATCGATTGATTGGTGACCAGGAGCGCAGAGGGTGCTCCCTGGGGACGGACGGGTGCTCCCTGGGGACAGGTTGTATGACAATCACGCTCCGGAGTAAGGGGGACGATTTTAAGGGACAGGCTCCCAAGGTGTCCCGTCGCGGGGAGTTCAAGGGACGGGAATTCAAGGGACAGGCTCACGGGATAGGGGAATTCAAGGGACAGGCTCACGGGATGGCTCCGGTTCTGAGAGATGATCCAGGGACAGGTTCCAAGGACTGGTTCCATTAGACGGGGGACAGGCTCCGGGAATCCCGCGGGGACAACCCCGCAGGGACAGGCTCTCTCGATCAGCCGTTCCTAGTTCCCGCATTCACGTTCGACCTGACCGCGGCTGAAACCTCGGTCGGCGGGAGTTGTAGACCGCGGTCGCCCAACTCATGAAGAACCTCCTCACCCTCCTTCCCGCCCTGTTTCTCCCCACTCTGCTCCACGCGGAAATCCTCTTCACGGAACCCTTCGCCTACCCCGACGGCCCACTCGTCGAACTTGCCCCGGATGTCTGGCAAAACCACAGCGGTGCCGAAGCCCAAACCCAGATCCTCGACAACGCCCTCCTCCTCTCCGGCACCGCCAGCGAAGACATCAACCGCGCCTTCTCCCCAGTCGGCCTCACCTCCGGCATCGTTCACGTCGCCTTCGATCTCATCACCACCCGTCTTCCCTCCGCCGCCGGCAGCTACTTTTTCCACTTCAAGGACGCCAACTCCGGCCCAAGTTCGCTCTTCCTCGGCCGTCTCTTTGCCTCCACCACCGACGCCACACCCGGCCACTTCCGCATCAGCATCGCATGGGGAACGGGCACCCCGATCTCCATCCCGAGGGATCTCCCCACCAACAGCCTTCATCGCATCGTCCTCACCCTGGACCTCGACCAAACCAATGCGGTCGTGCGGATTGATCCCCTGGACGAACATTCCCCCGTGGACTCCGCCACCTCAACCGATCTTCGCAACGCAGGCGTCGGCATGTCCCGCGTCGCCTTCCGCCAAGCCACCGGCATCGGGAACCATCAGATCCGCAATCTCGTCGTGGGCACCCGCTTTTTGGACGTCACCGGTACAGCCACCCCGGAAGTCGTCCTTCTCAGCGCCGACCTCGGCCCGGACCGGACCCCCCGACTCACCTTCCCAAGCTCTCTCCTCAATTCAGGATACCGACTAGAAGCTTCGGACCGCCCGGAATCCGGTTGGGAATCCGGCCCCCAACCAGTCATCTACAACGATCTAGCAGTGATCCCCATCGAGCCCTCGGCGCCCCATCGATTCTACCGTCTGCACCGATGGTGACACCCCGGCAGGGACCGGGATCATCCCTTCTTCGAAGGCTTCATCCCCACCGAGCTTGCCCGCTTGGCCACCTTCCGGCTCGTCAGCACCTTCGACACCGTCCCCGTCTTCAGATACTTCGACCGCACCGCTTCCAGGATCGCATCGCGCCGGTCATACAACCGCTTCTGCTTTCGCGGCTTTACCCGGGTCAGGATGTAGGCGCTGAGCAAGGGCAATACGATGGTGCTGTCCGCATAGCATACCACTGAGTCCGGCAACTTGTCCGGATCCACCTTCCCCCAACTCACCGCCTCCGCAGGGGTCGCCCCCGACAACCCACCCGTGTCCGGTCGTGCATCGGTCACCTGCAGGAAGTAGTCGTGCCCCTTCTCCTCGATCCCCATCACCTCCTGGATCTGGGGTTCCGTCTGCAACATGAAGTTCTTTGGACTGCCACCACCCAGGATCCAGACCGAACTCGTGTGCTCCGTGCTCTTCGCATGGTAGACGATCCCCGCGGTCTGATTCACATCCCGGTTCACATCCATCAACAACGCAGAACCCCGCAACGACATCGCCGCAACGTTCATCCCGATCGAACTGTCGCCCGGACTTGAGGTGAAAATCGGAATCCCACATTCATAAGCCGTCGCCAGAACCGAACTGTCGCGGATCCCCAGCTTCTTCCCACGGGCATGCACATACTTGCCCAGCAGGTAATGGAATTCATCCGTGCCCATGGTCCGCTGGAACTCCGGGCCCTGGATCACCTCCCGCACAAAGGCATCCGTATCCAACAGCACGTTGTAATCAAACAACACGTCGTAGATCCGGATCACCCCCTCGTCCCTCAACTCCACATCGTCGAGAAACGGGGACCCCGAATAGAGCTCCATGTCCAGGCCGTAGTGCAGGTCATGATAGAGATTGGCGCCGGTCGAAATGATCCAGTCCACGAACCCCGCCTTCATCAATGGGATCAGGCAGGACTTGCCCAGGCCCGCCGGAGTCAACGCCCCGGTCAGCGACATCCCCACATAGCCGTTGTCGGGAAGCATCTTCTTCGCCAGCAACTGCGCCGCCTCCCGTAACCGCCCGCCGTTGTAGGCCAGAAAGCATTGATCGATGGCGTCCGCCACCGTGATGTTTCGCCCCACGCCCAGCGGATTGAGTCGCGGATACGATGCGAACTTCCGGGAAACCACCTGACCCTTCTTCGAACTCATGACCCCCGAACAGTGATGGGGAGGCGCCCGGGCTGGAAAGCGCCATGTGCAATCCCCATCCGCCCCATACCTGAAATGGTCCTGGGACAGGCTCACCGTCTTCAACCGCTCCCACACGACTCCAAAACCAGCGACCTTCAACGCGGCTTCAACCCGTCCGCACCTCCACCCCACTTCCGCTGTTCACCGGTCATCCCACGATCCAGATGCAGATAGCCCCCATCCACATACAGAAACTGCCCCGTCATGTGTGACGCCCTCATCGACGCCAGGAACACCATGGCGTCGGCCACTTCGTCTGGTCGGGTCAACCGGTTGCCCAACGGCACCAACCGCTCCACTCCGGCCCGCGCTGCCCCCGGATCCGGCTGTGACGCAAACCAGCGTTGATACTGGTCGGTATCACACTCGGCCGGCACCACGCAGTTCACACGAACTCCTTGCGGAGCGAGCGCCACCGCCCATTCGCGGGTGAGGGCATGGATGGCACCTTTCGCGGCGGCATAACCCGATGTCCGCCCCTGCCCGGTTTCGGCCACCTTTGAACTCACATTCACGATCGATCCCTTCGCCGTCACCAAGGCTTCCCTTGCAAAATGGGTCAGGTTGTAAACGTGCAACAGGTTCCTTTTCAATGATTCGGAAAACGCCGCCGGACCCGCTTCCAGCGACACCGAGTCGTTTACGCCCGCGTTGTTCACCAACACGTCCAACGACTTGAACTGTTTCACCACCTTCTCAACCACCTGTTCACAGGCAGTCTCCGAGGTCAGATCGGTCTCGATGAACACCGCCTTGGCCAACGAACGCTCCAGCAATCGTCCCGCCTGTGCATCCCGATCCACCAACACCACCCATGCTCCCTCCCGCGAAAATGCCCGTGCCGCCGCCGCGCCAATCCCCCGTGCCGCACCCGTCACCACCACCACCTTGCCAGCCAGATCCGTCTGCATGCGCGACACCCTATTCAGATACCCCCGCAATTCCCATCTCCCCGTCACCCCTTGGGGACAGGCTCCGTGGCAGGACCCCACGGGGAGGCGAATCCATCCGTCAAATCCAGCCCTCGCCTCCCCTCCGATTGCCAGAATCAACACGCCTCTCAGGAGGGACAGGCTCCTGAATCCAAGGGACAGGCTCCCGGGCATTCCCTCTCGAAGCCGGTTGGCCCAATCAGGATTGCGATGCGACCGGCTTGAAGGCTTCATCCGACCGGCACATGACACCGGTACGGCACTTTGCATCGGACAATTACTCGGGGATGACCCCGGAAGCGTGGGCGGCCTTGGCGGAGGCCAACTCGGGACACGAACCCGCCTACGGCAATGATCGCTGGACCCAGCGGGCTGCCGATCTCCTCCGCGAGATCTTTGAGACTCCTTGCGACGTCTTCTTCGTCTTCAACGGAACGGCTGCCAATTCCCTCGCCCTCGCCCATTCCACCCAGAGCTACCATTCCATCCTCTGCCATGAGGTTGCCCACGTGGAAAAGGATGAGTGCGGTGCACCGGAATTCTTTGGCAACGGCTCCAAGCTTCTCCTTCTGCCCGGAGAAAATGGCAAGCTCACCCCAGCCGGCATCGAGGATGCCGTCCGCCGCCGCACCGACATCCACTACCCCAAGCCCCGGGCCGTCACCGTCACCCAGTCCACCGAGGTCGGTACCCTCTACACCCCGGCTGAAATCCGGGCCATCGGAGCGATGGCCAAGAAGCATCATTTGCGACTCCACATGGATGGCGCCCGTTTCTCCAACGCCGTGGCTGCCCTGGGCTGTGCTCCGCGCGAAATCACCTGGCAAGCGGGCGTCGATGTCCTCTGTTTCGGCGGAACCAAGAACGGTATCCACGTCGGTGAAGCCGTGGTGTTTTTCAACCAGGATCTGGCCCGGGAATTCGATTACCGCGCCAAGCAGGGCGGACAACTCTGCTCCAAGATGCGGTTCGTATCCGCACCTTGGGTCGGAATGCTGGCCAATGGCGTCTGGCTCCGGCACGCAGCCAAGGCCAACAGCATGGCCCGTCTCATGCACGAACTGGTCAGCGCAATCCCCGGCGTAAAGGTCTTGTTCCCCGTCGAGGCCAACGCCGTATTCGTCGACCTCCCCAAACCCGTCATCGAAGCCCTCTGGGCCAAGGGTTGGCTTTTCTACAATTTCATCGGCGACGGCGGCTGCCGCCTGATGTGTTCGTGGGACACCACCGAAGAAGACGTGCGCGCCTTTGCCGCCGATCTCGTAGCGGCCATGGAACGTCACTGACCGATTCAGGGTCCGTTTCCAGCAATTCAGGGGTGGACGTTGCCTCCCGGCCAAGCCACCCCAACCCCATGACTCACGGGCCTCGCCCGCTCACCGGCACCCTCCTGGTCCTGCTTTCCAGTTCGCTCCTCGCCGAACCGGCCACCAACGCCGTTCCCCCTTGGCAGGAACCCACCGACGAAGCCGTCCGCGCCGGTCGCCATGTCTACGAACGCCAGTGTCTCGTCTGTCACGGCCGCTGGGGCGATGGACGCGGTGAGTTGGCCCCGGAAATGTACCCCCGACCCCGCCGCCTCACCTCCGGCATCTTCAAATACCGCTCCACCCCCAGCGGCTTTCTCCCCACTCTGGGCGACCTCCAACGCACCATCCGCAACGGCATCGCCGGAACTTCCATGCCCGCGTTCAGTTCCCTCTCCCATCGCGAAATCCTATCCGTCACCGCTTATCTTCAAACCCTTTCTTCCCGCTGGCGTCGCCCGATTCACCACTCCACTGCCGTTCCCTTGCCGGATCCGCCTCCGTGGATGGAAGACCACGACGCACGACTGCCTCATGAACAGAACGGCGCCCGTTTGTTCGCCCAACTCTGCGCCCCCTGTCATGGGTACGACGCCTCCGGCACCGGTGCCGCATCCCTGAATCTCATTGACGTGTGGGATCAGCCATCCCGTCCGCCCGACCTGCGTGAACCGGTTTACCGCAGCGGACCGACTCCCAATGATCTTTACCGAACCCTGACCACCGGCCTCGATGGGACTCCCATGGCGAGCTTCGCGGAAACCACTTCAGAGGAGGAACGTTGGGATCTGGTGGCCTGGATCCGATCCCTCGCTGCGTCTTCCCGTGATCCAGCCATAGACTTCAGCGAAGATCGGTCACCCCGCCCGGCAACCGATGCAGTTCCCGAACCTCCTCCGCCGACAACGCCCGACGGAACACAGCGAGGTCATCCATCCATCCCGTATAAGCCAACCCCAACATCATCACCGACCGTTCCAGGTCCCAGGTGAAGGTCTGTTCCCGGGCGCTGATCTGTCCGTGGTATTCGCCGTCCAGATAGAGCTTCGCCACGCCATCGGGTCGCCCGGTGTTGAATCTCTCCCACGTGAAGGTCACCTGGGTCCACCGATCCCGCCGGAACGGCGGCTCGATCACCCGCGCCAACGGCTTCTCCGGCAGCGGTATGTCATCCCACTTCCGGCCGTCCGCATTCCACACCGCCTTGTCGGCATACACCCCCAACCGCATTTCACGCGGCTTTTCGTCCTTCGTGAACTCCACAAAAAAAGCAGCGTCATCCCAACCCTTCGACGTCACCTGGATCGGATCGCAATAGCCCGGTTCCAGATCCGCATCCGGCGAAACCCGCAGCCAGAAGCTGATCGTCCCCGACCAGTCATTGGTCGAGAACGGCACGTTACCCGGCACCCGGTACCCCACCCATTGCGGAATCTTGCGATCAAATCGCAAGGCATCCCCGTACCGACCCACCCCACGTTCCAATCGCACCACATCCCCGGGAGGCAATCCGGGCGATGAATCCCTCGGCGCGCCCCATCCCGGACCCACCTGCATCCGCCGATCTCCCGAACCCACCCGCGCATCCACCGTGCCATCAAATGAAGCGTGAAAAACCAATGCCTCACCCAACCCACCCTTCCCCACCCCTGTGGCACAACCCGCCAGTACCATCGCCACAGCCGACATCCCCAGCAGTTGCCCAATCCTTTGCATGATCCGGATCCTGCCTCGCGCCGGCCGGTCGATGAATCAAAAATCGACACCCATGACACTCCGGTCGCCGACAGCAGGGCGGATCAAACCCCGGATCACCCTCCGGACATTCAATCTTCGGTTGGCCGATCCGGATCGATGCCTGGAGGCAAATCGTCCATGTCCGCGAAGTCCGCAGCATTCAAGGGGCGGCTGATCCGATGCTCCTCGTTGAACCATTGCCCAAGATCCACTAGCCGACATCGCTTGGAGCAGAACGGTCCCCATTCCGCCGCGAACCAGGTTCCGCGCCGGCCGCACTGAGGGCAACGCACCACCAATGTCGTCGCTTCATCCATTCCCATAGCCTTCGCTTCATCCTCTCCTCATTCCTCCCCAACCCACCAGCGAGTTCCCGGCCGGTTTTCCGAGAGTCGACGACCCATCGCGGTTCCCCCCACCAACAATGCCGTCGACCAGGCATCGGATTCCTCCGCCAACGGGAGTTCAACCGCCGCCAACGTGCCCGTTGTCACCGGGGCTCCCGTACGCGGATCCAACACATGGACCCTCCGCCCAATCGAGCCTGTCCCCTCCGCTCGTCCCCACAACGCGCTCACCGACAACGATGAATCCCTCAACGTCACCCGCGGCGAACCCTCCGCCCCCCAGACCTCCGGCCAACCGGCTGGCGGTCGCGGCAATTCCACCACCCAACCCATCCCGTCCGGCGGGTTGCCCCAGGCGATCACCGAACTTGTCCCCCCGTGGATCAATCCCGATTCCACCCCCGCCTCCCGGAGGCACTCCACCGCCCGATCCAACGCATGCCCCTTTCCCATGGCCCCCGGATGAATCTCCATGCCGGGTTTCAGAAATCGGACGGTGCCCGCACGCGGCTCCATCTCGACCCCGTCCCAGCCCACCGCTCTCCGGGCCACTTCCACCGCGGCAGGGTCAGGCTCCACTGGCACGCCCCCATTGAAACCCCACGCCCGGACCAAAGGCCCAACCGTCGGATCAAACGCCCCGCCCGTTGCCGACGACAACTCGCGCGCCCGTTCCAGGAAACGGTACAATCGCGAATCCACCCGCACCGGGCCCCGGACCGCGTCCCGATTCAACCGCGCCAAATCCGAGCCCGCCCGGTAAGGAGACAGCCACCCTTCCACCCGGGCCACTTCCTCCAGGGCCTCCTCCGCCGCCGCCCGCAGCAACTCGGGACGGCTCCCATGCAACACCACCTCAAAACGCGTCGCCATCGCCAGACGCGCCAGACGCACCGTCACCGGTAGATTCCCCTGCCCCTGCATCGTCCTCCAACCCTGCCCCAAGCCTACCGCGGCTGTCGTCCCCGATCCAATCCTTGGGGACAGGCTCCGGGTGACGCCTTCTTTGGGGACAGGCTCGCCCGGGTCACTCTACACATCCTTGGTGACAGGCTCCTGAGGAACACCACTTCCTACTTCCTGTGGGGACAGGCTCATTCCTGAATCCCTGCCTCGGTCCGCAAATGGAAACAGACTCCGGCCCAACCCTCGCCTAGAGTACCAGCACAAATATGGGTTTGCGTTTGCACAACACTCTCACGCGTTCCGTAGCGGATTTCATCCCACTGACACCTCCGCAGGTCAGCATGTATTGCTGCGGCCCAACTGTTTACGATTACGGACACATTGGGAACTTCCGCACCTTTGTCTTCGCCGACCTGGTGCGCCGCCACCTTGCCTTCCGGGGATTCCAGGTCACCCACGTCATGAACATTACGGACGTGGAGGACAAGATCCTGCGACGCATACGGGAAACGGGCCAGGAACTGCGCGATTTCACAGGTCGTTATACCGCCGCTTTCCTGGAGGACCTTACCGTCCTCCATTGCCTCTCCCCCCATCACCTGCCCCGCGCCACCGATCACATTGACGGCATGCTGCGGTTGATAACCCGACTCATGGATCGGGGCATCGCCTATCGCGCTCCGGACGGCTCGGTCTATTTCAGTATCGAACGTTATCGCGCCACCGAACGGTGGCCCGGTTGCCTGTGTCAGTACGGGCAGTTGGTGAATCTCCAGGTGGACGACCAACGCCCCACCGAACGGGTCGCCACAGACGAGTACGACAAGGACAACATCGCCGACTTCGCCCTGTGGAAGGCACGCGTGCCGGACGACGGCGAGGTCTTCTGGGAAAGTCCCTGGGGCCAGGGCCGGCCCGGTTGGCACATTGAATGTTCCGCCATGAGCATGGCGCTGCTGGGGGACAGCTTCGACCTTCACCTCGGCGGCGAAGACCTCGCCTTCCCACATCACGAAGACGAGATCGCCCAGAGCGAGGGTTCCGGTGGATTGAACGGAGGCATTCACGAAGGTCGCCGACCCTTCGTCCAGCATTGGCTCCACGCCGCCCATCTCCTCGTCGAGGGCAAGAAGATGTCCAAGTCACTCGGCAACTTCTTCACCGTGCGTGACCTCCTCGGCAAGGGTTTCGCCGGACGCGAAATCCGCATGCTGCTCCTCTCGGCCCATTACCGGGAGACCTTCAACTTCACACTCGCCGGCCTTGAAGGCGCCCGCACCGCCGTCGCACGCATCGATGAATGCGTCGACAAACTTCGCGAAAAGGTCACCAAAGCTTCCACCACCCCCTCTCCCAACGTCCTTCAGGCTTTCACCGAAGCCCTCGACGACGATCTCAATGTCTCCCGCGCCTGGGCCGTCGTGTTTGATTGGGTGCGGGAAACGAACCGCGCCCTCGCCGCGGGCGAAGTCGATGCCCGCCGCGCCGCCAACGACCTCGCCGCATGGGATCTCATCGACTCCGTCTTCGCCCTGGGAGCCCGACCAATCGGTGAAGTCCCCGCGCAGATCATGGCCCTTGCCGAGGCCCGCGATGCCGCCAAGAAAGCCCGCGATTTCGCCCAATCCGATTCCCTGAGAGCCCAGATCCGTGCTCTTGGCTGGCTTGTCGAGGACACTCCCAAGGGTCCCAAACTGAAGCCGGCCTGACCCTTTCAGCATGCATTACTTTTCGATCAGTTACCGCCTCGCCGCCTCCGACATCTTCCATCGGGCGGCGCGTAAGGTGATCCGAAATGGCTTCCTCTGGACCGTCGCCATCCTGATGACCCTCTACCACCTCTGGACCCGATTCCGTCAGGGCGAAATCCAGACCCTTCCCTCCGCCGTCCTCGCTGGTGTGATCGTCCTTGTCCTCGTCTGGATCAGCATCCTGATCCTTCTCCCCAGCATCGCCATACTCCGACATTGGTCCTCGCTCGGCCACGAAATCATCCTGACCGCCGAACCGGATCGCCTCACTGTCGAAACCGAACAGGGACGCCAGGACGTCGAATGGACCGCCATCCGCGACATCCGGGCCGGCACCCGACGCATCCGGGTCACGCTCAACAACGGCCCGGCCATCTTCCTCCCCAAGCGCGCCTTCAGTTCGCCCGATCAACTCAATTCCTTTATCGGATTCTGTCGCAACAAGCTCGGAGCTCCCGTCCAGCGATCCAACTGACCGTGTTCCAGATCCACCAGATCGACAGCTTCGACGACCCCCGCCTGGCGCCCTACGTCAACATGCGCGCCCAGGTCGATCACCTGGGCGAAGGCGTCTTCATCGCCGAAGGCGAGAAAGTCGTGCGGCGCATGCTCGATTCCCAACTCGTCCCCATCTCCATCCTCCTACCCCCACGCTGGCTCCCGGATTATCAATCGCTCTTCGCCGATCACCCCGGGTCCATCGACCTCTTCGTAGCCCCCAAGGACGTCCTCACCCGACTCACCGGCTTCACGCTTTTTCAAGGGGTCCTCGGCCTCGGTCGCGTCCCACGCCCCGCCACCCTTCAGGAACTCCTCCAACTTCCCAAACCCCGCCTCTTCGCCGCCGTCGACGCCGTCGCCAATGCCGTCAACATCGGACTCGTCCTCCGGAACGCCGCCGCCTTGGGCGTCCAGGCGCTCATCGTTGGCGAAACTTCTGCCCACCCCTACCTCCGCCGCTCCGTCCGATCCTGCATGGGCACCGTCTTCCGCATCCCCTACCTCCTCAGCCCATCCCTGGCCATCACCCTCGGCCAATTGCGCGATGCCGGCATCCGGTGCATCGCCGCCCATCCCCACACCGATCAACTCCTGCTTCCGGATTCCAGACTCGATTCCGATGTCTGCATTGTCCTCGGATCCGAAGGCGAAGGCATCAGCCCCGATGTCCGCGCCGCCTGCGATCAGCAGGTCCTCATTCCCATGCAGGCTGGCGTTGATTCCCTCAATGTCGGAAATGCCTCCGCCATCTTCTTCTACGAAGCCTGGCGCCAACGCTCCCTCTCCCCAACCCAAACCCCATGAACATTCAGAACCCGCCGCCTCCCACGCCTCCACTGGATCTCCCACCCGGTTTCCGCACCGGCCTCGCAGCCCTGGTCGGCCGGACCAACGCCGGCAAATCCACCCTTCTCAACACCCTCATCGGCAGGAAGATCTCCATCGTCACCCCGAAACCCCAGACCACACGCGACGCCCTTCACGGCATCATCCACCATCCTCGCGGCCAGATCGTATTCGTCGATACCCCCGGCTTCTTCCATACCCGCGGCACCCGCCTCGTCAAACAACTCCACGACCGCACCCGCGAAGCACTCTCCGATGTCGATGTCGTTCTCCATCTGGTCGACCCCAGCCGCGCCCCCGGTCCGGAGGACACCCTCGTCGCCCAGGCACTGGCTGAAATCTCCAAGCCCCGGATCCTGTGCCTCGGCAAAGCCGATCTCCGCGAACGTCCCCATCGCCCCCATTGGCTTTCCCTCGCCCCGTCCTACCAACACACCCTCGACGTCTCCGGCACCACCGGTACCGGCCTCCCGGAACTCGTCGATCTCATCATTGAGTTCCTCCCCGAGGCCCCTCCCCTCTATCCGCCTTCCGACACAACCAATTCCACCCGCGACTTCCAGATCGCCGAGATCATACGCGAACAGGTCTATCTACAGGCAGAGGACGAAGTCCCCTACCGCAGCAGCGTCAACATTGATCGCGTCGAGGTCATGCCCGCCTCCGCCGCCCATCCCGAACGACTTGGCATCGACGCCACCGTCTTCGTCTCTGACGAACGCTATCAACGGATGCTTATTGGCCGTGGCGCCAAACGGGTGAAGCAGATCCGCGAGTTCTCCCGACGCGAACTGCAGCGCATCCTCGGCCGCAAGGTCGCCCTCTCCATCGACATCCACGTCGACCCTTCCCTCGCCGGCTGACAGCTCCACCCTGAACCGCACCCACGCCCATGGACACTCGACCCATCCCGAAATCCATGCAGGCCGTCGTCTATCGCGGCCCCCACCTGCTCCAGGTCGAAACGGTCCCGATTCCCTCCATCCGCCGCGATGAGATCCTGGTCCGCGTCGCCACCTGTGGTGTCTGTCCAACCGACATCAAGAAGATCCACCAAGGCTCCGTCCCTCCACCCCGCATCTTTGGTCACGAAACCAGCGGAACCATCGTCCGGATCGGATCGGCAGTCCGTGGCTTCCAACCCGGCGAACGTGTCGCACTCCATCACCATGTCCCCTGTCTCGACTGCCATTTCTGCCGACATCGCGCTTTCGCCCAGTGCGAAACCTATCGCCGCACCGGGATCACGGCCGGATTCGAACCCGCCGGCGGTGGCTATGCCGAGTACGTCCGCGTCATGTCCTTCTGCCTACCCGGCGTGGTGAAGATTCCCCGTCGAAATTCCTTCCTCGAGGGAGCCCTCCTCGAACCCGTCAACACGCTGCTGAAGGGCATCCGTTGCCTCTCCCTTCTCCCTGACGACACCGTCCTCGTCGCCGGTCAGGGTCCCATAGGTCTCCTCTTCACCCGAATCCTTTCCCGGCAGGGCATCCGCGTTGTTGCGACGGATCTCCTCCCGGCTCGCCTCCGCCTAGCCCGGCAATGGGGCGCATGGCGCACCGCCCACGCCACTGACCCCAACCTGCCTGATTCACTCCGACGCTGGACTCGCGGGCGCGGTGTGGATTCCGCCATCATCGCCGTGCCCTCCGACGACGCCGTCCTTCAGGCCCATGCTGCCCTGCGCGGGGGCGGCACGGTATTGCTCTTCGCCCATACCATCCGCGGCCGCACAACCCCCATTGATCTCGGTACAATCTGCGTCGACGAAAAGACCCTCGCCGGAAGTTACTCGTCCGATTTCACCCTCCAACGGGAAGCCGCACGCCTTGTGTTTTCGCGGCGTCTCGACGTCCGCCCCCTGGTGACTCACCGATTCCCGCTTGCCTCGACTCCCGACGCAATCGCCCTCGCCTCTGCACCCACCCCCGATTCGCTCAAGATTGTCGTGCAACAGGACTGACAGGCCGTCTAGTCCGAATCATTGGTATCCCAAATTCCCCATTCACCAACTGCATGCGATGAGCCCGCTCCCGTCGTCCACCCGATGATCCAATTCTTGGGGACAGGCTCGCCCGAGCCAA
>DITU01000076.1 GCA_002422905.1 Verrucomicrobia bacterium UBA6176
TGCGACCATTCGGCGTCGCCGTTCTTCATGCTCATCGAGAACTTCATCCGCTTCGAGGACCCGAACATCAGCGCCTCGTACTGTTCCTTCGTGAGGTCCTTGATCGGCGTCAGAACCGAGAAGCCGTAGTTCTTTGCAACGGTTGCGAGGTACTGGCCCCGGAACCNNAGATCGGGGTCGAACTCCATCTTCACCCCGAGCCCGTGGCACTCCTCGCAGGCCCCGAACGGGCTGTTGAACGAGAACATCCGGGGCTGGAGTTCCTCAAACGCGATCCCGCAGACCGGGCAGGCCATGAGGGACGAGTATGTGGACTCTTTTTCCTCTTCATCGGCAACGAGCACGAGCCCTTCGGACTTCTTTAAGCAGTTCTCCACCGCCTCGGTGAGCCGGCTCCGGTCGGCAGCGTCGAGCCGGTCGATGACGATCTCGATGTCCTGCATCCTGTACCGGTCGAGCTTGATCTCCTCATCGGTCCGGATGATCTTGCCATTGACCCGGACCCGGGTGAAGCCCTCCTTGTTGAGATCCTTGAGGAGCTGCTGGTATGTTCCCTTCTTCTGGCGGACTATTGGCGCGAGGATGGTTACCTGGCCCGGGTGTTCCACCGCGATCTGGTCGGCGATCTTATCGGGGGTCTGGGCAGCGATGGGGATGTTGTGCTCTGGGCAGTAAGGCGTCCCGATCCGGGCGAAGAGGAGCCGGAGGTAATCGTAGATCTCGGTGACCGTGCCGACCGTGCTGCGGGGATTTTTCGAGGTGGTCTTCTGCTCGATGGAGATAGCAGGCGAGAGCCCTTCGATGTGGTCCACGTCGGGCTTCTGCATCTGGTCCAGGAACTGCCGTGCATAGGCCGACAACGACTCCACATACTTGCGTTGCCCCTCCGCAAACAGGGTGTCGAACGCCAGCGAGGACTTGCCCGACCCGCTCGGCCCCGTGAACACCACCAACCGGTCCCGGGGTATCTCCAGGCTGACATTCTTCAGATTGTGCTGACGCGCACCCACCACACGTATGACTGAACGCGACACCCCGTCACACAACCACACCCCATCCCCCCGGTGAAGCCGTGATTGTCCCAATGCCCCTCCCACGGAGCGGTGAGGGTCACTCGCCGTCCCCATCCCCTACAGAATCCGACCGCCGCCGCCCTCCTCCCTTCGTTACGCTTCCACCTCGCAGTATGCAGCACGGGATCGCGGCGCCGGCACCGGGCAATTCGCAAGACGCAACCCCTCAATGTGGAACCCGATCGCATCCTGCATTTCCGCTTCCACCTCCTCCCGGGTCCTTCCCGTGGCCACACACCCCAACAAGTCGGGTGAATAGGCCGAGTAACCCGTCGTGGTCTCTTCGATGATGATGAGATATCGGCTCATTTCAGTCCTGATTGTTTGAGGATGCTGTTCTGGGTGCCAGGCGCAAGGTCGTCCCCTGGCTTGCCCGGTACGGTCACCACCCCGCGCCGGACGGCGTGCCTGTATTGTCGATGGCTTCCACGCGTGCGGTCCAGGTACCAGCCCTCAGCCTCAATCATGCGGAGATATCCCGAACTTTCACCAAGCGCACAATCCCCATCGCCTGTTTTGCCGTCAAACGCCGCCAACAGTCGCGCATTCGTCCCCATGCCCGCTCCCTTCCCCACGGAGCGGCGAGTACCACTCGCCGTTCCCACCCCCTTCCCCATCCACCTCCGCTTTTCGATTCCACCCCCGCCCGATCCGCAGTCTTCTGACGTCATGATCGCCCGTGTCCGATCCCACCTCTTCACCCTGGTCCTCTTCGGCTCCATGACTTCCTTCTCCCTCGACGCCAGCCCGGGCAACCGACCCACCGGTCGGTCCTTCGCCACCCGATCCGAGGTCATCGCCCGCAATGGCATGGCCGCCACCAGTCATCCCCTCGCCACCGATGCCGCCCTTCAGATCCTCCGACAAGGCGGCTCCGCCGTGGATGCCGCCATCGCTGCCAATGCCTGTCTCGGCCTCATGGAACCGACCGGTTGCGGCGTCGGCGGCGATCTCTTCGCCATCGTCTGGGATCCCGGCACCCGACGTCTCCATGGTCTCAATGCCTCGGGGCGTTCCCCCCGTTCCCTTACCCCCGAAGTGTTCTCCCAACGCAACCTCACCCGCATCCCTTCCTACGGCCCGCTGCCCGTCAGCGTCCCCGGATGCGTCGACGGCTGGTTCACCCTGCATGCCCGGTTCGGTCGGGTGCCCATGGCCACCAACCTCGCCCCGGCCATCCGCCACGCCACCGAGGGCTTCCCCCTCACCGAGGTGATCGCCGATGCCTGGGGTCGGAACACCCTGCGGCTCGGCTCCTATTCCAACATCCTCGCCGTCTATGCGCCCGGCGGAACCCCGCCGCGAAAGGGCCAGGTTTTCAGAAATCCAGGCCTCGCCTCCACCCTCTCCACCATCGCCCAGGAAGGACGCGACGCCTTCTACCAAGGCCCCATCGCCGCACGCATCGCCGACTTCATGCAGGCCCAGGGCGGATTCCTCACCCGCGACGACCTCGCCGCGCATCGCTCGGATTGGGTCGATCCCGTCTCCGTCACCTATCGCGGCCACGAGATCTGGGAACTCCCGCCCAACGGCCAGGGCATCACCGCCCTCATGATGCTCAACATCCTCGAAGGCTTCGATCTCCGCTCCGCCGGCTTCGGCTCCGTCACCCACCTCCACTCCCTCGCCGAAGCCAAGAAACTCGCCTTCGAAGACCGCGCCCGGTTCATCGCCGATCCCGATGCCGGTCCGCTCCCGGTCACCGCCCTTCTCGACAAGGACTACGGCAATCGACAACGCCAGCGCATCGCCCCCAACAAGGCTGCCACCACCTTCGAACCCGGCCTGCCACAGGGCGGTCGCGACACCGTCTATCTCTGCACCGCCGATGCCTCCGGCATGATGGTGTCCCTGATCCAGAGCAATTACCGGGGCATGGGCTCCGGCATGTCGCCCGACGGTCTCGGTTTCGTCCTCCACAATCGCGGCGAAGCCTTCGATCTCACCCCCGGACGCCCCAACAGTTACGCCCCCGGCAAACGCCCTTTCCACACCATCATTCCCGCCTTCGTCACCCGGAATGGCGAACCCCACCTGGCCTTCGGAGTCATGGGCGGCGACATGCAACCCCAGGGCCATGTCCAGGTCCTCCTCAATCTCATCGACTTCAACATGAACCTTCAGGAGGCCGGCGACGCTCCACGCCTCTACCATACCGACTCCTCAGAACCGACCGGCGAACGCATGACCAACGGCGGCCAAGTCTATCTCGAACACGGATTCCCACCGGAAACCATCCGCGAACTCGTCCGCCTCGGTCATCGCGTCGGATCCACTTCTCCCGGCAATTTCGGCGGATTCCAGGGCATCCTCTGGGATCCCCTCCAAGGCGTCTACATCGGCGCGTCCGAGTCCCGCAAGGACGGCGCCGCCGCCGGTTTCTGACCCCTTTCAGCCCCCACTGCACCCGACTTCATCCCATGAGATTCTTCGCCATCCCGCTGCTCACCCTGTCCCTCCTCGCCCCTGCCTTGGCCCAAACCGAAACCACCCGATCCCAATGGCAGGGATTCCAACGCCTCGACTTCACCGTGGCCGGCCGGCCCTGTCTCCTCGTCCTACCCACCAATTCTGCCCCGGGCAAACCGTGGATCTGGCGCACCGAGTTCTTCGGACACGAACCCCAGGCCGACATCGCCCTGCTCCACCACGGATTCCACGTCGCCTACATGGATCTCCAGGACCGCTACGGGGCCCCATCAGCCCTCGACCTCATGGACCAGTTCCACACCCATCTCCGCGCCACCCATCAACTCCACGCGAAACCCGTTCTGGAAGGATTCAGTCGGGGCGGGCTCTTCGCCTTCAACTGGGCCGCCCGCAATCCCACCCAGGTCGCCTGTCTCTACGTCGATGCTCCCGTCTGTGACTTCAAGAGCTGGCCCGGCGGCAAGGGACGCGGCAAGGGATCGCCCACTGACTGGAGCAAATGCCTCAAGGCCTATTCCCTCACCGAAGAACAGGCCCTCAATTACCGCCTCAATCCCGTGGATAATCTCAAGCCCCTTGCCGATGCCCGGATCCCCATCCTGAGCATTTGCGGCTCCGCCGACACCGTCGTGCCCTTCGACGAAAACTCAGGCATCGTCGAACGTCGCTATCGCGAGCTCGGCGGCCCCATCCAGGTCATCCTCAAACCCGGTCTCGAACATCATCCCCACAGTCTTCCCGATCCCCAGCCCATCGTGGACTTCGTCCTCCAGCATACCCCGAATCTCCCTTGAGTCCCTTGGGTCCGTTAGGTCCCTTGAGTCCCCAACCACCACCCCAAGAATGAAAAAGGGGCGACCGGCATCCCGGTCGCCCCGTGTGATTTCAAGAGTTCAGCCCAGTCTCAGCGACGGGCGGCGTTGTTCGCCGCGTCCAGAGCGTTCTTCAGTAGCTCCTGCCAGGGACGGTTCGGATCGCCAGTCGGGGTATACCCGTCCAGCACCAGGGCATCGTTGGCCGCAGTGATCAATTGCTGGGCGGTCATGCTGCCCGGAGCAATGCCCGGGGTCGGGATCACAGAACCCGGCGTGTAGTGCCCGTGCAACACATTCAACTGGAAACAGGCCAGATGGATCGACAACTGCCGGGACATGTTGACCGCTGAAGAGGACAGCAGCCAGGACTTCAACGCCGACTTGTTCGCGCTCAGGCTGGAAGTGAAGTCACGGTCGGATCCGTTGTCATTCACCAGCCCCAACGAATTCAGCACCGCAAAGTCCAGCGGCCTCAACAACGACTGCCCGTTCTTGTTGCTCCAGAAGCCCGGCGTGCATCCCGTGCCCGACGTATACTTCGGCGTGTATCGGGTATACCCGAAATCCACGTCGTTGCGCGTCTGACCGTTCGAGATGGTCACCGTCGTCCGATCCGGACTCAGGAGTCCATCCAGATCATAGGTCGGGGTGTAGCCCGCCGGCGGGGTCACCACCACCTGATAGGTCCCGGCAAACAATCCAGTGAACTGGTATTGCCCGTTGGAACCCGTCACCGCGGTTGCCACCAATCCCCCTGCGGAATCGTACAGCCGCACCGTCGCAGTCGGGAGACCCGACTCCGAGGTGTTCCGGATGCCATCCGCGTTGGAGTCAACCCAGACCAGGTCGCCGATCCGACCTGTTCCCGGGCAGAACACATAGCCAAAGTCGACGTTCAGGCGCTGTTCCCCGTGGACCAGCGTCACCGTCGCCTGGTTGGGGGTGCCGACACCATCGGCGTCGAAGGTCGGCCCAAAGTTCGCCGGCGGCGTCACCGCCACCGTGTAGGTGCCCGCCACGAGGTTCGTGAACAGGTACATCCCGTTCGCCCCGGTCAGGTTCGTCACGATCGGCATTCCCGACGCGTTCTTCAGCATCACCACCACATTGGTCAATCCAACCTCGTTCGAGTCCTGGATGCCGTTGCTGTTGATGTCGATCCACACGCGGTCACCGATGCTCACCGGCGCCGGTGGCATGTAGCCAAAGTCCACATCCAGCCGTTCCTCAGCCGGCGTCAGGATCACCTCGGCCACATTCGGCGTCGAGACGCCGTCGGCATCGCTGGTCGGCGTATAGCCATCCGGCGGCGTCACCCGCACCGTATAGGTCCCGGCGGCCAGGCCGTTGAACAGGTAGGATCCATTGGTTCCGGTCGTCGCCGTCGCCAACAACACACCCAGACCGTCCCGCAACTCCACCACCAGGTTCGTCAACCCCGGCTCGCTCAGTTCAGCAATGCCGTTGCCGTTCACGTCCGCCCATACCCGGTCGCCCAGGACACCCGTCATCGGATCCGGCGGGACAAAGCGGTAGCCAAAGTCGACATCCAGACGATCCTCGCCCGCCACCAACAACAGCTCCACCAGATCCGGAGTCACCACCCCGTCGAGGTCCGACGTGGGAACAAAATTCGGCGGCGGTGTCACCGTCACCGTGTAGGTGTCGCCCACCAACTCACTGAACAGATAAAGGCCGTCATCCCCGATGGTCGCCGTCTGGACCACGGCACCCAATGAATCCCGCAGCGTCACCACCGCGTTGGTCACTCCCGGTTCACCCACGTCGTACAGGCCGTTCTCATCGAGATCAACCCAGACCCGGTCACCGATGCTGGCGTAAACCGGTGCGACAGGGAACCGGTAGCCGAAGTTCACATCCAGGCGTTCCTCGCCAATGCCGAGTTCCAGCACCGCAAGGTTGGCCGTCCCCACCCCGTCGAGGTCATAGGTCGGAATCGCATTGGTGGGCACCGTCACCTCAACCTGATAGGTCCGGGCCGACAACCCGCCGAACCGGTACTCTCCGGCCGCATCCGTCGTGGTCGTCGCCAGTACCACACCGGCGGAGTCCTTCAACGTCACCACCGCGTTGGTCATGCCAAGTTCACCCACGTCCTGGACCCCGTCGTCGTTCAGGTCCAGCCAGACCCGGTTGCCCAGGCTGCCCAGCGGCGGCGCATAGATCAGGCCGAAATCCACCAGCAGATTGGTCTCCCCGATCGACAAAACCAACTCGACCGTGTTGGTCGTCTCGATCCCGTCGAGGTCATGCGTCGGGATGTAGTACAACGGCGGCGTCACCGTCACCGTATAGGCTCCTTCAGAAAGCGAGCCGAAGGCATATCCGCCACTGATGTCCGTCGTGGTGGTCGCCACCACCGCGCCCACGCCGTCCTTCAGGGTCACCGTCAACCCCGCCAGGCCCAACTCTCCCGGATCCTGCACTCCGTTGCTGTTCAGGTCGTCCCAGACCCGGTCACCCACCATCGACGGCGGCGGATTGTAAAGGAGGCCGAAGTCCGCATTGTCGATCTCCTCGCCGATCTCAAGGACGATCACCGTCACGTTCGGCGTACCCACCCCGTCCAGGTCACCCGTCGCGTCATAGTAGGCCGGTGCAATGATGCTCAGGACATAGGTCCCGGCGTCCACCGTGGTGAACCCATAATTCCCACCCGCATCCGTCGTCACACTCGCCAGCAGCGTCGAGGTGTCGTCCCGCAGTTCAACAACCACTCCACCCAGACCCGGTTCACCCGGATCCTGCACGCCGTCCCCGTCCAGATCGTGCCAGACCCGATCCCCGATCGCGCCCGGAGGCGCCGCATAGAGGTAACCGAAATCCACCGACCCCAGGTCCTGCCCCGCTGCCACCGCCACCGAACTCACGTTCGGAGTCCCGATTCCGTCCACATCATACGTCGGTCCCCAGTAACTCTGCGGCGCCACCGACACCACATAGTTCCCCGAAGCCAGATCGGTGAAGCTGTAATAGCCCAACCCGTCGGTCGGGCCCGCGGCCACCTCGACACCACCCGATGTCCAGAGTGTGACCCACAGTCCAGCCAGACCGGTCTCGCCCACACTCTGCAACCCGTCCGCATTGGAGTCGTCCCAGACCCGACCCGATATGCTCGCCGGGGGAGGCGGCAACAGCCTGTATCCAAAGTCCACGTCCAGGCGCTTCTCGCCGTTGACCAGGGTCACCGTCGCCGTTCCCGGCGTGAAGGTGCCGTCCGTATCCCAAGTCGGCTCGTATCCGCCCGTTCCCGTCACTTCGACGGTATAGGTCCCTGCCGGCAACCCGCTGAACAGATACCCGCCGTCGGATCCCGTGGTTTGCGTTCCCAGAACCGATCCCAACCCGTTCTTCAGGGTCACCGTCAATCCAGCAAAGCCCGGTTCGCCCGGATCCTGGTTTCCATCCTGGTTGGCATCGATCCACACCCGGTCACCCACCTGGGCGTCCGACAGATTCGATGCGATCGTATAACCAAAGTCCACATCCAACCTGGTCTGACCGGCCTCGAGGGTTATGGTCGCAAGGTTAGGACTACCAATCCCGTCCACATCGTGGGTGGGCGCCAATCCCGGCAGCGGTGTCACGCTGATCGTGTATACGCCCGGCGGCAGGTTGGTGAACACATAGCCACCATTGGAATCCGTCACCGTCGAGAAGGTTCCACCCGTGCCCGATGCCACGATCACCACTCCCCCCAGGCCGGGCTCAACAAAGGGATCCTGGGCGCCGTTGCCGTCCAGATCCAGCCACACCAGGTCTCCGATCCGACCCAGTGGTTGATAGCCAAAATCCGCATCGTTCCGAGATTCACCGGTCGCCAGTACGATCACCGCCCGATTGGGTTCGGTCAGGCCGTCGACGTCATAGGTCGGAACGTGGTTCGCTGGTTGGATCGCCACCAACGTGTACGTGCCAGCTGCCAGGTTCGCGAATTCATAGAAGCCGTTGACATCGCTCACCACACTCGACAAATGGCTCACTCCGTCTGCATCCCACAACTGGATCGTCACCCCGGCCAGGCCGGACTCACCACCATCCTGGATTCCATCACCATTTGAATCGCGCCACACGCGGTCACCAATGCTGGCCGTGTACTCCTGGAATCCAAAATCCACAGTGTCCAGACTTCCTCCCGCCGACAATTCCACCACGGCAAGGCCCGGCGTTCCCACACCGTCCAGGTCGTACGTCGCCACCCATCCCGTCGGCACCTCCACCGTCACGGTATAAGTTCCGGCCGGAAGATCTCCGAAGGTGTAATAGCCGTTGGCATCCGTCGTAGTCGTAGCACCGCTCGACAGGGTCACCGTTGCACCCGCCAATCCCGATTCGCCGGGATCCTGCACGCCATCGCCATTCAGATCCGCCCAGACCCGGTCACCCAGGGTTCCGCCCGAATAGCCAAAATCAACATCATCACGCAGGTCGTCCACGCCCAACCAAAGTTGGACCTGGTTAATGGACCCGATCCCATCCAGATCAAACGTGGCCTGCATTCCCGTCGGTGGCACCACCACCACCAAATACTCGCCCGAGGCCAGTCCACTGAACCCATAGATGCCGTTCGCATCCGTCTGGGTGGTGGCAATCACTTCAGAATCCGAAGTGCGAATCAATTGGACCGTCACGCCGGCCAGAGCCGTCTCGTTCAGGTCCTGCACCCCGTCCTTGTTGCGATCCAGCCAGACCTTGTCGCCAATGACGGATGTCTTTGGTTGATACCCAAAATCCACCCAGTCGATCACCTGGCCGTTGAACACTTCGATCAGGGTTGATCCGGCTTCCGCCAGACCATCGGCATCAAAGGTGATTTCATACCCCGCCGCCACCCCGGCAGTGACACTCACCACATAGGTCCCAGGCGCCAGGCCGGTGAACCCATAGGTTCCGTTGAGATCCGTCACCGCCGTCGCCAACACCGTTCCAAGTATGTCCGACAGGGTAACCGTCACCCCAGCCAGTCCGATCTCGTCCAGGTCCTGCACTCCGTCCCCGTTGACGTCCATCCAGACCCGGTCACCCACACTGCTCGACAACTGCGCAAACCCGAAGTCCACGTCGTCGCGTGACTGCCCTTCGAACACCTCGACATAAGCCCAGAAGAATCCATCCACCCCGTCCAGGTCATACGTCGCATCAAATCCAACAGGCTGCTCCACCATCACGTAATAGCCACCCGCGGGTACCTGGCTGAAGGTATAATATCCGTCCTGATCCGTCACGGTCGGGAACACTCCCGGAACCGGGAATCCAGCTAGATCAAGGAGCCAGACCGTCACGCCGGGCAAACCGGGTTCACCCGGATCAACCATCCCGTTGACATTGTAATCATTCCAGATCAGATCGCCGATCGACGTCGCCGCCACCGTCTCCGCGTATTCATAAATGACCGTCACGCTCACCCCCAGCTCCGGCAACACCGCCAGCAGGAAGTTCACCGGTCCATTGCAGAATCCCGCGCCCGCCGCGGCAACCGTCGCTGTAAACGTGCCCTGCCCCTCAAAGCCCGTATACGGCCCGGCAATCAGGTTCGCCGCCGTCAGGAACGAGGTGCGGCGCAGGTTCGAAACTCCAGAGGAACCGCCGTAGTCGGCCAATCCATCAAAGGCCGCCAGGTTGTTGGTGAATTTCACCGCCGGTTGGGCCGACAACCACGTCGTTCCAAGCCCGTCACCCACCACCAGTCCCACCTGTGCTCCAGATACAGTTCCCGCCCGCGGAACATCATCCAGGTTTTCCACGCGCGAAGGGGATCGGATCGTCGCATCCACCTGGATCTGCACTGAAAGCAGGTTTCCGTATACCGGGTCAAACTGCGGAAGCGTCACGGTCCGGGTCCAACCCGGGGACGCGGATAGGATCGACAGGGTCGCCGTGTGGCTGACCGTACCGGCTTCACTCCGAGCGGGAATCAATCCGGCCATTGCCAGGATTACCGACGTCACCCAGGCCCAGGCTCGTGAACTGCCTCTTCTCTCCAACTGGCTCTGCCAGTCGGGTTTTACCCTCTGTTTCATGATATGTGTGTGTTTGGTTGGTTTTCTGTGGCTTCGCCGCCGGCGACCACCCCGGGACTATGCCAAGCAGTCCTGACCGGAGCCGGTTCCCTGATGTCACCCGCCACGCCCATGCAGACCGGCTCGGAAGATCCAGGGACACGAGAGTCCCGGAATCCCGACGCGAGGCCTCCGCGCGGCTGACGATTTTGCAACGAGTTCATGCGCTCCTTTGGGTGTCACCCACCGTCTTGAAGACCCTTGCACAGGTTCGGGATCTGCTCCCACCCATCGCCAGGCTGGCAACGGACTGGTTCGATCCCCAGACGGAGTGGACATTCCAAACCGTTTCCCGAGCCCGCGCCGCACACCTTGAAGGTGACTTCACTACTCAGGAACCGGATTGAAGGGGGAGTCCTGACACCCTACTCCGAGTTTGAACGACGGAACTTTACCCCTCTTCCATGACAGATGACAAGCCCTCACAACCCCACCACCGCCATCCACCCCACCTGCCCAAACTCAGCCTCAAACGGAGCCCGGACAGCCCGGGCTGAATCCATGTCCCCAAACACCGCAAACGTCGTGGAGCCACTGCCAGACATCAGGGTGCCGAGGGCGCCACGTTCCCGAAGGAACTCCTGATAGAGCGCCAGGACCGGATATTTCCCAAACGCGGGCGCTTCGAGCGAATTGTACATGCGACCCAAGGCACTCCGCGCCCGCTCCGGATCCGGATCCGCCAACTGCATCGCCAACTCCCGCGCCCGGCCCGGTCTGCCATTCAGATCCGCTGGAAAATGCGCCAATTCGCGAAAGGCCCACGGCGTCGGGATCCCAAATCCCGGGTGAAAGAGGAATAATCCGCACCCTTTCAGGCCCGGAAAAATTCCCAACGGCTCAACCTTCTCTCCGCGCCCTCCCGCCAACGCCGGACCGTCCTGCAGAAAGAAATTGATGTCGGAACCAAGACCGGCTGCCAAACGGTCCATTTCATCACGCGACAGGGGAAATCCAAACAACTCGTTCAGACCACGAAGGGTGTGCGCCGCGTTGGCGCTGCCACCGCCCAGTCCCGCCGCCATCGGGATGTGCTTCTCCAGATGGATCTCCACCCCGGCGGAAATCCCTGCCGCGGTCAGGAACCGGGTTGCGGCCCGATGAACGAGATTGGAGGCGTCAACCGGCAGGTCCGGGTGGCTGCAAGTCAGTTGGACCTGTCCACCAGCAACCTCGTCCCCATCACCCATTCGGAAAGTCAGGACATCGTGGTACGGGACCGGATGGAACAACGTCTCCAACTCATGGAAACCGTCCGCCCGACGCCCCAGGATGTTCAGGCAGAGGTTGATCTTGCATGGGGAATGCCGAGTGAGGGTGAGCGTGCTCATCACTGAAGCAAAAACGCGCCAACCAAGGTTGGCGCGTGTTGATGGATCTGTCCGCTTACCCCGCCCCTGCGGAATGAAGCCAGAACCCAACCGATCCGATCACTCGAAAATCTTGAAGCGGCTGCCCGAGATGAAAGGCGCCACATCGGTAGAGTCAAAGCCAAGCGAGGTGTCCGTCCGCACCGAACTCGAATCCAGGATACCCGGCTTGTAGGAATCGGGGTAAACCGGATGCTCAGGCTTGAAATAGGGTTCCGAAGGAATGGGGAAGGTCAGCACTTCGAATGCTCCCACTGCCGTCCGTGCAATCGTCCGGTTCACACCCCTGACGAAACCGGACCCCAGCGAGGCATCCGGACCGTCCCACAGGTAAGCCTGCTCATACGAGCGGTTGAGCTCACCCATGCGGATCGGCTCGATGAGATTGTTCATGCCGCGCCCAAGCTTTCGCTCGGCACTGGCACAGCCAGCGGCAAGGGCTGCAACGCCAACGAGGAGGGTTATCTGCTTCAATCCGATGCGCATAGTGCTAGTGAAGTCCGACGCGAGACTATCGGTGCGACCCCGAGGTGCAAGCGCCGAGTTCATCCGTTTCCATTCCAAAGTGCCTTCAACCACCCTCCGCCTTTGCGTTTGCCTTCCCACCCTCTCCCACCGGAGTCTCCACCCATGCAATCGAAGTTCACCGGCCCGGTGTACGTGGTCCGCGACAACATCGACACGGATCAAATCATCCCAGCCCAGTTCCTCAATCTGGTGCCCACCATCCAGGAGGAATATGACAAGCTCGGCAGCTACGCCCTCTGGGGTCTGCCCGACGCCCTCTACCCCAAACGCTTTGTCGAAGAGGGCGCCACCGACAGCCGCTATCCCATCGTCATCGCCGGTCGCAATTTCGGATGCGGCAGCTCCCGCGAACATGCCCCCATCGCCATGGGCTCCGCCGACTGCCAGTGCGTCGTCGCCGAATCCTACGCCCGCATCTTCTTCCGCAACTGCGTCGCCACCGGTGAACTCTATCCCATCGAATGCCCCGACCGCCTTTGCGAAACCTTCCAGACCGGTGACGTCGCCACCGTCGATATCGATGCCAATACCATCACCCACGAAGGCACCGGCAAGGTCTATCCCCTCAACCCCCTCGGCGAAGTGCGCCCCGTTGTGGACGCTGGCGGAATCTTCGACTTCGCACGCCAATCCGGGATGATCGCCCGCTGATCCCACGCGGGGGCGCCATCCTCCCGGTGACTTTCCCGGGTCCCACGCTGTCCGGGCCCGTCTCCTGCTCCACTTCCATCGTTCCCGGGGCTTCCCTAACGGGAACGTCAACCGTTTCCGCATGAACTCCCGGCCCATCCGCACTCCAGCCTTCCTCCTCGCCCTCCTCTTCCTGCTGGGCGGCATCCTCCCCTCCGCCCCTCTTCAGGCCGCCGATAAACCCCAAAAAACTCCCAGCAATCCGGGCATCCTCCACCCCTCCGACCCTCTCTTCTCGGGCCCCATCCTCCGATTCGAACTCGAAACCGACCGGGCCGGGATGGAATCCCTCCGTCGCGAACCCCGCCAATCCGTCCCAGCCACGCTCCGCATCGGCTCCAACTCCTGGGAATCCGTCGGAATCCGGGTCAAGGGCGCCGCCGGATCAACCCGGAGCATTGATGACCTCCCTGCACTCACGCTCAACATCGACAAGTTCAAGAAGGGGCAGAAGTTCCACGGCCTCGAAAAGATCCACCTCAACAATTCTGTCCAGGATCCCAGCCGCATGTCCGAGATCGTGTGTGCCGACCTCTATCGCCGCGCTGGAATCCCCGCCACCCGCGCTTCCCATGCCCTCGTCACCCTCAACGGTCGCAACCTCGGCCTCTACGTCCTGAAGGAAGGCTTCGACAAGACCTTCCTCCGCCGCCATTTCAACGACCCCTCCGGCAACCTCTACGACGGCGGATTCCTCCAGGATATCGATCAGGAACTGAAACTCGATTCGGGCAAGGAACCACCCGACTGGAAGGATCTGCGTTCCCTCGCCAATGCCACCCAACTGCGCGATCCCGTCCAACGCCAAAAGGGTCTGGAACAATGGCTCGAAGTGGACCGATTCATCACCTACACCGCCTTGCAGGTCCTCACCGAGGACTGGGATGGATACCCCGCCAACCGCAACAATTACCGGCTCTATCACGAACCCGCCTCCGGCCGCTTCACCTTCCTGCCGCATGGCATGGACCAGATGTTCGACCATGGCGGCATGCCCCTCGATCGCGGCTTCGAAGGCATGGTCGCCCAAGGCGTCTTCCAGATCCGCGATTGGCGTCAGGCCTACTTCGACCGCATCTCCTCCCTCCTCACCAACATCTTCACCACCGAAACCATCCTCCCCGTTTTTGACGCCGCCGTCGCCCGACGCGAACCCGCCCTGTCCCTCCTCCGACGCGGTCAAGCCGAACAGATCCGCTCCGCCACCCGCAACATCCGCGCACGCATCGTTCACCGGGTCGACAACGCCCGCGAACAGATGGAAAACCGACCGCAACCCGTCGGCATCGATGCCGAAGGTCGGATCCGATTGGCCCGCTGGAATCCGCGGCAATCCGAGGATGGCGGTCTCGCCGAACGCGCGACCGGTCCCGAGGCAAAACCCGAGTTGCGGCTCATCCTCCGCGACGGTGGACAGGTCTCCTGGCGCACCCGCGCAACCCTTCCCCCCGGGCGCTATCGATTCGAAGGCATGGGCCAGGCTCGAAATGTCGATTCCTCCCATGACGGCACCGGTTCGGGCCTCGGCCTGCGCATCAGCGGTTCTCCCCGGGACAATGGCCTGACCGGTTCCACCGACTGGCAACCCCTCGCCTTCGAATTCGCCCTGGATTCGGAGGCCCAGGTGGAATTGGTCGCCGAACTGCGCGGAAGACGCGGGACCGGTGCTTTTGATCCCTCCGCCTTCGTCCTGAGACAACTCCGTTAAACCTGAATCCAGGGCTCAGCCTTCAACAGGCTTTCCGCCCACCGCGAGCAACTCCAGCGGATCCCGATATGGCAGTCCATGGGCTTCCGCCACCGGTCGCGAAGTCACCTGGCCTCCCATCACGTTGATTCCGCCCACCAACGCAGGAGCCCGACGACATGCCTCCCACAGCCCAAGGTCGCAGAGGTCCTGGATGTATCGATGGGTCGCGTTGGTCAGGGCCTGCGTCGCCGTGCGGGCATACGCTCCCGGCATGTTGGCCACACAATAATGCTGCACCCCTTCCTCCACATAGACCGGGTCATGATGCGACGTCGGTCGTGACGTCTCACAACACCCCCCCTGGTCGATTGCAATGTCCACCAGGACACTCCCCGGTCGCATCCGCCGCAACATCTCCCGCGAGATCAAGCGTGGCGCCTTCGCTCCCGGCACCAACACCGCCCCGATCAACAGGTCACACTCGTCCAGGAGATCCGTCAGGTGCGCCTCACTCGAATACAGCGTGTGGGCCGTGTGCAGCGTGATGTCCAGGAAACGCATCCGCTCGATGTCCACTTCCAGGATCGTGACATCCGCCCCGAGGCCCGTTGCCATCCGGGCGGCATTCACTCCGGAAACCCCGCCCCCCAACACCACCACCTTGCCCGGCAACACTCCCGGCACGCCCCCCAGCAACACCCCGGAACCGCCATTGTGCTTGGCCAGATAATAGCCACCCACCAACACACTCATCCGGCCCGCAATCTCACTCATCGGCTCCAGCAACGGCAGTCGCCGGTTCACCTCCACCGTCTCATAGGCAATGCAGGTCGCCCCGGATGCCTGCAAGGCGGCGGTCAGGGATGCATTGGCCGCCAGATGCAGATAGGTGAACAGCACCTGGCCCGGTCGCAGCAACGGGTACTCTTCCGGCAAGGGCTCCTTCACCTTCACCACCAGGTCCGCCCCTTCGAACACCGATCCATGATCCCCCATCAGCGTCGCCCCGGCCGCCTCATAGTCGGCATCGGGGAATCCAGCGCCCACCCCCGCCCCGCTTTCCACCAACACCCGATGCCCTCGCCGCACCAGTTGGTAGGCGGCCGACGGCAACATCGCCACCCGATGCTCCTGTTGCTTGATCTCCCGCGGTACGCCGATGGTCATGGACAAAGTCCCGAATCCGGGAACCACAGATTACTGATTACTTCAGGCGCGTGGATCGTTCCTGCATCCAGACAATGTCCATGTTGTTGGCCATCGGCACATTCAACTGGAGCGTCCGGCTGATCGGCGGTGTCGTCCGGCCATCCTTCCACGACTTGATCTCCGCATGGCCATCCGCAAAGGAGAAACCTCCCGCCCGATTGTGATAGCTCGCCGGGAAATCAATCATCCGGGTCGCCGCCGCGTTGGGATATCCCTCCATCGACACCACAAAGAATCCGTCATTGATGCTGTCCTCGCGTTCGTCCAGCAACACGTACGTCCCCGAAGGACCCGGATCCGTGAAATCACCCATCTTGGTCATCACCCGCCACCTCGGGCCCCATCCGCCATCCGTACCCTGGTTGCCACCCGTCCAGATGCTCATCGACATGCTCCGCACCCGCGGCACCCGCACCCGGGCCGTGTTCAACCCAAAGCTCTTGTCCGACGGACATTTCCACACCCCCAACGAACCCCCGATGTATTTGAACAACGGACTTTGGCGCAAATGGATCGGGTCCCAGTTGTCCCGGGCCGATTGGTTGGCGTAATCCAAAATGCCCTGGACCCACGCACCATCCGATGTGTTCGGGTTGTTCTCCGGCGCGTAGGCAAACGGGATCCGGTCCGCATGATCCCCGGCATACATGGACCATCCCAACAACAGCTGGCGATGGTTGTTCATGCACAGGATGCCCTGTGCCTTGCTCTTCGCCTTGCCCAGGGCGGGCAAAAGCATCCCGGCCAGGATCGCGATGATCGCGATGACGACCAGCAACTCAATCAGTGTAAACCCGCGAGCTTCCCGGGCCCATGTCGGTTTCAGATCACGTTTCATTGGAAAAATACCAGCAGTGGGTAACCCCGCTTCCCCACCAAGCACACGCCACGCCACCTCTTCCCGCAAGCCCCCAATTCAGGCACCAACCTCCAACTCATCCCACCTTGACGCACCCCACCCCTTCCGCCACCGATCCACTCGCCCATGCTCCAACCTTCCCGGATCCATGACCTTCCGGAGGCCGACCGTCCTCGCGAACGACTCGCAGAACGCGGCCCCGATGCCCTCCGCACCGCCGAACTCATCGCCATCCTCCTCCGTACCGGCGTCCAGGGCGCCTCAGCCGTCGCCGTCGCCGATGAACTCCTCCAACGGTTCGGCTCCCTCGAAGCCGTCGCCCGAGCCCCCTGGCAACAACTCCGCGGCCGCGGCATCGGCCGCGACAAGGCCCTCGCCCTCAAGGCCGCCTTCTCCCTCGCCCGCCGCCTCTCCGAGGAACGTCGCCTCGAATCCCCTGTCCTCGACCATCCCGAAGCCGTCGCCGCCCTCCTCCGCGATGACGCCATCTCCGCCCCAGTCGAACGTCTCCAGGTCCTCCTCCTCAATACCCGCCGCCGCCTTCTCCGCATCGATACCGTCGCCGAAGGCCTCCTCGACCAGATCCTCGTCCACGCCCGCGAAGTCTTCCGCCCCGCCATCGCCGCCGGCGCCCACGCCCTCATCCTCGCCCACAACCATCCCAGCGGAGATCCCTCCCCCTCCGAAGCCGACATCCGTGTCACCCGCGACCTCATCCGCGCCGGGCACCTGCTCAAGATCGAGGTCCTCGACCATCTCATCCTCGGCCGCAAAACCCTCGATCGACCCCGGGACTACTGTTCACTCCGGGAACTCGGCTATTTCCAGGTCTGACCCCCGCCTTTCCCTCACGCCTTCCATTTCCCTCGCGCCTTCCACAATCCCCGAACTTCTCCACCCGTCCCCCATCCCTTACCTTCAACCCGTGCCTGATCCTCAAGAACACTCGGATTCATCGCTCGATGCCCTCTGGAAGGAATACGCGCGGGTTTTCCAGGACCTCGACGACCTCACCCTCGCCCGGTGGTGCTCCCAGACCCTCGGCCAACTCGCCGGCAAAGGTTGGCGGATGTCCCATCCCCTCGTCGGTTCCCTCCGCCTCGCCACCCAGATCGCCAGCGAACGCGGTGTCTGGCAGCAACGCCTCATCAGCATGCCCGTTGGCTATCCCCCCTCCCCCTGCTGCGGTTCCCCCATGCTGCCCTACCTCACCCGCGATGTCCTCGAACACGGTCTGATGTGCATCCATTGCCACGAATCCGCCGTTCCCCTCGATCAACTGCCCGAACCCCTCCTCCCCCTCCTCCGCGACTGGGCCAATCGCTACGCCAAGGCCCACGAAGTCGCCCATTGGGAAGATCGCCGCCGCAATCGCAGCGACTACGACGATCTCTTTGAAAAAGCCGCCCAACAGGCCGAACTCCTCCTCGCCGAATCTGTCAGGGACATCGTCCCGCGCCTCATCGAACATTATCCCATCCTGATCTGGGAAGATCAGGACGAATGCCTCGAAGTCCGTCCCGAGGACATCCTGCTGTGAACCAGTTCCCCGGACGCGATACCCTTCCCTGACAGGCCGGGCTTGCCCCCGCCCATGGGCCGGGTACACCAACCCGATGGATTCACCGGTCCGGCCCGCCCCCGAAAGGGCGCTCTCCCTCGATGCCTATCGCGGCTTCGTAATGCTGCTCATGGCCGGCGAAGTCCTCCGCTTCCACGCCATGGCCGGGAATTTTCCGGACAACGGTTTCTGGAGCTTCCTCAGTCATCATCAGGATCATGCCCCATGGCGCGGCTGCACCCTGCATGATCTCATCCAACCTTCCTTTTCCTTCCTCGTCGGCTGCGCCCTTCCCTGGTCCATCGCCAATCGCCAGGCCCGCGGCCAAGGACCTGCCGGCATGTGGATCCACACCGTCTGGCGCGCCCTCGCATTGATCCTCCTCGGCATCTTCCTCCGCTCCACCCACTCGAAGTTCACCAACTTCACCTTCGAAGACACCCTCTCCCAGATCGGGCTCGGCTACGTCTTCCTCTGGGCCCTAGCCTGGAAATCCTGGCGCATCCAACTCGCCAGCCTCCTCGTCATCCTCGTCGGTTACTGGGCCTGGTTCGCCTTCCACCCACTCCCCGCCGCCGGCTTCGATCCCGCCACCGTCGGCGTCAAACCCGGCTGGTCCCACCACATGGAAGGCTTCGCCGCTCACTGGAATCTCAATACCCACCCCGCCCACCACTTCGATCACTGGTTCCTCAACCTCTTTCCCCGCCAGAAACCCTGGCTCTTCAATGGCGGTGGCTATGTCACCCTCAGCTTCATCCCCACCCTCGGCACCATGATCCTCGGCCTGCTCGCAGGCCAATGGCTCCGTCGCAAGGATCTCCCCGACCTCACCCGCATAGGCTTCCTCGCCGTCGCCGGCCTCGGCACCCTCGGTCTCGGCACCCTCCTCGACCTCACCGGCCTCTGCCCCAGCGTCAAACGCATCTGGACTCCCGCCTGGGTCCTCGTCAGCGGCGGTTGGTGTGCCCTTCTGCTCGCCGGATTCCACTTCATCGCCGATGTCCGCCAGTGGCATCGCCCCATGCTCCCACTCGTCGTGGTCGGCATGAACTCCATCTTCACCTACGTCATCGCCCACCTCTGGGACGGCTTCTTCAGGGCCAATACCACCAATCACCTCAATACCTTCCTGCTCGCCTGGCGCGGCCCCGCCATTTTCGAGGAAGGCGACAACGCCTGGAAGATCCTGTTCGGTCTCTACGCTCCCGTCGCCGAAGGCTTCGTCGTCCTTTCCCTCATCTGGCTCTGCTGTTTCTGGCTCTGGCGCCGCCGCATCTTCCTCCGCATCTGAACCGATGCCCCGCGCCAAACCCTCGCCTCGGAGCGGCGACGTTCGGTCGCCGTCGAACCTCACTCCTGCGAGCAACCCTCGCCGCTCAATACTTCATCCGCCCAGGCCCGGGATTCATCCCGCACCTCAATCCCTCTCCGGTCTCCCACCTCGCCCCGCACCTTCCATCGAATTCATGCATGGTCATCCGCACCCTTCCCACTTCCCGGCCCAACAGTTGCTCCCCGGATAGTTCGTCAGGATGAACCTCTCTCATCAATGAAGCCACCCATCGACAGTCGTCAGCTCCACGCATTCCTCATCCTCGCCCGCACCGGCAGTTTCACCCAGACCGCCCGAGAACTGTTCCTCACCCAGTCCGCCGTCTCCCACTCCATCAAGTCCCTCGAAACCGACATGGGGTGTCGCCTTTTTGACAGGGTGGGCAAGACCGTGATGCTGACCCAGGCCGGTGAACAACTCCTTCCCCACGCCGAACGCATCCTCCGCGAAATGGAGACCGCCCGCGGTGGCATGAATGGCCTCCGGCAATGGGGCTCCAACCGGCTCCGCGTCGGCGCCCCAGCCCCTCTCGGCGACGCCCTCCTCCCAGCTGTCCTCGCCGAAGTCCGCCGTCGCGAACCCCGCACCCTCCTCCGCACCGAAGTCACCGACGAATCCAATCCCATCGACCTCCTCGAAGAACGTCGCGTCGATCTCGTCCTTGGCCCCGCCGGCAAACCCGACGAACGCTTCGCCACCGAACCCCTCTTCTCCGAGGAATTCGTCCTCGCAGTCCTCCCCGATCATCCCTGGGCCAGACTCTCCGCCGCCCCACTCGATGCCATCGGACCCCAACCCGTCATCGTTCCCGGTCTTCAAACCGTCACCTGGCGCTACATCGACGACTTCTTCCGCGCCGACCAGATCAGCCTGAATGTGCAGGGCGAAGCCGGCACTCCCGCCCAGGCCATAGCCCTCGCCCGACACGGTCTTGGCGCCGCACTCGTCCCGTCGTGGGCCGTCACCGTGGATCCCGGCAGCCCAAAGCTCGTCCCCGTCTACCTCGGCAAACGTCGCCTGCGCATCGCCTGGGT
The DNA here is from genome assembly GCA_002422905.1 of Verrucomicrobia bacterium UBA6176. Classification (GTDB taxonomy): domain Bacteria; phylum Verrucomicrobiota; class Verrucomicrobiia; order Limisphaerales; family UBA9464; genus UBA6176. The sequence goes on from DITU01000076.1 coordinate 20,679, forward strand.
CATCACCTTCTGGCGCGGTCGGCGTCTCACCCTCCCCGAAAGCCACTTCATCGAGATCGCCCGCGCCGAGATCGCCCGCATGATCGGCGAAGCCGCCCCCACCAAACGCGCCCGGGCCGCCCATTGACCCCGCCCGACCCCACAATCCCGATTCCACCCCTCCCGGACTCCCGCTAGCCTTCCTCCATGGTCGATCCTATGCCGACCGGTGAACGGGTCTATCGTGGCATCCCCGCCTCCTCCGGGGTGTCCCACGGACGCGTCATCGTTCTCGGCGACGCCGCCCGCCACATCCTCCGTCGCGAAATCACCGACACGGAAGTAGACTCCGAATTCCAACGCCTCCAGGACGCCCTCACCGCCACCCGACGCGATCTCCTCGAAGTCCAGCGCCAGGTCGTCGCTGCCCTCAGTCAACATGAGGCCTCGGTCTTCGATGCCCACCTCCTCGTCCTCGAAGACGAAAGCCTCCTCGGCGAAGTCCATCGCCTGATCCGGGATGAACACATCAACTGCGAATCCGCCTACCAACAGGTCTCGGAAAAGTTCGCGTCCGCCATCGGGGCTCTGGCGGACGATTACCTCCGCGAACGCGCCGCCGATCTTCGCGATGTCTCCGGTCGCGTCCTCGATCATCTCCTCGGCCGCGCCACCGAACGTGACCTGCTCCATCTCGCCGAACCTTCCATCATCGTCGCCCCCGATCTCGCCCCCAGCACCACTGCCGTCCTCGACCGAAAACGCGTTCTCGGCTTCGTCACCGACGGCGGCGGCACCACCAGCCACACCGCCATCCTCGCCCGCAAACTCGGCATCCCAGCCGTTCTCGGCCTCGGCGACATCACCTCCCGTGTCCGCAGCGGCGAATATGCCCTCATCGACGGACACAGCGGCACCCTCACCGTCAATCCCACCGACCAGACCCTCTTCGAGTACGGCCAACTCAAACAGCGCCGTGCCGCCCTCAACGAACGCCTCGCCGCCCTCCGCGAACATCACGCCGTCACCCTCGACGGTCATCGGATCCTGCTCGCCGCCAATATCGATACCCCCGACGACACCCCCGCCCTCCACACCAGCGGCGCCCGCGGCGTCGGTCTTTTCCGCAGCGAATTCCTGTTCCTCAACCGTCGCGAATTTCCGTCCGAAGACGAACAGTACTCCGCCTACCGCAAGGTCGCCGAAGCCGCCGCCCCCGACCCCGTCATCATCCGGACCCTGGATCTTGGCGGCGACAAACTCCCCGCCTCCTGGGCTCGCACCGGCGAACAGAATCCCTTCCTCGGCTGGCGCGCGATCCGCATCAGCCTCGCCCTTCCCGATGTCTTCAAGGCCCAACTCCGCGCCGTTCTCCGCGCCTCCGCACACGGCCGGGTCCGCCTGATGTATCCCATGATCACCGGCCTTCCCGAACTCCGGGAAGCCAATGCCCTCCTCGAACGCTGTCGCGAGGAACTCCGCGATGCCCAGATCCCCTTCGACGAATCGATGGAGGTCGGCATGATGATCGAAGTCCCCGGCGCCGCACTCATGGCCGATACCTTCGCCCGCGAAGTCGACTTCTTCTCCATCGGCACCAACGATCTCACCGGCTACACCCTCGCCGTCGACCGCCTCAATGACCGGGTCGCCCCCCTCTTCACTCCCACCCATCCCGGCGTCCTGCGCCTCATCCAGATCACCGTCCAGGCCGCCCGCCAGCACGGTCGCTGGGTCGGCGTCTGCGGCGAAGCCGCCGGCGATCCCGCCATCGTCCCCCTCCTCGTCGGCCTCGGCATCGACGAACTCAGCGCCACTCCCACCGCTGTTCCCGCCGTGAAATTCCTCCTCCGTCGCCTCCGCCGCACCGAGGCCGTCGTCGTCGCCTCTGCCGCCCTCGCCGCCGAATCCGCCGAGGAATCACTCCGCCTCTCCCGCACCCTCGCACGCCAGGCAGCCCCCGAACTCTTCAACGGTTCGTGATCCGCCGCATAAGCCTCTTTTCACCCGGCGTTTCCTGAGTACCGTCCTGCCCAACGATGAAAGTCATTATTCTCGCCGCCGGTTACGCCACCCGTCTCCATCCACTCACCCTTACCCAGCCCAAACCCCTCCTCACCGTCGCCGGCAAACCCATGGTCGACTACGTCCTCGACAACCTCTCCCAAATCGCCGGCATCGACCGCGTCATCCTCGTCACCAACAACCGCTTCGCCCCCCATTTCCAAGCCTGGGCTGACCAATACCGCGCCACCAAATCCTCCGTCGAGTTCACCATCGTCAATGACGGTTCCACCGACGACTCCAACAAGCTCGGCGCCATCGGTGACCTCAAACTCGTCCTCGACCGCGAACAACTCGACGACGACATCATCGTCGTCGCCGGCGACAATCTCTTCAGCCAATCCCTCGAAGCATTCGGAACCTTCTGCCGCTCCCAGGACGAAGTCGTCCTCGGCACCTACGACGTCGGCACCGTCGATCAGGCCCGCAAATACGGCGTCGTCGATGTCGATGCCTCCGGCCGGATCGTCAGCTTCATCGAGAAACCGCCCCAACCCGTCTCCACCCTCATCGGCATCGCCCTCTATTTCTATCCCCGCCGCACCCTCCCCCTCATCCAGCAGTACATCGCCGAAGGCAACAATCCTGACCAACCCGGTCGCCTCATCCAGTGGCTTTACCCACGCCAACCCGTCCTCACCTGGAACGTCCCCGGCATCTGGTATGACATCGGGTCCAAGGAAACCCTCGAGGAAGCCAACCGGATCTTCGCCCGCTGCTGAGCGGTATCTGCTTCGCCCCCACCGGAGCGCACCCTACTTCTGCGGCATGCCCGGCTCCGGCCGGCCATTCGTCGTCAAGATCTGGAAGTGATGCACCCCGGCCGCCGCCGGATGCTCACTCTTCCATACCATCCGATGTTCCGGCGTCACTTCCACCATCGAGATGCCCGTCGCGGCACCGTGACTGCCCACCACGGTGTTCCCATTGGCCAGGCGCTGGGATCCGCACGGATCCTTGAAGAGCCCCCCGACATTCCCGTTGTCCACCTTCCACGCCACCCCACCCTTCGGATCAAATTCCACCACCTTGTTTCCATGGGTCAGCGACACCAGCGTGTTCCCGTTGTCCAACCGGATCGCGGTGAACGGCCAGTTCTCCGCCGGGCGTCCCCCCAGTTCCTCCCGGTCCGTCCGCAACACCCCCAACACCTTCCCATCCCGCCCATACTCCTTCACCGCAAACGCCAGCAGGTGCGGCACAAGGAAGTTCCCGTTCCTCAACTGTCGCGCCATCCGCGTCTGCATGTGGACGTTGTCCGTCTCCGGTGCCAACGGAACCTCCAGCACGATCCCTCCCGCGCCGTCCACCTCCAACACCCGCGGTCGCTTCCCCAACTCGGTCACCAACGTGTTCCCATTGTACAGCCGCTGCGCCGTGCTGATCTCGCCGTTCTCCTTCGCCAACCGATACAGGAAGACCACCCGATGCTCCCGCGTGACTTCCTCCACCCGGTCCGCATACGCCACCAACACGTTCCCCCCCGGCAACACAAACCCATCCCGCGATCCTCCCGCATGTTCCCACACCACCTTCCCGTCCTCCCCGATGATCGCCGTCCGTCCACCGAACACGATGTAGGAATGCTGCACCGCCAACCCCGCATCCTCGCCCCGTACCCAACCCCACACCCCCAACGCCATCCACAACCAACCCATCCAGCACAATCCCTTCGGTGACATGCCACGAAGCTTCTCCACTTCCGCCCCGATTCCAATCCCCTTTCCCCGCCACCCTTCCCATCCATCGCCTTTCCAACTTCTCGCTTCACACCCCCGACACCCCTTCCCCACGCTCTCCCCCATGCCGCTGTCCAATTCCGTCCTCGCCGAACTCGCCTCCATCGTCGGCCCGGACGATCTCCTCACCTCCGACGAAGACCTCATCTCCTATGCCTTCGATGGCACCGCCGTCCTCCATCAACGCCCCGGCTGTGTGCTCTTCGTCACCTCGACCCCCGAGGTCGCCGCCGTCCTCCAACTCGCCAATCGCGAGCGCATCCCCGTCGTCACCCGCGGCTCCGGTACCGGCCTCTCCGGCGGTTCACTCCCGGTCCCCGGTTGCATCATCCTCTGTACCGCACGGATGAATCGGATCCTCGAAGTCGATGCCGCCAACCTCACCCTCCGATCCGAACCCGGCGCCACCACCCTCGCCATCGCCGATGCCGCCACCGCTGCCGGCCTCTTCTATCCGCCCGACCCCGGCTCCATGAAGATCAGTACCATCGGCGGCAATGTCGCCGAAAACTCCGGCGGACTCCGCGGTCTCAAATACGGGATCACCCGCAACTATGTCATGGGGCTGACCGTCGTCCTTCCCGACGGCGAAATCCTTGTCACCGGCAACAAATGCGTGAAGGACGTCGCCGGCTATTCCCTCAAGGATCTCTTCGTCGGCTCCGAAGGCACCCTGGGCGTCCTCACCGAGGTCCTCCTCCGCCTCATCCCCAAGCCGGCCGCCAAGAAAACCATGGTCGCCACCTACTCCGCCATGGACGCCGCCGCCCAGACCGTCAGTGACATCATCGCCGCACGCATCATCCCCTGCACCCTCGAGTTCCTCGACCGCACCACCATCCGCTGCGTCGAAGACTTCGCGAAGGTCGGTCTCCCCACCGATTGCGAAGCCCTCCTCCTCATGGAAACCGATGGACACCCCGCCCAGGTCGACGAGGAAGCCGCCCGGATGGTCGAGATCGCCAAACGCAACGGTTGTCGTGATGTCCGGGTCGCCCGTGACGATGCCGAGGCCAACCGCCTCGCTTCCGCCCGCCGCAGCGCCTTCTCCGCCCTCGCCCGCATGGCTCCCACCACCATCCTCGAAGACGCCACCGTCCCCAGATCCGAACTCGCCACCATGGTCCGCTTCGTCGAAGACGTCGCACGCCGTTACCAACTCCGCATCGGCACCTTCGGCCACATGGGCGATGGCAATCTCCACCCCACCTTCCTCACCGACGAACGCAACACCGCCGAGATGCACCGCATCGAACAGGCATTCCACGAAATCTTCGACGAAGCCATCCGCCTCGGCGGAACCATCACCGGCGAACACGGAGTCGGCGTCGCCAAAAAGGGATTCCTCCCAAAATTCGCCGGCGACGCCCAGATGCGCCTCATGCGCTCACTCCGCTCCACCCTCGACCCCCACGGAATCCTCAACCCCGGCAAGATGTTCGACTGAGCCCTGAGGCCATAGCTCGTATGGGTCCCTTAAGTCCCTTGCGTCCCTTAAGCCCCCTGGCCCTCCTCACCTCAACCTCAACGCAATCTGCTTGTCGATCTCCGACGCCAGATCCACATCCCCACGCCCACCACTCTTCCGCGCCTGCACCTGCACCCGGGTCACCCGCGGTTCGATTTCATCCACCCGGATCCAAAGGCTCCGCTTGTTCACCTTCCCCGTCAGCGTCCGCGCTGCCGTGTTGCCCACCGTGGTCGATCCCTCCGTCAACAAGGCGCCGTTGAAATCCAGCGTCGCCTTCGCCGCCTCGAACACCTGGTCCGCCGGACGCTCATAGCGGCTTTCAATGGTGTCCTTGGAAAAGGGAACACCGGCGCTGTAGCGCCCTTCCTGCGTCTTGTAACACCCCGCCCCGGTGGCAACAGCAACGGCCAACACGGCGACGACGACGATCTTCTTCATCTCCGAACTCCACCCGGAACACCCCCAAGCGTCAAGCGCGCCATCAATCCACCCCGCCATCTTCACCACCTCACCCCCGGATTTGACGCCTCCGTTGTACCGAGGCAAAAGTCTGCCCATGAAACTCACCTGGAAGGATTACGAGGAGATCGCCTGGGCACTGATGGACAAATATCCCGATCAGGACCCTCTCCGTCTCAGCTTCCCCAAACTCCACAAGATGGTCCTCGAACTGGAGGAGTTCAGCGACTCCCCCGACGCCTCCAACGAAAAGGTCCTCGAGAACATTCAGATGACCTGGTACGAAGAGCAGAAGTAGCCCCCCTTCCAAGGTCGCGCTCAGCCATCCCCGATCTCCGCTCAAACCGCGATCGCTTCCCTCATCTCCTTCAACAACACCGGCACCTTCACAAACGGATCCGCTTCCATCTCGTACTCCAGCACGAACCAACCCTGATACCCCGCCTCCCGCAGCATCCGCACCACCCGCGGCAGATCCGTCGCCACCGGTTGCTTCGCTCCGCGGGGCCGCATCAGGCCCTTGTACTGCACATTCACCGCGTACGGCGCGCAACGCGCCAGATCCCCATACGGATCCGCTGTGTTGAAATTCCCGATGTCCAGGTTGATCCCCACCCAGGGACTCTTCACCGCCCTGACAATTTCCAACAGGTCGTCCGCTTCCGCCACGATCCCACCGTGATTCTCCACCCCCAGGAACACGCCGTGGCGTCCGGCCAATTCCCCCATCTCTTCCAACGCCTCGATGCAGTGCCGCTTCGCACTCGCCCGATCCTGCCCCTTGGCCTCACCCGCAAATACCCGGATATGGGGCGCCCCCAGCACCGACGCCTTCGAGATCCATTGCCGGGTCAGGTCATACTCCCGATCCCGATCCCGCCCCGGTGGCAGGGTATAGGTGTTGCCGATCGCCGTCCCGCTGATGCTCACCCCCCGGATGAAGGCATGACGCCGGATCGACCGGAGCAACGTGTCATCCGCTGGATTCGGAAAGTAATAGCTCGTCAACTCCGCTCCATCGCAGCCGTTCACCGCGCACAGGTCCAGGAACCGGAACATGTCCATCACGGGCTCGGCCCCATTGGCCCCCTTGGCGAACTGATCCCGGAAGGAATAGGCCGCCAGTGAAAGCCTCAGGCGTGGTGGGCCCTTGCGTTCAAAAGGTTCGACCGCATGGACCAGCGCCGGCGCCAGACACGCCGCACCCAGAAACGCTCGCCGCGTCACCAACCGGGGATTCATGCGCCAACGTTACCCGAACCCGCAACCCCGACGCAACGCAGCTTCCCTCAGCCGGATCAACCGATCCGACTGCATCGTTCCGGCTCAGAGCCCTTCCTGCTCCCTTATCAAATCCTCCCAGAAAGGCCTTGCCTCCCATTCCACCGATTCCATAGCGTATCCGCCTTCGGTGCATCCGTAGCTCAATTGGATAGAGCATCTGACTACGGATCAGAAGGTTCCTGGTTCAACTCCAGGCGGATGCACCACTTCAAATCCTGCCAACGTTCCCCAGCCTACGTTCTTTGCCGTATGGCCGTGTCTCACCGGCGCCCTGCACTCTGTTTTCTCCTTCAGTTGGTCCGACGTCCTCCCATGAGCATCATCATCCGTTCCTTCCTCGCCGCATTCGTCCTCCTCGCCTTCACCGGTTGCCAATCCGCCTACTACTCGACCATGGAGAAGTTCGGGTACGAAAAGCGCGATCTCCTCAAACGCGCCGTCACCAAGGCACGCGACGAACAAAAGCAGGCCCAGACCGAGTTCCAGGACGCCCTCACCCGCATGAAGCTGCTCTATGGCTTCAATGGCGGTGACCTCGAGAAAACCTATTCCAAACTGAAATCCGATCTCGATCGCTGCACCGCCGAGGCCGCCGATGTCCGCAAACGCATCCAGGAAATGGATCAGGTGTCCCGGGATCTCTTCGCCGAATGGGAAAAGGAAATCGGCCAGTTCACCAACCCCACCTTCGCCTCCGACTCACGTCGCAAACTCTCCGATACCCGTTCCCGCTATCAACAGCTGTCCTCATCGCTCCAGGCCGCCGAGGCCACCATGGAACCCGTCCTCCGTTCCCTCAACGAGCAGGTCCTCTACCTCAAGCACAACCTCAACGCCGCCGCCATCGACTCCATGAAGGGTCAGGCCAACCAGATCACCGGCCAGATCGACCTCCTCCTCCAACAGATGAATGTCTCCATCGCCGAGGCCGATGCCTTCATCAAAACCCTCCAGTAATCCTTACTGCAGCCCGCCCCTCGATTCCCTCGCCCTACGCGTACTCGTCCCGCGCGCCCCCCCATACTCGCCCCACTCTCGCACTCGTACTCGTACTCGACCCCCCCGTCCCCCGTCCTCACCGTCCAGTCCGACCGCTCCCCAACATCCCATTCGACAGACCAACCGTTCTTCGCCTGAAGTCTGTCCCGTGAAACCGTTCCAGGCCGCGTTCGCTTCCTTCCTCCTCGTCCTCGTCCCCGGTTGCTCCACCATGAACCCGGAACCCGTCCGCAACCTCGAACCCCTCCTCCGCTCCTCCGGTCCCCACCTCCGCACCCACCTCGATCACGCCCCCGACCTCCGTCTCCAGATCCTCATCAGCGAAGTCGTCCATCCCTCCGGCAAACCGCCCCGACTCCGGCGCCACGGCTTCCGCGTCGACGCCGAATACTTCTACCCGGCCAGCACGGTCAAACTCTGCGCCGCCGTCGCCGCCCTCCAACTCATCGAAGATCTCGAAGCCCGTCACGCCCTCTCCCATCTCGCCGTCACCCCGTTCAGGATCGATCCCCTTTACCCCGGCGATTCTCCCCAGACCCACGACCCCACCCATCTCGATGGCGGTCACCTCACCGTCGCCCATCAGATCCGGCAGATCTCCTTCGTCTCCGACAACCCCGCCTTCAACCGTCTCTACGATCTCGTCGGGCATGAGGATCTCAACCGATCCATGCACGCTCTCGGCCTGTCCTCCCTCATCATCAATCATCGTCTCTCCGAAACCCGCCCCGTTCCCGATCTCCGCGCCTCCGCCTCCGTCACCTTCCTTCCCCCGGGCCTTCCTCCCGTCTCCATCCCAGCCCGGGTCAGCCCCCTCGATCTCTCCCACGCCACCCCCGGCCGTTTCGTCGGCAACGCCTATCTCCGCGGCGATACCCGCGTCGATGGCCCCATGGATTTCACCGGTCGGAATCGCATCTCCCTCGTCGATCTCCAGAACCTCATGATCAAACTGGTCCGCCCCGACCTCCCCCTCCCCGGCGAACCCCTCCGACTCAACCCCTCCCATCGGTCACTCCTCATCGAGGGGATGACCAGTTACCCCCGCGAGTCCACCAACCCGCGCTATGCGGAAAAGGAATTCCCGGACGACTACTCCAAGTTCCTGCTCCCGGGTGTGCGCCGTGTCTTTCCTGAAACCGAACCTGCCCGGCGCATCGCCATCACCGGCAAGATCGGTCGGGCCTACGGATTCAGCATCGAGAACTGTCACCTCACCAACCCCGCCAACGGCCGCAGCGTCTTCGTCACCGCCGCCCTCTACACCAACAGCGACGGCACCCTGAACGACGACCAATACGAATATTCCACGATCGCCGATCCCCTCCTCGCTGACCTCGGCGAACTCATCGCCCGTCAGTGGCTCTCCGATCCGCGCTGAAGCCCTCCCCAAACCACGAAGCCCTTCTCCCTGCGCCCCCCCTTTCGTGTCCTTTCCTGTCCTTCGTGGTCCGTATCCAATTACCAGGATCACCTCCCCAATACCGCCCCAATCCCCTGCAGGTTCGACCCCGCCACACACACTCCCGCCTCCGTCGATCCTCCCGACGTCACCGCATCCGCCGCCGCCACACACGCCCAACCACCCATTGCCCCGCGGCCGTCCCCAAACACGGTTTCCAGATCCCGCACTCCCGCCCCACCCCCCGATCCAAACACCGGCATCCCGTCCGCCAATCCCAACTCCGCACGCACCTTCGCCATCGCCTCGGCCCGGGTCACTCCCCGCCGATACACCTGCGCCTCCGTCACACGCCGCAACCCGATCAGGCCCGGCCCGCGCCCCAGCCAGATGGCCGCCGCACCTTCGCCGCTGACAGTCTCCCGACGAAACACCCGCCCCGCCTCCGCCGTCGTCCAGTCCGCTTCCTCGGCCCCGATCACCAGGCACGACTTCACCTCGCCCCTTCGCATCCAGTCCGCCGCCTGCACCAACGCCGCGACGAACATCGATTGATCCCCCACCAGCGTGTCGTTCCTGCCACCCGCTCCCAACACCGCACCCACATGCGATGCCGGCGCGTTGAACACCGTCTCCGGAAACAGCAACGGACTCGCCGTGGAAGGATCCTCCAGGACCTCGGTATAGAACCGGCGCGAATACACCACGCTCCCCCCCATCACACAGCAGATCACTCCCAACCCTTCCCAACCGTCCCGTCCCCCTTCACCACCCAACGCCTCCCACGCCGCCGCCATCGCATACTGCGAGATCAACCCCGACCGACGCATCCGCGGATTCAGCATCCACGCCGGCCGCCCTTCCCGCGCCGGCACCCGACGCATCCGCCAGGTCCGTCCACCCGCGCCCGTCTCCTCCACCGTCTTCAACCCGGTCCCGTTCTCCATTGCCGTGCGAAAGGGCCCAATCCCCCAACCCGCCGGCGACACCACCCCGCATCCCAACACCTGGATCCCGTTCATGCCCACCTCCCCAACAGCACCGATGCATTCGCCCCACCGAATCCAAACGAATTGGTCAGCATCCGATCCACCCGCATTGACGTCGGCTTCCTCACCAGCGGAAAGACACAGGCCGGATCCGGTTGCCCCTCGCCCACCCCCACCGGCAACCAACCTCCGCCCAACCCCATCAGGCACGCCACCACCTCCACCGCTCCCGCCCCGCCCAACAGATGCCCGATCGACCCCTTCACGGAACTCACCCGGATCCGTTCCGCATCCCCACCCGCCCATCGCGAAATCGCCATCGCCTCCGCCCCATCGTTCAACACCGTCCCCGTCCCATGCGCATTGATGTAGCCCACCTCCCCCGGCCCAATCCCCGCCTGGGCACACGCCGCACGCATCGTCGCCAACGCCGCATCCCCCTGCGGATGCGGCTGGGTCAGATGATGTCCATCCGTCGCCGCCCCGTACCCCAGCACCTCCCCCAGGATCGGGGCGCCCCGGTCCAACGCCGATTCCAACGATTCCATCAACACCACCGCCGCCCCTTCGCCCAACCCCAGGCCATCGCGGGCCGCCTCAAACGGCCGACACGTCGTTGGCGACAACGCCTGCAACGCATCGAAGCCGGCATAGACCAGTTCACTCAAGGCGTCGTACCCGCCCGCCACCACCCGACTCGACCGTCCGCTCCGGATCCATTCAAAGGCTTCGCCCACCGCATTCGCCCCGGAAGCACAGGCGTTGGCCACGATGGAAACCGGACCGCCAAACCCGAAGGCATCCATCAGGTCCAGGGCCTGTCGTTGCGGTTGATAATGGGTGACCCGGGTCGGTTGCCCCCGCCGATCCCCACCCACCCCAACCGCCGCCCGCAGGAATTCCTGTCCCAGGGTCATCCCACCACTGGTCGTCCCCAGCACCAACGGGATCCGCGCCCCATCCGATTTCCATCCCGCCTGTCCCCAAGCCTCCGACGCCGCCCACAACAGCATCCGACCCGCCCGCTCCATCCGCGCCTCCTGTCGCGCCGACAATCCGGTCGACGGCAACTGCGCCGGCAACCGTACCTCCGCCGCCCGACCCGTCCGTTGCCGGGACACATCGAACAGGGTCACCGGCCCGAAGGCCACGGTACCCGTTTGAAACCCGCGGGCATTCGCCTCCCAGCCCATGCCCAAGGCCGTGACCACGCCCGCTCCGGTGATCACCACCCGGACCGGAGCCCTGACTGCATGGGAAAATGGGAACTGCATGACGTTGTACCGCGGGTCGACGCTACGTTCGGCCCAACCGCACGGACAACCTCCATCTCCCGGGCAGCGTACCGGAGCGGTGGGTTCCACTCGCCGTTCCCATGCCCACTCCGATCTCCAACCGTCGGAGCGGCGACGTTCGGTCGCCGTCCCCGCGTGGAATGGAGAATCCGCAGTGGGACGCCAACAAACCGGTTCCGCCCGTCCGTCGAGTTCTCTGACGGGGCAGTGGTAGGATCAGATTAACCCGCTCACGATTCCGTTTTGGGGATTGAATCCGGCCGGTTTCCGTTGTTGGTAAGGGCATGCCATTGACTTCCCTTCGGAGCCGGACCGCCCGGCTGCTCTTGACCGCCCTGGGCCTTGCCTCGGTTTCACTCCAGGCCGAGACCCATTGGATCTGGGCCGAGGGCCCCGGCAGCGAGGACGCCGCCACTTTCCAACGCACCTTCGAGATCACCAAACCCCTCAAGGAAGCCGTCCTGCACCTCACCTGCGACAACGGCGCGAAGGTCTTCCTCAACGGACAACCCATCCTCACCAATCGCGACTGGAGCGCGCCTTCCCTGGTCAACCTCACCGCCCGACTCAAACCCGGAACCCACCAGTTCCGCGTCGAAGCCCGCAACGAAGGCGGCCCGGCCGGTCTCGTCGCCCGTCTCCGTCTCAAGCCCGTCGAAGGCCCCGAAACCGTCCTCGAAACCGATGCCTCGTGGCAGGCCACCGTCCCCGGTCGCACCGATTGGAAACCCGCGAAGCTCCTCGCCAAATACGGGGATGAACCCTGGGGCGATGCCCTCGCCGGTGCCGCCGGACCTTCCGCACCACCCCAGGCAACCGACGTCGCCTCCATCCAGCTCCTGCCCGGGTTCAAGGTCGAGTTGATCCATGCCGTGCCCAAGTCCGACCAGGGATCCTGGGTGAGCATGACCGTCGATCCCAAGGGTCGACTCCTCGCCTGCGACCAGGGCGGCAGTCTCTTCCGCCTCACCCTGCCCTCCCCCAACGGTTCCACCCCCGCCCAGGTCGAACGCCTCACCAATTCCGTCGGCGGCGCCCACGGCCTCCTTTACGCCTTCGACAGCCTGTACGTCATGGTCAATGAACAGGCCGGTCGCACCGGCCTCTGGCGCCTGCGCGATACCGACGGCGATGACCAGTTCGACCAGGAAACCCTCCTGCGCCGGATTGAAGGCGGCGGCGAACACGGTCCCCACGGCATCGTGCTCTCGCCCGACGGCAAATCCCTCTACGTCGCCTGCGGCAACCACACGAAACTCCCGAACAACATGGAACTCTCCCGCGCACCCCGTGCCTGGGCCGAGGACCAGATCGTTACCCGGCTCTGGGATGCCAACGGTCACGCCCGCGGCGTCCTCGCCCCCGGCGGTTACATCTGCAAGACCGACCCCGACGGAAAGGTCTTTGAACTCATCAGCCACGGTTACCGCAACGAGTACGACATCGCCTTCAACAGTCTCGGCGACCTGTTCACCTACGATTCCGACATGGAATGGGACGCCGGCATGCCCTGGTACCGGCCCACACGCATCAATCTCGCCACCAGCGGCAGCGATCTCGGCTGGCGTTCCGGTGCCGGCAAATGGCCCACCTACTATCCTGACAGCCTCCCCGGAATCGCCGACATCGGGCCCGGCAGTCCTACCGGTGTCGCCTCCGGTCAGGGCGCGAAGTTCCCCGCCCGTTATCAACACGCCATCTTCGCCAACGACTGGACCTACGGCACCATGTACGCCATCCACCTCACCCCCGATGGCGCCGGGTACAAGGCCGAACGCGAAGAGTTCGTCAGCGGCCGGCCCCTGCCCCTGACCGATGTCCTCATCCATCCCCGCGACGGCGCCATGTACTTTGCCATCGGTGGGCGCGGCACCCAGTCCGCCGTCTATCGCGTCTCCTACGTCGGCAACGAAAGCACCTCGCCCGCTCCCGGGCCCAAGGCCACCGAGGCCCATCACCTGCGCCGCCGCATGGAAGCCCTCCACACCGATGGCACCGACACCTCCGCCATCGCCGAGGCCTGGCCCCAGCTCGCCCATCCCGACCGCTGGGTCCGCTACGCCGCACGCGTTGCCATCGAACGTCAACCCGTCGCCCGCTGGTCCGAACGGGCACTCGCCGAGAACCGCCCCTGGGCTCTGATCGAAAGTGCGGTCGCCCTCGCACGCATGGGGCAGCCCACCCATCTCGAACCCCTGCTCCGTTCCTTGAACCGACTCGAACTCGGTGGGCTCGATGAAACCGCCCAACTCGCCGCCGTGCGCGCCTATCAGCTCGCCCTGATCCGCCTCGGCTCTCCCGAAGGCGCCATCCGCGACGCCACCCTGCGTCAACTCGATGCCGTGTTCCCGTCCCGCAGCCGGAACCTCAACCGCGAACTCGCCGCCACCCTCGTCCGGTTGAACTCGCCCGGTGTCGTCGCCAAGACCGTTCCCCTCATGCTCACCGCCAATGACGCCGACCTGAAGTACGCCAGCGACGCCTTGCTCGAACGGAACAAGGGTTATGCCGGAGCCTTCGCCCAGGCCGCCGCCAGCCGGCCCAACCAGGAACAGATCGCCCTCGCCTACATCCTGCGCGAAGCCAAGACCGGCTGGACCCCCGCCCTCCGCAAGTCGTTCTTCAATTGGTTCCCCTCCACCGCCCCCTGGCAGGGCGGCAACAGCTTCCGCGGCTTCCTCGAAAACATCCGCAAGGACGCCCTCGCCACCGTCGCTGATCCTGAGGAACGCCAGACCTACGAAGCCCTCTCCACCCGCAAACCCGCCGGCGCCAATCCCGACTTCGCCGCACCCAAGGGTCCCGGTCGTTCCTATACCGTCGACCAGGCCCTCGCCCTCGCCCGAAACGGGGTAACGGGCCGCGACTTCGCCAATGGCCGCGCCATGTACAACTCCACCGGTTGCGCCACCTGCCACCGCTTCGACGGCTCCGGCGGCGGCCTCGGCCCCGACCTCACCGGCGTCGCCTCCCGCTACACCCTCCGCGATCTCCTCGAAAACATCATCGAACCGTCCAAGGTCATCTCCGACCAGTACGGTACCGACGAAATCGAGTTGGCCGACGGCTCCACGCTGGTGGGTCGGGCCTACGAGGAAAACGGTCGCCTGGTGGTGGTTGCCGATCCGCGCATGCCGGAAGAATCCACCACCGTGAACCTCTCCCAGGTCAAGGCCCGCCGTCCCTATCCCGTCTCCCTCATGCCCGAAGGCCTGATCAACGGGCTCAATGGCGACGAACTCCTCAACCTCATCGCCTACCTCCAGGCCGGCGGCGACCCCAAACACCCCGCCTTCGCCCCATGACCGGGTAAGCGAAGCGCCCCCCGGGAGCGCGGAATTCATTCCGCACCTCAATGCATCCCCTATTTGCGGACAAGAATGTCCGCGCTCCCGGGGCAATCCCGCCCTCAACGCCCCCGTTCCTCCGGCGACCAACCGTCCCCCCCGGGAGCGCGGAATTCATTCCGCACCTCAACGCCATCCCCTCATTTGCGGACAAGAATGTCCGCGCTCCCCTCCATCTGCGGAATCGGCGAAATCTGCGGATAACCCAACTGCCTTTTCCCGCTTGATCGACCCCGTCCCGTTCACGGCGCCGTAAACGCCACCCCCACCGCATCGGCCAACTGTTCCGGCGTCCATTCCTTGCCAACCAGGATCTTTGCGACCCGACCCTTCGGATCGATCACCACCGTGCGCAGATTGTGGTTCATGTTGTCGGGCGTGACGTGTCGGCTGAAGTAGAGGCCGAAATGGGATCCCAACGGTTGCACCTGATCAAACGCGCCAATCGCAAACGACCACTTCTCCGGGTCGTACTGGAACCGCTTTCCATACGACTCCAACACCCGCGGTGTGTCGTACTCCGGATCGAATGAGACCGAGAGCATCTTCCAGTTGCCCGGCACCGACGGACGCGCCTTCAACAACCGCGCCGTGGCTCCCATGTTGTCCGATGCACGCGGACAGAAGTCCGGGATCGGACAGCGCGTAAAGATGAAGTTCAGCACGAGAACACCACCCCGGTAGTCCGCGATCTGGATGCGTTTCCCAAACTGGTTGGTCAGGGCGTAATCGGGCAGCAGATCGCCCGGGTTCAACTCCGGCACATCCTTGTAAAACGAAACCCCGTTCGGATCGTTCAGCTCCGCGGGCTGCGCCGGATCGGTCGGTTGCTCAGCGGCCGGCTTCACCACCTCGGCCACCGCCACCGTCGGAGGAACATTGCTCAGGACCTGGAACCCTTCCGCCCACGAATCCTTCGGCTCCACCAACAACTTGAACCGCACCACATCCCCCGGCTTCAACCCCTTCAACAACGACCGATCCTTCACATCAAAAGGCATCGTCATCGCCATCATGTAACCCGGGATCTCCTCGTGCTTGATCACCACCTCCCCTTCACCCTCCCGCACCTCCCGGACAATCCCCGACACATCGTACGACTTGGGCCCGGGACGACATCCCCACAACACCAACCCCGCTCCCAGCAAGCCCAAGACACCCATCCATCGACCCGTTTGCATGGCGGCATTTTCCGCCTGACCCGTCCACAACGCAAGGAACCCCTCCCGTTCATCAGAGCTTCGGGCGCATCTCAAACCGTCGGGAAACACCAGCAGGCGAACCCGCATGCCGACGGTGGGACCTCTACGCCGAAGGCGTTTCAGCCGATAGCCCGGGGTTGCGAAGCATTACCCCGGGTCATACGTCAGAAAGGATCCCTACCCCGGAGGGGTTTGAGAACCCTCTTGAACCCCTCCGGGGTAGTTGACCATCTCTCATCCATTCCCGGGGTGCGCTTCGCGACCCCGTATTGGCTAACGGCTCACAACCCTTCGGGTTGAAGACGTCTCCCGCCACAAAGTTAAGGTCACCGCCACAAGCAACCTACGGCCCGTTGAACCCATAGCTCCGCGTCCGGTCGTGCAGCCATCGGAAATCCCGGCTGCCAGGAACGAAATACACCCAGGTCCCCGTCAAGGCTCCCGGCGGCGGCGTTGTCGATGCCTCCACCCACTTCCGGATCTCGACATGTCCATCGGCAAAACCCACCGGTCCCGCGCGCCCATGTCGGGTCGCCGGCACACCCGTCCACACTTCGGCCCCATGCGATGCCGGCCACATCACCTCGAAACGTCCGTCATCAATGGTTTCCGGATGTTCCTCCAGAAACACCCATCCATCGGACGGTGCCAGCTTCCGGTAATCCGTCATCTTGTAGAAACTCACGTTCATCTCCGGATCAGTCGTGTCCCGGACGCCGATGGCCACGTTCATGGTATAGCTCCGAACCCGAAACGGCGGACGTTGGGTCCCCTTCACAAACCCACTGCGATCTGCGGGACACCGATACACCCCGTGCGCACCCACATACGGGCCGATCTTGCCGGATCCCGGCGACATCAACATGTCCACATTGGTCCGCATATAGGCCCAGGATGGCGGATCGTTCCAGGCGATGGATCCGCCGGTCCAACCCGGGTTGGTCGGATCCCCGCACCACGGTCCGCCTGCCGTCGGGGCAAGCCAACCGGTGTCAGTCTCATACAGCAGCCAACCCAGCATGAGCTGCTTCACATTGCTCACGCATACCACCCGATGCGCCGCATCCCTGGCCCGCGACATCGCGGGCAACAATAGGGAAGCCAGGATCCCGATCACCGCGATCACCACCAGCAACTCGATCAGGGTGAATCCAAGACGAAGTTGACCCGCGGGAGCAAAAGGTTGGGCCGGCTTACGGCACATAATTCAATCGGAAATAAAGCTCCCCATCCTCCGGCAGTGGAAACACCGCTTCATTGCCCGTCACATCCAACACCGGAGTCCAAACTGTCGGATCCTCCAGCGCATACGTGGTCTCCAATCGCATGCCGTTCCAACCCGCGGGCCAAGAGATCCGGATCATCCTCGTCCCACCCGCTCCGGTCTCCACCACCCTGCTCAAACTCGGCAACTCCGGTGCAAATCCCGCACGGATCGGCTGTTCGGCTATTGGATGGATGGCGTAGTCCACCGGCTGGAATACATAAAACCGTTCCCTTCCATCGGGTCCGATGATGTCTTGAGCCCGCGTCACTTCGCGTTGCATCCGGATCCACCCGTATTGCACCGGGCCAGGATGGCCACGCGAAAAGCCCAACAAGATCTCCGTCTGATCGGGGAAGTATTCATTCCCCGCAGTAAGAGTGATTACATTTCCGGGAAATCTCACACGCCAATTGTAGGATCCCAGCGCGACACTTCCACTTCCGATGCCTTGTGGATGAGAATAAAACGGGGAGCCTGGTCCGATGGAATCGCCGGCCGCAAACGGAACTGTGGTGAGGTCACGTTGAAGAAAGCCACCATCAGCTCCCGACAGGTGCAACCCCGCACCGATTCTGTACAGATACCCATCCACAAGCTCTGTCACTACAACGCCAACTGAAAACCCCACGGAGGACATTCCTGACTGGTCCTCGAAAACAACCTTGTTCTTTGGCGACTCGTAAAGCTGTGCAGAAGTGGAGAATGGCAACAATCCTAGAACCGCCCCCAGAGCCGTAACAAAGTTCTGATTCATAAATCTTCCTTTCAATCAACTTTGGCCTGCGGGACCAGAATAAAGGCCCGAATGGATCCATTCTTGGTGCCATTTCCCAAAAGGAGGCCTGCGTCCGATGCATCGACAATCTCCTTCAGGACCCAGTCGGTATCAAAGCCGTAAACCGCGTACTTGTCGGAGAACCCATGGCCTTGAGTCCAAACATTGAGCCTTCTCCGAGCTCGGGGATCTGTGCCGCCGGATTCGCTGGGCTTGTCATACAAATCCACGAGATATCGGATCGAGCTGATCGTATCCTTTAATGTGCCCACCCGACCAAAGCTAGCCTTGGCCAAATGTCCATCGCCGGTGACCCGACTCCATCCATCTATCGACATTGGATTCCCCGAATGGGTGGCACAGGATTTCAGTGGACTGGTAATGAACCCGTCACTAACTCGGTTAGAGGAGTACCACCGATGAGTCACAGCTTGACTCTGCCCCACGGCCAATAACCCGAGGAAGAACAGGCTCAGCAGAATCCTGAGTGAGGCGGGAATCCGAGGCGGGAATC
>DITU01000123.1:0-9112 GCA_002422905.1 Verrucomicrobia bacterium UBA6176
TCCGATCCATCCGTGCCCATCCGTGTCATCGGTGGTTCAAGAGAACCAGTTTTGAAACCCTTCAACCTTCCAACAGGATTTCCCGCAACCGCGTCTTCAGGATCTTGCCCGTCGCATTCCTGGGTAGGGCGGACAAAGTGTGGATGCGCCGGGGCAATTTGAATTCCGCGAGTTCCTGTCGGAGGAACTGCAGCAACTCCGTTTCCACCAGGCTGTGACCGTCGTCCAGGCTCACGAATGCCACCGGACGTTCCCCCCGTCTCTCACACGGTTCACCCACCACCGCCGCCTCTCGAACGCCCGGAAAACGGTACAGCACCTCCTCGATTTCCCGCGGATACACATTGATGCCATTGGGCTTGAGCATGTCTTTTTTGCGGTCGGTGATGACGAAATAGCCGTCGGGCCTCCGATGCCCGATATCCCCGGTCCGAAGCCAGCCGCCCACGAGGGTTTCCGACGTCTTGTCGGGCGCATTCCAATAGCCGGCCATCACATTGCCGCCCCGCACACAGATCTCGCCATCCACCCCGTCCCCGAGGAACGCACCGGCATCGTTCTGCACCGACACTTCCACTCCCGGGATCGGCAATCCGATGCTGCCGGCCACCCACGGTCCCCGCAATGGATTCACCGTCACGACCGGGCTGGCCTCCGACAATCCGTACCCCTCGATCAACGGGGTGTTCGGATGGCGCTCATTGAACGCGCGCAGGATTTCCATCGGCAGGGGACCCGCCCCGCTGACGCACAGGCGCAGCGGAAGTTCCATTCCCGCCGGAAGATTCGCCAGTGTCCGGAACAAGGCCGCCATCGCCGGCAACACCGTCCCCCGCCGATGCAACATCTCCTGCAACGCCTGCTTCGGTGCCTGCAACGACTGGATCAGGACAATTGATCCCCCCGCGAACAGCGGCAGCAGGATACACACCGTCAGCATGAAGCTGTGGAACATCGGCAGCATCAGGACGAACCGATCCAACTCCACCACCGCCAACACCTGTCGGCACGACTCCACGTTGTGCAACAGGTTGCCGTGCGTGAGCATCGCCCCCTTCGGTTGCCCCGTCGTCCCGCTCGTATAGATCAGCACCGCCAACTGATCCCGTTTCCGCCCCGAGATCGGCAGTTCCAGCCCCGGATCGATCTCCCCGGGCATTTCCTCCACCCGCATCACGTCCAATTCCGGGCACGCCGCCTGCAACGCGGTCACCGACTCCCCCAGGCCCTCTTCGGTAATCAGCAACCGGATTCCCCCGTCCGCCACCATGTACGCCACCTCGGCCGGCTTCAGGAAATTGTTGATCGGCACCGCCACGCCTCCCGCCGCCAGGATCCCGAACAGGGCCGCGATGAACTCCGGGCGGTTCTTCAACCAGATCCCGACCCGTTCGCCCGGTTGCACTCCCCCCACTCCCATCAACCGCTGCGCCATCCAAGCCGATTGCAGGTACAACTGCCGATACCCCAGCTCGTGTTCGGCCCAGTAAACCGCCGTTCGCGCGGCATTCAGCCGCGCAGACACAATCCATGCGTCCGATAGATTTTCTGCATTCATGGGAACACCACAAGCTAGCCACGCCCCGACGGGGTCGCCAAGTCCCGGAAACACACCAACCCCATCCGGACGCCTCCTCACGCCACCTCCGGCGTGGAGGGCGAAAACATCCCGGCGAGCAAACCTCGCCGCTCCAAGCCTCCTCCCTTTGTCGTCCTCCGCGTTCTCTGCGGCTCCGCGCGAAACCTCCCGTCCTACTCCAGAAAGAACTCCACCGTCGTCACCACCCGCACGATCTTCTGCTCGGGCGAGGCTGCGTCCCGATCATGGATCTCCAACGCCCCCTGGGTCGCCTTGCGGATCCGACCGACGCGCGACCCGGAATCCTGCGCGAACTTCTCCGCCGCCGCCCGTGCACCGGCAGTCGCCTCCTGGATCATCGACGGCTTGACCTCGTTCACTCCCTCGAACACGAATTGCGGCCGATCCCCGTACTCGGTTCCCGCCAGCGAAATCCCCCGGGCCAACAACCCGTCCACCCGTTGGATCGCCGACTTCACCACATCCACTTTCGTGCTCCGCACCACCAACGTCACCACCGCCTTGTACCGCGGCAGATCCATCCGCTCCTTCCGATTGTACTCATCGGCCCGATCCGAAACGGTCGGGATCCCGGAACTGATCTCTTCCACCGGGATCTGTTGTTCCCGCAGGAACGTTTCCACCACCGCCCGATCCCGTTCCATCGCGAGCTTCAACCCGGGCAGATCCTCCGCCGTCACCGAGAATCGCAACGGCCACAGCGCCAACGTCGATTTCACCTCGCGTTCCGACAGCCCTCGAACCGTCAGGTACCGGTCGAACTCACGCCCCATCCGCACCGCGCGTCCGGCCTGGAAGCCAAAAAGACCCAGTCCCGCGGCCAGCAGGATGCCAAGGACTGCGAACGAACGGGTGGACGCCATGAACTACGTTCACCCCCGCCCTTTCCCCGAAGCAAGGGTTCAGTACAGTCCGGGCGCGATGCGCGGTCGTCTCCATCTCGTTTTCCTTCGGTTCCGGTGCGTTCTCCTGCTCACCCTGCCCGGAGTTTTCCTTCCACCCCTCACCGCCGCTCCCCCGTCCGACGCACCCGCCTCCGCACGTTCGATCGTCCATGT
Source organism: Verrucomicrobia bacterium UBA6176 (assembly GCA_002422905.1). GTDB lineage: Bacteria > Verrucomicrobiota > Verrucomicrobiia > Limisphaerales > UBA9464 > UBA6176. The sequence continues at coordinate 2,659 of DITU01000123.1, forward strand.
CGTGGAAGATCCCAAGGCCACACGCGCCTTCGATCCCGAACCAGCCGTGGTCCGCCGGATGGTCGATGCCGGGCTCCAGGCCCTCGCCAACACCAATTCCAGTGCCGCCGCCTGGAGTCTCTTCATCAAGCCCACCGATGTCGTCGGGTTCCGCGTCATCTCTTCCCCCGGCGCCATCACCGGCACCCGGCCAGCCGTCGTTGCCGCCCTCGCCGAATCCCTCATTGCCGCCGGGCATCCCCCACGCCAGATCGTCGTCTGGGACAAGCGCGCCTCCGACCTCATCCTCGCCGGTTACCCGAAACTCGCCCAGCAACTCGGCATCCGCTGGAGCGCCACTGAGGAAGCCGGTTGGGACGAGGAGAAGTTCTATGACAACGCCACCATCGGACGCCTGCTCATCGGCGACTTCGAATTTCCCCGCCGCGACAAGCCGGGTGCCGGCCGCAAATCCTTCGTCAGCCGTCTGCTCACCCGCGACGTCACCAAGATCGTGCTCGTCACCCCGTTGCTGAACCACAACCTCCTCGGCGTCCATGGCCAGATCGCCGGGCTGTCACTCGGGGCCGTCGACAACACCATGCGTTTCGAACAGGAGGCCGGCCGCCTCGCCGAAGCCGTCCCCGAGATCTGCGCCCTCGACGACCTCTTCCCCCACCTGGCCTTCGGCGTCACCGACGCCCTCGTCTGTCAGTATCGCGGCGAGGAACGCACCCTCCTCCATTACGCCGTCACCCTGAATCAACTCCGCTTCAGCACCGATCCCGTCGCCCTCGACTTCCTCTCGCTCGAAGAGATCGAGAAGGCCCGGAAAGCCAATCCTGCCGAGGGCGAAAAGCCCTTCGCCACCGAGGTCTACAGCAACGCTTCACTCCTTGAGATGGGCGCCGCAGAAAAGTCCCGCATCGAGGTCCGACCCATCCCGCTCCGCCCATGAACCTGGCCTTGGTCACGCGCATTCTCGCTCTCGGCGCTGCCTTCTTCGCCCTGTTCTCCTCCACCGCCGCCGCGGATCCCGTCCCGCCCCCGTCCTCCGCTCCCACCCGGCTCTGGCTGCTCGATCCCCGTCGGTTGTCCCCCGCCCAACAGGCCCTTGCCGCGTCCGCCCAGGGCCTGCTCAACCACGCCTCACCCCAGGTCTGGTTTCAATCCGGCGGCCTCCATTCCCGCGTCCTCGACCGTGTCCGTTCCCAATTCGACATCATCGAACTGGATTCACCCTGGACCCTCATCGCTTCGAACCGCACCGCCTTCGCCGGGTTCCTCACCTGTTCCCTCACCAACCACACCCTCAACCTCGCCACCAGCCTCGCCGGACCCCGTCGCGCCCTCGTCATCGATGCCTCCCTGCGCCAGACCGCCCTCGACGCCGGCCTGCCCGAGCTCGCCGATCTCCGTGCCATCCCCGCCGCCGAAGCCTTCACCCAGTTCGGCTCCAACGCCGCCCGCGGCATCCTCATCCATCAACCGATCTCCAAACCCCTCCATCTCCGCGACCTCGCCGTCGCGCGACATGCCTGGGTCGATTTCGAATCCGTCACCCCATTGGCCACGCTCGTCGCCGCTCTCGGTCCCGACACCGAGGTCCTCGGTTGGGGCTCGGACGAACACCGGTTCATCCAGGGCGTCAGCGCCGGTGGCGGTTGGGCCATTCCCGCCGACTGGGCCCTCAACCTTTCCGCACATCGTTGGTTGAAGGATCCCCTTCCACCCGCCCTACCGCATCCTCCGCCGCCACCCCTTCCACTCCAACCCGGCGAACGCGCCGTCGCCTTTGTCATTTCAGATGGCGACAACGTGCAGTGGTTGCTCGGCGGGTTCACCGAGTCGCCTGGATTCTGGTCCAGTCCACGGCGCGGTACCTTCCCGGTTTCCTGGGAGATCGCTCCCCGACTCCGTGATCTCGCCCCGGCGGCCGACGCCTGGTTGAGGCGCACCGCCACGCCCCTCGACGATTTCGTCGGCGGCCCCAGCGGTGGCGGATACCATTTCCCGCATCACGTGCCTGACCGTCCAGGCATTGGCCGACGTTCCGCCGAGACACTGGCCCATGCTGGATTGCGCGTGACCTCGGTGCTGGATTCCGACGGTTCCCCTGCCGAACTCGACACCCTGCTCGCCGATCCCCGCATCGATGGCGTCCTCTACAAGGATTACGCCCCCTACAACCGCCGACGCGGCGCCCTCACCTGGGTCAGGAGCAAACCCGTCCTCGCCTACCGTTACCTGCTCTGGGAAGAGAAACGCCGCGACCAGTCCTTCCGACCCGACTGGCTCCCGGAAGGAGTGGCCCAAGCCATCCATCGACAGGCCCCCGAAGATCCCTTCGCCCTCATCCAGGTCCATGCCTGGTCGTTCAAAAAACAGGGCGGACCCGTGGAAGCCATCCATCAAACCATCCAATTGCTTCCCCCCAACACCCGGGTGGTTAGCGCCACCGACCTCCTCCGTCTCCTGCCCCGGCCCTGATCCCAGCCAAGGGAGTTTGATCCGCAGATGACGCAGATGACGCAGATGATGGGGACAAGGGGAACCCCGATCAGGTCAGCCGCGATATGATCCAATCCAACATCCCGGACTGACCCTCCCCATCTGCGTCATCTGCGAAATCTGCGGCCACTCCCCCTCCCACAACCTCTGTGTCCTCTGTGCTCTCTGTGGTGAGACACCCGTCCCGCCATCCCGTCATCTGCGGATAGCTCCCCCTCACGGAATGGGCAGGAACTTCACACACACCGGCGAACCCACCTTCAACTCCTGGCCGGTCGGGGTCAGCCGACCGGTGTTCTTGTCCACCCGGAAGATCACGATGTTGTCCGTCGACTGATTCGCCGCCCACAACTGATTGCCTGAGGGATCAATGTTGAAGTTGCGCGGGGTCCGTCCCCCCGTGGGCTGATGCCCCACCAACGTCATCCGTCCATCACCCGGGTTGATGGAATAGATGGCGAGGCTGTCGTGACCGCGGTTCGATCCGTAGAGAAACCGTCCGTCGGGATGCACCACCACCTCCGCCGTGCTGCTCCCGCCCGTGAACCCGGCCGGCAAGGTGTCCAACGTCTGCAACACCGTCATCCGACCGCTGGACGTCGTATAGGAAAGCGCGGTCATCGTCGAAAGCAGCTCGTTGATCACATAGACAAACCGGCCGTTCGGATGGAACGCGAAGTGGCGCGGACCCGATCCCGGGGCCATCGCCGGCGACGTCTCCAGCGCCTTTGCTCCCAGCCCCTTGGCCGGGTCGAACGGATAGACATACAACCGATCCGTCCCCAGATCCGCCGCCAGGGCGAAACGGTTGTCGGGCGAAACCTGTATGGAATGGGCGTGGGGTTCCTTCTGGCGATTGGGATTCACCGACGAACCGGTGTGCTGCACGAATGCCGAAGCCGGACCCACCTTGCCCGATGCATCCAACGGCAGACTCGCCACGCTGCCCCCGCCGTAGTTCGCCACCAACACCTGGCGGCCCGTCCGATCCACCATCAGATGACACGGCCCACCTCCCATCGTTGATGACCGGCCCAACTCCCGCAGCGCACCGGTCGCGGGTTCGATCTGATACGCGATCACCGATCCGCCCGGCTTGCCATCCGCACTGCCCACCTCGCTGGCGGCGTAAAGGAACCGGCCGTTCGGGTGCAAGGCCAGAAAGCTCGGATTCTGGATCTCGGCCACCAACCCCAACTCCTCCACAATTCCCGTGGTCGTATCGGTGCGATAGGCATGGATGCCCTTGCTCTTGGGACCGGTATAGGTGCCCACATAAACCAGGGAACGCTCCGCCAGGACACCCGTGCCCGGCAGGGTCAAGGTCGCCAACGCCACACCCCAGAACCGCTTCATCCGGTGAATCATGTCCCATGGGAACCATGCACCCCCGCCCGAAGCAAGGTCCGCTTTGCCGGTCCAGACGCCGGGCCAGGCAAGTTCGACAGCGATCCACCGTGGGCATCCGCCACTCCGGCAGGATCTGCACCCGGCTTCCCGAAGCCAGCGCTTCCCCGACCAACCACCCCGGCTGGGCCGTCAATACCGTCCTCCGCGCCAATTCCACACGCCCCCGCGACTGGAAATGCGGCTGCAACAAAGGCCTAGGCAAAGACGGCCAACAGCCCACCCTTTCCCGCTGTGCCGCGTCCGCCCTGTTTCCGCATGAAGATGCCCGCTTTACTCCTCCTGCCCCTGCTCATCGCAGGCTTCGTCGCCGGATGCCGCCCCCCAACCCAACCCGCATCCGCGCCCCCCGCACCGACCGTTTCCGTTGCCCTCCCCACCCCCACCCAGGTCAACGAATGGGACGAATTCACCGGGCGCCTCGTCTCCCCGGAAACCGTCGAGGTCCGCGCCCGTGTCTCCGGGTACATTGAACAGGTCCATTTCAAGGAGGGCGGCGATGTCCAACAGGGCGATCTCCTGTTCACCATCGATCAACGCGCCTTCCGCGCCGTCGTTGACCGCGCCCGGGCCGAACTCGGTGCCGCCCGGGCCCGCGCCGAACTCGCAACCGGTGAAGCACGTCGGGCCGAAGGTCTGGCCGCTTCCCGCGCCATTTCCACCGACACCTTCGAAAACCGCGTCAAGTCCGCGACCGAAGCCAACGAAGCCGTGCGCTCCGCCGAGGCCGCTCTGGCCATCGCCCAGCTCGACCTCGAATTCAGCGAGGTGCGCGCCCCCATTGCCGGACGCATCAGCAATGCCCGCGTGACGGCCGGCAACCTCGTCACCGGCGGCAATTCCTCCGGCACCACCCTCCTCACCACCATCGTCTCCCTGGATCCCATGCAATGCTACTTCCAGGTCGACGAAGCCTCCGCCCTCCGTTACCGCCAACTCTATCGCGAGGGTCGTCGCGCCAGTGCCCTCTTCGAACAGGTCCCCGCCGAAATGGGGCTCGGCGACGAATCCGGTTTCCCCCGCAAGGGCAACATCGACTTCGTCGACAACGAACTCGATCCCACCACCGGCACCATCCGCGTCCGCGCCGTCTTCCCCAATGCCGACCGCCTCATGTCCCCGGGCTTCTTCGCCCGCATCCGTGTCCCCGGTTCCGGCGAATACCCCGCCGTCCTGGTCCGCGACAGCGCCCTCGGCAGCGATCAGGGCCGCCCTTATGTCCTCGTCGTCGCCGACTCCGATGAAGTGCTCTATCGCCCCGTCCGCATCGGTCCCCTGATCGACGGTCTCCGCGCCGTCCGCGAAGGCCTATCCCCAAGCGACCGCGTCATCGTCTCCGGCCTCATGGCCGCGCGCCCCGGTCAGAAGGTCAACCCCGTGCCCGTCGACATGCGCCCTCCCGTCCAGTCGGCCCCGGCCCGCGGTTCCACCAACGCCAATCCCTCCAGCCCGCGCCCATGAACATCGCCCGCTTCTTCGTGGACCGGCCGATCTTCGCCGCCGTCCTTTCCATCCTCATCACCCTGGTCGGCGGCCTCGCCTTCCTCAGCCTGCCCGTCGCCCAGTATCCCGAGGTTGTCCCGCCGACTGTCATCGTCACCGCCACCTATCCCGGAGCCGACGCCCGAACCCTCGCCGAAACCGTCTCGACCCCTCTCGAACAGGAAGTCAACGGCGTCGAACGGATGCTCTACATGTCGTCGTCGAGCACCAGCGACGGCCGGGTCCAGATCACCATCACCTTCGAACTGGGCACCGACCTCGACGAAGCCCAGGTCCTCGTCCAGAACCGCGTCAATTCCGCCCTCTCACGGCTTCCCGAAGATGTCCGGCGCCAGGGGATCATCGCGCGCAAGCAATCCCCCGACCTCACCCTCGCCGCCCAGTTCTATAGCCCCGACGGTTCACGCGATGTCGCCTACCTGGCCAATTACGTGAACCTGCAGGTCCGCGACCGGGTCGCCCGCATCAAGGGTGTGGCCGACGCCAATTCCCTGGGCGGCCAGGACTTCACCATGCGCATCTGGCTGGATCCGGAGAAACTCGCCGCACGACGCCTCACCGCCGGCGACATCACCCGCGCCCTCCGCGAACAGAACCTCCAGATTGCCGCCGGTGCGTTCGGTCAACCTCCCGTCCCACGCGGAACCGACTTCCAATACACGCTCGTCGCCCAGGGCCGATTGCTGACGGCAGCGGAGTTCGGCGATGTCGTGGTGAAGACCGGTGCCGACGGCGATGTGACCCATGTCCGCGATGTCGCGCGGGTGGAACTCGGCGCCCGTGATTATTCCAGCAAGACCTACATGGATGGCTACAACGCCGTCTCGCTCCGCGTCTTCCAGTTGCCCGGCAGCAACGCCCTCGAAACCGCGGATGCCGTCTACAAGGTGCTCGCCGAAATGCGGGCAACCTTTCCGCCCGGGGTGAATTACCGGATCAATTACGACCCCACCAAGTTCATCCGCTCCTCCGTCACCGCCGTCCTCAAGACCCTGGTCGAAGCCCTTCTCCTCGTCGTCCTCGTCGTCGTCGTCTTCCTCCAGACCTGGCGCGC
>DITU01000123.1:9122-27059 GCA_002422905.1 Verrucomicrobia bacterium UBA6176
CGTCGTGGTCGAGAATGTCGAGCGTTTCATCTCCAAGGGACTCAAGCCACGCGAGGCCACCATCCAGGCCATGAAGGAGGTCACCGGACCCGTCATCGCCATGGCGCTCGTCCTGTGCGCGGTCTTCGTCCCCACCGCCTTCATCTCCGGAATCACGGGCCAGTTCTACAAACAGTTCGCCCTCACCATTGCCGTCTCCACCGTCATCTCCGCCTTCAATTCCCTCACGCTCTCCCCCGCCCTCTGCGCCCTGCTCCTTCCCGAACACGGCGCACCCAGGGACCGCTTAACCCGCTTCCTCGACTTCACCTGCGGCTGGTTCTTCAGCGGGTTCAACCGCCTCTTCAATCGCGCCGGCAATGCCTACGCCGACGTCGTCCGGCGCATCCTCCGCGCCTCCGCCCTCGCCCTCGTCGTCTATGCGGGGCTCGTCGGTCTCGGCCTCCTCACCTTCGCCAAGGTCCCCACCGGCTTCATCCCCGCCCAGGACATGGGCTACCTCATCGTCGTCATCCAGCTTCCTGACGCCTCCTCCTTCGAACGGACCGACGCCGTCGTCCGGCGCGTCGACGAGATCGCCCGCGACATCCCCGGCGTGGCCCACACCTTCGCCATCTCGGGCTACTCGTCCGTGCTCCAGGCCAACCAACCCAACGTCGGCGCCGCCTTCCTCGTCCTCGATGAATTCTCGAAACGCACCGATCCCGCCCTCCGCGGCGACCGTCTGCTCGCCACCATCCGCCAGAAGTTCAGCGTCATCCAGGAAGGCCGCGTCCTGGTCCTCCCACCGCCACCCCTTCGCGGTCTCGGCAATTCCGGCGGATTCAAGATCCAGGTCCAGGACCTCAACAACGCCGGTCTCCCCGCCCTGGAAGGCGCCACCCGCCTCCTGCTCGACGCCGCCCAGAAGGATCCGCAGCTCGTCTCCCTCATCTCCGGTTTCCGCGCCAATGTCCCCCAGTACCGCGTCGAGATCGACCGTGCCAAGGCCAAGAGCATGGGCGTCAGCATGGCCGACATCGGGGAGACCCTTCAGACCTTCCTCGGCTCGGTGTACGTCAATGACTTCAACCTCTTCGGTCGCACCTGGCAGGTGTATGCCCAGGCCGAACCCAGCTTCCGGCTCGGCCCCGAAAACCTCAACCAACTCCATACCCGCAATGCCCGGGGCGACATGGTCCCGCTCGGCGCCGTCGCCCGCGTGGTCAAGACCGGCGGTGTCGACCGTCTCCAACGCTACAACCTGTTCTACTCTGCCGACATTTCCGGCGGCACCGTTCCCGGCGTCAGTTCCGGCGACATGATCCGGAAGATCGAACGGCTCGCCGAAGAGAACCTGCCCGAAGGTTTCTCCATCGAATGGACCGACCTGACCCTCCAACAGATCCTCGCCGGCAACACCATCGTCTTCATCTTCCCGCTCTGCGTGGTCTTCGTCTTCCTCGTGCTGTCCGCGCAGTACGAGAGCTGGGGGCTCCCGCTCGCCGTCATCCTCATCGTCCCCATGTGCCTGCTCAGTGCCATCGGCGGCGTCTGGTTGGTCGGGCGCGACAACGACATCTTCACCCAGATCGGTCTCGTCGTCCTCGTCGGGCTCGCCGCCAAGAACGCCATCCTCATCGTCGAGTTCGCACGCCAACGCGAGGAGGCCGGCCTAAGCGCCTTCGACGCCGCCATCGACGCCTGTCGTCTCCGCCTCCGTCCCATCCTCATGACCAGCTTCGCCTTCATCCTTGGCGTCCTCCCGCTGGTCCTCGCCAGCGGGGCCGGCGCCGAAATGCGGCGCGCCCTCGGTACCGCCGTCTTCTTCGGAATGCTGGGTGTCACGTTCTTCGGTCTCCTGCTCACCCCCGTCTTCTACCTCGTCATCCGCGGCGCCACCCTCCGGCTCCAGGCCCGGCACCGCCGATTCGTCACCGCTCCCGTTCCCACTCCCGCTTCCCCTCACGGTCCCACCCACCCATGAGCATTCCGCATACCTTCCCCTTCAGTCTCCGATCACCCCAGGTCCTCGCCCTTCTCCTGCTCTTCTCCATCGCCGGTTGTTCCGTCGGACCCACCTATCGTCCACCCGCCTCACCGGCCCCGGATGCCTTCGGCACCGCCATGGGCTCCGCCGCCGCCCCCATCGAGACCCATTGGTGGCGCGGCTTCAATGATCCCCTGCTGGAACGTCTCCTGGGCCAGGCTTCCACCAACAACCCCAACCTGCGCCTCGCCACCGCCCGCCTCCGCGAAGCCCGCGAACTCTGGACCCTCGCCCGATTCGACTTCGCCCCCACCGCCCGCGGGAATGCCTCCTACCGCAACACCCAGGCCAGCGGCGGTTCCATCGCCTTCAATCCCAACCTCGACCGCGATCTCCGGCACAACGAACTCTATCGCGCCGGCTTTGATGCCACCTGGGAACTCGATCTCTGGGGCCGCGTCCGTCGCTCCGTCGAAGCCGCCCGCGCCACCGTCGAATCCGTCGAAGCCTCCCGTCTCGACGTCCTCGTCGCCCTCCGCGCCGAGGTCGCCATCAACTACCTCGAACTCCGCGGTCTCCAGGCCCAGCTCGTCGTCGCCCGTGGCAATGCCACCAACCAGTCGGAAACCGTCCGCCTCGCCGAAGCCCTGCGCGATGGCGGCCAGGGCACCCAGTTCGATGTCGCCCGCGCCCGTTCCCTCCTCAGCACCACCCTCGCCACCATCCCACCCCTCGAAAGCGCCCTCGCCCAATCCACCCACCGCATCGCCGTCCTCTGCGGCCTTCCACCCACCACCCTCCGATCCGAGCTCAGCATCCACGCGCCGCTCCCCACCCGGCCCGATGTCCTCAACGTGGGCAATCCCGGCGAATTGCTCCAACGCCGGCCCGATGTCCGCGCCGCCGAACGTTCCCTTGCCGCCGCCACCGCCCGCATCGGCATCGAAACCGCCGATCTCTTCCCCAGCGTCACCTTCAACGGCAGCATCGGATTGGAGGCCAATCGCCTGTCGCGCTTCGACCAGACCGGCACCGATGCCTGGGGCTTCGGACCCCAGCTTTCCTGGGCCGCCTTCGATCTCGGCCGGGTCCGCCAACGCATCCGCGCCGCCGACGCCCGCGCCCAAGGCGCCCTCGCCATCTACGAACAGACCGTCCTGCTCGCCCTGGAGGAAACCGAGAACAGCCTCGTCGCCCTCTCCCAGGAACAACGCCGCCTCCACCATCTCCAGGCCGCCGAACAGGCCGCCCTCGAATCCGTCGTCCTCGCACGCCAACGCTATCGCGATGGCATCTCCGACTTCATCGGCGTGCTCGACGCCGAACGCACCCTGCTCAATCTCCAGGAACAACGCGTCAACAGCGAAACCCTCGCCGCTTCCCGCCTCGTCGCCGTCTACAAAGCCCTCGGCGGCGCCACCGAACCCCAGCCGTAGCCCGTCGGAGCAGGCTGCGACTCCAACCCGCCATTCCCGGAACGGGCATTCCTACTACTCACGCCAGATCCGACGATCCGCCTGCGCCGGGAACTGCTCCCGCCATCGTTTCGTCTCCTCCACATCAAGGGAGCACTTCACCCAGCGTTCCCCCTCGCCCGCGTCACATCGCATCACCCCCATCGGATCCACCACCACGCTGCGGCCCGAATAGGTGGCCTGGGGATCCGATCCCGCCCGGTTGACTCCGACGACCCAGCATTGGTTTTCAATCGCCCGCGCCTGCAACAGGGCCAGCCAGTGCCGTTCCCGACGCGCCGGCCAATTGGCAATGACCACCATCCATTCCGCTCCCCGACCCGTTGCCCGCCGGAACACCTCGGGAAACCGGAGGTCATAGCAGATGAACGGCGCCAACGGGTGTCCGGCAAATTCCCCCACCACGACGTCGGCCCCCGTCGCATGCACCGCCGATTCTCCGGCCGGAGAAAACCCATGCAGCTTGTCGAATCGAAGCGCGATCTCCCCGCCCGGATCCAACCCGACCGCCGCATTCATCACCCGATCTCCATCCCTCAACGCGAGACCGGCCAGGATCCACACCCCCCAACGGCGCGCCCAACCCGACAATGCCGGAATGATCCCGTCCGCATCCACACCACAGCTCCGTGCCGGATCCATGGTGAAGCCGGTCGCAAACATCTCGGGCAGGATCACCACCGTGCCGGGCTCCGGCGATTGGCGTTCCAGAGCCGATTCCACCCGGCCCAGGTTTGTCCCGACATCCTCCCAGGCGATGTCAATCTGTCCGAGCAACAGGTTCATCGGCCCACTCCAGCCGGAGGTCACACCGCCAGCAATGCTTCCTGCGCCCGGATGAAGGCGATCGCCGCCGCGGCGGCATCCGCCACCAACACCGGCTGCATGGGACCTGTCCTCGGCTTCAATTCCACCTCGCCCTTGGCCAGGGATTTTTCACCGAGATTGATGCGCAACGGGAACCCAACCAGCTCGCTGTCCTTGAACTTCACCCCGGGACGTTCATCGCGATCGTCCAGGATCACATCGATCCCCGCCGCAACCAGGTCATCATGGAGCTTCACCGCCAGGGTCATGGCCGTGCTGTCGGGGGCCACGTTCAGCGGCGTGATGCACACCTGGTACGGGGCCACGCTGACCGGCCAGATGATGCCGGCATCGTCGTGGCCCTGCTCGATCACCGCCTGCAATGTCCGCGTCACGCCAATCCCGTAACAGCCCATCACACACGGATGTCGCTGCCCATCCTCCGAGAGGAACAACGCACCCATCTTCTCGCTGTACTTGGTTCCCAGCTTGAAGACATGACCCACCTCGATCGCGCGACGGAGCTTCAACGGTTGTCCCGAAGCCACGCAGCTTTCGCCGGCGCGAACCGTGCGGAAATCCGCCCATTGATCCACCCGGACATCCCGACCGATATCAACATTCCGATAATGGAAGCCGTCCTCATTGGCCCCGGTCGTCATGCCCACCGCCCCTTTCAAAACGTCATCGGCGTAAACCTTCACCCCGGCCGCAACCCCGGTCACCGCACCCAACGATCCCGGGCGCGCCCCGAGTGTGGTCACGCATTCCTCGGCCGTCGCCGGACGCACCTGGATGGCGCCCGTCCGGGCCACCAACTTCGCCTCGTTCAAGACATCATCGCCGCGCATCAGGATCAGGATCGGCTTCGAATCCGCCATGTAGACCAACGTCTTGATCTGCCCATGCGCCGGCACCCCATGCGGCGCCGCCGCCAGGGCATCAATCGTCACCACACCCGGCGTCGGAAACTTTTCAACGGCTGATCCGTCTCCCGCCATGGGCGTCGGTTGGATCGGACCGGCACTGGTCGCCTTCTCGATGTTGGCCGCATAGGCACCGCTCTCGCAGTACACCACGTCGTTCTCACCCGTCTCAGCCGGCACCATGAACTCGTGCGAGTGACTCCCGCCGATCACTCCCGTGTCCGCCTCCACCGGAAATGCACGCAATCCGCACCGGGCAAAGATCCGGGTATAGGCGTCATACATCCGGCGATAACTCGCCATCGCTCCTTCATCCGTGGCATCGAAGGAATACGCGTCCTTCATCACGAATTCCTTGGCCCGCATCAGGCCGAACCGGGGCCGGATCTCGTCCCGGAACTTGGTCTGGATCTGGTANNCGTCCCGGAACTTGGTCTGGATCTGATAGAAGTTCCGGGGCATTTGGCGGTAGGAATTGATCTCACCCGCCGCCAGTTGGGTGATGACTTCCTCATGCGTGGGTCCCAACACCCACTCCCGACGCGCGCTGTCCCGCACCTTGAAGAGGACGTCCCGCGCCGTCTCGTATCGGCCCGACTGCTGCCAGATCTCGGGCGGTTGCAGTGCGGGCATCAGCACCTCGATTCCCCCCGCGCGATCCATCTCGGTGCGGATGATGTTCTCGATCTTCCGCAGGCTTCTCAGCCCCATCGGCAGGAAGGTGTACAGGCCGCCGGTCAGCTTCCGGACCAGGCCGGCCCGCAACAGCAGTTTGTGGGAGGTGATCTCGGCGTCCGAAGGCGATTCCTTCAGGGTCGGAATGAATGTCTGGGTCCAGCGCATGATGGCTCGGGTTGGCTACAAATGAATGGGACTGATTAGGGAAAACTGGGGAACGAAGTTGCGAGGCTGTCGTTGGAGAAATGGGGCGTTGGGTTCAGGCCGTTTGCCCACCCGGGAAGAACAGGCACAAGGACCAGCCAAAGTGGGCGCCCACCTTGAAAGAAAAAACCTCCAACCGAGCCGCACATCGGGGCATGCGATGACATGCTGTTACCACCCCATTACCCACCCCATTACCCGTGCCCGGACGGTTGCCCGACGCCTTCCGCCCTTACTTCACCGTGTTGACCAAGGGCGCCATCCCCTGGACCCGCACTTCAAGCCGGTCCCCGGATTCAATCGGACCCACACCACTCGGGGTGCCGGTCAGGATGATGTCACCCGGCAACAGGGTCATGTTGGTCGAGATGAAGCTCACCAGGTCGAAGCAGTTGAAGATCATCTGGCTGGTGTTGCCATTCTGCCGGAGTTGCCCGTTCTGGAAGAGCTGGATGCTCAGGTCATGCGGATCGATCTTGGTCTCCACATAGGGCCCCAGCGGCGTGAAGGTGTCGAAGGACTTGGACCGCGCGAACTGACTCTCCGAGTTCTGGATGGTCCGGTCGGTCACATCCTGCGCTGCCGTGTACCCGAAGATGTACCGGGCCGCCGCAGCCGGCGTCACATTGCGCACCCGCCGCCCGATCACGATCCCCAACTCGGCCTCGAAATCATTCCGGTGCGTCGCAAATGGAACCTCGATCTTTGCCCCGTCGGGAATCAAGGACGTGGTCGCCTTCAGCCAGAACAACGGCTCCTTCGGCAAGGCCTTCCCCGCTTCCCGTGCGTGGTCCGCATAGTTCAAGCCGACCGCGATGATCTTCGATGGAGCTACCGGTACCAGCGTTTTTACCCCCTTCAGTGGAGTCGCCTTTTTCTCGAAGGACGGGGATCCAAACACATCACCGTTGAGACGGAAAATTTCCCCGTCCACAACCTTTGCATAGAAGATATCATCGCCCTTCTGAAAGCGCCCAATGGCGGCCATATGCCCGAGACCGTATCACCGCAGGATCCTCCGTCGCAAGGTGGAATCCCCGGAATAGCCGCGACAACGTCTTCCGGGCACCACCCGCCTGCACCCGATTGAATCCGAAACTCCGTTTTGACTTCACCCCACAAGCCGGAAGACTGGAGACACCGTCCACTTATGCATCTGTCAGCGCGAACCCCGCCCCCCGTCCGAAATCAGCCTGCCTGTCGCCTCGCCCTCGGGCTCGCCTTCGCCCTGTCCCCCATCTCGAACCTTCAAGCCCTGGAACCCGATCCGTTGGAGTTCTTCGAGAACAAGGTGCGACCCCTCCTCGCCGAACATTGTTACCCCTGCCACAGCGCCCAGGCCGACAAGCTCAAGGGAGGGCTCCGGCTCGATACCCGTGCCGGTTGGGAAAAAGGCGGCGCTGCCGGCCCCGCCATCCAACCCGGCAAACCCGCCGAAAGCCTCCTCATCCAGGCCATCCGGGGCGCCGCCAGGGACCTTGATCCCATGCCGCCCCAAGGCGATGGCCGACGCTCCCTCACCCCGGAAGAAATCGGCGCCCTGGAGCATTGGATCACGCTGGGTGCCCCGGATCCCCGCGTGGAGGGCACCCATGCCAACCTCCCGGATCCAGCCCGGCACTGGGCCTTTCAAAAGCCCGTCACTCCGTCCCGCCCTTCCGTCACCGATCTGCGTTGGCCCCGACGCGAACTCGATTTCCTGGTCCGGGCCCGGCACGAGGAGCAGGGGCTTGAACCCATGCCCGAAGCCGAACCCCGCACCCTGCTTCGCCGCATCACCCATGACCTCACCGGGTTGCCTCCCACCCCGGAGGAAATGGAGGCGTTCCTCGCGGATCCACGTCCGGATGCCTATGAGCAGGCGGTCGAACGGTTGCTCGCCTCTCCCCGTTATGGCGAACGTTGGGGCCGTTGGTGGCTCGATGTTGCGCGGTACGCCGACAGCAAGGGCTACGTCTTCGAGGAGGAACGGCGTTATCCCTACGCCTACACTTACCGGGACTGGGTGGTGAACGCCTTCAACCGTGACCTTCCCTACGATCAGTTCCTGATGGAACAGATTGCTGGCGACCGGCTCGCTTCGGATGCCAATCCCTGGCCCAGGGCCGCCCTCGGGTTCCTCACCCTCGGCCGACGCTTCCTCAACAATCAGGCCGATATCATCGACGACCGGATCGACGTCGTCTTTCGCGGCACCCAGGCCCTGACGGTCGGCTGCGCCCGTTGTCATGACCACAAATCCGATCCCATCCCGACCGCCGACTACTATTCGCTCTACGGCGTGTTCGCCAGCAGCGAGGAACCCGGGGAAAAGCCGTTCCTCGGCCCCAATCCAAATCCCCATGCCGCCGCGGAATACGCCCTGGAACGGGCCCGCCGCGAAAAGGAACTGGCTGATCACCGCGAAACCAGCACCGCCAACGTCCTCAGGAAGCTGCGCAACAAGATCGGCGACTACCTCCTGTGCGCCCAGGAAGGCATGGACATGGAGACTTCCCAACTCGAAGGCATCGCCCGCGCACGAAGCCTCGATCCAGGCACGGTCGGCCTCTGGAAGGGACGCCTGAAGAAGTGGAAGGAAGCCCATCACCCCATCTTCACCCCCTGGTTTGAACTCGCCGCCCTCGGCACCAACGGATTCAACACCAACTCCTCCACCCTGCTCACCCAGTGGACATCCCAACCGCAGGCCGACAAACCCATCAACCCCGTCATCCTCGAAGCGCTTCAATCCGAACCGCTCGATTCCTTCCCTGATGTCGCCCAACGCTTCACCCGGGCTTTCACTTCAGCGGATTCCGCCTGGAACGAGATCAGCAACGACGCCCGCAAAGCCGGAACCAACGCCCCCGTCGCCCTTTCCAATCCCGATCACGAATCACTTCGCCAGATCCTTCACGCTGAGGATTCCCCCATCCGCGAAGCCCTGAAGAACATCGACCGCTTCTTCGACACACCCATCGCCCAGAAAAGCCGGGCGCTGCGGCGAAAGGTCGATGAACTCGACGCCACCCATCCCGGTGCACCCCTCCGGGCCATGGCCCTCGTCGACAAAGCCACGCCGGTCGAACCCGTCATCTTCAAGCGCGGCAATTCCGGCAACCACGGCCCCAGGGTCCCACGCCAGTTCCTCTCCATCCTCGAAGGCCCGGATCGCAAGCCCTTCACCGATGGCAGCGGTCGCCTCGAACTGGCCCGCTCGATCGCCAACACCAACAACCCCCTCACCGCCCGTGTGCTGGTCAACCGGATCTGGGCGCGTCACTTCGGTTCGCCCCTGGTCAAGACTCCCGCCGATTTCGGCATCCGGACGGAACCCGCGCTCAATCCGCAATTGCTCGATCATCTCGCCGTCCGCTTGATGGAATCCGGCTGGTCCATCAAGACCCTCCATCGGGAAATCCTCCTCTCCGCCACCTACCGACAGTCCAGCGATCCCGGCGCCGAGGCGGACTCGTTGAAGCGCTTCGCCAGGAATGAGGGCATCGACCCCGCCAACTCCTGGTTCTGGCGGATGAACCGCAAACGCTTCGACTTCGAAGCCCTCCGCGATTCCCTCCTCTTCGTCACGGATGGCCTGGATCAATCCCTGGGAGGTCAACCCGTCGAAATGTTCGAGGAGAAATCCACACCCCGCCGGACCTTGTATGGCTACATCGACCGCCAGAACCTTCCCGGCCTGCTCCGCTCCTTCGATTTCGCCAACCCGGACTCCACCTCGGCCATGCGTTTCGAGACCACCGTCCCCCAACAGGCCCTGTTCATGATGAACAACCCTTTCATGGTCGAATCCGCACGGCGCATCTCCCGCCTCCCCGATCTCCAGAAGTCCCCATCCGATGCCGCACGCATCGATCACCTCCATCAACTCCTCTTCCAACGCCCCGCCACCGGGGAGGAAAAGGCCCTCGCCCAGGCCTTCTTCGATTCCCAGGTCGATCTCCCGGAGCTGTCCCGCCCCGCCGATGCATGGACCTATGGAGTCGGGCGATTCGATCCCGCCCAATCAGCGGTCACCGGGTTCAGGCCGTTTTCAGACTTCCGCGACAATCGCTGGCAGATGGGTCGCGACTATCCCGCCAAGGACAACGCCGGTTTTGCCGCCCTTCTCGTCGACGGTGGACATCCCGGCCGCGATGCCGACCACTCCGTCATCCGTCGTTGGAAACCTCAAGCGCCGGTCACGGTGCGATTGGACGGCGAATTGCATCATCCTTCCGGGGATGGGGATGGCGTTCGCGCTCGGCTGGTTTCGAGCCGGACCGGCGTGATCTCGGAATGGTCCGCCTTCAATTCCCGCGTCCCCACCACGGTGGAACGGATTGAGGTCACCGCCGGCGAATGGCTCGATCTGGTCGTGGAAATCGGCGAGTCGGACAACTCGGATTCCTTCAAATGGAGCCCGGTTTTCCAATCGCTTACCCCGACCACCGTCGTCTGGGATGCCGCCAAGGACTTCAAGGGGCCTGCCAAGCGGGTGGATCCCCTCAACCCCTGGGGCAAGTACGCCCAGGTACTCCTCTCCGCCAACGAGTTCGTCTTCATCGATTGATCCGTTCCTCCGGCAAGCAGCCTTCCCATGCCAGCCCCGTCTCCCGACCGCCTTCAACTCGAACGCGAACTCTGGCGGCAGCTGCCGTGCACCCTCGCCGGGATCGATGAGGCCGGTCGCGGACCCATCGCCGGTCCCGTTGTTGCCGCCGCTCTCGTCCTGCCCCGTTCATGGGCCGAGGCAGGAGTTCCCAGGGAATATCAGGCCCTCAACGACTCCAAGAAGCTCTCCGCCCGACAGCGGGTGAAATTCCATGACCTGATCCGGGCCGATTCCCGCCTCCACCACGCCATTGCCATCGTTTCGCCCGAACTCATCGATCAGATCAACATCCTCGCCGCAACCCACCTGGCCATGAACAAGGCCCTCGCCAGTCTCCCCAGCCCGGTCGGATTCGCCCTGGTCGATGGCACCCGCGTCCCCACCCTCATCGTCGATCATCGCCCGGTCGTCCGGGGCGATTCCCTCAGCTATTCCATCGCCGGAGCCAGCGTCCTCGCCAAGGTCACCCGGGACCGGATCATGGAAGAGGCCGAGGTTCTCCATCCCGGGTACGGATTCGCCATCCACAAGGGTTATCCCACGCCCCAACACCTCGCCGCACTTCGGCGCCTTGGACCCTGTCCCATCCATCGGACCACTTTTGCTCCGGTGCGCGACACCCAGATCAGTCTCTTTCCGTGATCGCTTCCTGGCTCAGGCGCTGGCTAAACCCACCGGCACTGCCCATCCACCTCCAACGCGGACAACGCGGGGAAAAGGCGGCCCGCGAACATCTCGAATCCGCCGGTCTCCGTTTCCTCGCCGCCAATTATCGCGGAGGAGGCGGTGAGATTGACCTTGTCTTCGAAGATGCCCATTGCCTCGCGTTCATCGAAGTGAAGACCCGGTCCGCCGGCCAATGGCTGAGGCCGGCCGCCGCGGTCAACCGCCGCAAACGACGCCTCATCTCCCAAGCCGTCCTCCACTACCTGCGGGCCATCAACAAACCGCAGGTCCGTGTCCGCATCGACATCGTTGAGGTCATCCTGACCAATGATCAGGTTTCCGAGATCCGATACCTGCCCAATGCCTTTCCTCTCCATGAGGAGCGCCCGGGACAGTATTGAGCGGCGTCGGCCTATTGCATTCCGCTCCCTCCACCAAAAAAGGGAGGGAGCCCTCGCTCCCTCCCTTCAACCACCAACCTTCTCTGCCCGCGGCATTGGATCACTCGGCAAACTGGAGGGCTTCCTTACCCTTCTTCAACTTCTCCCGAAGCTTCCGAAGCGCCCCCGCTTCCAACTGCCGGATCCGTTCCCGGGTCAGACCAAAGTCCGTACCGATCTCTTCCAGCGTCCGGGGATCCCCACCCTGCAAGGCGAAGCGCTCCGACAGGATCCGCTGTTCGCGCTCGTTCAACGTGCCCACCAACTCCCGGACCATCTCGGCATTGGTCTCATCCGAGACCCCCATCCATGGCATCGCTGCGTTCTCATCCGCAATCACGTCCGCCACCCGACTCGATTCCGGATCATTGCCGATCGGAGCATCCAGTGAGGTCGCACCCACCGCAGCCGCCTCCCGCCATCGCTGGATGTCTCCCACATCCACACCCATCTCCGCTGCCAACTCCAGTTCGGTCGGCATACGACCCAGAAAGGATTCCATCCGGTTCTCGGCCTTCCTCATCCGCGCCAGTTCCTGGACGATATGGATGGGCAGTCGGATGGATTTGGACTGGTTGGAAAGCGCCCTCTTGATCGACTGCTTGATCCACCAGGCGGCATAAGTACTCAACTTGGCGCCCTTGGTCGGATCAAAACGCTCCACCGCCCGCATCAGCCCCATGTTGCCCTCATTGATCAGGTCGAGCAGTGGCAGACCGTAATCCTCGTATTCCCGGGCAATCTTGACCACGAGGCGAAGGTTCGCCTTGATCATGTGCTCCCGCGCCTCGTCATCACCCGCCTGAATCCGATGCGCCAGGACCACTTCCTCGGCCGGGGTCAACAACGGGGTCTCCACCGCTTCGCGCAGATAAAGTCGGAAGGAAGTGTTCTCGTCCCAAAGCCCCCGTTCAGGACGCCCATCCGGAACCTTCACCGTTTCCCCCCGCCGAACTTCGACCCCCCTCCTCGGTTCCTCCTGCGTGGGAAACCCCTCCACCGGAACCCGTGTTGCTGTCGCCAACTCGGTCAGCGGGATCTGAACTTCAATCGGTCCGTTCTCCACCTGCATATCGGAGACCTCGGCCACTCCCAACCGCCGCCGATCCATGCCCCGTCGTTGTATCGGGTGAACCGCTCCCCGGGGCAGTCCCGCCAACCGGCCTGCATGTTTCGATCTGGGAGAACGCGGTCGGCTTGTGCTGCGTTCCTTCACCTCAATCACTGAACTTGTCTTTGGTTTCATCGGTTTGATTCCTTCCGCTCCTCCGTGAACTCTGGGATTTCCGGTGCAGGCTTGATGCCAGACCGTTGCGCACTCCTACACCAGGGGTCTGACCAGGTTACCCCGGCCGCGTCATACCATCTCAGACCGGGTTACAACCTGCCCTGTTCACGGACGATTTGGGCTAATCGTCGAGGGCCAACCTCAGATTCACCGCCAGGACAGCACCTTGGGAAACGTCGGATCGCTCAACCGCTTCCAACAGATTCCGCACCCAATCCAATCGAGCCAGCGCCACTCTGTCCCAATGCTGCCGCCTGTTCCGGGCAGGATGGCGCGACAGGCCCACTTCGGGCTCCGTAGTTCACCAAACAGCCCGGATTGGGATCAGGGTGCAACCGGCTCTGACCTGCTCTCAGCCGGAACGATTGCACCTTCGGACAACGCCCCTTCATTCGGGCAATCCACCCACAAAAAAGGGGACGGCCCAAGCCGTCCCCCAAACCGCACCTCGGTCGTCAAGACTCAAGCCACGTGCAAAACATCCGCCGGACGGCTTCGGACCGCTCCGGATGCGCTGAGTTTGTTTCGGATGCGATCCACCAGGCTGGCCACGGTGAGGCCGTGGCGTTCGCGCAGGTAATCGACTGAAGAAGCGTGTTCGACAAAGGCGTCAGGCCAGGCCAGGCGAACCACCGGGGTGACGATGCCCGACTCGCTGAACAGTTCCAGCACGGCACTTCCGTAACCGCCCATCCCGACATGATCCTCCAAAGTGCCCACCACCTCGGCTGAGGTTCCAAAGAAGCTGTGGACGGCGGCATCCAAGGGCTTGAAGAAGCGGGGATTGATGATCGCCACGTCGCAGCCGTCCTTCTCCAGCTCCTCCGCCGCTTCCCTGGCCAGTCGCAGCATGTTGCCCAACCCGAAAAGCGCCACCTTGCGCCCTCCGTTGTTGCTGTAGCCACGGATCACCTCGGCCTTGCCCATCTCCAACATCGCCGGGATGTCCTTGATGGGAACACCCTCGGCCATACCCCTCGGATACCGGATGAAGGTCGGCTTCGATTGGAGGGTGGCCGAGAACATCATGTCCTGAAGCTCATCCTCATCCTTGGGCGCCATCCCGATCACATTCGGGAGGCATCGGAGATAGGAAATATCGAACAGGCCATGGTGGGTGGGACCGTCATTGGCCGACAACCCCGCCCGGTCCATGCAGAAGATCACGGGCAATTCCTGCAGGCAGACATCGTGATGGATGCAGTCGTAGGCGCGCTGGAGGAACGTGGAATAGATCGCGACCACCGGCCGGAATCCCATGGTGGCCATGCCGGCGGCGAAGATCACCGCGTGTTCCTCGGCAATTCCAACGTCGTAATACTGCCCCGGCAACGCCTGCTCGAGAAGCTTGAGACTGGTGCCGCTGGGCATCGCCGCCGTGATCCCCACCACCTGCTTGTTCTGGCTCGCGAGCTTCACCATGGTGCGCCCGAAAACATCCTGCCACATCGGCGGAGTTCCCACCTTGGACCCAGCCGGCTGTCCGCTCTGGACATCGTAGGGCCCCAGGCCATGGAACTTCTCCGGAAACTTCAACGCCGCATCGAACCCCCGACCCTTCTGGGTGAGGACATGGATCACCACCGGCTCCGTGCAGGTCTTGGCGAATTCCAGCGTGGAAATCAGCATCGGCAGGTTGTGACCGTCGATGGGCCCGAGATATCGGATTCCGAACTCCTCGAACAACAACGCCGATCCGTGTCCGCCACGCCCGTCTGAATCCGCTCCGGCTGCCGGCTCCAATGCCAGGCTGCTGGCAATCCCCTTGATGGCTTCCTCCGCCTTCGCACCCAACATCGAGACCAGGTCGCCCTTGGGCAGCTTCTTCAACCAGGCCGTGAAATCCTTTGCCAACCGGTTGTAGCGCGGACTCGTCGTCAACTTGCCCAGGTACGTGGCGATCGCCCCCACGTTCTTGGCAATGCTCCATTCGTTGTCGTTCAGGATGCCGATGAAGCGTTTGGTGGTGCAGGCGATGTTGTTCATCGCCTCGAACGAGATGCCGTTGGTCAATGCCGCGTCGCCAAACACACACACCACGTGCTCCCCGGAATCCCGCTGGTCCCGCGCCGCACACATGCCCAAGGCCGCCGAAAGCGCCGTGCCCGCATGCCCCGCCCCGTAACAGTCATGCTCACTCTCCGTCCGCAACGCGAACCCGTTCAACCCACCCGTCGTCCGGATGGTGCGGAACCGGTCCTTCCGACCCGTCAGGATCTTGTGCACATACACCTGATGACTCACGTCCCAGACGAACTTGTCGCGCGGGGTCTCAAAACACCGGTGAAGTGCGATGGTCAACTCCACCACACCCAGGTTGGGTCCCAGGTGTCCCCCGTTCGTGGCAAGGCCATCGATCAGTTCGTGTCGGATGTCCGACGCCAGGTGGTTCAGTTGTTCCAACGTGAGTTTCTTCACGTGTGACGGGGAATCAACCATGTCGAGATAACGGCTCATGCTGTTTCAATGTCGCGATCCGCAGTGCCCGGATCGAATGGCCGCGCGACAATGTCGCCAGCCAGATCCTTTTCCAACCGCTGCACCCTGACCTCCGCCTCTGCCAACCGTTCCTGACACGATCTCAACAGGCGGGTCCCTTCCTCAAACCGCTTCAAAAGGGTCTCAAGGGGCAACTCTTCAGACTCCATCGCATCCACGATGGACTCCAGTTTCTTGACGGCCTCCTCGAATGGCAGCGGTTCTGGACCGCCTGCCCCGGAGGCTTGGGCGGCTTTTGGCACGGCGCGGAAGCTGGTCGAAAAGCTCCGCGTTGCCTAGCGCGGATTTGCTCCCTGTTCACACCCGCTCCAACCCCGGTTCCCACCCATTTCCTACTGTTTCAACGAATCGAACCACGCCTTGGTCGCCAGCAATGCCGGCTGGACACAATCGGTGTGGCTCGCCCCGCCCTGCGGATCGATCACCTCGACCTGGCTCGCTCCTGCCCCCAGGAAACGGTCCCGGGCCACCGTCGAGTTCAGCGGCAATACATCCTGGTCCCCACTGCAATGATACAGCCGCAACGGCGCCTTCGGCACAAAGCCCGTCACGTCGTTGTCCCGAAGCGCCCGTCGCACCGGATGTTCCGGATCCGCGCGCAGTGCCTGCAGATATTCCGGACGCAACGCCTGATTGGGCACCGCCGGCAATGCCTCGTTCACCAAACCACCCCACCCCTGCTGCGACATCAACGGCGGTATCGCCACCGCATACGGCGCCCGCAGGATCCCGCCCAGGTCGGGCGCCACCTGATACAGATCCACCAGTGTCTGCAACAGATAGGCAAAGTAATACCCGTTCGGCGGTTCCCGATCCGAAAGCGCATCGTCCAGCGTCACTCCCGACAGGTCATACGCCCCGGCCATCGCCGAACACGCCGTCACCGCAAACTCCCCTTCATGCCGCGCCTCCAGTTCCTCCAAAACCGCCAATGTCGCGTGGCCCCCCTGCGAATATCCCGCCAGAAACACCTGCCCATTCAACGGCACCCCATTCGTCCCACACCACGTCCGCCCAGCCCGCATCGCATCCACCACCGACGTCGCCGTCGATGCCGCATGATGATACGGATGGTTCCCTCCGGACTCTCCAAAGCCCAACAGATCGGCCAGCACCGCCGCGTAGCCGCTCGATGCCAGCACCACCCCCACCAGGCCTTCGGTGCTTGAAGCCGCAGAAGGCGCCTCCGAATCCGCCGTGATGGTCCCATGTTGATACGCCAGCAAGGGCCAGGTCCGTCCCGCCCGCCTGGGAACCGCCAGGGCCGCCGATGCCCGGGTCGGTAGACCCCAGGGATCCACGGTCTGATAAACCACCCGGTAAACCTCCACCTCGTGCTGGGGCGTCACCGGCACCCCGCCGAAGGCAAACAGGAAGGTCAACGTAGGGATGTTGTACGTGGCCGTCCGCTCCGCCGAAATCAACGCCCCGCGATTCACCACCGGCGCCTGCGACACCACCCGGAAGATCCGCGAGGCCCCCTCCGCCATCCGGTTGTCCAACCAGTTCCTCGACAGCCCCGTCTCTCCACCCGGTGCCAAGGCCCATGGCGCCCCCGGTTGTTCCGCTTCCTCCACCCGGAAGGTCCATCCCTCTCCCGGCACCTCCCAACCCAGCGAGAACTGTCCCGACTGCAATTCCGGCGGCATCAACTTCAACCGTGACGGCAAACCCTCCCCCCGGACCTCAATCCCGATTCCTGCCGTCCATGCCACCGCCAACCCAATCCACACCTTCCATCCACCCGTCCATCTCAATGCCATACCCCGAGGCTATCCATGCCCCCGCGACCGCTCCAGCTTGATCCACACCCGCCATTTCCGCTCCCCCTGTGCCTTTGCGCCCTTCGTCCCGTCGTTGTTCAGCAGCAGCAATTCGGCTCCTCCCCAACCCGGACGCCAATCCCCCGGATTCATTGACACCCCCCGGCTCCACCATACCTTCGCCGGCCATGTCGAAGCCGAAAAAGGCGTCACCTGCCTGCATCCGGTTGCGCGGGGTCCGCCAGAACAACCTCAAGAACTTCGACCTCGATCTCCCCCTCGGCCGCCTCATCGTCATCACCGGCCTCAGCGGTTCCGGCAAGAGTTCCCTCGCCTTCGACACCCTCTACGCCGNNCCGCATGGACAAGCCGGCCGTCGACCGCATCGAGAACATCCCCCCGGCCATCGCCATCGAACAACGCAACGCCGTCCGCACCACCCGTTCCACCGTCGGCACCATGACCGAGGTCTGCGAACACATGAAGGCCCTGTGGAACCGACTCGCCCAACTCCACTGCCGTCAATGCGGCAAACCCGTCCGCCCCGAACCACCCCAGGCCGTCTGGAATGCCATCCACTCCGAATCCCATCCCACGCCGTCATCCCGTTCCAGCTCCCGCCCCACCC
>DITU01000148.1 GCA_002422905.1 Verrucomicrobia bacterium UBA6176
GGCACGGATTCCGGGGGGTGGCATAACCCAGGGCATCGGTCGCCGAGCTCCCTCAGCCCTGGGCTGGATTCCGTGTCCCCGTTGGGGACGCAGGCCGGGTCGACAACATTTTCACGCTCGCCCATCCCCATTCCCCGGCGTTCCCATCGCTTTGTCATGCGCCACGAAATCGATCCCGATTCCTTCCCCGATTGGCTCCGTCGACGCGAACCCTGCCGTCACCGGACATTTCAGGGCATCGACCTGCGACCCCATGATGCGGAGATGGCGTCGCTGCCCCAGGCGCGGGATCCGGCGGAGGCCTGTGTCTTTCTCGGATGCGAACTCGGACCGTTGATGGCGGCGGTGGCAGTGGCGAGTCACGCCCTGGTGTTTCCCGAGTTGCCCGGACGCCATTATCAGCCGTTCCGACACCGATTGTACTCGGTGGAGGAACTCTTCAACGGATTCAACCCGGCCGATCCGGGGTCGTATCGGAACACGCCCGACTGGTTGATCTACCGGAGTTATCTGAAGGTGGATTCCAACAACCGGCCGTATCATCCGGCGCAGTTCGTTCCCGTGGGTCCGGCGGAGATCCTGGCGCGACGGTTGCATGATCATTTCGTTGGCGAATCCCTCCGGGCGGCGCTGAGGCCGTTCACCCCGGCCGGCGGCGGTCGCGGGGTGGTGGCGGTGATGGGCGGGCATGATCGGCGTCGCAGCGATCCGTTGTTCCTCCGGGTGGCGCGGTTGTCGCGGCAATTGACCCTGGAAGGCTATCTGGTGGCTTCGGGCGGCGGGCCCGGCCTCATGGAAGCCACCAATCTCGGTGCGTACTTCGCCGATCACACCGAGATGGATCTCGAACGGGCGGTTCGCCAGATGGCCCGACCCGGCGCCGATGCCTACCACGAACCCGAATGGTTGTCGGCCGCCTGGGAAGTGCGACGGCAATTCGCCGGACAGGAACCCCGACGTGGTCGCAGCCTGGGGATCCCCACGTGGTTCTATGGCCATGAACCGCCCAACATCTTCTCGTCGATGATCGCCAAATACTTCGAGAACAGCCTGCGGGAGGAAGGTCTGCTCGCCATTGCTTCCCATGGGGTGATCTTCGCCGAGGGCAATGCCGGCACGGTGCAGGAGATCTTCCAGGACGCCTGCCAGAACTACTACGAGACCTATGGATTCCGCAGCCCGATGATCCTGCTGGGTCGTGCGTCGTGGGATCCCGCGTCTTCCGAGATGTCCGATGACCGGTCGTCCCCCGACTTCGGCAACAAACCTGCCTGGCCCTTGCTGTCCAAGCTGGCCCGCATGAAGGGATTCACCGATCGGCTCACCCTCACCGACGATCCGGAACAGGCGCTGGAAGTGATCCGAAGCTTCCGCGAGCCGGGGCAATTGGGGTGAGCACGCCGGGTTTCCGGGAGAAGTATCGGAGCGGCGACGTGTGGTCGCCGTTAGGCAACGAGGACGGCGAGGGACCCTCGCCGCTCCGTGAAATGGTGAGCTAGCGGCGACGTTGGGTCGCCGTGGGGACAGGCGCCCGGGAGCGCGGACATTCCTGTCCGCAAACGCTGCAGGCCATCGGGATGCGGAATGAATTCCGCGCTCCCGGGGGATTGTACTCGCACTCGTACCCGGTTTTTCCATCCGCCTTCTCTCGCGGGCAGGATCTCCGTGGTTTCGAGTACGAGTACGAGTACGGCGGCGGATTCGAGGATTGGGTATCGATTAGGGGTCGGGTTTCGTCACACCGCTTCACCCGCGGCATGACCGGACGCCCATGCCCATTGGAAGTTGTAGCCGCCGAGCCAACCCGTGACATCGACCACCTCCCCGACGAAATGCAGCCCGGGAACGTTCCTCGCTTCCAGCGTCTTGGAGGACAGCTCCGCCGTGTCCACGCCGCCCAGGGTGACTTCCGCCTTGGGATATCCTTCGTCGCCGGACGGCTGGATCTTCCAGGCGGAAAGGCTTTGGGCCAGGGCTTCGAGATCCCGTCGCGCGATCTGGGCGAGGGGACGATCCGGACAACGGCCTTCGCACCAGGCCTGGGCAAAGCGTTCGGGCCAGACCTGACGCAGCGCCTGACGCGGCGTCAGGGTCGAACGTTGTCGGTCTGCGAGCCATGCCGTGGTGTCGATGCCGGGCAACAGATGGATATGGATGGGATCGGAGGGACCGCGGTAGTTCGAGACCTGGAGGATGGCGGGACCGCTGAGGCCGCGATGGGTGAGGAGGATGTTTTCCCTGAACCGCGGTGAACCCGGGCCGGCCTGGGTCTCGCATTCGAGCGACAACCCGCTGAGGGGAACGAATCGCGCCAGATCCTCGGCCGACCAGGTCAGGGGAACCAAGCCGGGCCGTGGTGTCACGATCCGCAGGCCGAACTGTTCCGCGATCCGATATCCGAAGGGCGTGGCACCCAGGCGCGGGAACGAGAGTCCGCCGGTGGCGATCACCAGGCTGGAGGCACGCCAGGTGCCGGAGGAAGTGGTCACCTCCCACGGACGGACGGCGGCGGGGTCGGACCGATGGACCTGCTGGACCTGGCATCCTGACACGATGCGTGCCCCGGCGCGGGCGCATTCGGATTCGAGCAGGGACAGGATCTGGCGCGAGCTTTGGTCGCAGAACAGTTGGCCGAGTTTCTTTTCGTGCCAGGCGATTCCGTGCTGTTCGACGAGGCGGAGGAAGTCCTGGGGTGTGTAGCGGGCGAGGGCGGACTTGGGGAAATGGGGGCTGCCGTGGGTGAAGTAGTTGGCGGCGGTGGCGCCGAGGTTGGTGAAATTGCAGCGGCCACCACCGGAGATGAGGATCTTGTTTCCGAGACGCTGCTGATGTTCGAGGACGGCGACGGAGCGACCGCGCAATCCGGCGGTGCGGGCGCAGAAAAGGCCGGCGGCACCCCCGCCCAGAATCAGCACATCAAGTTCATGAACCACGTTGGGGACAGGCTACGGACTGGACGCAAAATGGGAAGCGGCGTGGGTCATCGGTGCATCCCGAAGCAGCTGGCGGGTACGAGTACGAGGGGTCGCCTCGTGTGCCGATGTGTTCGTAATCGTAATCGTACTCGTACTCGTAATCTTCCCATTCCCGCCCCAACCACTTCGGGAAGCGGCGTGGGTCGCAGCGCGTATGCATGATGTTCGTTTGGGGCCTGAATAACCGCGTTGGATTCGGACTTGGAGAAGGATCCGACGAAAACG
>DITU01000077.1:0-21006 GCA_002422905.1 Verrucomicrobia bacterium UBA6176
CGTCGAACTCCCTCAGCCCCGGGCTCTGTTCCTCCGGCCCTTCAGGCCGACAGGACCGGCTTGGTGCATCCCCTCTCCTCGTGCTCGACCCGGACTGCGTCCCCATCGGGGACCGGGCCTTCGGGCCGGCGGGCTGGACTGTGCCCAAAACCGGCAGTTCACTTGGCCGCCGACAATCCACAGAGCAGGAACAGCGTCGCCAACACCATCCACGACACCACAAATCGCCCCTCCATCTGGCCGGTCAGGCCCGCGACTCCTTCCAGCGCACCGACCCACTTCATCTGCGCCACCGATCTCATCGCCCGTTCCCGCACCCCGATCATGAACGTCTTCATGCGCCCACCCTGCCGATTCCCCTCCCAGCCCACCATGGGACCACTGGAGGAGACCACCCCGGACCTTCGTCGGATCCTGCACAGCCCCTTCCGCCTTCCGACTCTGCTGTGGATCAGGCTCAGCCTCCTGTTCCTGATCATCACCGCCGGCTCCGCCGCGACACCCGCCACGCAGTCACACCCCCCCAACATCCTGCTCATCGTTTCAGATGACCATGCCTGGACGGATTACGGGTTCATGGGACATCCCCACATCCGCACCCCGAACATCGACCGGCTCGCGGGGCAATCCCTCCGATTCACCCGCGGCTATGTCCCTTCCAGTCTGTGTTGTCCCAGCCTCGCCTCCATCCTGACCGGTCGTTATCCGCATCAGCACGGGATCACCGGCAACGATCCGCCCCTGCCAGCCGGGCTCAACGGCGCCGCGCGATACCAATCCCCCGCCTTCAGGAATGGCCGGGATCGGATGAACCAGCGCATGGCCGCGCTTCCCACGCTTCCCCGACAACTCGACTCCGCCGGCTATCGCAGCTTCCAATCGGGCAAATGGTGGCAGGGCCATTTCCGCAACGGCGGCTTCACCCATGGCATGACCCGTGGCGAGGAAGTCCCCGGCGGCCGCCACGGCGATGAAGGCCTGCGCATCGGGCGGGAAACCCTCGAGCCCATCCATGAGTTCATCGATGAATCCACCCGTGCCCATCAGCCTTGGATGGTCTGGTATGCACCCTTGATGCCGCACGATCCGCACACGCCGCCCGACCGTTTGCTCAACCATTACCGTCCGCTTGCCCCGTCTCTTCATGTGGCCCGCTACTGGGCCATGGTGGAATGGTTCGATGAAACCGTCGGTGAACTCCTCCAATCGCTCGACCGGCGCGGGCTCGCCTCCAACACCATCGTCGCCTATGTCGCCGACAACGGCTGGATCCAATCCCCGGACAATCCCCGGTACGCACCCCGCTCCAAGCAATCTCCCCATGACGGCGGTCTCCGCACTCCCCTCCTGATCCGTTGGCCCAGCCAGATCCGACCCCGCACCGACTCCACACCGGTCAGTTCCATCGACCTGTTCCCCACGCTTCTCCGGGCGGCGGGGGTTCAAGTTCCGGTTGAAACCCCGGGTCTCGACCTCACGGATTCGCGTGCGGTTCGCCGACGCAACACCGCATTGGGCGCCTGTTTCACCCATGACATTCCCGACCTTGAACATCCCGGGCAGGGATTGCGCTGGCGCTGGATTGTCCGGGGCGACTGGAAGCTGATCGTGCCCGATCCAATCCGTGAACCGGGCTCAACGCCGGAGCTTTATCATCTCGGAGTTGACCCGATGGAGACCCGCAACCTGGCCGGGTCCGAGCCGCGTCGGATGCGTCGCCTGCGAGGAGTCCTTGATGCGTGGTGGCCGGGGCCATTGGGGCCGTGAATCAGGAATCCACAGTGGGATTGACCACAGATCTCGCAGGATCACCTGGACCGTGAGGGAACCTGCCGCCCGCCCGCCACCCCGAGATCGTCCGCCAACCGATTGAGCCCACCGGGATCGATGCCAGGGAGCAAACCCATGGGGCGGGCCTTGACCTTGAAAGCCCGGGAGCGGGGCACCCGTGGCTTCCGACCCAGGCCGGCCCGGATGGCCGCATTGAGCGTCTCCTTGAAGCCGCTTCGCGAGCGATGCATCGCTTCCTTCAGCATCCGCTCCACATCCTCGTCGAGAGTCACCGTGGTCCGCATGTCAGGCATCCTGTTGTCCGTGATCCAGTCGTCAAGATGCCGGGCTCGGACTTTACCAGCGCGTATGGCTGCAGGTGTCATCAACCCGAAGGGTTGGGAGCCGATAGCCCCGGGTCGCGAAGCGCACCCCGGGAAAGGATGAGAAATGTATAAGTACCCCGGAGGGGTTGAAGAGGGTTCTCAAACTCCTCCGGGGTAGGGACCCATTAGGACGGATGACCCGGGGTGACGCTTCGCGACCCCGGGCTATCGGCTGAAACGCCTTCGGCGTGAAGATCACACCGTTGTTTCGGGAACCAGGACGAACCGGTGTTGAGGTGGAAATATCGAAAAAAGGGTGGTTTGGGATAGGCTCCATCGACGTTCCCCTCTGTGTCCTGTGTGGTGAGCTCTTTCGGATGAACCCGTTCACGTTTCCCACTTCAACAGTGTGGCCAGCGGTTTCGGCTTCCCCCCATCCTGCACCGTCATGTCGTGGGTCATCCTGATCGTTGCGGGTCTGTTCGAAGTGGGTTGGGCCATCGGACTCAAGTACACCCACGGCTTCACCCGTTTCTGGCCCACGGTCGGCACCGTGATCTCGATGGTGATCAGCCTCGGCCTGCTGGGGATCGCCATGAAATCCCTCCCGGTCGGCACTGCCTATGGCGTGTGGGTCGGCGTTGGATCCGTGGGTACCGTCATCCTGGGCATTGTACTGCTGGGCGAACCGGCCAATGCCGGGCGCCTGATCAGCATGACCCTCATCGTCGCGGGGATCGTCGGCCTCAAGCTGGCCTCACCGGAATAGGGCGCACCAACCCACGGCCAAGGGTGGTCCGACGAGGAAGAGGAAGAGGCCGGGCCCGACATAATCGCGGGCGGTCAACCGGCCGCTGGCATAGACGATGGCGTTGGGCGGAGTGGAGATGGGCAGGGCCATGCCGAGTGAACAGGCCAGCGCGACCGGAATGACCAGGGCCTGTTCGGATCCATCACCGGTCGAGCGTGCGACCGACAGCGTGACGGGCAACAGGATGTTGGCGGCGGCGGTGTTGCTCATGAGGTTCGACAACAACGCCGAGATCCATGCCAGTGCCAATGCCGCCTGCCAGAGGCTGAGCCCGGCTGCTTCCACCAACCCGGCCAACCATCCCGCCAGGCCGGATCGATCAATGCCCACGCCCAACGACAGGCCACCGGCCAACAGCACCAGCACATCCCAATCGATGGTCCGGATATCCGCGGCACGGATCACGCCGAACAGGGGCAGGACCACCAGCGGGACCAGGCCGATGGCCCCGGTCGGGATCCCATGCCAATTGCCTGTCATCCACAGGATCACCGTCAGCAGCAACACCACCGCCGTGGCCCGGATCCGCCACGGGACGGCATCGGAGGCCAGGCCGGAACCGGTCGGGACCGGGGGCAGTTCGAGCGCGGGTTCGAGGGCAAGTCCGCGCCCCTTCCACCACCACAACAGGCCGAGCAACAGCAGCGATGGGGGGAGGGCGAGCATCATCCACGACAGGAAATCGACCGGGGCATTGGGTTCCAGCAGGGCGGCGGCGATGGCATTGGGCGGGGTGCCGATGAGCGTGCCCATGCCGCCGAGATTCGCGGCGAAGGCGAGCCCGACCAACAACCGGGCCGGGACCCGGGATTCCTTGGGCAACACCGACAGGGCGGGGCGCAGGATTGCCAGCATCAGGGCGGCGGTGGCGGTGTTCGACATGAACATGCTGAGGCCGTAGGCAAGGAACAGCAGCACGGGGAGGAGTCGGGCCGGCCGACCCTCGGTCCAGGTCAATGCCCGCCCGGCCAGCCACCGGTCCAGGCCCATGCGCTCAGCCCCGCGCGCCATGATCAATCCACCCAGGAACAACCACATGGGTCCGCTGGCCCAGGGTGCGACAAAAGGTTCCCAGCCGGGCCCGGTTCCATCCCCCAGCATTCCCGGGCGTCCCAACACCACCACCTGCAACCCGATCACCAGCAGTGCCACGGCAAACGCCGGCAAGGCTTCCGTCATCCATAACCCCGCCGCCAACACCACGATCCCCAGGGACCAACGTCCATCCGGGCTCAGTCCCGGATATGCCGGCATCCCGGCGATCAACACCGCCGCCAACAGGCACACCGGGCTCCAACCCCAGCGCGTCATCCCCGCAAATCGATTCCGTGCATCCATCTGTTCCCCCTCAATCCATGTCCCCCAACAAAGGAGCGTCGCCGCTCCACCGCGGAGTCGGCGACGCCTGAGAGCCCGATCACTCCCGTTCCTACCGTGCCGCGGTCACTTCAGGTCCCAGCTTGCGGATGGTCCCGATGACCTCCGACCGGATCTCGGTGCCATCGGCGGCGTTGATGGAGTATTTCACGCTGTATTGATCAGCGGCTTCAAGCCCGGCCACGGTGAGGAACACGGACCGTCCGTCGGCCGACAGTTTCACCTCCGAGACTTCGAGCGGGTCATGCCCCTTCTTGCCCGGTGTCTTGACCGAGAGTTCGTCCGAGCCGTATCCGCCCGAGTAGCGGTAATTCCACAACTCGACCGAGTACCCCGTGGGATCCTGGGCGGCCTTGGGATCGAGCGGGGTGCTGAAGGTGAGTTCGATTCCATTGCGGGCGACATGGGCGCGGACGGGCATGCGGACGGGTTTGCCGGTGTAGCGGACGCGGAAGAAGCCGCCGTCGCGACTGGCGGCATTCTGCCAGCCCTTGAGGCCGCAGACATAGAGCTGGCCATCCTTGGGATTGAACCGGCCGCGCATGACACCGCTGTTGAACTTGAGGTTGAACGGCACCATGGCCGCCTGCACCTCGCCATCCACCTGATCCATCAGCACGCCATACAACAGGCATTTGCCGTAGCTCATGAACAATGGCGCACCCTTCCACGGCCCCCACCGGTCACTTGTCACATAGACCTGGCCACCGCTCGAATTGTCCCAGCGCATCGGCAACCAACAGATCGGCGTGTCGTACTCGGTCGGGATCGGCATCGATCCATCCCAACCCTTCAACTGATGCTGTTCACGGGCCGCAGGATCGCTCGGGTTCACCCGGATCTCGCGACCGTCCGGATAGCGCAACGTCAATTCCCGCTGCGCTGCCGGGACCATTCCCAGGAACGAGCCCTGGCGGACCAGGTTCAGTTTCGAGGACGGCATCCAGTGTCCCTGGTTGTCCCCCACCAACACCGTGTCGTCGGGTCCCACCGTCATTCCGTTGGGCGCGCGCAGACCGGTGGCAAACACCTCCATCTTCTTACCATCGGGCGAGATCTTCAGGATCGTGCCCTGGTGCGGCGAGGTGACCTTCGGTTCCCACGGCGCGCCCTTGGCATAATAGAACCAGCCCTTGGAATCCGTGTGCAGGTCGAGGACGAACTCGTGGTAGTTCGCCGTCACCACCGTGTCGTTGTTGAAGTTCTCGTAGACGTCCGCCTCGTCGTCCTTGTTGAGATCCTTCAACCGCGTGATCTGGTCCCGGCCGGCCACATAGATCTCACCCTTCACCACCTTCAATCCCAGCGGCTGGAACAGGCCGGTGGCGTAACGTTTCCACTTCAACTCACCCAACGTCCCGTCCAGGCCCGACACCAGCCAGACATCCCCGTGGAAGGCGCAGATGGCCGCACGTCCATCCGGCAGGAAGTCGAATCCGCCCCAGAACGTCCGCGTGTTGTACACGTTCGGGAAGGGCTCGGTGATGGTGTCCACCGCGTACGGGCCTTCTTCGGTTCCGGTCTTGCCCTGGGTCACGATCGATTCCGTCCAGCGGGCCGGACCGGGCTTGGTCCATTTGGAAGGATCATCCACTGAACGCGAACGGACCGTGGCGAATCCGGCGGCCTGGGGGTTGCCCGACATCACCACGCGGAACGGTTGCCCGCTCCGGGTCCGCGACATCACGAGCAGCAGTCGACCGGCGGCGTCGGTTTCCAGCACGGCACCGCGCGGCGCCTTGTCCACCTGCACCGTCAAGGACCGGTCGCCGGCCAGCTTCACCGTCACCGGTTCCCTGGCATCGTTCAGTTCCGTGATGCTCGTCCCCTCGACGCCATCGGCCAGCACCAGGGTCACCGCGCCGTCCGTCTTGAGGAACTCGAAGGTGCGCGTGAAGAGCACCTGTCCGTCCACCGTTTCGACCCCGGGCAATTCGAGGACCATGGATTTGCCGACGGAATATTTCAGGACCACGCGGTCGCCGTGGACATGGACGGCTTCATGATGGGCCCAGGCGCGGGGAAGTGGCCCCTGACCGCCGGGCCGCGGATCGGGGGAGCCGGCCCCGACGGGTTCCCAACCCGGACGATTGCCCAGGCTGAAGACCACGGAACCCTTTACGGAGGGAGGGGGCGGCCATTCGATCTTGGTGAGGGTATTGCCGAACTCGAGGAATTCGCCGGTCCAGGCTGCCGCCACCCGCAGGGTGTCGAGGTCATAAACCAGATGGGCATCGCGCTGGGCGCCGAGGGAGACGGCGAAGCCCTTCATGGCGGCGGGTCGATCCTTGCCGAGCATGACGGTGCCGGACCAGAACGGGCCACGGACGGGTTCATCGGCTGCCCTGACGGTGAGCAGCGCGCAACCCAGGATCGCGAGCGGGACCACGTCCCGACACCGCTTCAGAATTCTTGGAAGTGACTTCATGGAAGGAATCTCGGAGTGAACACCGGGCATGCTTCGCCAAGCGGCGCGATGGGGCAAGCCATGGTTGGGGATGGATGGGTGCATCTTGACCCTGCCCGCCCCTGAGTGGAGCGGCGACGTTCGGTCGCCGGAGGTGCGGGAATGGAGGGAGGCGCGTTGGGCGGCCATGAAGTTAGGGTCCACACCGGTGACCTGACCCGTGCTTGCTCCTGACCGATGTTGCCGCACTATCACCCAGGAGTTGGGTCCTGTCCGGGACAGGATCCTGGCAAGGCCATGCGCAATTTCATCGTCTGGATCGTCCTGTCCGTTTTGGGCTCTGCATCATGCCAGGGGGACGACATCCGTCCGTTCCTCCAGAAACACTGCGCGGATTGCCACGATTCGGATTCGGCGAAGGGTGGCTTTGACCTGACAGCGCTTCCGGAGGGAATGGATGCCGAGCCGGTCCGCCATCGCTGGGTCCAGATCCATGACCGGGTCCGGTTGGGCGAGATGCCACCCCCGGAACGCGCCCAACCTGAACCCGCTGAAAAGGAGCGGTTCCTGGGAACCCTCGGCGAGGCGATTGAAGAGTCGGAACTTCGCATTCGGACGACCACGGGACGTTCACCCATGCGCCGGCTCACCCGGACCGAATATGAGAACACCCTGCGCGACCTTTTCCAGATGCCCGGTCTGGGGATCGCGGACCTGCTTCCGGAGGATGGTCGTACCGATGGATTCGCCAAGGCTGGCGCTTCGTTGGAGATCTCCGCGGAGCAGTTGAGCCGTTACATGGAGATCTCCGATCGAGTCCTGGATCGGGCCATGGTGGGACAACAGAAGCCGTACGCGTGGTCTGGACGCTTCCGCCTGATTGGAGGCTTCCACCTGTTTGGAACCGCCACCTTCCCCATTCAGGATGGCCGGGTCGACCTGCAACTGGTGAGGCAAATCAACCGGACACTCCACACCGAGGACCAACGCCCTGTCATCGCCCGGATGGATGCGCTCGGAATCATTACCCATGCCCGCACCGATTTCATACCGGGCGTTGAGAACTTTATGGCGCATCTGGATGGTTACTATCGAATCCAGACCCGCCTCTACAGTTTCACCCTCGGAGCTCAGGGAAAACTGGAGCCCGCCGACCGACCGCAATGGATCTCAGTCCGGGCCGATGGCCGTCACCTGACCTGGTTGGACGCACCGTCGCTTGAGCCTGTTGATCATGATGTGTTGGTGTGGCTCAATGCTGGAGAGCGGTTGGAGATGAATCCGGCGTCTCTCTGGCCCACCTTCCAGCACGTCCTGCATCCAACCACCGTCGCGCTGGCCGCCAGCA
Organism: Verrucomicrobia bacterium UBA6176; assembly: GCA_002422905.1. Classification (GTDB taxonomy): domain Bacteria; phylum Verrucomicrobiota; class Verrucomicrobiia; order Limisphaerales; family UBA9464; genus UBA6176. The sequence goes on from DITU01000077.1 coordinate 8,040, forward strand.
TGGCCCGGCCCGGCATCCAACATCCGTTCCACTATCGGGGACCCGGCGTCGCCGTTGCCCATGTTGATATCAAGGGGCCCATTGCCGAATCCTGGCCGCCGTTGAGTCATCGAGCCGTTTTCGGCGATCTTCCACTGGGTCCCCTGCCAAAGACTCCGCCTGCCAAACCGCTGCGCAGGGTGGGACCTCCGCCCCGCGCGGACGGAATGCAACCGGGACTTGGCGACAACCCGGATCTTCGGGGCCAATTGCCACGGCTCACCGCACAATCCACCAATCCACCCGCCGACCTGGACAGACTGACGCGCTCCTTTGTCCGTCGCGCCTTTCGCCGTCCGGTCTCGGAGGTGGAAGTGGGTCCGTACATAGCTCTCGGATTGAGCCGGCTTGAGTCCGGGGAACTGCTGGAAGCCGCCATGAGGACGGTGTGCCGCGCGGTTCTCAGCTCGCCGGATTTCCTGCACCTTCGGGAAACTGCCCGGCCTTCAACCAACAGCCCACTCCAGCGCCTGGACGGACACGCGCTTGCATCCCGGCTGTCCTACCTGCTCTGGAGCTCGATGCCGGACGAGCGATTGATGGATCTTGCCGACCAGGGTGATCTGACGGAGGCAATGCTGCGGACGGAGGGCATGCGCCTCCTTGCGGACCCCAGGTCGTCGCGTTTCATCGCGGATTTCCTCGACCAATGGCTGGGGCTTCGTGACATCGACTTCACCACGCCGGACCCGGCTCTCTATCCCGAGTTCCGCGCTGATCTCCGGGACGCCATGCTGGAGGAGACACGCAGCTACTTTCGCCAACTCCTTGATGAAGACCTGGGTGTCAGGCACTTCGTTGACTCGGATTTCCTGATGCTGAACCAGCGCATGGCCGAGCACTATGAGATCGAGGGGGTGGAGGGCAGCCGCTTCCGAAAGGTTCCCCGCCCGAAAGGCAGTGTCCGCGGCGGCTTCCTCACCCAGGCATCCATCCTGAAAATCACGGCCAACGGGACAACAACCTCTCCGGTCAAGCGTGGCGTCTGGGTGCTCGACCGGTTGCTCGGAACACCCCCCCGCCCGCCACCGCCGAATACCCCGGCCGTCGATCCCGATGTCCGCGGCACAACCACCATCCGGGATCAACTCGACAGACATCGCGACAACGCCAGTTGCGCGACGTGCCACAAGGCCATTGATCCACCCGGTCTCGCGCTGGAGTGCTTCGATGTGATTGGTGGATTGCGCACCCGGTACCGGTTCATCGGTTCGCGCATCGGATCCCCTGAACAACGGCGTGGTCAGGATCCCGACCTGGCCCGTTTCCCGGGAATCCAACCCTTTCATTGGGCGGAGCTGGTCAACACCGTCCGGCAGGGTCCCCCGGTGGATCCAACCGCTGTCCTTGCGGACGGCACCCGTTTCAGGGATCTGGGCGACTGCAAGAGCTGGCTGCTTCGTCAGGAAATGGAGATCGCCCGGGCCTTCGTCCGCCGGTTGATCCTCTATGCAACCGGGACGCCGGTCGGATTTGCCGACCGCGAGGAAGTGGAAGCCATTCTTGAACGATGCAAACCCCATGGATTGGGAGTACGTTCCCTTCTGATGGAGGTAATCAATTCCCCCCTCTTCACAGCAAAATGATCACCCGCACGGATCGCCTCCCCAGTTCACGTCGCCAGTTCCTCCGAAGCGCCGGGGTGCTTCTCGCGCTCCCGGCCCTGGAATCATTCCGCCTCCGCGCTGCCGTCGACCCTGCGCCTCCCCAACGGTTCCTCGCCATCCAGACCACGCAGGGGATCATGCCGCACCTTTTCTTCCCCAAGGAATCGGGTCGCGGCAACACCGGCTCCCCCTATCTCGAAATCCTCGCCCCGCTCAAGGACAGCTTCACCGTGTTCTCCGGCCTGTCCCATCCGGGCGTTGATGGCGGTCACGCCAACGAAGTCTGCTTCCTCACCGGCGCTCCCCATCCCGGGTCCGGGGGCTTCCGCAACCGGATCTCGATCGATCAGGTGATGGCCTCCCGCCTTGGCACCGCCACCCGCTTTCCGTTTCTCGCCACTGCCGTTTCAACCAGTCCGCGCCGGAGTATGTCCTTCAACCAGGCGGGTGTTGGCATTCCACCGGATTACAGCGCTGCACAGCTGTATCGGAAGCTCTTCATCAATGGCACCCCGGCAGAAGTCGAGGCGCGCGTGGAAGAACTCCGGAACGGCCGGAGCCTGCTCGACCAACACCGCGAGCGTATCCGTCAAATGAACCGGGATCTGCCTGCCACCGATCGGGATACCTTGGGTCGCTACCTTACCGCCCTGCGTGAACTTGAGGAACGGCTGCTGCAATCGGAAGCATGGGTGCGCAAACCCAAGCCCAAACCCAGCAATCCGGGACCGCCGGACAATATCGATTCCACCCGCATCCTCGAGAACTGGCGCACCTTGCTCAACGTGCTCGCACTCGCTCTCGAAACCGATTCCACCCGCGTGGCCACCGTGTTCCTGGAACCACTCGGGATCCTTCAGGAAGTCGAGGGCGTCCAACGGGAAACCCATTCGCTCACCCATCATGGCAACCGACCGGAAATGATGAGGGAGCTGCGCAGGATTGAAGAGGCTCAGTTCCGGATCCTGCGGGATTTCCTGTTGAAGCTCCGCGAGACCACCGTCTCCGGCCTTTCGCTCCTGGACCAGACCGCCGTCCTTTACGGAACCTGCATGGGCAATGCCAACGGCCATTCCAACAGCAACTGGCCCATGCTCCTCGCCGGTGGTGGATTCCGCCATGGCCATCACCTCGCCTTCGACACCCAGCACAATCAACCGATCGGAAAACTGTTCGCGTCCATCCTCGACTGGATGAACATGGATGCAGACGGGCTTCCATCAGGTTCACACCTGCTCAAGGGATTGGACCGGCGCCCCGCCTGAAATCCCTGGTCCCCATCGAATCCAGCCAAAATGACCCCTCGATCCGCCGCCAGAATCGCGTTTGTCGGAGTCGGCATCAGCCTTTTCATGAGCGTCTGCGATTCAGACCTCCAGTATTGGCTGATCAACCAACTCGGACTCGGAAGCCAGGCGAGCGCGCTTTTCAATCGTCTCTATTGGATCCTGCGAGCCCTGCTGTCAGAAGGAAGCATGCTGCTGTTTCTATTCGTTTTCATCCGCAGCGAGGGGTCCCGGAAACGCTGATCCACTCAGGGCTCTACTCCCAACCCCCCCCCAGTCCCCCGGCACATTCCAGTTCACCAACTCCCTTGCCGAACCCACCGGCCACGCCGTCATCCAACCCCTTTCCAATCCCTCCCCGATCCATCGTGCCGGCGACCGCCCTTTCCCTGTCTCCAACCATTCCTTCAGGGCCCGGCGCCCCAACCTGACCGGGATCACCGCGCACAACGGTTCCATCCCCCGATCCGTCATCGGAACCACTCCTGTTTCCCTTCCGGCATCCCGTCGACGCTGCCCCAGCAATCCTCCCAGGAAACCGGAGGTCATCCCCGGCAGATCCACCGCCATCACCAGCAACCATTCCGTCCCCACCCGATCCAGCACCGCGCCGATACCCGTCATCGGACCCCCATCCACCTCACCATCCCGCACCCACTCCACCCCGGTCAGGCCCGGCCATCCCTCGGCTGCGTGCCCGGTCGGTCCCACCGAGATCCACACGTCCGCCACGCCAGCCCCCCGCATCCGGTCCACCTGCCATTCGAGCAAACGACGTCCTCCGACCTCCAGCGACGCCTTGTCGTGACCCATGCGCGTGGAGCGTCCGCCGGCGAGGATCAACCCGGAGACCCCTCCCAACTCATCGCTTGCCCCCATCGCTGAACTGGGGTTCATTCTCACCAGTAAAAGCCGTCCAACATATCGTTATGAAGAAAACCATCCAGATCGTCTCCGTCGCCCTCGCCTTGGGCTTCTCCCTCTCCGCATTCGCTGCCAAGGAAGTGACCCTGACCGGCGAAGGCAAGTGCGCCAAGTGCGCCCTCAAGAAGGCCGACAAGTGCCAGAACGTTGTCGAGGTCAAAGAGGGCGACAAAACCACCACCTATTACCTCAAGGGCGCCGCCTCCGACAAATTCCACAAGGAAATCTGCGGCGAGACCAAGAAGGTCGAAGTGACCGGTGAAGTCTCCGAGAAGGACGACAAGAAGTGGATCACCGTCTCCGCCATCAAGGCGAAGTAAGCGGCGAAACAAGTTCCCCCCCGGCAGGATTCCTGCCCTCCATCAGGCTCCGTTTCCCTCCCCGGGTACGGAGCCTTTTTGTTGGAATCGTCCTCCCCTGGAGCGGCGAGTTTCACTCGCCGTTCCGTGGGCAACGGCGACCAAACTTCGCCGCTCCGCGAGGGATATCACGCGAAGCCACAAGGAACGCAGGGAACGCAAGAAGTGGAGGAGGGTGCGGAGCCTGTCCCCAGGATTTGATCCGGGAGTGCGGACATTCTTGTCCGCAGAGCGAGGAAGGGCATTGAGATGCGGGATGAATCCCGCGCTCCCGGGGGGCTCGTACTCGTACTCGTACTCGGTTTTCCGATGGCGGTTCCTGGGATGGGCAGGAATCCACGTGCTTCGAGTACGAGTACGAGTACGACGGCGGGTTTGTGGGTTGGGTATCAAGCAGGGGCCGGGTGGTTTGAGATTGGGCATTGAGATGCGGGATGAATCCCGCGCTTCCGGGGTTGAAGAAGGTGGAAATCCGGATTGGGACAAACTGGGTGGGCTGGCTACGGTCTCGGCGCGCATGCAGCTCACCTCACCCATGATCGAGGTTCATGACCTCACGAAACGTTATCCGGGCCGGACGGCCGTGGATGGCATTTCGTTTACCATCGGGCGTGGGGAGGTGGTGGGATTCCTGGGACCGAACGGGGCGGGGAAATCGACCACGTTACGGATCCTTTCGAGCTTTTTGCCGGCGACCTCGGGCACGGCGCGGGTCGCGGGCTTCGACGTGTTCCGGGAACCGGACGAGGTGCGTCGTCGGATCGGGTACATGCCTGAGAACAACCCGCTCCATCTGGACATGCGGGTGCGGGAGTATCTGAAGTTCCGGGCGCGGCTGAAGGGTCTGGGATGGCGACGGAGCCGGGAACGGGTGGATGCGGTACTGGAACAATGCGGTCTGGTGGACGTGAGTTCGCGGATCATCGGGCAGTTGTCGAAGGGGTATCGGCAACGGGTGGGATTGGCGGATGCGCTGGTGCATGAACCGGACCTGATCATCCTGGATGAACCGACGATCGGTCTGGATCCGCATCAGATCCGGTCGGTGCGGGCGTTGGTGAAGGAGCTGGCGCAACGCCACACGGTGTTGTTGTCGACGCACATCCTGAGCGAGGTGGAGATGACGTGTTCGCGGGTATTGATCCTGCATCGGGGCCGGATCCTGGCGGCGGATCGGACGCAGGACCTGGAGCGGAGACTGAGTCTGGATGGGCAGGTGATTGCGGAAGTGGCGGCTCCGGCGGCGGCGTTGCGGGAGGTGTTCCGGGATCTGCCGGAGGTGGAATCGGTGGAGGTGCAGCCGATGGACGGCAATTACCAGCGGTTGTCGGTGCAACCGAGGAACGGGGCGGATGTGCGGGAACTGGTGTATGGCGAGATCCGGGCGCAGGGCTGGACGATGCGGGAACTGACGCGGAGCCGGCACACGTTGGAGGATATCTTCATCCATCTGACGCGGGGGAAGGTTCGGGAGGACTGAGATGCGAGTGTTCATGGCCTTGGTGCGTCGGGAGCTCGGCGCCTATTTCAATTCCCTGACCGGGTATGTGGTCATTGCGGCGGTGCTGCTGCTGACCGGGTTCGGTTTGCTGGACCTGGTGGAGCGGATCCGGGATCAGCCGAACGACGTGCCGGTGACGGAGCTGTTTTATCAGACGGCGTATTTCTGGTTGGTGGTGCTGTTGAGTTCGCCGGTGATCACGATGCGATCGTTTGCGGCGGAGAAGGCATCGGGAACCTATGAGGCGTTGATGACGACGCCGGTGGGGGATTGGCAGGTGGTGTTGGCGAAGTTTGCGGGGTCGCTGGGATTCTATTTGCTGGCCTGGCTGCCGTTGGCGGGAACGTTGTTTGCGCTGCGCCAGATCACCGGGGAGGCGGCGTTGTTCGAGCCGCGGGTGATCGCGGCGACCTTTACCGGCATCGCGTTGGTGGGTTCGCTCTTCATGTCCATGGGTTGTTTTGCCTCGGCCTTGACCCGGTCGGACATCATTGCGGCGATGCTGTCGTTCCTGTTCGGGATCGGGCTGTGGATGCTGGGGTATCGGCCGGATGCATCGGGATTGTTGCCGATGTGGGCATTGCCGGTACTGGAGCATCTGTCGATGACACGGCACATGGAGGATTTTGCGCGGGGTCTGGTGGTGGGGCGGCACGTGGTGTTTTACGTGAGCACGACCTGGCTGTTCCTGTTCCTGACGCATCGGGTGGTGCAGACCCGCCGTTGGAAATGAAGCCGAAGGCCATGGAAGAAAACGTTCCCAGCTATGTGCCCGGAAACCGGTATCGGATCGCGATCTCGGTATTGGTGGGGGTGATATCGGCGGTGGTGCTGTACGGGTTGGTGAATCACCTGGCGGCGGGACGCCTGCGGTGGCGCCAGGATTTTTCGAGCACGGGCCGGGTCGGGTTGAGTCCGTTGACGCAGCAGGTGCTGGGCAACCTCACCAATGACGTGACCGTCACCGTCCTTTTCCCGCGGACATCGGACCTCTACGGGCACATCGATGGCATGTTGCGGGAATATTCGGAGGCGCAATCGCGGGTGCAGGTGCGGTTGGTGGATCCCGAGGCGGAACCGGTGACGGCGATGCAACTGCGGACGTCGTACAAGCTGTCGCCGGAGGAATCCAACCTGGTCGTATTCGAGGCGAACGGTCAGGTGATCCGGATATCCGAGCCGGAGTTTTCCTCGTACGACGCGAACATCAACGCGTTGTTGCAGGGCCAGCAGCGGGAGGTGCGACGGGCGGGATTCAAGGGGGAGATGCTGTTCACGTCGGCGTTGGCGGGATTGGCGACGACCAATGTCGCGAGTGCCTGTTTTGTGATCGGGCACGATGAAGCCCGGCCGGATTCGGAGGATCGACTGACGGGCTATTACCGGTTCGCGAGTCTGGTGGCGTCGAAGTCGGCGGTGGTGACAACGCTGCGATTGGACGGGACGAACGATGTGCCGACGGATTGCCGGTTGTTGGTGATTCCGGGTCCGTCGCAACCGTTCCTGCCGGTGGAGGTGGAACGGTTGACGCGGTTCCTGGACGGGGGCGGCCGGGTATTGCTGTTGTTGGATTCCGGACAACCGACCTTGCGGTTGGGGTTGGAACGATTGTTGTTCGAGTGGGGCGTGGTGACACCGCCGGCGTACGCGGTGGACACCAACCGCTCGTTGGGGGGGCTGTCGGTGTTGTCCACGAATTTCGGGTCGCATCCCATCACGCTGCCGCTGGCGCGCAAGGAGGTGCGGCTGTTCTTCCAACGACCGCGCGTGGTGGGGACCCTGGGTCAGGATCAACGTCCGGCGGATGCCCCCAAGGCGGTGGTGTTGGTGGCGACCGGACCGGAGGGGATGACGAAATCGGATCTGCGGGCGGGAACGGTGGCGTTCAAGCCGGGGTTGGACGGGGTGGGAGAGATCCCGATGGCGGCGGCGGTGGAGCAGGGTGGGGTGACGGGAGTGGCGGCGGGGCGCGGAACGGCGCGGATGGTGGTGGTGGGTGATTCGATGGTGTTCGGCAACGACGCGTTTTCGAATCCGGGCAATGTGGATTTTGCGGAACTGACGCTGGCATGGTTGCTGGATCGGACGGAGTTGTTGGCCATTGGCCCGAAGCCGATCCGGGAATACCGGTTGTACCTGACGCCGGCGCAGTATCGGAGTGTGCGTTGGATGTTGCTGGGGGTGTTGCCGGGATCGGTGTTGTTGCTGGGGTTCCTGGTATGGTTCCGACGACGTCAATGAGGGAAGAAGCTGGATGAACACGCGAACCAACTGGCTGCTGTTGCTGGCTGCGATCGGGCTGGGTGCCTACGTGTACCTGGTGGATCGCCGGGCCGGCGTGGCGGTGCGGGGCGGATCCGGGGCGACGGCGATGTATGTGCCGGTGGAACCGGGATCGGTGACGGCGGTGGAATTGATGCGGTCGAACTCGGTGCTGCGGGTGGTCCTGGAGGACGGGATCTGGCGGATGACGTCGCCGGTGGCGTATCCGGCGCAGCCCGCGTCGGTGCAACATTTCCTGGATCGGCTCGGTCGGTTGCTGCCCTCGGGCTATGTGACGGCGGCCGAGGTGGCGTCACAACCGGAGGCGATGAAGGCGTTCGGGTTGGAACCGCCGGTGGCGACGGTGAGCCTGACCACGCAGACCGGGCCGGTGATCCTGCGGTTGGGAGGAGCTTCACCGCAGCCGGGTCGATTCTATTTCCAACGGGTCGGGTCCGAGGGCGTGTTCACCGCGGATACAACCTTCCTGGAGAGCTTGCCGGCATCGGTGAATGAATGGCGGGATCGGACCCTGCTGGATCTCGGGGGACGCGCGTTTGACCGGATCACGTTGGCGGGCCGGGGTCGGACCATCTTTGACGCGGTGCGGGACGGCCCGGGGCGTTGGCGGTTGCGGCAACCATTGTCGGCGCGTGCGGACGGGGAGCGGTTGGAGGCGTTGGTGTCGGCGTTGGAGACCGTGCAGGTGACGGGATTCGAGAGTGACGCACCGGTGATCGACCGGGCGGCCTACGGATTGCAACCGCCGGAAATGGAACTGTCGTTGGGCAAAGGGACGAACGATGTGGCGCGGTTGCAGGTGGGGGCATGGGACACGAATCATCCGGGGGACCGATTTGTGCGGCGACTTTCCCACACCAACCTGGTGCGGGTGGCGGCGTCGGACCTGAGCTTGTTGGAACAGCCATTGGATCAGTTCCGTGATCCGCGCCTGTTGGGTCCGATGGAAGGGGTGACCCGTCTGGAATTGCGGGGGACCAATGGATTCGTGGTGTATCGGGAGGGAACCAATTGGGTGGTGATTTCCCCGAACCGTTTTCTGGCGGACAGTCCGACGGTGGATTTCCTGGTGTCACAACTGGGGACATTGGAGATCGTGAACTTCGTGAATGACGTCGTGCCGAGTCTTGCGCCGTACGGACTGGAGACGCCGACGCGGGAGTTCGTGGCCTACCGGGGGACGAATGTGATGGCGCACCTGCAGGTGGGATTACCGGCGAATGCGGAACGGACCTTGTTGTATGCGCGGCGCCTGGATGAACCCGGGGTGTACGCCATTTCTCGGACGGTGCTCTTCAATCTGGAGTCGGCGGGCCAACTGCGTTCCTGGCAATTCACTTCGGAACAGGTGACGGGAGTAACGGTCCTGCATCGGGGAAAACGGCGGGTGCTGGGGCGGCAAGGGTCGGGTTGGAAGGTGAGCGAGGGCGATGCGGGCGAGGTGATCGCGGATGCAGTGGAAGAGACGTTGTATCGGTTGGGCCAATGGAACTCGATGCGGTATGCGGTCCTGGACGAAGCGGCATTGTTGCGCGACGGCCGGTTCGGGGGAGTGGACCATGAGTTGGTACTGGGCTTTGCGGAGAGGGCGGTGATGCGGCGGTTGCGGATCCGCTTCGGATCTTCGTTGGGATTGAGCCGGATCGTGCTGGCGAACTTCGACGACGATCCGATGGGGTTGCGTCTGGAGATACCGGAACCGTTGTACGAGGGATTGGTCCGTTACCTGGGCCTGCCGTAGAAGCTCAAGACCCTGATGAAACCGCAGAAACACAGGGGAGGGTGGATGCGGAAGACGTTCCGGTGGAGTCGACGCGGAACGTACGGGGTACTGCTGGTGGTGGCGACGTTGTTGGTGTGGGTGAACCAGGTGGGCTTGCCGGGATTCCTGAAGGCGCCGTTGGTGGAGCAGTTGCAGGATCGGGGGATTGATCTGGAGTTCGCCAGATTGCGGGTGCGCCTGACCCGGGGCCTGGTGGCGGAGACGGTGGAGTTGAAACGGGTGGGTGCACCGGCGGGAGAACTTTTCCACGCGGAGGAAGTCCGCATCCGGTTGCGCTGGGGAGCACTGCTGGACTTGCGTCCGCCCGAGGTAAGCGCCCTCAGCCTGCGCGATGGCCAGGTCATCGTGACGTTGCCGGCGGAAGGTGACCGGCCGGCGTTGCCATTTGAAGTCGGGGGTTTGCAGGTGCAATTGCGCTTCGTCACTCCGGACCTTTGGGAGATCGAGCGCCTGGAGGCGGTGCATGACCGTTGCCTGCTGACCGCGGTCGGCACGGTGACCAATGCGCTGGCGTTGCAGGTGCGCCGGAAGGACGGGGTGAAGTCCGGGGAAGAACTCTGGCGCCGGCAATTGTCCCGGGTATCGCGTTGGCTGGATGCCACGACGTTCCAATCGGTTCCCGCCGTCGATGTGGGTTTTGCCCTCGATCTGAGGGATCCGGCCCGGTCGAGCGGGTCCGTCCGGTTGCGAACGATCGGCCTGTCCAATGCATGGATGGAACTCGATCAACTCCGGTTGGATGTCCGCCTGGATCCCGAGGGGGAATCCGGTCTCCGCATGCGGAGTGATGTCAGCGTGGAGGCGACCGGGATGCGCAGTCGATGGGGTGAGGCCGGGTTGGTGCGGGGAGATGTCCGTGTGGGTTGGGATTTCGGGGAGCGTTGGCCGGAGAATGCGGCTTGGGATTTCGATCTGCATTCGTTGAAGGGTGAACCGGGAACGTTGGAAACAGCCCAGGTGCGGGGAACGACCCGGCGCCGCGATCTCGAAGACGGAGTGGGCGCGCCGTGGAGCCTGCCGCCGGTCGAAGGTAAGTGGGCGGAAGAACGCGCGAGCGAGCTGGGGTTTGAAACGGAGTTGCGCCTCGGATTGGAAGGGTTGCAGGCGATGGTTTCGACCCAGCGGATCGCGTTGGTCCGACTTCGGACCGGCCTGGACGCGCGACATGGGATTTCGGGATGGCGACGGTTGAAGACCTCGTTGGGGTTGGAAGGGTTGGATGCGGGATTGGTGACCCTGACCAACCTGACGGTGAGCGCGGATTTGATCCCGCGGATGGATGCACCGGTCACGGATTCCGGATGGGGATTCTGGCGTCGGGGCGTGCAGTTGCTGGGGCAGGGGAAGGTGGAGTTCGGACCGGGCCAGTTGCCGCGTCTGGCGGTGGATGGGGCGCGATGGGAATGGGATTGGCGTGCGCCGGTGTTGAAGCTGGATCCGTTCCGCGCGGCGTTCGGCGGCGGGGAATTGAAGGGGGAAGCCGCGCTGGATGTGGAGACGCGACTGGCCCGCGCGACGGCGTCCTCAACGGCGGATCCCCATGCGGTGGGGCCTTGGATGTTGCCGAACACGCGCAAGATCCTGGGGCAGTATGGATGGCAGCCGGATGGCCTTCCGAAGTTGTGGGGTGAGGTGGGAATCCGACTCCATGGCTGGGGATTGCCGGGACCGGAGGAACGGTTGCAGTTGCTGGCCTCGCTGACCCTGGATGCCCAGATGGACGTGACCAACGCGACCTTCCGGGGTCTGCCGGCAGATCGCGGCACCGGACGCCTCACCTATACCAATCGCTTCTGGCGGATCGGTCCGTTGCATCTCCGGCGTCCGGAAGGCGATGTCCATCTCACCTACGACAACGATGAACTGACCAAGGAATTCCGGTTCGGCATCCGGTCAGCCATTGATCCGAAGCTGGTGCGTCCGTTGCTGGAGGAGAAGGCGCAGTTGGAACTGGATCGGATCGAGTTGCCAATCCCACCCAGGGTCGAGGGCGAGGTCTGGGGCCGATGGAAGGCACCGGAGGAAACCGGGTTCCGGGTGAATGTCGCAGTGAGCAACCTGACCGTGCGCGGGCAACCGGTGGAGTGGGCGACGGGTGAAGTCTCCTATACGAATCGCGTGATGATCTTCCGCGATGTCACCGCATTGGCGGATGGCGCGGCGCATGTGGACGGGGCGACGTATGACATCGACGCACATCTGCTGTCGTTCACCAATGCCCGGGCCAACGTGCCGGTGATGTCGGTGGCGCGGGTGATCGGTCCCAAGACCATGGCGCTGGTGGAGCCGTACCAGTTTCCGGTGCCGCCCCGGGCGGTGGTCAATGGCGTGGTGTCGGTGCGCGGACCGGCGGGCACGGACATCCGGATCGCCATGGAGACGGAGGAGTTCAAGTGGTGGCGATTGCGGGCGACGAACGTGACCGCACAGGTGCATTTCAAGGATGAGACGCTGTCGATCAGTGGATTGAAGACCGGGTTCAATGGCGGGCATCTGGCGGGGGATCTGTGGTTCGACTGGTCGGGGCAGGAAAAAGATACGGACTACCGATTGAAGCTGGCCATCACCAACGTGTCGTTTCCGGGCGTGGTGTCGGACCTGTGGCAAAAGACGAACGCGTTGGAGGGAACATTGACCGGTCATGGCGAGGTGACCTCGGCTTCCACCCGCGACACCGCCACGATCGTGGGTTCGGGTGAGTTGGCGATGACCGACGGTTTCCTGTGGGGCCTGCCGATATTCGGGATGTTCTCGCCCCTGTTCGACAGCATCGTGCCGGGGATGGGCCAGAGCCGGTTCACGTCGGGTTCGGCGACGTTCCGGATGACGAACGGATTGATCGATACGCGGGACTTCGAGATGAAGGCGGCCACCATGCGATTGCAGTACCGGGGCACGGTGGATTGGGAGGGGCAGATGGATGCGACGATGGAAGCGGAGTTGTTGCGGGATGTGCCGTTGGTGGGACGGCTGTTGCAGTTTGCGTTCACGCCGGTGACGAAGCTGCTGGAGTATCGGGTGCGCGGAACGTTGGGAGATCCGAAGCCGGAACCGCGCTATATCCCGAAGTTCCTGATGACCCTGCTGAAGCCGATCTCAATCCTGAAGAACCTGTTGCCTAAGGATGATGAGCCGGTGGTGGAGACTCCGGAGAAGACGTTGAAAGCCGCGCCGAAACCGTGAGG
>DITU01000077.1:21022-32209 GCA_002422905.1 Verrucomicrobia bacterium UBA6176
TCAGGCATGTCCTTCGAGCTGCGGCGTTGTCTTCGGTGGTGGGTTCTGGCCTGGATACTTTGCTGGGCGCCACCGTTGGCATCGGCGGGCCAGCCCAATGTGATCGTGATCCTCGTGGATGACCTGGGTTGGGCGGACCTGGGTTGCTACGGGAGCCGGTTTCATCAGACGCCCCATCTCGACCGGTTGGCGCGGGACGCCATGCGTTTCACGGACGCTTACAGCGCCTGCACGGTATGTTCACCGACCCGCGCGGCCTTGCTCACGGGAAAGCATCCGGCGCGATTGCATGTGACGGATTGGATCGCGGGTCATCCCGCGCCCAAGGCGAAGCTGTCGCCCCCGGACTGGACCCGGCAATTGAACCCGGAAGAACCCACCCTGGCGTCGCGATTGAAGTCAGCAGGTTATGCCACGGCGATGGTGGGGAAATGGCATCTGGGATCGAACACGCCGCCGGAGAAGGTCGGCTTCGATGTGAACCGGGGCGGGGATCATCGGGGACAACCGCCGCGGTACATGTCGCCGTATGGTTTGCCGAAGCTGGAGGATGGACCGGCGGGAGAATATCTCACGGATCGGGAATGTGCCGAGGCGGTGGGTTTCATCGAGGCGAACCGGTCCCGTCCCTTCTTCCTTTATCTTGCCCATTACGCCGTTCACACCCCGATCCAGGCCAAGCCGGAGATCGTCGAGAAGTATCGGGCGCGGACCCCCGACACCCAGCGCAATCCGGCGTACGCCGCCATGCTGGAGTCGGTGGACGATTCCCTGGGAAGGATCCGTTCGCGCCTGGATGAACTCGGGTTGGCGACCAATACGGTGATCGTGTTCACGTCGGACAACGGCGGGTTGGTGATGGGCGGGGAGTCGGCGCCAACCAGCAACTTCCCGCTCCGATCGGGTAAAGGCGATGTGTACGAGGGTGCAGTCCGGGTGCCGTTCATCGTGCATTGGCCTGGAGTGACCCGACCCGGATCAACGGCGTCGGTGCCGGTGCAGACAATGGACATCCTGCCGACGGTGATGGAGATGGCGGGGGTGACGGAAGGGTTGGGGGCGGATCTGGATGGGGTGAGCCTGGGACCGGTGTTGCGGGGACGCGGGTTGGGATCGGCTCGGTCGTTGTACTGGCATTACCCGCATTATCATCCGGGTGGAGCCACCCCGTACGGAGCGGTTCGGTCGGGGGATTGGAAGCTGATACAGTTCTACGAATCGGGGCACCTCGAGTTGTACCACCTGGCATCGGACCTGGGCGAGACCCAGGACCTGGCGAACGCGGTACCGGAACGTGCGAATGAGATGGCGAAGGAATTGGCGGGTTGGCGGGAACGGGTGGGAGCGCAGATGCCGGTGACAAATGCGGGGTATGAACGGGCGGCGATCCGGCCGGGTCCGGACGGGGTGTTGCGATTGCCGGCGCACCGGGTGGTGACGCATGGGAAGAACGTCCAGTACGAGCCCCCGGCGCACAAGAACACGGTGGGTTACTGGACCATCCGGGAGGATTGGGTGGAGTGGGACGTGTTCATTCCCAAGGCGGGCCGGTACGAGGTCGAGTTGTTGCAGGGCTGCGGGACGGGCAGTGGCGGGAGTGAAGTGGAGCTGGGACTTGCCGGTTCGAAACTGAAGTTCGTGGTGATGGAGACCGGTGGATTCCAGAAGTTCATGTCGCGTCGGTTGGGGGTGTTGGAGGTGAGCGAGGCCGGCAGGCATGCGTTCACGATCAAGCCGTTGAGCAAACCGGGTGTGGCGGTGATGGATGTCCGCGAGGTGTTGCTCCGGCCGGTCGGGGAACGGTGATGGAATGGAGTCTCGTGACCTCGACTGCCGCGGGTGAGTGGATCACCACCAGAACGAAGGATCGCCCGAGGTCCGGACGATCATCTGACGGAAGGGGGTCCAGGCGGCGTGACCATCGAGGAACAGCAGGTTGCCGCCGGCAGGCAACAGGCCATTGAGATGGGCGGTCTGATGTCCGCGCCATCCGCCATCGATCCGGGTGTAACGATTGCGGCCGCGGTCAATGTTGTTGTTGCCGATGGAAATGGTGGCGTCGGCAATGATCACGCGTTCGGAAGGACCGGGGTTCACCTCGCGCCCGCCGATCATCCAGGAGCGGGGGTTGAGGGATTCCGTCATGTTGGTGCGATGGATGCGTCCGGCTCCTTCGAAGGCGAAGGCATAACCGGCAACACGATAACCGGTCTCTGCGCGGGTGAGTTCGTTGGTGGAATCGGTGGTGAACCGCCAGAGCTCGTCGTTGTTCTGCTTACCGAAGGCAGGACAGTAGAGGATGTTCCGGGTCCCACCGTTCTTGACGATGGCATTGGCGGCGCGGGCGGGGATGTCCCAGGGCCAGGCGGCGCCGGAGCAATCGGGGAAGCGATCCTTGTTGTCGTGCGCGTACATGAGCGAGGCGATGCCGAGTTGTTTGAGGTTGCTGGCGCAACGGATGGCGATGGCCTTGGACTTGGCCTTGCTCAGCGCGGGCAGGAGCATGCCGGCAAGAATGGCGATGATGGCGATCACCACGAGCAGTTCGATCAGGGTGAATCCCTGGCGGGCCGGGTGACGGATGAGGGCAGTCAGTTTCATGGGACCAATCTTGCGCTGATGGCGCGGGGGTGACGTTGTTTACGCTGCCTTCAGAAAGTCAGGCCCGCCATGAAGACTTGCGGATAATCGATTGAGCTATTTGCCCGGTCCCCGAAGGCGTGTCGCATCCGGGATCGACCCCGGACAACGGTTGGGCTCGACTGGCGCCGTGACGACACGGCTTCCGGTCCATCCGGATTTCGCAGGACCCCATCACGTCCGGATAGGCAACGCGCTCCGTGCTTATTTCGGCGGCAGCGATTACTTCCGGCTGTCCTGGAATCGGACGGTCGTGAAGCAGATGACCCGTGAAATCGGGCGCGGTGGTTTGGATGTGGCGGCGTCCCGGATCACGTCGGGAAATTTGGCGGTGTATGGGGAGGCGGAGCGCGCGCTGGGCGGATGGCTGGGGACGGGAAGCGCGGTGCTCACGACCGGTGGTTATACCGCGCCATTGGTCGCGGCCCAGGCATTGGCTGCGCGCTGTGACGGGGTCGTGGTGGCGGCGGGAGGACATCCGTGCCTGACCGATGCCGCGGCGGGGAGCGGATTGCCCTGGGTAAAGGACGTGGCGATGGATCGGTTGGCGACGGAGTTGGATGACCGTGGCTGGTCGCGCCCCCTGGTGATGATGGACGGATTGGGCGCGTTGACCGGGCGCATGCCGGACATGGATGCGTGGCTGGAAGTCTTGCCCCGGGCCGGTTGGCTGTTGCTGGACGATGCCCACGGGATTGGAACGGTGGGGCAACGCGGCCGGGGTGTGATGGAACTGGCGGGTTGCCGGGATCGGCGTGTGATCCGGGCGTTCACCTTGAGCAAGGCGTTTGGGCTTCAGGGCGGCGTGGTGGCCGGACCGGCGTGGGTGGCGCGGGCGGTGTGGTCGGGAAGTCACGCCGCCCGGTCGAGCACGCCCATTCCCCCGATGTATGCCGCGGCCATTCCATGCGTGCTGGAGTTGTTGGACCGGCACGGCGCGGAATGGAGGGTACGATTGGCCGGGCACCGGTCGTTGCTGGCGGCTGCCTTGGTTGGATTGAAAGGCGCTGAACCAAGCGGCCATGCAGGAGCGGTGTTTGGAGTGGCACCCATCGATGCGCGACGTGCCCGGACAATGGAACGGGCGTTGATCGCTGCCGGGATCCAACCACCCTTCATCCGATACCCCGGCGGACCGGTCGGGGGACTGTTCCGCTTCGCATTGTCGGCGACTCATCCAACGACCTTGGTCCGACGTTTGGCCACGACCTTGGAAGCAGTCTGTGGGCGGGATCCGACGGGGTATCGGTGGCTGTAGAAACTGGAGGTGCGGTTGGCGCCGGTCGGACTCGCACTCGCACTCGAAACCCATCGACCGGGTACGATCACGACGACGGGTATGTGGGATCCACCGATTCCCAGAACCCAACTTCCCCTGGCTGGCGGAACGGCGGTCTGGCGCGGCAAGCCGGCTATCAAGGCCTGTCCGAGTTCCACACCATCTCCACCACCGGCACTTCCCAGGAAGTGGCCCGGATCCGGATCCCCAACGTTTCCTCGGACTCCGGAAACCGGTGGACCAGGGCCCGCACGCGGATCTCGGCGATGCTTTCGATCCGCGGTTCCCAGGTGCGGGTTGCCGCCGCCGAAAGTCTGGCCACTTCATTGCCGAAAACATCCACCAGGGCCACCACGGTTCCGGATCCCGTCGCCGCCCGCTTTGCCGTCAATCGGTCGCCGGGCCGCAGCGCCTTCAGATGGTGATGGATCGGCGCTTCATCCGGCGCCTTGCCCGCGTGACTGATGAAGATGCTGTCCAGGCCCAGCACCTCATAGGAGCGCCCGCGGATTCCGGGATCGGCCTCCACCGGGGCTGCTTCCCTGCGCAGGAGTTCCGGCGCCAACATCTGGCCCGGCAACGATGGCCGGATGGCGGTCTGGTCCAGGATCGTCAATGAACGCCGGGCGCGGGTCATGCCCACATAGAACACCCGACGTTGTTCCTCCGATTCCTCCGCCTTCCTCGGCTCGGCCCACGCCCCGATGAGCAGCACATGATCGTATTCCGTTCCCTTCGCGGCGTGCACCGTCGACAGCACCACGCCATCCCCGACTTCCGCGTCCCGTCGCATTTCCGCCAACGCTTCCCGCAGGAATTGCCCCAACTCCATCGCCGGCATCGGCGCGTCGCCTACCTCGTCCTTCCATGCCCCGATCAGCTCCGTCAGCAGGGCGACCCACGGATTGTCCGGCCCCGCCGCCGCCCGGGATTGTTCCAGAAGCGTTTCCAGTTCAGGCCCCGTGAACCGTTGTCGCGCCCGGGCTTCCACCGCCGACAAAAACGCGTGGATCTCCCGCAGCATCGACAGTCTCGGCCAACCCCGCCGATCGGCGCGCCATCGCACCGGAATGCCTTCCCGTTCCAACACCGCCCGCACCAAGGCCAGGTCCCGATGTTCCCGCGACAACACCGCGTAATCGGACCATTTGCCTGGTGCGATCGACTGTTTCCTCCGGATTTCGCCCCACACCGTTTCCGCCTGGTGCAACGCGTCGTCGACCCCGATCAACTGCACCCGGCCCCGGGTCAGTGCATCCGACAATTCCAGATCACCTCCCGCCGGCAGGGTGCTCCGGCGTCGGTCGATCCGGATCGGATGTCCGCCCTTCATCCGATCGGAGTTCACCGCGATCAAGGCGTTGGCGGCATCGATGATCCGGCGCGAGGACCGGTAGTTTTCGACGAGGTAATGAAGTGTCGCGTCGTAGTCCTGCTTGAACCGGCGGATGAATTCCACGTTGGCGCCGCGGAACTGGTAGATGCTCTGGTCATCGTCACCCACGGCCAGGATGGACAGTTTCTGGTCCGGATCCTCCAGCGTGCGTCCTGCCAACGCTGCGATCAGCGCGTACTGCCGTTCATCAATGTCCTGGTATTCATCGACGAGGATGTGTTCGAACCCGGCCAGCAACCGGTCGCGGATCTCGTCGGCCTCGACCCCGGCCGGAACGCGGTCCCCCCGCAACAGCGCGGTGGCTTCCACGATCAGTTGATCGAAATCGACCGGTTCTGAAGCCGATGCATTCCGGCCGATGGAACGTCCGAGCAACCGCAACGCCAGGCTGTGATAGGTCAGGATCGTCACGCCTCGCGCATCTTCACCCACCAACCCGACCAGGCGCCGGCGCAGTTCAATGGCCGCCATCCGGTTGTAGCAACACACCAGGATGGATCGTGGCCGCACCCGGTACACCCGCAGGAGGTAGGCGGTGCGATGAACCACCACCCGGGTCTTGCCTGAGCCTGGCCCGGCCAGCACCAGGAGATTGTTCCGCAAGGGTGCGGTCACGATCCGGATCTGATCCGGATTTTCGAGGTCGGTGACGATGCGTTCATAGGAGGTTGCGGTGGTGGCGTGTTCGCGTATGGCGGCCTTCAACGGGACATAACGCTGCACGAACTCCTCCCGACCGAGCCGGAAATAGGCGAGCACCAGTTGCATCGCTTCCTCCATCCGCTCCAGGCCGCGCCGTGCGTATTCGCCCATCACGTGGACCTGGAGGATCCGTTCGCGGTAATGGGCGGCCAACGGTTCGAAATCAGTCACTCCGTACTTCTGGCCGTTCCGATCCGGCTTCAACCGGATGGTCATGGCGGAGCGGAAGATTGCCAGGCCCTGGCGCAACTCGATGGCGGCCTGTTCATGCAGGTATAACAGGGAACGTTCGACCAACGCATTGAGGTCCGGTGATTCCTTCCGCAGCACCAGGTCGGATTCCAATGCCGCCTGGAGCTGTTCAAACGTGAACTTCACCAGGACATCCGCCTGGGGATCCGTCTCCGGTGGGATCTCCGCCATCAATCGGTGCAAGACCAGACCCGCCGCCTTGTGCCGTCGCTCGCTCAGCTCCCGGATCAATGCCCAGCCGCGCCGGATCCTCACCAGGGACCGGTCCTGTTCCACATGACGGATCTCGAAGCTGCCCTGTTGTCCGGCGAACCCGCGACCGTCCTGCGACAGGCTGCCGAGGATCTTGCGCAGGGCGTGGGGTGAACTGTCCTCGCCGGCATCGAGCAACCGCTGGTTCACCAGCCTCAATGACAACGGCAATTCGCGCTCCGACGGATCCATTTCCTCGCCGGTCAACAGATCGATCAACGCCCGTTCCAGGCGCATCGCGCGTTGCAGTCTCAACAGCGAATGATCCGCGACCTTATACCGCACATAAGCCGTGAGGAGGGTGTCCCGTTCCAACAGCTTCGCCTTGGTCATGCTGTCGAGGATCTTCAGGATCCGTGCGGACACCCACGCCGGTCCCAGCGATTCCGCCGGTCGGCTGGCAGGCAGCGCCGCGAACTCCGGCAGCAATGCCAGTTGATCCACCGACAGGGCGTCGGTGGGATCTGCGTTCATGATCTCCCGCAGGATGGCCAGCCAGAGGCGTGACTCGGTGTGGGGCAGGCTCAATGGCGCCATCAGAACCTCCGCCTCGTCCAGAGTCCTGACTCGCACCCGCGCCTGGAAGACGTTCGTCAGGTTCTCGTTCCGCTCGATGAATCCCGCCCGTTCCAGCCACGCCACCGCCGTCCGCACCTGCGTGTCCGCCATCGTCCCCGCCGGATCGATGCTCACGTCCAGTTCCTCATCCCGCAGGATCTCGCCGCTGGTGATCACCACTTCATCCCGACCCTTCGCCGACTTTCTCAAGCCGCGCAGGATCTGGGCGATGTCACGCCGTCCCAACTCGGACAGGGCGCCCAGGCGAAACTGGGTCTCGCAATCCTCCTCATCAAACAACAGCACACATCGGGCGCGTCGCCCGTCGCGTCCTGCGCGTCCCGCCTCCTGCAGATAATTCTCCAGGGATCCCGGGGTGTCCGCATGGATCACGAGGCGAACGTCGTCCTTGTCGATCCCCATGCCGAAGGCATTGGTGGCGCAGATGACCTGCACGCGGCCGGCAATGAATTCGTCCTGGATGCGCTTCTTTTCCGGGGGAGTCAGGCCGGCATGGAAGAACTCACAGCTCCAGCCCTGGCCGCGGAGGTATTCCGCGGTCACCTCGGTGTGGCTGCGGCGGGATCGGAATACGACTGCACTGCCGCCTTTCCCAAGCTTCAGGTGTTCTTCCAACAACTCCTCCACCTGGCCGAGCTTTCCGTGTTCGCCCGTTTCCTCCACCGCGAACTCCAGGTTGTCCCGGCCCACGCCTCCCTCGAACACCCGCATCTCCAGGCCCAGCTCCTTCCTGAAGTAGGCCACAATCTCCTCCTGCACCTCCCGCTTCGCCGTCGCCGTGAAACACGCCACGGCCGCCACCGGCACCTTCAATTCCTGCGACA
The DNA here is from genome assembly GCA_002422905.1 of Verrucomicrobia bacterium UBA6176. Lineage (GTDB taxonomy): Bacteria > Verrucomicrobiota > Verrucomicrobiia > Limisphaerales > UBA9464 > UBA6176. The sequence continues at coordinate 28,947 of DITU01000077.1, forward strand.
GTTCCCGGATGAACCGTCCCGCATACAGATAGTCCGGACGGAAATCATGACCCCACTTCGACAGGCAATGCGCTTCATCAAATACCCACGTACCCACTTCCCGCGACTCGATCGCGCTGCGGAACGAACGGTTCCTGAATTGTTCCGGTGACACGTACAGCACCGCAATGTCCCCCAACTGGATCCGCCGCAGCACATCGCTCCGTTCCGGCGGAGTCAGCAGGCCGTACAGGGCCGCCGCCGCCGCATTGCCGGTCCGACGGATCAGTCCGTCGACCTGATCCTTCATGAGCGCCTGCAACGGCGACACCACCACGGTCAGCGCTCCGGTCCGCACGTGCCGCACCAGCGCCGGCAATTGGAAGCACAACGACTTCCCGCCGCTCGTCGGGAGGATTGCCAGCAACGGTTCATCCCGCAGGCCCGCTTCGACAATGGCGCGTTGCAACGAGCCGCCGTCCGATGTCCTGGGTTCTTCCCTGAAATCTTCGAACCCGAACCAACGCTTCAACTGCATCCGGGCGTCGTGTTGAACCCGGCACCATCCGCACGCTGCATCCGTGCAGGGAACCCCGCGCCATATCCGGATCCAGTCCGCCGTTTTCGAATGGCTCCTGCGGACCCAGGTCGGCAGCACCGACGTTCCACCCGCCACCCCCAGCCACGTCAACGCATGGGCCAATGCATGCCGACCGTCCCGTGTCGCCCATGCCTCCGTCGGGATCGACGCCTGCACGCAGCCGTGCCGCCCGAGCCATCGTTCGATCAACCCCTTCGCCTCGGCCGCCGTCGGCCGGACCGCACCTATAGCCTCGAACAATCGGGCGAATCCCGACGCCATCCGATCCGATTCCCCCTCCGGTTCCGTCAACAGATGATGCAGGAATCGGAACCGGTCCTCTTCATCGGTCCGCATCCGGTTCAGTGCCTCCCATTGGTCCGCGAACAAGACTCCCGCCAGGCGCGCGTCCTCCACCGGATTGTTCGCGCTTTCCTTCACCAACTTATAGTCCTTCACCAGCCGGTGATATGGGTTGTGCGGAAAGGTCAGGGGCGACAACACCAACGTATCGATCGCCGGCAATCCGAGGATGGGATGTTGGGGGCTGGTGATGCGGATCCGTTCGAGATCATGCGCCACCACGTTGTGACCGATCACCCACTGCGCGCGGGCTGACATCCCTGCCAGGATCCTGAGTCCCGCTGGTCCTGAATCCCGACATTGTTCCGCTCCGAGGATGGCTCCGAGCTCGCTGATCCGTCCCGAGGTCGTCACCTCCAGGTCCAGCAACAGGCCGCGTGACAGAAATGCCTTTGCTCCAGCCGATGTGGCATCGGCCGGACCGGGATCCGGATTCGTCTGGGGATCTACTACGGACATGGGGCGCGCTGCGCGAACCTGCCGATGGCACGCCCGCTCCGTCGACTCCAAAGGCTCAATCCTCCCGCCCCAATCCCGCCAGGTACGCCACGAGATCGCGGAACTCTTCCACCCCCAACAATTCTCCCATCCCCTCCGGCATCAGTGAGGATCCCAGGTCCGTGATCCGCGCCACATCGGCTTCCGGCATCGACATCCGACGTCCATCCGCCCCCAGCCAGATGACCTCGCCTCCCTCACGCCGGACCTGCATCCCGACAAAGCTGTCGCCGTCCGTCGTCTCGATCTCCTGTCCCCGATGTTCCACGGCCACTGTTTTGGAAGGTTCGAGGATCGATTCGATGATCTGCCCTCGATCCTGGACCTTGCCGATCTGACTCAGATCCGGACCCGCAGATCTCCCGCGTCCTTCCGCCAGGTGACATCGGGCGCAACCGATCTGCGGCGAGAGGAACAGGCGGCGGCCATGTCGACGGTCACCGTCGTTGGCCAATGCCTTTTGCCACGCTGCGGTGTCGGCCGGACGCGCGACGGTTTCCGCGGCCAGCGTCGTTCCCAACAGCAAGGACGCAGTGCGGCGCAGGGGAACTTCGGCGGACTTGTCGAACGGACGGGCGAACTCCGTGTCGTGCGTGGAGGCCATGGCCCGTGCGATCAACAGGTCGGCCCGGTCTTCCGGATCCAGCCCGGGCAAACCCAGCAGACGTTCCAGTTCGACCGCCGCCTCGTGTCCGCCCGCCTCACCGAGCTTCCAGAAACCCGGATCCAATGCGGTCGCTGCAACGGAGGGAATGGGCGGCTTCGGCCTGAATCGGACCCAGGCCCGGACACCCACCGCAACCAGCAGCAGGAGGAATCCGATCCAGATCCGTCGGCGCCGTGCGGCCTGGGCCGGTTGCGGATGCGCCGGCATCAATTGGCGTTTGGCGCATCGTTCGCCGCCACGAACTCCTTGGCCTTGCGGACGAATTCATCGGGTTGCCGCGCGAACTCGCCGCTGTCGGTCTCGATGGCCAGGCGCCCGGTATAACCGGTCTCGCGCAGCACCTTGAACAGACCCTTGTAATTGGCATCGCCCTCGCCCACGTGCGTGTCGGTCGCCACGTCATCGCCCGCGGCGGTCTTGTTCACCTTCTTGTCCTTGAGATGGATGTCGAACACGCGGCCCTTGTAATCCCGTTGCACGACCTGGGCGGCGTCGAAATGGCCGCTGGTGATCCAGCCAATGTCGAGGCAGACGCCGATGCGGGCGTCGCGATGCCCGATGACCTGGCGGACGACGGCCGGATTGCCGTACAGGCTCTTCAACCCGTGGTTATGCACGGCCACCTTGATGTCATATTCCTTGGCCAGTTCCTCCAGGTTGTCCCAGATGCGGAAGTCGCCGGGCTCAACCACCACCAGTTTCATCCCCATGTATTTCGCGAACTCGAACAGTTTCCGGTTCTCCTCCTTGTTCATCGAGGTGCCCGCCACCCCGTAGGTGTAGGCGCGCAAACCGGCCGCCTCGAGCTTCGCCTTCTTCGCCGCAATCTGTTCCTTCGACTCCTTGTTGTAGTCGAGATGGTTCGGGATCAGTTGCAGATCCTTGATCTGATGGCGCTGCGCGAACTCCACCACCTGGTCGAACGTCAGGTTCCTCAACGTCCAGGTCTGGATCGCCACCTGATCCGATAAACCCGCCGCCATTCCCGTCCATGTGGTCAACAGTCCAAGGGATACGGCCGCAATTCCGCCAAGACGTTTCAAAAGGGATGTCATGGGCTCAGCGTGAACCGATCCCGTTTCCCGGAAAAGCCATTTGCCATCCCATCCTCCCCGCCCGGCCACTGGCGGGAGGAGATGCATCGAGCCGGCCCGGTCGGCCTGAAGGGCCGGAGGA
>DITU01000151.1 GCA_002422905.1 Verrucomicrobia bacterium UBA6176
ACTGCGTCGACTGTTGTTGGTCATGTTTAATTGATATTGATGTGATGGATAACTCCGAGATCCCAGCATGAACGTTGCCTCCACCCTCCACGCAATGCCTACCTCGCGCTCCGTCCCCTCTTTGCCTGAAAGCCGTCACATCGCCATCTAAGTCATCATTCCGACACCCGACTCCTCCGCCCGTGGAAGCCGAGGTCACGAGACTCCATCCAGTCAAAGCCTCCTCACGTCGTCTGCCACCCCTCCCCCGTGGAAGCCGAGGTCACGAGACTCCTTCCAGTCAAAGCCTCCTCACGTCGTCTGCCACCCTTCTCCCGTGGAAGCCGAGGTCACGAGACTCCCGCCAACTCACCGCGGCAAGAAGTCCAACCGGCCGTCCCCGTCCCGATCCCTTGCTCCCTCCACAATGTCCGGTTGTCCATCGCCATCGCCGTCCAACGCCATGAGATCGAGAAATACCGGCGGTCGTTGATACGCTTCCAGCGTTCCTCCCGCATAGCTCACCCACAACCGCAACGCCGTCCCGTCAAATACCACGTTCACCACGTTGCCACCCTTGATCGGAATGGTGTTCGCAATCGCCACCAACGCCGGTCCGTCCAGCTTGCCCCGGGACTTCGCCAATGACGGAAACGCTCCCCGACCTTCATCGTGATAGACCACACACGACAGGACATCCGGCGCCAGTTCGTCCGTGCTTTCCCGATCCGCCCAGATCCGGATCCGATCCGCTCCCTGCGCCCGGGTGTCCGTCCGGATCTTCACCGCACGCCGATCCTGCCGACCGTCCCCGAACACAAAGTGATATCGCTTGGTCTGGGGCGTGCGCGAAAACACTTCCAATGCCTCGGTCAAGGAACGGGCATCGTAGAGCAGCGTGCGAAACCAGGTGGTGAAATGCGGCGCATGGATGTCATACGGCGCCTCCGCCTTCCCTGCATCGCCAATTTCCGAAAGCACCAACCCGGCGGAATTCATGCCGCAATGCGCCCCGATCACCCCGGCGAAGGTCGGCATCACGTGCGCCTGCCCCTCCACCGGCAACTGCACCAACAGGACCGGAAACTCATGCGCTCCCGCCTCCAGCGACCAATCGAGGTTGCGCGTCTGATACAAGTGCCCGTCCGAAGTGGCCGATCCCCACGCCGCAATGCTGCTGCACGAGTACGGCATCAGCAGCGGCAGACAATGCGCGTGTTGCAGGGTCCGGACCGGCAACCCCGCCCCGTCTGCCACCCCCAGGATCTCCTGTTCCACCCGGTCATCCGTATGGCCCGACGTCGCCGCCCACACCCGATCCAACGTCGCCTCGTCCACCTTCAATTCTCCCTGGAAACCCTTCACCACCGCCGGCACAAACTGCCGGATCTCGTCCTTCATCAAGCGCCCGAAATGCCATCCCCGCTGATACGGTGTCCCGCCCACCACCACCACGGGCACGCGCACCGTTCCGTTGGTCACTTCCGTCCTGTACCCACCCCCGCCCGGATCTGCATCGGGTTGAAATGCCGACGGAGACCGGTTCACCCCTGCCCCACCGACGATCACCTTCGCCTTGTCATCCGACCCGGCCACTACCTGCATCGCGAGGGAGACAGTGCACAGCATCGCCATCGAACCCGGGAATCGCATGGGCTGAGAATCACTCCGATGCCGACCGGAACGGAAGCAGGATTGCAGAGGGATTCGGCGGTGGGAGCGAAGTGAATCATCCCGAGGCGATTGCATCCCGGGTTGGTTGGCAAACCGGCAACATCATCCGGCTTCGGTTGTGGTTCCCATGGATTGTCGACCGCCGCGGGCGCCACTGTCCCCAACGGGGACCCGGAANNCCAGGGCTGAGGGAGCCTGGCGACCAATGCCCTGGGTTGTCCCACGCCGGATCCGTGCCCTGAAGGGGCACCGGGAACGGTTGAACTCCCCGGTTGCTGGTCATCGACACGAAAAAGGGCGGCCCAAAGGCCGCCCTGTTTTGCATGGCTGCAAGTAACCCTGATCAGACCTGTGCCGCGTTCTGCTGCCGCGCACTGACCATCCGCCGCCGCAACATCCAGCCCCCAAACACCACCGGCAATCCCGCCCACGCCCAGTCGGATTCAGGAATCCAGGTATAGGTGAGGCTGAAGACGGCTCCACCCCAAGTGTTCAGAGTCAATTCGTAATTTCCATCCCCCTCACCCGTTGCAGGAGCAAGAAACTGGATGGGCAATGCCGCCGTTTGATAGGTCGGATCATTGAAGATATCGAAGCTGGTTCCACTGGTAATTGAAACCTGCGCAACCTGACTGGCCTCAACGACCCGAGTAACAAACTGTGGATAGGTTGTACCGTCGCCAATGTCGACACCGGTCGCCGTCAAGGTGAAGTCCTGGTCCACCAGAACACCTGGCGGCGCCTCAACGTCAAATGTTCCCGTGACTGCCGTATCCTGAGGAACTTTTAGATCCCGTACCTCCAGAGTGACCGTGGTGCTGATAGACTGGCCGGTCTGATCGTCTGACACTTGATCCCACGCAAAATCATACTGAATTCTTGTATAGAGGGTCATATTGAGCTGCACCGAAACCAAATCGCCCCGCAGGCCCGCAGGAACATTCAGGAGAGTAAACAACCCATCCAAAGTCGGTACGGTGAGCCCCTGCTGGATCGGGTCAGACCCGTCCAACAGGCTCAAACGAGTCAAGCAAAGGGGACAAAACGAATTCCAAGCTCCCTGAAGGTTGTCTGCAAGGATCTGCGCCAAAACCGTTGTGTACCCCACGCCAACCCACACGGGTACCCCAGGCTGGGTCAGCGACGGATTCGAGCCCGTGTTGGGAACATCGAACCAGATTGTCGCTGTCTCGGCGGCTTTTGAAGTCATCGCTACCCCCGTTCCAATGACCGCCAGTGCCACCCCAATCTTCCCGCGATTATTCATACTCTTTTCTGTATACTGAGGTTTGCCCCAGCGACTCAAGACAAAAGCCTTCAACACGAACTACGGACATCGGATGTGCATGAGGCGCTCCCACGCGATTCGGGGAGGGCTCCCTTCACCCGCCAGCCAATCGCCTCGCCGTCGAGATCCCATTCGCCGCAGTACAACCTGCTCGAACCCGAAGGGCTCAAAGCCATTAGCCGTCGGTTGAGTAGCAAAGCGACGGTACCACCGGACCAACGTCCTCAACCCATCCGCATCCCGGAGGGAAGCCAGCCCGTCCCTGCTGCGATCCCTCCGGGATCGTTCTCCAGATCCGCGCCATACCAGGGAATCGCTTCGCTCAACCCTTGGCTAATGGTTGGCATCCCTCCGGGATGCTGGCACAGCACGCCGACCACCCGACCGCCCAGGATCTACGATCCCCTCTCTGCTCTCTCTGTCCCCTGTGGTGACCCTTTTGCCTGTTCCCACCAGCCAAAAGCCCAATTGGGTATCCGGTTCACGTGTCGAACCGAAAAAAGCTTTCGTCTAATCCTTCCCAAAAACCGAATCCAAAGGGTCATTCAATCCTCGAAACAGTTTCATGCAACCGCGTTAGCATCATTTTGATCATCCGAATGATGAACCATTCCCCATCCCCGATTCTGACCACGATTCGAGGACAACCGCACTCCGGGAGCGCTTCGCGTTCGCCGGCGCGGGGAGTTGCATGAAATGCCGAGGTTCAAGCCGCGGATCCCCGGCACGACAAAAAGGCCGGAAGAGAAAATCTCCTCCGGCCCATTAAACTTGCAATAGCCTGAGCCACTGCTCAGCACCGACCCTTACCGACGGGCGGCGTTGTTGGCGGCATCCAGGATATCCTTGATGGCGCTCTGGTACGAGCGCAGGGGATGCCCCGACGGGGTGTAGGACGCTTCGTTCAGGGTCGCATTGGCCAACACGATCAACTCCTGGGCAGTGACGGTGCTGCCGTTCAGCCTGAAGGTCCGGCTACCGCTGATGAAGCCCCAGCGGACATTCAGCTGGAAGGCAGCGAGGTGGCGGGAAAGCTGCGCCGCCATGTTGACTGCATTGCTGTTGCGCAGAAGGACTCTCAGAACGGCCTTGCCCTCATCAAGCGAAGCCGGCCCGGAACCACCGAAGTTGAGGGTGGTCGGATCCATCATGTCGACATCGTTCCCGGCGTTGTCCACCAACTTCAGGGCAGTCAACACGGCGAGATCGGAGGGACGGATCAACGCCTGACCATTCCTGTTGCTCCAGAAACCAGGGGTGCAACCGGTGCCAGTAGGAATTCTGGCCGAGAAGCAATCGTAACCGAAATCCACATCCAACCGGGTCTCACCCAGGTCGAGGAACGCCGTCGCCACATGGGCGGTCAGCAGACCGTCGAGGTCAAAGGTCTGGGTGTAACCGCTCTTCGGGGTCACACGGACCGTGTAGGTGCCCAAGGGCAGGTCGGTGAAGAGGTAGATTCCATCATCGCCCGTCTGTTGGGAACCGATGACCACGTCGTCCTGCAACAGCGTGACCGTCCAGCCCTTCAGACCCGGCTCGTTCGCGTCCTGCACTCCGTCGGAGTTGTAATCCAACCAAACACGGTCACCGAGCGCTCCGAGCACCGGTTCGTCCTGGACGGGTTCGTCATACTCGTAGGTGACCACCACTCCAGCACCCGCCTCAGTAACCCGGAGGAAGCGGAAAGTGCCCCCTTCCGCGCTTCCTTGCAGGATCGTTGATCCGGCGGCGTTGACGGAGAACGTCACATCACCCAGACCGACAAACGAGCTGACGTCGTCAACTCCGGGAACCAAAACACGGGCCCCATTCGCTGACGCCTCGAGCGTCGGATTCATGATGCCGGAGGTACCAGCATAATCATTAAGGCCGTCGTATTCGGTGAACTGGTTGAAAAACTCCACTCTGGGGGCGATTTGCAGGGATCCGAGCCCTGGAGTCTGCAAGGTCAGAGTCACCACCGCGCCGCTCAATACACTATTCGCTTGGGAAGCAAAGCTCTCCACGGAAGTCCGGGTGAAGTTCTGCCCCGAGAAGGACACCGTCACCTTGGTCAGCGTTCCAAGCGCCCCATCAAAGCGAGGCACCACCAATGTGTCGGCCCACGACGTCCGCGAAACAGGCCTGTCGGCACTGTAGCTCACCGTGGCGGCGGACACTGAAGCGGCGAACATGCCCGCCCCGGCAGCTGCCAGAACAACACTCTTCCCCCAACGACCCATCAACTGGCTCCAAAAGCCGGATACTGAATTCTGCATATCTGTGTTTCTCCCGAAAACGCCTTGTCCCGTCAGAATTTCCACAATCACGGCTTGCACACCGGACTGCTCCCACACGGATTCAGGCACTTTTAACTGATTTCTGTTTCAACCCGGGCCCCGGGACCCTCAAGGATCCCGAGACCACCCCCGACGAACCCTGATCTTCTGACACCAACCATCAAAGTGGATGCCAAACCGACCCCGTTGGAGCGCGGCTACCATGAGCTGGAGCCAGTGCTGTCGGGAGCCAGACGATCCCCGATACTTGTGGGGGAAAGAACCTGATACCCGCCAAGAGAATATAGTTATTGGGTAGTGGTTCACCACTAGGCTTGATCCCGACGTCACACGTCCGTGGGTCGCTCTTCACGGTGTGAACCCGGCACCGGCCATGCACCGTACATCCGGATCTCGGTGCCAAAACACAAAAGCCCGACACAGATCCTCACTTCCCCCATCATCGGCACCGTGTTCCCACCCCGTTGCGGAGTGGATCGTTCCGTATTGGCCTGATGGCTTCGGGTGGACTGTTCGTAACCGGGCGATCCCGCCCTACCCTTGCAACCGCCGGCGCAGGATCCAGGCGCCGATCACCATGGGCAGAGCCACCCATGCCCAGTCCGATTCAGGGACCAAGGTGTAGTTGAGACTCAGCGTCTGACGTCCCCAGGCCAGGTTTTCCAGGCCATTCTGGGGGGAACTCACACTGGTACCGAGGGCTGAGAACCAGACGGGGAGGGATGCCCCGCCTGGCGTCATGGGACCCAACTCATCAAGACCCGTGTCTGCCCCCGGCACAAAATCGTAGTGGACCGTCTCCGTACCGGGAACGGTGGCACTGCCTGTTGCCGACTGGCTCGCAACAACGCCAGGCCCAATCAGCATGCCCTTCACGCTCGCCACCACGTCCCTGTTGAACCAATCGACCGATGCCGGAAACGGGTCCGGGACCGGTGAAGGATTCTCCAGTGCATGAACTGTCAGACCCACGCTGGTGGGCAATCCGTCGATGGTATGGTTGCCTCCCGACACGTGGGAAGCGTCGTATTGCGAGCCGGCGCGAAACATCAGGCTCAACCGGAACGACTCCAGGGTTCCCTGCATTCCCGTCGGGACCCATTCCAATACCGACATTTGGCCGAGGGTTGGCCCCTGGAATCCTGCAACCGGGGTTCCCGACTCCAATTGGGCCAGGTCGGTTGAATTGAAGGTACTCCAAGGACCCGGCCGGTCGTCCGCGAGAGTGTAGTTGAAATCGGGTGGCGACGGTTGGACCGACTGCGGGTAGCCCCCGGCGCCAGTTGAATTCCAAAGCGTCGCGCTTTCCGTTCCCCAGGCCATGGTCCCCACCCCCATGCAACCCGCCATCCATCCCATCATCCATCGCTTGTTCATTTGCATCCGATCTTCAAAAAGTGATTGCCTTCAAGGGCGGCACCCCACTTGGTCTTCATCCGTTCAACCTTCGAAGGATGCTGCACCCCAATCCGGACCGTACCCATTCCAGCTGAGACCGCGCTGGGGTGTTGTCCCCAACCCCTGCACCCGGGGAGCAAGGCCGCGCATCCGAAGCTGCTGGGCGGGAACGGGGAGATAACGATCACGGGTACGAGTACGAACTTGTCGGCACACGGGGTGAGACCCCTTGGGCTTGCCAACAACTTTGGGATGCAACGCCCCTCCCTTTTCGTGCCTTCCGTCTGTTTCGTGGTTTGAAATCCTCAGCCGGAACGATGCAGTTGGGAGGGAAGTGGCGGCGCAGCAGATTCTTTCGCAGGCCGGGGAGTGAGCGAGGCGTCCCGCACTGCGGGATAACGAGCGAACGACGAAGGCATTGCGGAAGAAGATCCAGCCGGAAAGACCGATCCAACTGCATCGTTCCGGCTCAGGGACAGTTCCCCCCTCCTCCGCGTTCCCTGCGGCTCCGCGCGAAACCAGCGGAGCGGCGATCTCCGGTCGCCGTCCCCTTCAGACGGCGAACAACCCTCGCGGCTCCGATCCTTCCCCGGGAGCGCGGAATTCATTCCGCATCTCGATTGTCCTCCCCAACCGGCAGGTTTTCACCACAGAGTTCACAGAGGACACAGAGCTCTTCCCTCATGAACTGCGCCAGGCACTTCTCCTCCCGCCTTCTCCGCGTTCTTCGCGCCTCCGCGTGAAACACGCCCCGGAACGCCGACGTCCGGTCGCCGTCGCCTTCAGACGGCGAGCAAACCTCGCCGCTCCGCCCCTCACTCCGTGCATCCGAGGATGCTTCGGATCGACGGTCACTCCGCAAAACCCCCTTTACACCTCGGTCGACATTCGCATGCTCGACGGGATGTCCTTGAGACCGGCCGCTGTGCCATCGACTGAAAACAAGCCTGCCTGGAGCCCGACCGGGAGTCCCGTGCAGGGGTTGGACGAGTCGATCACCCGCTCGCAAAGCTACCTGCTGTCCGAACAGAAGCCCGAGGGATACTGGGTGGGCGAACTGATGGTGGATGTCACGCTCGTGGCGGACATGGTGGCGTTCTACCATTGGTGGGGTCACGTGGATGCGGCGTGGCAACGGAAGGCGGTGAACCACATCCTTGCCCGGCAACTTCCCGATGGCGGCTGGAACATCTATCCCAATGGCCCGCCCGAGGTGAACGCCACCATCAAGGCTTACCTGGCGCTGAAACTGGCCGGTGTTCCCGCCACCGAACCCCACATGCTCAAGGCCCGGGAGGTCGCCTGCGCCCTGGGCGGTGTTCCCCGCATGAACACCTTTTCCAAGCTCTACCTTGCCCTCATCGGCCTGGTGGGCTGGAACCATGTCCCCACCATCCCCAGCGAAGTGCTGCTGATCGGCAAATGGTTCCACGTCAACTTCTGGGACATGAGCAACTGGTCCCGCGCCATGCTCGTCCCGCTGGCCATCATCAATCACTTCCGCCCCACCCGCCCGGTCAACGTCTCGCTCGACGAGCTCTATCCGCACGGCAAATGGCAACTGGATGAGGCCCTGCGGCCGCGATACTTCGATTTCTCGTTGCGGAACATGTTCCTGTGGCTGGACCGGCTCCACAAACTGGCAGAATGGGTCAACCGCCGCGGGCTCCATCCTTTCCGCAAGAAGGCCTTGAAGCGTGCCGAAGCCTGGATGCTCGAACGATTCGAAGGCAGCGACGGCCTCGCCGCCATCTTCCCGGCCATGCTCAATGCGCTCATCGCCCTCAAGGCCCTGGGATATCCCGATGACCATCCCCAGGTGGTGCGCGCCCACAAGGAACTCCTGCGGCTCCAGCACGAGACCCCGGATTCCGTCCGGATTGAACCTTGTTTCTCGCCGGTCTGGGATTCCGCCATCGTTTCCATGTGCCTGCGGGAGTCGGGAGTTCCGGCGGATCATCCGAAGATGGTGAAGGCGGCGCATTGGATCATGGACCACGAGATCCGGTTCCGGGGCGACTGGATCCACAAGAACCCGGTGGATGTGGAGGCTTCGGGATGGGTGTTCGAGTTCAAGAACCAGTGGAACCCGGATGTCGACGACACTGCGATGGTCCTGCTGGCGTTGCGGCAGGTGCCGACGGATCAACCGCAGCGGCGCGATGCGGCGTTCAAGCGGGGGATGGACTGGATGATGGCCTTCCAGTGTCGGGATGGTGGTTGGGCGGCGTTCGACAAGGACTGCACCAAGAGCATCCTGGAAAAGGTGCCGTTCGCCGACCACAACGCCATGCTCGATCCCGAATGCGCGGACATCACGGCGCGCATCCTCGAACTGCTGGGATACGAAGGCTACAGCGTCGAGCATCCGCAGATCCGGCGGGGGTTGGATTACCTGCGCGGACAGCAGGAATCGGACGGATCCTGGTATGGACGGTGGGGCGTGAATTACATCTACGGCACCTGGCAGGTGTTGCGGGGATTGAGCGCGTTGAAGATCGACATGGATCAACCCTGGATCCAGAAGGGCGCGGCCTGGCTGCGGTCGGTCCAGTTGCCGGACGGTGGATGGGGCGAACGATGCAATACCTACGATGATCCCATTTACAAGGGTGCCGGACCCAGCACTCCTTCGCAGACGGCCTGGGCGGTGATGGGTCTGTGCGCGATGGGCGATCCGTCCGATCCCAGCCTTCGCCGCGGCATCCAGCATCTCATCGAGACCCAGAACGAGGACGGGTCGTGGTCGGAGGAGGAGATCACGGGGACAGGATTCCCGAAGGTGTTCTATCTGAAGTACGACATGTACCGGAATGCCTGGCCCTTGCTGGCCATGGCGACTTATCGACGCCTGTGCCAGGGCCGCAGGGCCGGGGAGATCCTGTAGGAACGGGAACGGCGACGTCCGGTCGCCGTCCAATCCTCCATTGTTTGGGCCGGGAATGGGGAGATCACGAGTACGAGTACGAGTACGCGATACGAACTCATCGGCACACGGGGTGCGACCCATCGTACTCGTGCTCGCCAACAGCTTCGGGATGCACCCCCTGATGATGCCTCGCACACGGCGCCCTTGACCGTGAGGGGCGTGGAACCGCAGTGTGGCGTTGTGCTCGTTGGGCACAATTCATGTTCGCGCAACTAAAAGGTCTCTTCTCCAACGACATCGGGATCGATCTGGGCACCGCCAATTCACTCGTGTACGTGCGGGACCAGGGCATTGTGCTGCGTGAACCTTCCGTCGTCGCCATCCAGGCGGGGACCACGACCGTTTTGGCCGTGGGCGAAGAAGCCAAGCGCATGCTTGGCCGGACGCCCGGCAACATTGTTGCCATCCGTCCCATGAAGGACGGGGTCATCGCCGACTTTGAGATCACCGAGGCGATGCTGCGGCACTTCATCCAGAAGGTTCACCATCGCAAGCTGATCGCTCCCCGTGTCGTTGTCGCTGTCCCCAGCGGCATCACGGAGGTGGAGAAACGCGCCGTCAAGGATTCGGCCACCCATGCCGGAGCCCGCGAAGTCTATCTCATCGAACAGCCCATGGCTTCGGCCATCGGCGTGGGCCTCCCGGTCCACGAACCAGCCGGCAATATGATCGTCGATATCGGGGGTGGCACCTGCGAGATCGCCATCATCTCGCTGGCCGGCATCGTGTTCAGCCGGTCGGTCCGCGTGGGAGGCGACGAATTCGACGACACCATCGTCGCGCACATGAAAAAGGCCCACAACCTGATGATCGGCGAACGCACCGCCGAAGAGATCAAGATCCGCATCGGGTCGGCCCATCCCCTCGAACAGGAATTGTCCATCGAGGTCAAGGGACGCGACCTGTCTGCCGGCCTGCCTCGAACCGTCACTGTCCGCTCGGAGGAAATCCGTGAGGCCCTGAAGGAACCCCTCTCCAGCATCCTTGAATCGGTCCGCATCACGCTCGAACGCTGCCCTCCTGAACTCTCGGCCGACCTTGTCGACCGCGGGATCGTCATGGCGGGCGGCGGGGCATTGCTCCGCAACATCGACCGGCTCGTCTCCCAGGAGACCGGCCTTCCGGTGCACATCGCGGACGATCCCCTGAGCGCGGTGGCGACCGGCACGGGTCGGGTCCTTCAGGAACTCGCGTTCCTCAAGCGGGTGGCGTCTTCAACCGCATGACCCTCCGCGCATGAATCCAACACGGCATCTGTCCTCTTCGACTTGCGTTCGCCCCGGATGACACGGGACGAACTGTGTTCAAACGCACCCATTACATCGTCCTCGGCTCCGTCGCCCTGCTCCTGCTGGTTCTCCTGAACCTGCCAGCCGGGGCCGCCGCCCGCCTCAAGCTCGCTGTCGGCGGCGTCTTCCTCCCCCTCTTCGGCCTGTCCTCCTCCGCCCAGTCCTTCGTCGACCGCGCCTCCTACGATCTCCTTCCCCGTTCCGTCCTCGTCTCCGAGGTCCGCCGACTCGAACAGGAGAACGTGACGCTCCGGATCTCGGCCGCCCAGGGAGCCGATGCCCTGGCCGAGAACAACCGGCTCCGGACCCAGCTCGGCGCGCTGCCGCGCGGTCCCTGGAAACCCCGGTTGGCCCGGGTGGTCGGACGCGAACCCACCACCTGGTGGCGCACGTTGCTGATCGATTACGGAAGCCGCGAAGGCGCCCAGGTGAACCAGGCGGTGATCACCCCGGACGGTCTGGTGGGCCGGATTGCCACCGTCGGCTTCAGTCACAGCCAGGTGGCGCTCATCGGCGATGCCGCGTGCGGGGTCTCGGTCCTGGTGGCGGAAACCCGGGATCAGGGAACGATCAAGGGACCCCAACCCACCACCGAAGCCGGGATCGTCGAACTCAACACCTTCCAGAACAGCCCGCAGATCCTTGCCGGACATCGGGTGGTCACCAGTGGCGACGGCGGGGTGTTCCCCAAGGGACTGCCGGTGGGCAGCGTCCTCGATACCCGCCCGGCCAGCGCCGGCCTCTACACCACCGCCCGGCTCCGGCTCGGCGCCAACCTCAACCGCCTCGAGGAAGTCTGGGTGCTCCAGCCATGAACTGGCTCTCGCCAATCCTCCTCTTCCTCGTCACCTGGCTGGCCGTCTACGCCCAGTCCCAGGGAACCTTCCTCCGCGATTTCCTGGGCGCCCCACCCACCCTGTTGCCCGCACTCGTCGTCTACGCCGCCTTCACCCATGGCGTCATCGTCGTCGCCCTCCTCACCACCCTTGCCGGGCTCTGGGTGGACTCGCTCTCCGGCTCCCGCGTCGGGGTCAGTGTTCCCGCCCTGTTCGCCCTCGGGTTCCTTCTCAACACCCGGCAACACCTCCTTCTCCGGGAACAACGCTACGCCCAGTTCTGGCTCGGTCTCGCCGGCGGCATCGCCGTTCCCCTCGTCACCGCCGGCATCCTCCAGTTCACCGGCAAGGATCCTGCCTTTGGTTGGTTCACCCTCCGCCAACTCATCGTCCTCGGCCTCCTCAATGGAGTCGCCTGTCCCGCCTGCTTCCTCCTCTTCGACCGACTCCGGGGAATGTTTGAGTATCAACCCGCCGATCCGGTCCCCTACGGCATGAACCGGGAAATGAAACGCGGCCGCAACTGACCCATGCTCGTCCTTGACCAACTGAACCGGGGCGACCGCCCGCTGCGAATCCTCGCCTGGGGATTGGTGGCCGGCTTCCTCCTGTTGCTCGGCGGTCTCTGGCGGGTCCAGGTCATCGCCGGTGACCGCTACCGACAACGTCAGGAGAACCAGTCCTATCGGACCGTCCGCCTCCCCGCCATGCGCGGCCGGATCGTCGACCGCAACGGGATGGCCTTCGCCGAGAACCAGCCGCGCTACCGGCTGGACGTCTACCTGGACGAACTCCTTCCCCAGTTCGCCGCCAAGGAACGTCAACTCCGCCTCGAACTCCTCGCGGCACGCGGTGTCGTTCCAGCCCCGACGCCCACCCTCTGGTCCCGCATCACCAGCCGTTTCTCACGCCAACCCAAACGGGTGGTCATCACCGCCACCGAACGCGAATGGCTCAAACGCCAGGCCCGCTTCACCGTCCTCTCCAATGTCATCGCCCAGGTCAACCAACGCCTCGGCGTCGAGGTCGTGAAGACCGAGCAGGATCTCTACACCCACTGGAGCCGCCAACGCGCCCTGCCCTTCCCCATCCTCAACAAACTCACCCCCGCCCAGGTCGCCATCCTCACCGAACAGGGCTGGTCCATCCCCGGCGTCGAACTCGAACTCGTTCCCGTCCGCCATTATCCCCACGGCACCCTCGGCGCCCATATCATCGGCGCCGTGCGCCCCCACGATTCCTCCTCCGAAGACGACCAGGCCTTCGATTACCGGCTCCGCGATTACCGCGGCCTGGTCGGGCTTGAATCCGCCTACGACCGTCAACTCCGCGGTCTTCCCGGCGCCAAGAGCATCCTCATCAACAGCTCCGGCTACCGGCATCGCCAGGGCGAGATCGTCCTCGCCGAACCCGTGATGGGGCATTCGCTCGTCACCACCCTCGACCTAGGCCTCCAACGCGTCGTCGAAAAATCCCTCGCCCAGGTCGGCAACGACGAACGCGGCGCCGTCGTCGTCCTCGACACCCGCAATGGCGACCTCCTCGCCGTCGCCTCCGCTCCCGCCTACGAACCCAATGACTGGATCGATGGCATCAGCCATGACGAATACGCCCGGCTGCTCGATCCGAAGATGAAATACCTCTTCAACCGCGCCACCTACGGCTCCTACAACCCCGGGTCCACCTTCAAGATCGTCACCGCCCTCGCCTGCTTCGAACACGGCATCCTCACCACCGAGAATGTCCACGACCGCATGCGCACCCTCGGCTATTACCGAATCGGCCGGAACCACACCATCGACGACACCGCCTCCGCCGGGGAGTACGACTTCAACCGCGCCTTCATCAAGTCGAGCAACGCCTACTTCATCGACCACGCCCTCCGTCTTGGCATCGAACCCCTCCTTGATTACGCCCGTCGCCTTCATCTCGGCGAAAAACCCGGGCTCCGGCTCCACGAGGAAGCCACCGGCCAGATCCCCGCCGTCGAGGACGTCCCCGCCGGCGGTATCCGCGGCAAGACCGCCAACCTCAGCATCGGCCAGGAACTCACCCTCACCCCCGTCCAACTCGCCCTCGTCGTCGGCGCCGTCGCCAATGGCGGCTCCCTCTTCTGGCCCCGCCTCATCGACCGCATCGAACCCAGCGATCCCCTCTCCGAAGCCCCCGTCGAACAGTTCCAGTCCGGTCAGATCCGTTCCCAGCTCAACATCCGACGGGAACACCTCGAAATCCTCCGTGCCGCCATGCGCGATGACGTCGCGTCGGAGGAAGGCACCGGCAAGGCCGCCCGGGTGAAGGACTTTGCCGTGTGCGGCAAGACCGGCACCGCCGAGATCAAGGCGGGCCGCCGGCTCATCGACAAGATCACGTGGTTCGCCAGCTTCGCTCCCTATGAATCCCCGCGTTATGCCGTGGTGGTGATGATCGAGAGCGGAAGTTCGGGCGGAGGCACCTGTGCGCCGGTGGCCCGGCGCATCTACGAATACATCCGGGACCGCGAACGCGGTGCGGGCAACCTCGGCCAGAACTGACCATGTTTCCCGCCGCCCTCAACACCCCGGCCCAACGCGAACGCTGGCTCGACCGCCCGCTCTGGGTCGGTGTCTTCGGCCTGATGCTCTTCGGCGCCGCCTTCATCTTCTCGGCCACCGGCGCCGCCGAAACAGCCCGAAACGCGGCCTGGTTCGACTACACCGCCGTCCGCCAATCCATGGCCTATGTCCTCGGTCTGGGACTCGTCGCCGTCCTCTGTCTCGTGGACTACGCGCGCCTCGCCCGCTGGGCCCTGCCCGCCTACTGGTTCTCCATCCTGCTCCTGGTCTGCGTTTACCTTTTCGGAGTCGAACGTCTCGGCGCCAAACGCTGGATCGATCTCGGTCCCATCCAGTTCCAACCCTCCGAAGTTGCCAAGCTGGCCTTCCTGTTCGCCCTCGCCAATTTCCTGTCCCGCCCCGTCAACGAACTGGCTTCGCCCGCCCTTTTCGCCAAGGCCCTGGGCATGGCACTCCTCCCCTTCGCCCTCATCGTCAAGCAACCCGATCTCGGATCCTCCCTCGTCTTCATGCCCACCGCGTTGGTCATGATGCTCGTGGCGGGTGTGCCCACCCGGTTCCTCGCCCGGTTCCTCATCGGCAGCGGATGCCTCGTCGCCCTGGTGCTGGTCGAGGTGCTCTTCGCCCCACCGAACTGGCGTTTCATCCAACTGGAGGACTATCAGAAACGGCGGTTGCTCGTGTACTTCAACCTCGATTTCGCCCCGAAGAACGCCACCGAAGCCCAGCGCATCGCCGCCCGGGCCGAGAAGAGCAAGAACACCTACAACGTCGATCAGGCCATGATCTCCGTCGGCTCCGGCGGTGTCTGGGGCAAAGGCTGGCGCCAAGGTACCCAGGGCGCCCTCGGCTACCTCCCACGCGCCGTCGCCCACAACGACTTCATCTTCTCCGTCATCGCCGAGGAAACCGGCTTCATGGGATCCGTCGCCGTCCTCGGCCTTTACTCGCTCGTCCTCTTTTCCGGCGTCAAGACCGCCTCCCAATCCCGTGACCGACTCGGACGCATCCTCGCTTCCGGGGTCGTCACCCTCCTTTTCACCCACGTTTTCGTAAATATCGGGATGAACATCCGCATGACACCCGTGACCGGCATCCCACTGCCCCTGCTTTCCGCAGGAGGAACCTCAGTGGTCTGCTCGCTCGTGGCCATCGGCATCCTCCAGAACATTCACCAGAATCGACGGCATTATTGACCGTTCACGACCCTTCCTCCATCTCCAGAACCACCCCCAACATGAGTCACCAGACCTTCCGCAAGAACAGTGGTCCGGCCCGTTTCCGCCCGACCGGCGGACTCGGCAACCGCCAGTCCACCAGCTCCGCCTCCTCCGCCCGCGGCGAAACCATCGGCGGCCGCGCCTCCGATGAACGCGTCTTCGATACCCGCGGCTACGAAGCCGAGGTGCGCCGCGCCGAAAACGTCGCCGCCGGTCTCCCCGAAGACACCGAACACGATCACGCCCCGGACCTCACCACCTCCGGTCGCGATCAATCCTATCGCAATCCCGACCTCTCCCGACCCGAACGCGCCGACGAACCCGACCGATCCTCCCATCCCGCCGGCGGATCCCAGTCCCGCGGCGGCTCACGGGATCCGAGGGATTCCCGCGAGGCGCGGGGCGGACGCGATGGACGCGATGGACGCGATGGGCGCGATGGACGGGGGGGGCGCGGCGGGCGCGGCACCCGGGGTGAACGCCCCGAACGCCCCGAACGTGCCGAACGCCCCGAGCGCAGCCGCACTCCGGAGCGCGCCCCGGAACGCAGTGGCGAACGTCCGCCCGACCGCCGCGACAACCGCAGCGCTGAACACGAACCCAATCGCGAATCCGACCGTGAGCCGAGCCGCAGTCGCCCGGCCGAAGCCGCCCCCCGCACCCTCATCGAAAAGGCCAAGGCCGCCGTCAAGGAAGTGGTCCGCAAGGTCAAGCACCTCATTGATCCCGAGCCCAAGACCATCAAGGAAGTCATCATCAATGCCGAACCCCTCGAAAGCCGGGTCGCCGTCCTCGAAGACGGTCGCCTTGAGGAGTTCACCGTCGAACGGACCAACGACGTCCGGCTCGTCGGGTCGATCTTCAAGGGCAAGGTCAAGAATCTCGAAGACAACCTGAAGGCCGCCTTTGTCGACATCGGCTTCGAAAAGAACGCCTTCCTCCATTACTGGGACATCGTCCCCAATTCCCTCGATTCCAACGTCGAGATCATCGAACGCGAGGAACCCCGGGATCGACGCCGCGAGAAACCCAAGTTCACCCAGAAGGATGTCCCCCGCCTGTTCCCGCCCGGATCCGAAATCATCGTCCAGGTCACCAAGGACGCCATCGGCACCAAGGGCCCCCGCGTCACCACCAACCTCGCGCTCCCCGGCCGTTACCTCGTCCTCCTTCCCAACTCCGATCAGTCCGGCATCTCCCGCAAGATCGAGAGCCACGAGGAACGCCAACGCCTCAAGAAGATCGTCCGCGAACTCTCCATCCCCGAAGGCATGGGCGTCATCGTCCGCACCGCCGGCGAGGAAAAGCTCAAACGCTACTTCATCCGCGACCTCGCCATGCTCCTCGAGGAATGGTCCCAGGTGCAGGCCAAGATCAAGGCCCAACCCCTCGCCACCTGCGTCTTCCAGGAACCCGACCTCATCGAACGTACCGTGCGCGACTTCCTCACCGAGGACGTCACCCGCATCGTCATCGATAACAACCCGAAGTTTGAGTACATCCGCGAGGCCATCGAACGGATCTCGAAACGGTCGGTGAAGAAGATCCACTTCTACAACGAGGCCGAACCGTTGTTCGACCGGTTCAACATCTCACGCCAACTCGAGTCCGCCTTCTCTCGCCAGGTCCAACTCAAGTCCGGCGCCTACCTCGTCATCGACGAAACCGAGGCCCTCGTCGCCATCGACGTCAACACCGGCAAACACAAGGGCGGCAAGGATCACGATTCCGCCATCCTCAAGGTCAACCTGGAAGCCGCCGACGAAATCTGCCGCCAGCTCCGCCTCCGCAACATGGGCGGCATCATCGTCCTCGACTTCATCGACATGAAACACCGCAAGGACCAGCAACAGGTCTATCAGCGGGTCAAGGACGGGTTGCGTCGGGACAAGGCCAAGACCCACGTCCTTCCGCTTTCCCAGCTCGGTCTCATGGAGATGACCCGGCAACGCCAGACCGAGTCCGTCCAGTCATCCCTCTACGAGGACTGCTCCCATTGCCGCGGTCGCGGTTTCATCAAGTCCGCCGAAACCATGTCCGTCGAAATCCAACGCAAGCTCACCGCCCTCCTCAAGGCACGGCCCCGCGACGAATCGGATTTCCAGGTCAAGGTGGTCTGCAATCCCCAGGTCCTCGACCGGCTCCGCACCCGCGACGAACAACTCCTCATCGATCTCGAAAAGAAGTTCTTCGCCAAACTCACCTTCCGCCCCGACGGCTCGTTCCATAACGAGCAGTGGATCATCTACAACGCCCTCACCAACGATGAGATCGCCCGCTCACGCGACGATCATCCCGCCCATTGAACCCGCCGTCCCATCCCCAGCCGATCCGGGCCTCCACCCGGATCGTCGCGGTCTACGGCCAGCCCATCCGGCACTCGGCCTCGCCCGCCATGCACAATGCCGCCATCGCCGCACTCGGCTTGGATTGGCGTTACCTGGCGTGTGAGGTCGCCCCCGATGATCTCCCCGCCGCCATCGCCGGCGCCCGGGCCATGCACTTCGTCGGACTCAACCTCACCGTCCCCCACAAGCTCCTCGCCCTGCCCCTGGTCGATGTCCTCGATCCGTCCGCCGAAGCCTGGGGCGCCGTGAACACCGTCGTCTTCGAAGCACAGGATGCCTCCGGCGAATGGCGGCCCATCGGCCAGATCGATCACCCCAGGGGCCCCGTGCGCAGTCGCGGCTACAACACCGACGCCGATGCCATCGTTCTCTCCCTGCGCGAAGATCTCGCCATCGAACCCCGCGGCGCCCGCATCCTCCTGCTCGGTGCCGGCGGTGCCGCCCGCGCCGCCGCCCTCCGTCTCGCCGATGAAGGCGTGTCCGAGCTCTGGCTCGTCAATCGCACGGAATCCAAGGCTGCCGCACTCGCCGACGAAATCACCTCCCGTTACCCCGCCGTCCACGCGGCTGTCGGGTATCCCGATTCCTCCATCGAAATCATCCTCAACGCGACTTCCGCCGGACTGCACCCGACCGATCCCCTGCCCATCGACCTCGAAGCCTTCCCACTGAACCGGGCCGATGGCGTCTATGACATGATTTATCGGCCGGCTGAAACCGCGTTGCTCTCCGCCGCGCGCCTGGCCGGATGTCGCGTGGCCAATGGGCTCGGCATGCTCCTGCATCAGGGCGCCGCCGCCCTCGATCTCTGGTCCGGTCAGACCGCCCCTCGTGACCTCATGCGCGCCGCCCTCGAAAAGGAAATCTACGGATGAACCCCCGGTTCATCGATTGGTGGCTGGCCCATCCCAGCCTTTTTGGCATGCCGTTCCACTTCTGGACCGGCGTCCTCGCCATCCTCGGCGCCTTCATCGGCTCCTTCCTCAACGTCTGCATCCATCGCATGCCCCGCGACCTCTCGGTCGTGAATCCCCCGTCCCATTGTCCCTACTGCAACTACCGCATCCCCTGGGGCCTCAACATCCCGGTCATCACCTGGCTTTGGCTCCGTGGCAGATGCCGCTCCTGTCAGGCTCCCATCTCCCCACGCTACCTCGCCGTCGAACTCCTCACCTCCGCCGCCTTTGTCATCCCCTGGCTCACCTTCGGCCACGGCGACCCCGCCACCGCCCTCGCCCTCTGCGTCCTCTTCTCCGCCTTCATCGTCGCCACCTTCATTGACTTCGAACACTTCATCATCCCCGACCAGATCACCATCGGCGGAACCGTCGCCGGTTTCCTCCTCTCCGGCCTCGCCCCCGGTCTTCACCTTTCCACCTCCGCCTCCCAGGCCCTCCTCCGCAGCATGATCGGCATCGCCGTCGGATTCGGCGTCGTCTATGGCGTCGTCCGCCTCGGCAAACTCCTGTTCGGCCGCGAAAAGATCCGACTCGAACCCGATTCCCTCGTCGTCTTCCACGAGGACGGCGTGCGTCTTCCCGACCGCGACATTCCCTTTTCAGAGATCTTCTACCGGGACAGCGACACCATCCGCCTGTCCGGTCGCCAGGTGCAGATGACCGACCGTTGCTATCCCGTCGCCGACATCGCCCTTTCGATCCGCGAACTCCGTGTCGGTCCCGATGCCTTTGTTCCGACCGAGGAACCGTTCCTTTCCGCCCGGGCCGAACAGATCGTCTTGCCCCGCGAAGCCATGGGATTCGGCGACGTCAAGTTCATGGCGGCCATCGGCGCCTTCCTGGGCTGGGAATCCACCCTCTTCACCCTCGGCTTCGCCTCCCTTCTCGGCGCCGTCGTCGGCGTCTCCCTCATCGCCATCGGCCGACGCGAATGGTCCGGTCGCCTCCCCTTCGGACCCTACCTCACCGTCGGCGCCGTGGTCTGGATCTTCGGCGGCGCGCGCTGGTGGTCCGGCTTCTTCGGCCCCATCGCCTGAGCGACCGTCGCCCCCTACTCAGGAGCGCGGAATTCATTCCGCACCCAATGCCCTTTCCCGGAGCGGCGAGATTCACTCGCCGTTCCCACTCTCTCGATGACCCAACGTCACCGCTCCAACCCTTACCCCACCTTGAATCCCCGCCCATGCCCGGCATAAGGTCGACCATGAAGAAATTCCCTTCCCCCGCCTCCCGGATCCGTGTCTTCCCGACCCTTCTCCTCGCCGTCTTCATCTTCCAGGGCGTCGCCGCCGAGGACCCGGCACCACCGGCTCCGGCGAAGCGTCGCGGTCTCTTCGATTTCTTCCGCGGTTCAGCTCCCGCCACCACCCCGGCCACCACGCCCAACGTCGCCACCCTTCCACTCGCCAACCTTTCGCCCGAACAGATGACCCTCGGCTTGAAGGAAGCGCTCGGTCGCGGACTCGATCAGGCCATCGCCACCCTCGGTCGCACCAATGGCTTCTTCACCAATCTCAACGTGCGCATCCCCATGCCCCAATCGCTGCGTCGCATCGAAAACACCCTGCGCTCCGTCGGACAGGATCGCATCGCCGACAACTTCATCCTCACCCTCAACCAGGCCGCCGAACAGGCCGTGCCCGCCGCAGCAGAAGTCTTCACTGAAAGCCTCCGGAACATGTCCGTGGCCGATGCCCGCAAGATCCTCACCGGACCCGATGACGCCGCCACCCGCTATTTCCAGGACGCCACCCGACAGGAACTCGGCCGACGATTCCTGCCCATCGTGCAGGATGCCACATCCCGGACCGGTGCCACCGCCGCGTACAAACAGGTCGTTGATCGCACCAAGTCCATGGGCCCCCTCCTGCGCACCCCTGTCGTCGACGTCGACACCTATGTCACCGAGAAGGCCTTGGACGGCCTGTTCACCCTGGTCGCGGAGGAAGAGCGACGCATCCGGGAGAACCCCGCCGCCCGCACCACTGAACTTCTGAAATCGGTCTTCGGCACCCTGCGCCGTTGAACCGGGTTCGCCCCTTCCATCTCCCCCAATTGTGGCCTTGTGTCCGGTGACCGCCTCGTTCATCCACAACCCGATCACGCATCCATTATGAGCATCGACACCACGTCACCCGATTCCGGCACCCCCCTCCAGAGCCTGGATGAATGGGAGGACTTCGTGAAGGAACGGTATCCTGAACCCGGCAAGACCGCGGCGGAATGCGCTCCCGTCCGCAAGCCTACCGTCGGATTCGATCCGGAGAAGAAGACGGCGGAGTTCCGCAATTACGAAGCCGATGCCCGGCCCACCGTCCGTGAGTTCTATCGACTCAATCACCTCCACCAGACCCACGAGTTCGGCCAGGCCAAACGCCGCGAATTCCTCGGGTTGAACCGGATGCAGATGGGGATCTGGGAAGCGGCCGAATACCTCAATCAACTGGTCGACGACAGTGATCCCGACACCGACATGTCCCAACTGGAGCACCTCCTCCAGACCGCCGAACAACTCCGACGCGATGGCCAACCCCGTTGGATGATCCTCACCGGCTTCGTCCATGATCTCGGCAAGATCCTCTGTCTCTGGGGCGAACCCCAGTGGGCCGTGGTGGGTGACACCTTCCCCACCGGTTGCGCCTGGTCCGACAAGATCGTCTTCCCCCGTTTCTTCGAGGCCAACCCGGACGCCCACGTTCCCCGGTTCCAGACCCGCAACGGAGTCTATGAGGAAGGCTGCGGACTCGACGCCGTCCAGCTCTCCTGGGGCCACGACGAGTACATCTATCAGGTCTGCAAGGATTACCTCCCCATCGAATCGCTCTACATGCTCCGATACCACTCGTTCTATCCGTGGCATCGCGAAGGTGCGTACGATCACCTGTGCAACGATCAGGATCGGCGCCTGCTCAAGGCGGTGAAGGATTTCAATCCGTACGATCTCTACACCAAGAGCCATTCCAAACCCGACTCCAAGGCCCTCCGCCCGTTCTACGAAGATCTCATCGCCGAGTTCTTCCCGGCCAAGGTCCGCTGGTAGTCATCGTCCGACCCGATCCCTCTCAGACCGGGTTCTGCATTGATGCGCGATGGGGTTTCCAACCCCTTTTTCGTATCGTTGGTGCCTTTCGTGGCTCAACAGGTTCAAGGGACTTCCGGACCACGAAACTCACGAACCACACGAAATCCAGAAGCCGGTTCTGCGATGTTCTCCGCAGAAGCCATGTCCCCGTTCGTGGCCATCCGTGGTTTCAAAACCGCCTCTCCTGAACGACGGATTTCACGAATGAAC
>DITU01000147.1 GCA_002422905.1 Verrucomicrobia bacterium UBA6176
AAGTCGGCTCGCGTGATGAAGCAGGCGGTCGCCTACCTGATGCCGTTCATGGAGGAGGAGAAGCGCCTCAGCGGTCTCGACCAGCGCTCCGCGGCCGGCAAGGTGCTGCTCGCCACCGTCAAGGGCGACGTCCACAACATCGGCAAGAACATCGTCGGCGTCGTCCTCGGCTGTAACAATTACGAGGTCATCGACCTCGGCGTCATGGTCCCCACCGACAAGATCCTCGAGGCCGCACTCCATCACGGCGTCGACATCGTCGGTCTCTCCGGTCTCATCACGCCGTCCCTCGACGAGATGCAGCACGTGGCCCGCGAGATGGAACGACGCGGCATGAAGCAACCGTTGCTCATCGGTGGTGCCACCACTTCAAAGGCCCATACCGCCGTGAAGATTGCTCCCGGCTACAGCCATCCCATCGTTCACGTTCTCGACGCCAGCCGCGCTGTGCCTGTCGTCTCGGCCCTGCTCAGCAACGATCAGAAACCCGCGTTCGTCGCCCAACTCCGGTCCGATCAGGATGCCGCCCGCGCCCAGCATTCGGGCAACCGCAAACAGTTGCTCCCGCTGTCCGACGCCCGTCGTCGCGCACCGCGCCTCGACTATTCCGACCTTCCGCAACCCGCCTTCCTCGGCGTCCGTTGTCTCGATACCGCTCCGCCCCCGCGCACCCCGGGCATGTCCGGTGGCGCCTCCGACGCGCCACCCGCCGAACCCATCCGACTCGATGATCTCGTGCCCTTCATCGACTGGTCGCCGTTCTTTCACACCTGGGAATTGCGCGGTCGTTACCCCGCCATCCTCGATCATCCCAAACACGGCGAGGAAGCCCGCCGCCTCTTTGCCGATGCCCAGGAACTGCTGAAGGAAATCCTCGCCCGCCGCTCGCTCCGCGCCCGCGCCGTGTACGGTTTCTTCCCCGCCAACCGCATCGGTGAGGATGTCGAGGTCTACACCGACGCCACCCGTTCCACCGTCACCACCCGGTTCCATTTCCTGCGTCAACAACTCGACAAGGAAGACGGCACCCCCAACTGGTGCCTGGCCGATTTCATCGCGCCGCGACCCCAGTCCGGTCCGGCCCCGGCCGATCATCTGGGCGCCTTCGCCGTGACGGCCGGGATCGGGCTCAAGGAGATGGTGGAACGTTACAAGGCCGCCCAGGACGACTACCGCGCCATCATGGCCGAAGCCATGGCCGACCGCCTGGCCGAAGCCTTCGCCGAATACCTCCATCACCGCGCCCGACGCGACTGGGGCTATGGCCAGACCGAAAACCTCTCGATCGAACAGGTCATCGGGGAAAACTACCGCGGCATCCGGCCCGCGCCCGGTTACCCCGCCTGCCCTGACCACACCGAGAAGGGGATCCTCTGGGATCTGCTCTCCGCCGAGACCAACGCCGGCATCTCCCTGACCGAAAGCTTCGCCATGTGGCCCGGGGCGAGTGTCAGCGGATTCTACTTCGCCCATCCCGAATCCAGGTTCTTCGGCATCGACAAGATCGAACGGGATCAGGTCATCGACCTCGCCCGCCGCAAGGACATGCCCGTACCCGAACTCGAACGCTGGCTCGGCCCCTGGCTGAATTACGATGTGTGAGGGGGGAGCTTGAAGACTGAAGATTGAAGAAGGTTGCCGGTCGCCTGCAGTGGGGTCGGCCGTCCGTCCCTACATCGGATTTCAGATGCCCTGCGCGGGAACAGCGCCCCTGGGAGTTTTCAGGCGGGCTCTCAGCCCTGGCGGCGTCGCCACAGCGCGAACACAGCCAGGGCGGCTCCCGTAACCGCAGCAACCTCGCCCGGCTCGGGCACCGGGGAGACGGAAATACCGGTCAACTCCAGCGACCATCCCGAGAGGGTCATGTTCCCCCGGGCGACAGATCAGCCGCCATCAGATGCCAGATGCCGTTTCCGGACAGCCCATTGAACTGGGCCAGCAACACCGCCCCGGCGACATCCATCGGATCCAACCGTCCGTCGGGGCGCCATTCAACCGTCAGAATCGTGTCCGTCCCCGGAGGTTGGCCGAGATGCACATCCCCGTTCGCGGCGTTGTCAGCGAAGGTGATGTTCCAACCGTCATAACCGTACCCGGCCGGATTTTCGGCGGTGACTCCGACCTGGTTGAGCAGGATGGCGGTCTGGCTTCCCAGGTCGCGATGGAGCGAGACGAACATGTCACCCGCCCAACCCGAACCGGCGGTTGTGCCGGTCAGATGCAGACCCACCCGCATGGAGGTGATGGACTGGATCTGGGAGGACTCCACGGTCTCACTGAAGACCCGGGATTGCCCGGTATCGGGAATGTTTCCAGCGGGAGCGCCGACCGGGAACGAGACCCGCCAGGTCCACCCTCAGCTTCCTCTCCTCCGGGTCACTGGCCAGGTGGTCGGCCCAGCGGATGGATTGATAGACGGTTTCCAGGACGTCGTCCGAGGCAGTCGCGCCGAAGTTCGGGTTGTTCCAGTCGGCGATGGGATTGTTGGGCGTGTGGACCGTGATGCCCGGGGCGCTGTCGACGGTGAAGTTCGCGTCGCCTGCCTGCCCCGCCGCACCCGTCGGACCGACGTTGAAGGCGTAGAGGAAGTTGCCGCTCAGATCGAGGCCACGGCCCGGGCCGAACCCAAAAACGCGGGAGACATGGGTGGGGCCAGGGATGCTGGGCGAGCTGTTCGGATTGCTGCCCGCCATCCACTCGGTGGCGTTGTTGAACCCGTCGTCGTCCCGGTCGTTGGCGGCATCGTAGAACAGGGTCTGCAGGTAGGTGTATTCCCAGGCGTCCGGCAGCGTGACGGTTCCTCCAAGCGTGACCAGGGTGACGCCCGGGTCGAAGCCCGCAGGATCCGCCAGGCTGTTGACGAGAAGGCGGCGGTATTCGTAAGCCCCGATGTCGGGGGACGCGTCGCGGGGCACTCCGCGCTGGTCCGTGGCCAGGGAAGCAGCGGCGCTGCCGGCGTTGATGGCAGGGCTGCCAGCATTCAGCGAAACGGTCGGCGTCGTTCCGCCAGTGGAGCCGAGGGGACCGAGAAGGAGATCCACTGGGGCAACGCCGATGAGGTTCCCGTTCGACCCGTTCACCAGTCCCGGGGCCGCACCGGCGCCGAGAAGGTTGTGGGCGCTGGCGGGGGAAAAGCTGCCGCCGTTGGCGGCCCCGATGCCCTCGGTGCCATTGCCGGCGATGATCGAGTTGAACAGGGCGAGCGGGTTCTTCCACAGCGCGACCGCGACGCTCGGCCCCGGGTTGCCGGTGATGGTCACGTGCCGGAAAGTCATTGAGGCGGCACCGGTGTTGATCGCTGCGCCAAGACCGTCGGTGGTGTTGCCGTGGAAGGTACAGTTCTCGACCTGAAACAGCGGCGAATCCCCCCACGCCTGCACCGCACCGCCCTCGACCGTTGCATGGTTGTCCATGAACGTGCAGGCCCGCAGGGTGAGGGACCCAAGACTCCACACCGCTCCGCCGTAGTTGCCCAACCCGTCACGCAAGGTGAGATGGGAAAGGGTCAGCGTCCCGGAACCTGGGGTCACCGATATGGTTCCCGGCGACGATGGTGTTGTTCAGCGTCAGAATGGCGGACAACAAGGTCATTATACCACCACCGCCACCGCGGCTGCCGCCGTCGTTGTTCCTCAGGGTGCAGCGCCGCGCCACGAGGGTCCCAGAGTTCCGGATCGCCCCCCCGCGATCACCAACTCCGTTGGCCAGGGTCAGGTCGGTCACCGTGAACGATCCGCCCGCCGGCACCAGGAACGGGCGCAGGGTATTGCCGCCACTGATGGTGACTCCGATGTCGCCGGTGAGACCATTCAGGGTGATCTCGGTGCTGATCGGCAGGGCCGTGTTTCCAACCGTCGTATCCTGGATCTGGGAAAGCGTGAGAAAGATTTTTTCACCATCCCGCGGGGCAGGTCGCCCCCTGCCCTACCAGCGGTGCCAGTCCGGGTGTCGACGCCGGACCTCCTGCCAACGCCCAAGCCGGTCCACTGCCTCCACGATCCCTTCGCCTCCACTCCCTGAACACCAAACGCCACCGTTCTCACCCTTGAATTCCTTACAGGTTCGCCTTACTTCACCGCAATGAGAGCAACTCTTACGTCCAAGGGGCAGATCACCATTCCCGTTCTCATCCGCAACCGGCTTCATCTCCAACCCGGCGATGTTCTCGAATTCGATGAGACCACACCCTTCCTGAAGGCGACCAAGGCCATCGATCCCAAGGCTTGGGAGCAGTTTGGACGCGACGCCGTTGATCCCTGGAAGGGTAGGGACATCCACGCTGCGATGGATGAAATGCGAGGTCAGGTAAAGTTGCCACCCGCCAAGGGCCGCTGATCCGGGCTACCATGCGAACTGCGTTGGATAGCTCCGTCCTGATCCTCCTCTATCGAAGGGAATCGGGTTGGGAACGCTGGCGTGAATGCCTTCAGCGTGCCTCAGGGGAGGGCGAGCTTCTGATCTCCCCTGTGGCCTTCGCGGAGTTTTCGATTGCTTACCCCACCCTGGAATCGGCCCAAGCCGACCTGGACCGCCTCCACATCATCTATTCCCCCATCTCACCCGCAGCCGCCTACCTGGCAGGGCAGATCTTCCTGCGGTACCGACGCGAGGGAGGCCCTCGGGTTCAACTCATCCCGGATTTTGTCATTGCGTCGCACGCGATGACCCAAGCCGACCGGCTTGCATCCATCGACCGTGGATACCTCCGCCCCTACTTTCCGGGACTGAGCCTCCTCCAACCGACTGACCCTCCTCGCTCCAAAGGGGCATGACCACTCCCCACCCACCCTACCCCAGCGCCTCCTGCAGATGCCCATCGCGGGCCGCGGCCAGCAGGCGTTGGAAATGCCCGGGCTGCTCCGACAACGATTCCCACGTTCCCTCCTGCACCACCTTCCCCTTCTCCAGCACCACGATCGAATCCGCCGTCCGGATCGTCGATAGCCGGTGCGCGATCACCACCGTCGTCCGACCTTCCCGCGCTGCATCCAACGCCGCCTGCACCTGCCGTTCCGAAACGTTGTCCAGGGCCGACGTCGCCTCGTCCAGGATCAGCAGCTTCGGGTCACGCACCAACGCCCGCGCTATCGCCAACCGTTGCCGTTGTCCCCCCGACAACATCGTTCCCCGCTCGCCCACCACCGTCTCCAACCCCGCCGGCAACGCCCGCATCACGTCGTCCAGACAGGCCGTCTTCACCGCCCGGTCCAGCGCCTCTTCCGTCGCCTCCGGCACTCCCATCCGGATGTTGTCCCGCACCGATTCATGGAACAGGAACGCTTCCTGTTCCACCACCCCAAGCCCCCGATGCCACGCCGCCGGGTCGAACTCCCAGTAATCCACGTCATCCACCCGGATCATCCCGCCTGTCGGCTGCCGCAACCGGATCAACAACGATGCCAACGTGGATTTCCCCGAGCCCGAAGCCCCCACCAACGCCACCGTCCGACCTGCTCCCACCCGGAAACTCACCCCATCCAGCGCCACGGTCCCGTTCGGATACCGGAAACTGACAGCATCGAAAACCAGCCCCTGCCGGATCTCCGTGAACGGAACCCTGCCGAAGGGTCGGGCCGGGTATTCTTCGATCCGCAGCCATTTCTGGACCTCGCGCACCCCGGCGAGATTATAGGCCAACTGCCCGGTGAACCCCTGCAACTGCGACGCCAACGGCAACAGCCGGATCAACAGGAACCCCACATACATCAACTCCGTCGCCGGCAGGATCCCCGGCACGATCAGGAAATGATACGCCCCCACCAGCATCCCCATCGCACCCGTCACCCCGAGGATCTCGACGATCGGCTGCAATCCACCCACCAGGCGGGTCGCCCGTCGTTCGGCCCCGCCGATGTCCCGGCTCAGCTTCTCGAAACGGCGGGTTACCTCCTCCTGTGAATGGGTGGCCCGCACCACCCGCACCCCGGCAAAGGCTTCCATCAGGACCGATCCCAACTGCTGGTACAGTGTCGACCGTTCACCACCCATGCTCTTCAACCGCCGGTGAATCCAACCCGTCACCACCGACATCACCACCAGCATCACCACCAGCGCCACCGCCACCTGCCACGAGATCCAGATGATGCCCACCACGAAGAACAGCGCGATGGTCGCCCGTTGGGCGAACCCGAGGACATAATCCATCGCGTTGAGGGTCCGCACCGTTTCCATGGTGAACACCGCCGAGATGTGTCCGGCCTTGTGCTCGTCAAACACCGGCAACGGCGCCCCCATCAGCCGCCGATACAACGCGGACCGCAGGTTGTGCCCCACCCGGCTCGTCAACAACGCGTTCAGCCGCGCCCCCACATAGATCACCGTTCCCTTCAGGATCAATGCCCCCACGATCAACCCACAGAACACCGCGAAATAGACCGTGTGACCCTGATCGGGCAGCAACGTCGGGATCCAACGCAGCCATTCCCCCTCCAACAATTCCTGCTTCTTCTCCGGTGTCCCCCCAAGGAAACCCAGCATCGGCAGCAACAGACCCACCCCCAACATCTCCAGCGGCGCCCCCAGCAACGTACAACCCACCACCGCCACCAACAGCCAACGACCGGCACGCAGGTGCGGACGCAGTTCACGCACCAGGTCCACCATCCCACCGAATGCCCTCCACAAGTTCCTCATGCAGCTTCCCCAACCATCCCATCCTTCCCAACCTCCCGGCCCAAAACCGGCCCCACAGCCTGCCGCCTCATGCCCCCACCCTGCAATCCCGCTTCCATCCACCCCAGCCCATCCCAATGATCCCCCCTTCATGAGCGAGATCGTCACCCCCGCCCGGCTCGGCTTCCGCATGCCCGCCGAATGGGAACCCCACGCCGCCACCTGGCTCACCTGGCCCCGCCCCGAAGGCATCAGCTTCCCCGGCCGCTATGACGGCGTGCCCGATGCCTACGCCGCCTTCATCCGCCATCTCGTCACCGGCGAGGACGTCCACATCAATGTCTGGAACGCCGACCGCGAACAGTGGGTCCGTGGCCTTCTCACCGAACGCGACGTCCCCCTCGATCGCGTCCATTTCCACCACTTCCCCGCCTACGAACCCTGGTGCCGCGATCACGGCCCCATCTTCCTCACCCGCCTCCACGAAGGCCGCCACGAACGCGCCATCGTCGACTGGGGCTACAATGCCTGGGGCAACAAATATCCTCCGTTCGATCTCGACGACGCCATCCCCACCCACGTCGCCGCCCTCCGTTCCCTTCCCCTGTTCCAACCCGGCATCGTCATGGAAGGCGGCGCCCTCGACGTCAACGGGCGCGGCACCCTCCTCACCACCGAATCCTGCCTCCTCAACCCCAACCGCAATCCCCACCTCGACCGCGACGCCATCGAACAGCACCTGCGCGATTTCCTCGGCGTCACCCACATCCTCTGGCTCGGCGATGGCATCGAAGGCGATGACACCGACGGTCATGTCGATGACCTCACCCGATTCGTCTCGCCCGACACCGTCGTCACCGTCGTCGAGGACGATCCCGCCGATCCCAATCACGGTCCCCTCCGCGAGAACCTCGACCGGTTGAAGTCCATGACCGACCAGGACGGCAATCCCCTGCGGATCGTCGAACTCCCCACTCCCGGCCGGATCGAGTGCGACGGCCAGCGTCTCCCCGCCAGCTACGCCAACTTCTACATTGCCAACGGCCAGGTCCTGGTTCCGACCTTCCATCACGACAACGATCCGCGCGCCCTTGAGATCCTCCAGGACGCATTCCCCGACCGAAAGGTCATCGGCGTTGATTCCTCCGAACTGATCTGGGGCCTTGGATCGTTCCATTGCATCAGCCAGCAGGAACCGGCGTGAAACAAGACTTGTCGTTACCATGACCGGTTTTTGAAGCCGCCAGGGAACCCGGGCTTGTATGGCCCTCTTCATGAGCGTAATCCGTTGACGTGCTGCAAGGGTACGATCCTGCCGGGTTCTTCGACGAAATGTTCGCGTCGCCCTCGGAGGTGCGCCGCCATTACGAGCGGTTCCGCAACCTGTTCGCCCAGACCACTCCCGAGGAATTCGAGGAGCGGCGCAGCGACATCGACCTCTCCTTCCTCCGCCAGGGCGTCACCTTCAATGTCTACGGGGATTCCCAGGGCGCCGAACGGATCTTCCCCTTCGATCTCGTCCCCCGGATCATCGCCGCCAAGGAATGGGAATTCCTCGAACGCGGCCTCATCCAGCGGATCACCGCACTCAATCTCTTCCTCCACGATCTCTACCACGAACAACGCATCCTCAAGGACGGGGTCATCCCTTCCTATTACGTGTTGTCCGCCCGCCATTTCCGCCGCGAGTTCGCCGGGTTCCAGGTTCCCAAGGACATCTACATCCATGTCTGCGGCACCGACCTGATCCGGGGCGGTGATGGCAGTTGGATGGTCCTGGAGGACAACGCGCGGACGCCGTCCGGAGTCAGCTATGTGCTGGAAAACCGGCAGGCCATGAAGCGCACCTTCCCCCAACTGTTCGAGGAGGTCGGGGTGCGGCCCGTGGATCATTACCCCCAGGAACTCCTCAACATGCTCCAGCACATCTCCCCGGGAGGTGTGGCGGATCCGACCATCGTGCTGCTCACCCCGGGCGCCTACAACAGCGCCTACTTCGAACACACCTACCTTGCCCGCCAGATGGGCATCCAGATCGTCGAGGGTCGCGACCTCCTCGTCCGTGATGCCCGGGTCTTCATGCGCACCACCAAGGGACTCCAACCCGTCCACGTGATCTACCGGCGCATCGACGACGATTTCCTCGATCCCACCGTGTTCCGCCGCGATTCCGCCCTCGGTGTCCCCGGCCTCATCAGCGCCTACCGCGCCGGCAATGTCTCCCTCGCCAACTCCATCGGCACCGGCGTCGCCGACGACAAGGCCGTCTATTGTTTCGTCCCCAAGATGATCAAGTACTACCTCGACCAGGACCCGATCATCCCCAACGTCCCCACCTTCCTCGCCAGTGAGGAATCCGACCGGAAATACATGCTCGAGAACCTCGACAAGCTCGTGGTCAAGGCCGCCAACGAATCCGGCGGTTATGGCATGCTCATGGGCCCCCGCGCTTCCAAGGCCGAGAGGGAGGAGTTCCGCAAACGCATCGAGGCCGATCCACGCAATTACATCGGGCAACCCATGATCTCCCTCTCCACCCACCCCACCCATGTCGGCGACAACAAGTTCGAGGGCCGTCACATCGATCTCCGCCCCTTCATCCTCTACGGCGAAAAACCCGTCATCGTCCCTGGTGGACTCACCCGCGTCGCCCTCAACAAGGGTTCCCTCGTCGTCAATTCCTCCCAGGGTGGCGGTTCAAAGGACACCTGGGTCCTCTTCGGCGACGAATAAGACCGGCTCCATCCAACCCTCCACCTTCATCCGGCCCCATCACCATGCTCTCACGCGTCGCCAACTGCCTCTACTGGCTCTCCCGCTACATCGAGCGCGCCGACAACACCGCCCGCATCGTCGACGTCAACCTCCAGCTCCTCCTCGAATCCCGACGCCTCGACCCCACCCAGCTCGCCGCCTACTGGATGCCCGTCGTCGAAAGCACCGGTGACCAGGAAACCTTCGCCTCCCATTACCCCCTCGCCACCGGCGAAGCCGTCACCGAATTCCTCCTCTTCGACCTCCGCAACGGCAACTCCCTCGCCACCTCCATCTCCCAGGCCCGCGAAAACACCCGCATGGTCCGGGATCAGGTCCCCGCCGAAATGTGGGAGGAAATCAACCGGCTCTACCTCTTCATCCGCTCCGCCGCAGCCCGCGAACTGTGGGACTCCAGCCCCTTCGATTTCCTCCAACAGGTCCGCTCCAGCTCCCTCACCTTCGTCGGCATCAGCTACGCCTCCACCCCACACAACGAAGGCTGGCACTTCATCCAGGCCGGCAAATTCATCGAGCGCGGTGACAAGACCACCCGCATGCTCGACATCCGGCACGCTTCCCTCCCCAAACGCGGCATGCCCGCCACCATCAGTCAGGCCGATGCCCTCGGCTGGTCTGCCGTCCTCCGTTCCTGCTCCGCATGGGATGCCTACAAGGCCCTCCACGGTTCTGAAGTCCATCCACGCCTCGTCGCCGAATATCTCCTTCTCTCCGACGAATTCCCGCGCTCCCTCAAGTTCTGTGTCGACCGTCTCGACAACTCCCTCCGCGCCATCTCCGGCGTCGCCCCACGCCGCTTCAGCAACGACGCCGAAAAGCTCAGCGGCCGCCTCCTCGCCGAACTCCAGTACTCCACTGTCGAGGACGTGTTCGAAATCGGTCTCCACGACTACCTCGACCAGATCCAGATCAAGCTCAACCTGGTCGGGGATGCCCTGTTCAAAACCTATATCTTCCAGCCGTTCCTCAATCTCGAGGACGAAATCCTCGTCCAGCAGGAATACCAGCAGCAGCAGTAGCAGTAGCAGTCCCGTTCACCCTGTTACCGCCCCGGTCCCGGAGGTCCAGACCCGGGCGCCGGCGGGAACACGTTGGCCAATCCTTCAGCCACCTGTTCCATCGACAGTTCCTTCCCTCCCCCACTCCACGCCTTCCACCACCGCTCCCCCAAACCGTTCCACTCCGTCACCGTCACCTTCCCGTCCCGATCCCCATCCGCCATCCCAAAGATCGGCCCAGCCAACATCATCCCCGGCCCCATGGCTCCCGGCCCACCCGCCCCGCCAGGGCCGCCCGGACCCCCAGGCCGACCCGGTCCACCCGGTCCACCACGTCTTCCGCCGCCGCCCCCAAACATTCCTCCCGCCCCGATCGATCTCCCCTCGGATCTTCCTGCCAGTTGCGCCGCGACCGACTCGTGCCGCGCCACGGCAAATCCCTTGATCGGCTTGACCGGTTCGCCCATTCCGCCCGGGAACCCCCCCGGGGCAAGTGCTTCCCCGGAAACCAGTCGGTTGAACCGCTCCAACTTCTCTCCGCTCTCCTCCTTCACCATTGGCCGCAACAACGCCGCCAATCCATCCACCTGCTTCGCCAACCGCTCCGGCAGAAAAATCGTGCCCTGGAATTCCGTCAGACGCGCCAGATAGGCCTCACGCACCGCCGGAACCCCCATCACCCGCTCCAGAAAACGGTTCTCACCGATCCACGGCTTCGAAATCGACATCTGCTCCCGATCCAGCTGCCCGCCCATCAGCATGAAATTCCCGAACGAATGATCGAGGTCCCACGGCGCAAACCGGAACCGATCCGTCTTCGGATCCAGATAAACCACATAGTTCTGCCCCACCCCCAGGATCGAATCCAGATGGCTCAGCCACACCGTCACCGCCATGAACCGGCTGAAGCCGTCCACATCCAGAAACTCCGGCAATCGTCGCTCAAACTCCGCGTCCTCCGCCCCTGTCACCAACCGCGCAAAATCAATCACCCGCTTCTGCTGCGACATCTTCAGATCCGTCTTCGGATCATACATCTGGTTGTACTTCGCCCAGTCATCGCCCAGGTCCGCAAACAACTGCTGCGTCACCGGCTTGAAGATCGCCCCTTTCTTCGTCCCGAAATTCGCCTCCGCCCATCGCGTGTCCGGATTCTCCACGATCGAATACAACCCCATCACATGGTTCGTCCACTTGCCCGGCACACTCACCTGCACCCGCGCATAGGAACTCCTCGGGGCCGGCACACCCGCATCCCGATACAACGCGTGGGACAGGGGCTCATTCATCCATGAGTTGTCCGTGATGTTGTTGTGCAGGTTCAGCTTGGCCACACCCCCCACCTTCTGCCCCTTCACGAACTCGTTCAGATCCACCTTGAACGACTTCTTGTCCGTCATCCGCGACCCCATATAAGTACCGTTGCCCTTGTATCGCACCGCAACGTCCTTCAACGCCGTCCCCTCAAACTCCAGATCCGCCTTCACATACTCAAACTCGATGCCCGCCGCCCCACTCAACCCGTTGCGCCCACCCTCCGCACCCAGCAGACGCGGCCCGCCTCTCCCCCCACCCCCCGGTCCACCGGGTCCTCCCGCACCCCCGGGTCCGCCCATCCCAAACAGGTCCTTCTCCAAACCCGCCCGGAGGTCGGATTCCACCAGGTGCCCACGTCCCTCCCGATCCCACTCCCGACCCCATCGCCCAAACGCCCCCAGGAACTCCTGCTCCGTCACCCCACCACTCCGGTCCTTGTCCAACGCCCCCATCCAGATCGGCGCCATGAATCGCGCCGGATTGAATCCACCAGGCCCACCAGGCCCACCGAGTCCTCCGGGCCCACCGGGTCCCATCTGTCGCATGGGTCCTCCAGGTCCCATCCTCCCCCCGGGTCCGCCCGGCCCGCCCGGTCCTCCCGGTCCTCCGAAAAACCCACCGCCGCCACCCTTCGGCTCGATCTTCTCCCATTCCTCCGCCGAAGCCTTCAGATGGATCTGCCAGACCTTCTCCAGCTGGAACAACTCCGAATCCACCCGGGGCGCTTCCCCGAGGGCCAGCCCTCCCAACCACGCAATACCCATCACCGACGCCAGACAACGACTCATGCACCATGTGACACAGGGATGACATTCAGG
Source organism: Verrucomicrobia bacterium UBA6176 (assembly GCA_002422905.1). Taxonomy (GTDB): domain Bacteria; phylum Verrucomicrobiota; class Verrucomicrobiia; order Limisphaerales; family UBA9464; genus UBA6176. Next base: position 12,521 of record DITU01000147.1, read on the forward strand.
TTACGAACGGCCACCCGAAGACTCTGATGCACCCATCCATCCGCATGGAAGCAGTCCGGCCGTCTCCCTGCAGTCGGGAGTCGAAGGCTCAATAGTTCCACTGTACCTGGAACCCCACCCGATGCGCATCCGTGGTCTCCGGATAACCCGCCATCCGGGTGTTCGTCCGCCGGAATGTGTGGGTGTAGGTGATCGCTATCTCCAACTCCTTCAGCGGCGACCACTCAATCCCCGCGTCCACTTCCTCCAACCGCGTGTCCGGAGCGTTACGCGCAAACTTCCTTCCCCCGGCATTCCGCTGCCAACGCGCAAACGGCAGGATCACTCCACCCAAAGCCTCCAACCGGTACTGCACCTGCACGTAACCCCCGTGCAGGAAATCCGATTCCACCCGTTCACGATCCCGGCTGAGCGTCGGTCCGCGGCCCCAGTTCCATTCGGCTTCAATCCCGAAGGGCTGCGGATACCACACCGCCGTCACTCCGATCCGCTCGTCCGCAATCCCGTCCGAACGAGCCTCCGGCACTCCCGTCACCCCTGCCAACCCCGGCAGCGTCACCGCCTCCGTATCCACCACGAACCGCCCTGTGTAGGCCTGCAACGCCGTCTCGAAATACTGACCCCCCGGCAGCTCCCACGGATACGCCAACCGTCCCACCACGTGCACATCCCCGTTGCGATCGCTCCGATTCAATCCCTGACCCGAATACACCCCCAGACCCGCCACTCCGTAATCACCCGACCCCTTCAAACCCGAAGCCACCAGGTGACGGAACCGATCCCGGATCTCCGAAGGCGCCCAGTACAGGAATGCCCCCAGATCGCGTTCCCCTTCCACCGCGCTGTTCAATGCATCGGCACGCTCGAGCGGCATCCGGTTCTGGCTCGATTGCATGTTCACAAACCCGAACGGGACCTTCGATTGCCCCACCCGGATCCGGAACTCCTTCTCCGCATCCAAAGCCACGTCCGCGTACAGATCCCGCAATTGCATGGAAAACTGACCGTCCGTGGGCGACGCATTCATGTCCGGTTGCACATAGACGAAAACCCGCTCGCCCACATCCCCGCTCAGGATCAGACGCCCCCGCCGGATCAGAAACGAGTCCGTGCCACTCACGGAACGATCCGCCGGCACATTCAGCGGCACCCCGCCGTCGTCATTCACCAGGTGGTATCGCATCTGCACATAGCCCCGAATGCTCAAACGGTCGTACCAATGCGACGCTTTCGACTCCGACAGTATCGACCCCGCCGACTGCGACTCCCCGAGAGCTGCGCCCGCACCCGATCTCACCGATTGCAGATCCACCGTGGTTTCAGCCGTCCCCTCTACCTTCGGCGACGCTTCCGCCTTCCCCCCGGCTTCCGTCTCCGCAACTGCCTGCAACTCCTCGAACTCCTCGGTCGTGATCGATCCACGGGCATGCAGCACCCGCAATAGCCGCAACATCGCACTCTCGTCAGCCCATGCCGGACCCATCGCCACCTGGACCGCCATCGCACACATCGCCACTCCGCCCATCCGTCTGGTTGCCTTCATCACGCCATGCTTTCGTCATCCCGGTTCCTTCAGGCCGACGTCCATCCATCCAACATGACCTTTCAACGTCTTTCCAAATGCATTCTGAAGTCCTTTCAGCGCCCTTTTTACGCCGTTCACGCGGCAACGCTGCGATGAGGTAGGCCCAAAGCACCGATCCACGGCACCTCCACACACCCCGGGAAGGGCGCACTACCGGTCCTGACCCGCACGGCCCGCCGGAACGGAAATTGAAAACCATCTCGCACCCAATACGGTCCACACATGCCAACGCTCACCACGAACCGCCTCCCGCACGGCCTCCCTGATGCATCCCGACGCCGGACCCACCGCAATGCCGCCGCGAAACAGGATCAACGCCCATGATCCATCCTCGCGCCGCCGTCTTCCAGGGTCCCGGTTCTCCCTTCCTCCTTCAGGATCTTCCCCCATTCGACCTCCCCGGCCCCGGTGAATGCCTCGTCCAGATCACCCTCGCCACCCTCTGCGGATCCGATCTCCACACCTATACCGGACGTCGACACGGCCCAACTCCCTGTATCCTCGGACACGAGGCGGTAGGCCGGGTCCTGGCGGTCGGCGAAGGTCGCGATCCCGCCCTGGTAGGATCACGGGTCACCTGGACCCTGGCTGACAGTTGCGGGGAATGCGCTCCGTGCTCGCGTTGGAAGCTTCCCCAGAAATGCGATCACCTCTTCAAATACGGTCACGCCCCGCTCACCGACGGTTCAGGTCTCAACGGTTGTTACTCCACCCACATCCTCCTCCGCGCCGGCACCACCGTCGTCCCCCTTCCCGACTCCATCACGGATTCCATGGCCGCCCCGGCCAATTGCGCGCTCGCCACCATGATCGCCGTCCTCCGGGATCTGCCCTCCCCGCAGGACACCGTCATCATCCAGGGCGCCGGCCTCCTCGGCCTGTACGGCACCGCCCTGCTCCACACCGCCGGTTGGCGTCGGGTCATCGTGGTCGACCGCAATCCGGAACGTCTCCGACGGGTTCCGTCCATGGGAGGCATCCCGGCCCTCGACACGGCCCGGGATCTGGTTCCCGCCCACACCGCCGATGTCGTCATTGAAGTCGCCGGGAGTCCCGACCTCATTCCGGAAGGCATCCAACTTCTCCGGCCCGGCGGTCACTATGCCTGGGTCGGCATGGTTCATCCCGAGTCGCGACTCCAACTCACCGGCGAAGCCGTCATCCGCGGCTGTCTCCACATCCACGGAACCCACAATTATACCCCCGCGGATCTCATCGACGCCGTCCATTTCCTCCAACGGCACGCCACCCGATTCCCCTGGGAAAGTCTGGTCTCCGACCCCCTGCCCATTGCCCAACTCGACGAGGCCTTCGCCTTGGCGGCCACCGGCCAATGGCCCCGCGTCGCCATCTCCCCAACGGCTCAATGTGTGCAGCACGCGCCCGTCGCCAGGTCCGGGCTGATATAGGGAATCCCCAGGGCCAATCCCCGCAGCACCAACAGGATTCCCACCGCTCCCACCGAAACCGGGATCAGACGTTGCAACCGGAACCGCCAGGCCACCGGCATCGCCTGCCCGCTCAGACCCAATCCCAACATCATCGGCACGGTTCCCAATCCAAACACCGCCATATAGGCCATGCCGCCCCACGCCTCGCCCGACGCCGCCGCACCCGCACACGCCGCATAGACCAACCCACACGGCAACAGCCCGTTCACCAGTCCCAGCAAGGCCAACGAACCCATCGTCCGCCGCTTCAACAACACCCCCAGCCAGCCCTTCACCCGATTGACCCAGGACGTCAACGGCGCCGCCGCTCCAGACCAACCCGCCACCACCAACCCCGACAGGATCAACAGGCCCGCCCCGACCGATACCCATCGCTGCACCCCTGCCAATGCCAGGGATCGTCCCACCAACCCAAATACCAGCCCCATCCCGATATAGGTTGTGACCCGGCCCACCTGATAGAGGACGCGACCCCCGACGAACCCCGCCATGCCGCGGCCCGGATGCGGCAAGGCCAGCGCCAACGGACCGCACATCCCCGCACAGTGCAGGCTGCCCGCAAAACCCAGCATGAAGGCGGTCCACAACATCCGGATGCCTTGCCCGAAAACCTAACGCTTCGCCGGAATCATGACCTCTTCATCCAGGGAAAACTCCTCGCCTCCCGCACTCCACCTCAACTTCGCACGCCACAGACCCTCCCCCAGATCCCTCAGTTCCACCCGCTGCAAACCCCCGGCATCCGGCTCCAGTCGGATCAACCGGTCCTGCGCCGCATCAGAAGGCCTGTATAGCTGGAGCGTCCCACCTCCGAACCCGGCCACATGACCGACCGGAATCCTCAATATCAACTCCCCGCCCGCCGCATCCGCCTTCATCCCCACCTCCGTTCCCAATCCCTGCGTCCTCCGGATCCGATCGAACTGCTTCTGATACCGAATCTCCTCCTCGTAATAATCCGGCCGCACCAGGTCCATCTTCTGGCGTACCGCAAAGGTGATGAACGATGCCACCAACCCGATGAACACGATGAAGAAGGCGATCAACGCGATGGGCCAGGGTTCCCAACGGCGGACGGCTTTCACGGGGATGACGACTGGAGTTGAAGTGACGGTGGACATGGAAATGGGTTTGCGTCTGGGAAGGACTTATCGAACCGGGGCCGACAACGTGCCAGGCCCGACAAAACTGGTCGTCACCGTCTCGATCTGTCGTCCCTTGGAATAGATCCCGATCTCGATCTGGGTGCTTCGGGGCTGGAGACTGGAACGATCCAACTCCACCAGCAACGACCGCTGTCCCAGCTTCTCCTTGGGAACCACGAAATCCAATCCGCCCAGCACCTGGATCCGGCCTGTCAACCCGTTCTCCAACCGGAACTCGATCGGGATGTCGTAGAGCGTCTTGTTGACCACCCTGACCGTATAGAGATTGCTCAACCGCCCCCCGGCAGCCTCCTGGAACATCGAACCCGGCGCCCGCAGCAACGTCGTCTCCACATCCGCCCGGGTGAAGACCAGGAAAGCCAGCAGACAACCCAACGCCACCAGCAACCCCGCATAGCCCATCATCCGCGGCGTAACCCGCAACGGCGCTCCCGTCGAAATCCCGTTCAACGACGCAAACCTCACCAGGCCCCGGGGCATTCCCAACTTGTCCATCGTCGCATCACACGCATCGATGCACGCCGTGCAATTCACACACTCCATCTGCACCCCGTTCCGGATGTCGATCCCCGTCGGACATACCACCACGCATTGACGGCATCCCACGCAGTCCCCCACCCCGGCCGCCTTCCGTTCCTCATGACTCTGTTCGCGCTTCCACGGTCCCCGTGACTCACCCCGCTTGTTGTCATAAGCCACCACCACCGTGTTCTCGTCCAGCAACGCCGATTGAAACCGGCCATAGGGACAGATGAAGGTGCAGGCCTGCTCCCGGAACCGCGCAAAGATCCCGTAGAAGATCAGCGTGAACAGCACCATGAACCCCAACCCCGTCAGGTGATCCTGCGGATCATCGCGGATGATCTCCATCAGGGCGTCACTGCCGATGACATAACTCAGCAACGTGTTCCCAATCACAAACGAAAGGCCGAGGAACACCGAGTGTTTCAACGCCTTCCGCCAGACCCTGGCCATCGTCCATGGCCCCGCATCACGCGCCTTGGCCACTGGTCCATCCCCCTCGATCAGGTACTCGATCTTCCGGAACACCATCTCCATCATCACCGTCTGCGGACACGCCCAACCACACCACAAACGGCCAAACGCCGTCGTGAAAATGATGATGCACGTGAAGAACACGAGCATCGCCACCGCAAAGATGATCGTGTCCTGCGGCCAGAAGATCTGGCCCAGGATCGAGAACTTCCGGTCGACGATGTTCATCATCAACAGCGGGTTTCCACTGATCTTCACGAATGGCCCCGTGAACATGACCACGATCAACAGCCAGGCGAAGGCCATCCGATACCGGTGCAGCCGACCCGATGGCTTTTTCGGATACAGCCAGCGACGGCTCCCGTCCTTGTCCGCCGTCGCCAGGTGATCCCGGAAGTCTTCCCAGTCGATCTCCTGGGCGACCCCGTGGTGTTCCACGGTCGCTTCGCCCGGACCCTTCACGTCGCTGCTGTTGTTTTTCATGCTTCCTTCACGGGGCGGGCCGGATCTCCCAACCAGCCCCGTCCACCTCACTCGAACTCGTTCGGTTGCTCCGGTTGATCCGTGTTCTCCGGTGGCTTGGGATTCGGCGGGCTCGTTCCCCGGAACTTCTGGATATAGGACGCCACCGCATAGATCTCCGCGGGTTGCATCGATTCCTTCCACGCCAACATGCCCTTCACCGGGAATCCATTGATGATGATGTTGAGGTTATCCGCGAAACTTGAGCCGTGGATCCAGAAGTCATCGCACAGGTTTGGTCCCACCAGGCCACCGCCGTCGGACCGATGACACGGTGCGCAGTTGAGTTCATAGCTCTGTTGTCCGCGCCCGAGGATTTCAGGGTCCGTGGACGGCTGGAGGGTGGCGAGGCTGGATTCAAACTTGGCCTGCGCCGCCAGCTTCACCTTTTCACCCTCCTCGGTCTCAATCTGGTACTCGGCGGCCTGCAATGGCCCGGCATTGAACACATGGTAATACAGCATGTACCCAACCGCCTGGAGGATGCAGATATAGAACAACCACACCCACCAACGCGGCAGGTTGTTGTCCAGCTCACGGATCCCATCCGCCTCGTGATCCAGCAACAGCGGATCCTTCGGTTCTTCCGGCTTCTTCATGTCACTCATGGGGAACCTCCTCACTCTTCACCTTCACTCCATGGTCGTCCGCCAAAGGCAGTCCGCCCATCGTGTCCAGAAACGGCCGGCGCAATCGGAACGCCGAGACCATCGCCACACCAAACACAGTGAAGAACAACAGCACGGAAACGACGCCATACAGGCCGACGCCCCCGATCTCCATCAACGCATCACGGATCATGTTATGCCTTTCCTTTCAGATTCAGGGTTGGACCGATGCCGTCACCGGTTCTGTCACCACCGCGGGTGCCGCAGCAGCAGCAGCCGGTGCCGCAGGCGCCGCCTTGATGTCGGTGCCGAGCCGTTGGAGATAGGCGATCATGGCGATGATCTCGCGGTCCGGTTGTGCATCCGGAACGGAGTTCGCCTTCAGGCTCTCCACAATCGTCGCCGCCTGCGCCTCCGCGTCAGCCTGCGCCGTGGCTTCAAATCCTTCCGCATACGGCACACCCACCTTGCGCAACGCCCCGATCCGCGCCGGAAGCGACTTGTAGTCCAACTTCTGGGTGATCAACCACGGGTACGGCGGCATCACAGAACCAGAAGACATCGTCGGCGGACTCTCCATGTGCATGTAGTGCCAGGCATCCGAGTATTTGCCACCGACCCGATGCAGGTCCGGGCCGGTCCGCTTGGATCCCCACAGGAACGGATGGTCATAGATGAATTCGCCCGCCTTGGAATACTCGCCGTACCGCTCGGTCTCGGACCGGAACGGCCGGATCATCTGACTGTGGCAACCCACGCAGCCTTCCCGGATATAGAGATCACGACCCAACACCTCCAGGGGCGTGTAAGGCTTCACGCTGGAGATGGTGGGGACATTCGATTTGATGAGATAAAGCGGGACGATCTCGACCAGGCCGCCGATGAGGATGGCCACGACGGCCAGGACGGTCATGAGGATGGGTTTGCTCTCCAGCCAACGATGTCCCTTTTCAGGATGGCCATCGCTGGAACCCGAGGCCAGCGCCGGGGCCTGGGCCTCGACATCCGCTTCAAATACCCCCGCCCGGGCAGTCTTCCACAGGTTGTATGCCATGAGCACCGTTCCAATGATGAACAGTCCTCCGCCGATCGCCCGCAACTTGTACATGGGGATCAGCTGAAGGACCGTCTCCAGGAAGTTCGGGTACTGCAGGAAGCCGTCCGCCGTGAACTGTTTCCACATCAGACCCTGCGTCACACCGGCCCAGTACATCGGCACCGCATAGAACATCATGCCCAGGATCCCGATCCAGAAATGGTAGTTGGCCAGCTTCACCGACCACAGCTGGGTGTTGTAGATGCGCGGGATCAGGTAGTAGAGCATCGAGAACGTCACGAACCCGTTCCATCCCAGCGCTCCCGTATGCACATGGGCAATCGTCCAGTCCGTGTAATGCGACAGCGAATTCACGCTCTTGATCGACAACATCGGCCCTTCGAGCGTCGCCATGCCGTACGCCGTCACACCCACCACCATGAACTTCAACATCGGATCCTGCCGCACCCGGTCCCATGCACCGCGCAACGTCAGCAATCCGTTCAGCATCCCACCCCACGACGGCGCCACCAACATCACCGAAAACACCATTCCCAATGACTGCGCCCAGTCCGGCAATGCGCTGTAAAGAAGGTGATGCGGCCCAGCCCAGATATAGAGGAAGATCAATGCCCAGAAGTGGATGATCGACAGCCGGTA
>DITU01000100.1 GCA_002422905.1 Verrucomicrobia bacterium UBA6176
GGCCCCCAACATCCAGCGTTGGATGGAACGTAACCCCGGCCCCTGAGTACCGGCGCTCGAAAGTCCTGGAGCGGCGACGTTCGGCCCCTCGCCCTTTTCGTACTCGTACTCGCACTCGCACTCGTACTCGAAACCCCAAACCGCGTGCGAGTACGAGTACGAGTACGATCTCCCCTCCACCCGACCCAACCCCACCCGAAATCCCGCCCCCCGTTCTGTCTTCTCCGCGTCCTTCGCGCCTCCGCGTGACCCTGCCCTCAGATCCGGTCCTGATACGCCATCCACATTCCCCGGAAATAGTTCATCACCCGGATCGGGTCCGTGCTCTCAGGGATCTCCGCGAGGGTGTACCCGGTGTACCCACTCTCCTTCAGTCGCCGGAACAGTTTCCGGAACGGATACTCTTCGAGATACAGGTCACGCACGTGCACCTCATTGATCAGGCCCTTCACCAGATCGAAATTCGCGTCGAACCCCGCCCCTTCCAGATCGGTCTGATTCGAATTCCAACACACCCCCACATTCGGATGCGCCGCCACATCCATGATCCGTCGGATCCGCGGCAATTGGGCCGTGCCGGAACCATGAACCTCCAACCGGATCTGCACGCCCAGATCCGCCGCCGTCCGTCCCAGCTCGCCCAACGAACGTCCGATCTGTTCCAACGTCCTTTCCTCCGGCACTTCCCGCGGCAATCCGTTCGGTCGGACCTTGATCCCCGATGCCCCCACGTCCCGCGCCAGTTGGAGATACTGCCGGGTCGCCTCCATGTCCGCCTTCAACCGGGTCGCATCCGGCGTGTGATAATCGAAGGCTGATCCCAGCGAATACAGTTCCACCGGCGAATCCGCGAAACGTCGCCGCACCTCCCCGCGTTGCTCCGCCGAAAGTGTGACCTCCACCCCATGCCGATGGGTCGTCCGCAGTTCCACCCCCTCGAATCGCGTACGCCGGCAATTCTCGATCAACGTGGGGATATCCCAGTCCTTCCCCAGGTTGTAGGTCACCATCCCCAGCTTCAGTCGGCCGTTTCCACCTCCCGCCACCGCCCCGGGTGCGGGTGTTTCGACAGCCAACAGACCGCTGGTGACCGGGAGTACCGCCATGCCGGCGGAAAGGAACTGGCGACGGGTGCTGTTCATGATGCGGGATTGAATGCGGGGAACGTGGAGGAAGCCCCAGCTAACGCCGGGCCCACTTCCCCGACAAGCGTTTCATCTTCCAGACACCGCCCATGTCCGGAGCAGCGACGTTCGGTCGCCGTTGGAGGGTCAGAATTCGCCCCCTTCATCCCACTTCACCCAAGCCCTCGCGCAACTTGGCCCGACTTCCGGTTTTCCGTAGCATCCACGTGATGGCGACGGCGGCTCAACCCGACGAAGATGCCGCCCTGATGCTCCAAGTTCGCCAGGGCGACGCGGACGCGTTCACCACCCTCGTCGACCGCTGGAAACAGCCCATCGTCCATTTCATCTACCGGATCCTCCCGGATGCCGACGAAGCCGAGGACATCGCCCAGAGCGTCTTCGTCCAGCTTTGGAAATCCGCCGGTCGCTACGAACCCCAGGCCCGATTCAGCACCTTCCTCTTCACCATCGCCCGCAATCTCTGCCTCAACGAAATCCGACGCCGCAACCGGCACCCCGCCGAATCCCTCGAAGCCGGACTCGAACCCCGCGACGACCTTCCCGCCCGCCAACATTCCGATCCGGCCCAGACGCCCGCCGATCTCATCGCCCAGAACCAGGAACTGGTGATCAAGGTCGACGAAGCCCTGGCCGATCTCCCCGAAAAACAACGCCTCGCCCTCGCCCTCTGCCGCGAAGGCGAACTCAGCTACGAGGAAATCGCCGATGTCCTCGGCATCACCGTTCCCGCCACCAAATCCCTCATCCATCGCACCCGCGAAATCCTCAAGGCCCGACTCAAACCCTATCTCGCCTCCGGTGCCTGGACCTCCCAGAACCCCTGATCCCACTTCGCCGGATTTCCCGACAACTTTCATCCACTCCCGGTTTTCAGAATCCCACTGCGCTCATGCCCCCGGAATCCCATCAAGACTGGCTCGATGACATCGCCGGCCCGCGCCCTGATCCAGGGCAGGTCCGTCGTCTCCAACAGGACGAGTCCCTCAGCCCACCCGAACAACGTCGGCTCCAGGAAGAACTCGCCCTGAATCATCTCCTCGAAAGTCATCGCCCGGCTCCACCCCTCTCCTCCAACTTCACCGCCCGCGTCCTCGCCGAGGTCCGCCGCGATTCCAAAGCCCACTCCCGGCCCAGCCCCTGGTGGCAAAGACTCCGACGCCTCGCCCCCGGCCTTTCCTTCGCCACCCTCCTCATCATCACCACCATCGCCGTTTCCGTCGTGCGCAACCGCGCCACCGTCCGGTCCCAGGCCGAACTCGCCCAGACCGCCCTCGCCGTCGGTCAATCCACCGCGGTCGCCGGTCTCGATGCCGCTTCCCTTGCCGACTTCGATGTCATCCATCGGCTCGGGTCCGGCCCCAATCCCGAAGACGACGCCCTCATCCTCGCCCTCGTCCAGTGAACCGGTTGTTCCATCCCACCCGCCTGGTTTCCCTGATCGCCGGGCTCGTTCTCGCCCTTCAGGCCAGCGCACAACCGCCCCTTCCCACCCCCGCACGCCCCCCCGTCGAACTCTTCCGCGAACTCCTCAACGCCTCCCCCGCCCGTCGAGAACAGCTTCTTGCCTCCAAATCCCAAGCCGCCCGCGATCTCATCCAGAAGCGGATCGGCGAATTCGAGGCTCTTGATCCGGCCCAGCAGGACGAAACCGTCTGGCAACTCCGCCTCGCCCAGTTCAGATACTATCTCTCCAATCTCATCCAACTTCCCCCCGACCGCCGCGATCCCTTCCTCAAGACCGCTCCCCCCGAAGACCTCTCACTCCTCCTGGAACGGCTCCGCGCCTGGGATGCCCTCCCGGAAGCCGCCCGCGCCGAAGTCCTCGAGAGCGACCGCCACCTGCACCTCTTCGTGCGCCAGACCAGCTCCGATCCCGCCCGACTCACCTCCGCCCTCGCCGCCGCCCCACCCGCCGCCCGGCCCGCCATCGAGGCCCAGTTCAAACGCTGGAGCAACCTCTCCGAATCCGAACGCGTCACCCGCACCGCCACCTTCCAACAGTTCTTTGGGCTCTCCGATTCCGAACGGTCCCGCGCCGTACGACGCCTCCCGGATTCCGACCGGGTGGCCATGGAAAAGACCCTTCAACGTTTCGCCCGCCTCCCCGAGGCCGACCGCCTCCGCTGCCTCCAGGGCTTCGACAAACTCGCCAATCTTCCCGCGGCCGAACGCGACGAATTCCTTCGCAACGCCGCCCGTTGGCAGGCCATGACCCCGCAGGAACGGTCCCTCTGGCGCCGCCTCGTTCTCGGCACCCCGCCCCCGCCCCTCCCGCCCATCCCCTCCCCCGCCTCCCGAGTCACCAACCGGTGAACCCGCCATCCCCACCCGATCCCCACCGCGGCGCCGGCGTCAACCCGCCCAATCGTTTCCTCCACACCCACCGCAGCGCCGATCCCGACGCCATCGATCTCGACCCCGCCGAGGAACCAGATCCCCAGACCCAGTTCATTCCCGACCTCGCCCAGTCCATCCTCTCCCGCAACGATTCCCCCGACGTCGGTTTCACCTGGAGCCTCAATCCGTATCGCGGCTGTGAACATGGCTGCGCCTATTGCTACGCCCGACCCACCCACGAATACCTCGGCTACAATGCCGGCCTCGATTTCGAGTCCCGGATCCTCGTCAAACACCACGCCGCCCAACTCCTCCGATCCGAACTCGCCAAGCCTTCCTGGCAACCCGCGCTCATCGCCCTTTCCGGCGTCACCGATTGCTATCAACCGGTCGAGCGTCGGCTCCAGATCACCCGCGCCTGCCTCGCAGTCCTCGCCGAATTCCGCAATCCCGTCACCCTCATCACCAAGAACGCCCTCGTTCAACGCGACATCGATCACCTCGCCGAACTCGCCCGGCACAACGCCGTCGCCGTGTGCATCAGTCTGACCACCCTCGATCCCCAACTCCGTTCCCTCCTCGAACCCCGCGCCTCTCCCCCCGCCGCCCGCCTCCGTGCCATCCGTCGGCTCGCCGATGCCGGCATTCCCGTCGGCGTCTTCTGCGCCCCCATCATCCCGGCCATCAACGACTCCGAAATCCCCGCCGTCCTCGCCGCTGCCGCCGAGGCCGGCGCTTCCTTCGCCAATTACACCGTCCTCCGACTCCCCCTCGCCGTCGAACCCATCTTCCTCGATTGGCTCCAACGCCATTTCCCCGCCCGACGCGACAAGGTCCTCGGACAACTCCGCTCGTTCCGTGAAGGCGCATTGAACCGGTCCGAATTCGGTGAACGGATGCGCGGTACCGGCGCGGCCGCCGACCGTCTTCGGCAACTGTTCCACCTCGCCGCACGTCGCCACCGCCTCCGCATCTCCTGGCCCGAACCCTCCACCGCCGCCTTCCGCCGGATCGAACCCGGCCAACTCGAAATGTTCTGATCCTCCCCCGGCGCAGCGACGTCCGGTCGCCGTCCGAATGCCCCCTGGAGCCTGTCCCCATGAACCCTCCAAGGGACAGGCTCCCCCAACCCAACGCCCCCCTGCGGCCAATCCTCGAACCCCTGATCGTACTCGTACTCGTACTCGTACTCGAAAACCCAGCCCGATACCGATATCGACGGCGAGCACCCGCAACTTCTCCCAGGGACAACTTCTCCCAGGGACAGGCTCCTCGCGTGCCCCGTTTCGAACGTCCCCTGGAGCCTGTCCCCATCGACGACCTCCCGAATGCCCCCTTGAACCTGTCCCCATCGACGACCTCCCGAATGCCCCCTTGAACCTGTCCCCATGGGAGCCCGTCCCCCTGGAGCCTGTCCCCATGAGCCTGTCCCCATGAACCCTCCAAGGGACAGGCTCCCCCAATCCAACGCCCCCCTGCGGCCAATCCTCGAACCCCTGATCGTACTCGTACTCGAAAACCCAGCCCGATACCGATATCGACGGCGAGCACCCGCAACTTCTCCCAGGGACAGGCTCAACTCCTCTCCAGAAGGCGCATCCCTGCTGTCCGGACATCACTTGAATCCCATCCCCATCTGCCTCACAACGATGGGCATGCGTCGCGCCCTTTTGCCGCTCCTGCTGCTGCTCCTGCCGTTTTGTTCCCGGATCCTTGCCCAACCCGATCCCCGGATCGCCAAGATCCGTCATTACCTCCAGGACTCCAGCGCCGATGCCAGCCCAGCCGCCAACAACCCGTTCCAGTTCGAGTTCATCGGTTCATCCCTCGGAATCGGCTTCAGCTCCTTCACCCTGCGACTCCCCTCGGGATCCCTCATCGACATCCCCCTGGTCGGAGCCGACCGACGCTTCTCCGCCTCTGCCGCCAGCGCCGCCGCCCTCAATGCCGTGTACGGATCCGGCACGTATGAGATGACCGCCAACCTTCCCGGGTTCCCCCTCACCACCTCGGTGCAGCTCGGGGCCGATGCCTACCCGGTTGTCCCCCGCATCTCCAATCATGCCGCCACCCAGGCCATCCCGGCCCCCGACGATTTCGATTTCCAATGGGATCCCTTCACCGGAGCCGGTCCGGACGATGTCATCCTGGTGAACCTCCGGAATACCGGCGGACTCAGCGTCTACCAGGAATTCATCGATGGCTCCTCCACGTCCTTCACCCTGCCCGGCGAAACATTGGGCGCTGGCGATTCCTACGAACTCGAAGTCACCTTCCTCACCGTCATCGAAGAGGCCGAACCCGACATCGGTCTTCCCCTCGCCTCCGCCTTTGCCTCATCCACCCGTGTTGGCATCCGTACGGCCGGATCCGGGGGCGGCGATTCCACCCCGCCCTTCCTGGCCTCATCCTCACCCTTCTCGGGAGGAACCCTGGCCGGTGCCACCACCCCGGTGGTGTTCACCTTCAGTGAACCGATGGATCCCTCGCGCTTTCCCATTGTCTGGATGGCCTTGCAGAATGGCCAGCTCCTGCCCCTTGAAGCCGGCCTTTTCACCTATGCCTGGTCGGCCGGCAACACCGTCCTGTCCTGTCGCTACGACGCCACCGGCGCGGGTTGGCCCGCCAACCTCACCGTCACCTGGAATCTCCCGGGCCAATCCGCCGGCTTCCGCGATGTGGACGGCAACCCGTTGGTGCCCAACGCCGGCGTTTTCCTGACCTCGTCCGGCTCCGACCCGGATTGCGATGAAAACCCCGTCAACAATTTCTCGTTGTCCAAGGTGGTCAACCACCTCCAGACCTCGTCCGCCGTCGGAGGCATCAATCCCACCAACCAGGCTCTCATCTACGCCTTCAGCTCCATTTCCAACTCCCCGGGACGCGGCGCCATCGAATACTCCGCCGGCGCCAACCGCCAACTCCGCTTCCTCACCCCGATCTTCGGCGGAACCGAATTCTTTCAGGAATCCTTCCCCACCGAAGCCGCCCTCGACGCCGCCTTCCCCCCCGGCGCCTACGTGTTCCAATTGCGCGACCGCTCGGACACCAATGTCGTGCTTCATTCAGCTTCCCTGAACCTCCCCGCCAACCTGTCACCGCCCACCCCCCGGTTCGCCAACCAACCCGCCGCCCAGGCCATCCCGCCCAACGCCGATTTCACCCTCTCCTGGGATGCCTTCACCGGCGCCACTCCCGCCAACAGCCATCTTTCCATCGTCATCACCGACGAATCCGAAGAAGTCGTCCTCGAACTGCCCGACCGCTGCAACGACCTCCTCATCCCCGTTTCGGCCACTTCAGTCGTCATCCCCGCCCAACTCCTGCCCCCCGGCCGGACCTTCCTCGTCTCCCTCACCTTCTTCCGCCTCTCCGACGACAACAAACCCCTGCCCGGCACCGAAGCCACCGGCGTGTCCTCCCTCGGTCGCACCACCTCCATGCTGCTCCGCACGAGCGGCGGCAGCTCCGGTGCAGACCCCGTGCTCCGCAACCTCACCCTCAACGGTTCCCAACTCGACATCACCATCGATGCCACCGTCGGCAAGACCTTCACCCTCCTCCGCGCCGATTCCATCAACGGCCCCTTCGTCAGCTTCCTCTCCACCAACCCACCCGCCGCCACCTTCCAACTCAGCGTTCCCATCGGAGCCGACTCGTTCTTCAAGGGCCAATCCGCTCCCTGAGGGTCAGTATGCGTTTTCCCGCCGGAGGAACGTCATCGCCATGATCTGGAAATCGAGCCACAACGACCAGTTCTCGAGGTACCACAGATCATACCGGACCCGTTCGCTGAGATCGGTATTGCCCCGCAACCCGTTCACCTGCGCCCAGCCCGTGATCCCCGGCTTGGCCGCCAGACGCGCGTTGTAGTGCGGGATCTCGTGGCTCAATTTCTCGGAATGGAAGGTCCGCTCCGGTCGCGGTCCCACCAGGCTCATCTCGCCCTTCAACACATTCCAGAACTGCGGCACCTCATCCAGGTTCCAACGCCGCATGAAACTCCCGATCGACAACACCCGCGGATCATCCCGTAACGTCGACTGGCTCAGGTGATCCGCCTTGTCCGCATCCAGCTTCATCGAACGGAGCTTCAACATGTCGAACGGACGCCCACGCCGACCCACCCGTTCCTGCCGGAAAAAGATCGGCCCCGGCGATTCCCGACGGATCAGCCAACCCAGGATCGCAAAGATCGGCACCGCCATCGTCAGTCCCACCAATGCCCCCAGGATATCCACCGTCCGCTTCAGCGTCCGATTGGTCAGTCGATCCAGCGGCAGCCGTGACACCCCCAGGATCGGGACACCCGACACCGTCTCCAGTTGGAGTCCCGAGATCAGGATCTGGAAATAGCTCGGGACCAGCTTGAAATGGATGCCCTTCCGCTCGCATTCGTTGGCCAGTCCGATGATGGCGTCCCGAGGCAATTCCAGGTCGCACAACACCACGATGTCCGCCGTCCGCCGGTCCAACACCTCCGACATGTGCTCGAAATCCCCCATCCGCACCGCATTCGGTGGCGGAATCAGCGCATCATGATCCGGCGTCGGAATGAAGCCCGTCACCCGATACGGCTGGCGTTGATCCCGATGGATGGCGTTGAAGAGATCCGCCGCTTCCCGGTTCCACCCGACCATCACCACATTCTGCCGGAGCCGTCCCGCGAACCAGTCACGCCGCAACAGTCGGGACAGCCCAAGTCTCCACGCCAACAGGCTCCCCACCGTGCACAGATACGACAACGCCACATAGATCCGTGAGATCGACGGTTCAAACTTCAGGAACAGGCTGATCCCGAGATACGCGAACAACCAGAACGTCGCCCCCTGCACGATCACCAGTGTGGTTTCCCGCAGGTGCAGCAGCCGACGCGCCTCATACAGCCGGAGGTAAACGAACGTCCCCACCAGGAAGGCTGCGCCCACAAGGATCAATCCAAGGTAGTTGGATAACACCCGCTGCTGGAGCAACGCCGAATCCGCCACCACCGCACCTCCCAGAAACCTCCCCCACGGCACCGTACTCTGGAACCGAAGCCAATACCCCGCCAGCAACCCCAGAAACACGATCACCGCATCTCCCACCGCCGACAACGTCACCGCTGTCTCCGGCGACAGGCTTCGCACACTCGACCTTACCCCGGGCACGGGCATCGGACTCATCCGTTCCCGCGACTTTCCCTCAGATCCCACGATTGCACCTTTCACAGCCACCAGACCCCGACCGCAGATAGGATGCCATTCCGAGGCTTGCGCCACCGGATGCAGGTTCTCCAGAACTCAGCTCCGGTACGGCCGGAGCGATCATGCACAAGTAATACTGATCCATTGGGAATGGCTCCGAACCCAACCCGGTCCGGAACCCGAAATACCCCGGGCTTGAGCCACCCGGCAACCACAGAGCATCGAGGCAGATTCCTGCCGTAAAGAGAAGACCGACAGGGACTCCCACAGCATTTTGCTGCAGCCACCTACCCGGAATTGCTTACTTATCAGCCATGCAGGCCCATGTCCATTCCGGATTCCCCATCCCCTTCCAGTCATTGCATCGCCCCCCTCCCTTTACCCACCCTCTACCCCCGCTGGATCCATCGCATCGTCCGTGAGCACCGACACATCACCCGTCTCGCCTCCCCTTCCCGCCGTTCTGGTCGCCCGACCCGAGACCGCCGGACTCCCACTCGTCGCCCTGCCCCTTCTCGACCGCCTTCTCGTCGCCACCCATCGCGCCGGATTCAGCCCCATCGTCGTCGTCAGCGACCGCCCGCTCCCTCCGCTTCCCCGTTCCTCCGCCTGGAAAATCCCGTTCACCCATCTCCCCGCCATCCCCTCCATCCAGGCGCCCACCCTCCTCGCCTCCACCGACCAACACCTCACCCCCGCCGACCTCCGCCAACTCCTTCCCGCCGGCGGCCGGCTCGTCTCCTCCCAAAACACCCTCCTCCCCGCCGGCATCGTCACCGTCACACCCCCATCCCCTCCCCGTGGCAGTCGAGGTGACGAGACTCCATCCCTCCCCCCGCCCCAACCCGATCCCTGGTCCCATCTCCCCCATCGGAAGGCCGGCCCCGTCGCACGCCCCATCACCGATGCCACCTCGGCCCGTGAAGCCGGTGAAGTCCTCTGGGCCTCGTTGAACAGCAGCGTCGATGGCGCCGTGGACCGCTGGTTCAATCGTCCGGTCGGTCGACGTCTCCTCTCCCGTTGGCTCGTCCACACCGTCATCTCGCCCAATCAGATCTCCTGCTCCGCCACCCTGATCGGAGTCGTCGCCGGATTCCTCTTCACCCTCGGTTCACCTCCGGTCGCCATCCTCGCCGCCGTCCTTTTCCAGATCTCCGCGATCATCGATTGCGTCGATGGCGATGTTGCCCGGGCCGTTTTCAAGGAATCCCCCTTGGGCAAGTGGCTCGACATCGTCGGGGACCAGGTTGTCCACGCCGCCATCTTTGCCGGCATCGCCATCGGTCTCTGGCGTTCCCAACCCGATGGCCCCTACCTCTGGCTCGGTGCCAGCGCCGTCCTCGGCGGCATCCTGTCCTTCCTCGTCGTCCTGCGCGGCCTGCGTGACCCCTCCCGCATCACGGGCCGACTCCAGGCCCTCATCGACAAGGCCACCAATCGCGATTTCTCCGTTCTCGTCCTGATCCTCGCCCTGTTCGACCGACTCGGCTGGTTCCTCTGGCTCACCACCTTCGGCAGTCACGCCTTCTGGATCATCGCCCTCACCATCCAGGCCAACGCCCACCGTTCCCCTGTGAAGACATCATGAAACGCTGGCTGCAATGGCTCCTCGTCATCGCCGGCCTCGCCCTGTTTGCCCTCTACCTCCATCGGGCCGGCCTCGATGAAGTCCTCAATGCCCTCCGCCAGATCGGGCCCGCCGCTCCCCTCATCCTCATCCCGTACTTCATCGTCTACCTCGTCGATGCCCTCGGCTGGCGTCTCTGCTTTCCCAAAAGACTTCCCATCGGCTTCCCCAACTTCTGGCTCATCCGTTGGACCGGCGAATCCGTCAACAACGTCGTTCCCTCCGCCTATATCGGGGGTGAAGCCGTCAAGGTCCTCCTTCTCCGACGACACGGTATCGACCCCCGCGTGGCCACCGCCGCCGCCATCGTTTCCAAATCCGCCCAGACCCTCGCCCAACTCCTCTTCATCTGTGCCGGTTCACTCCTCTTCCTTCGGCTCGCCCCCGACATTCCCGGACTCCGCCCCGGCCTCGGCGTCGTGCTGGGTGGCGGATTGGTCGCCGTGCTCCTCCTCTTCTGGATCCAGAAACGCGGCGTGTTCCTCACCCTCCAGAAGATCTTCACCTGGATCCGTTGGCAGCCCGAATGGCTGACCCGACGTCGCGAGTCATTCCGGAACCTCGACCTCACCATCACCGGATTCTACGCCGGGCATCGGTCCCGTTTCCTCGCCAGCACCGCCGCCTACCTCACCGGTTGGACCCTCGACACCCTCGAAATCTGCGTCGTCGCCCATCTCCTCGGCCAACCCATCACCTGGAGCCAGGCCCTCGTCATCGAAGCCTTCGTCGGAGTCGCCAAGGTCCTCGGCATGTGGATCCCCGGCGCCCTCGGCGTCCAGGAAAGCGGTATCCTCTTCCTCGGTCGCGCCGTCGGTTTGCCCGAACCCTTCTGCCTCGCCTACGCCCTCATCCGACGCGGCCGCGAAGCCCTCTACGCCATCGTCGGCTGGCTCCTCCTCTACGCCCGCCACACCTCCCTGCGACAACTCCGCTCCGAACAGGCCTGAATCCCCGCACACGATCAACCGACCCGACTTCTTCCCACGTCCCGACGGGAAAACGTCCATTCCCCGTTCAGGCCAGTACCCATTTTTGGACTTCGTCAAACCTTCCCCTTGGGTCGTTTACTTACACAATGACTTGTAGGTTGACCACTGCCGCCAGCGGCCCTCGGTGGAGAGGGTCTCCCAACGACCGACATATTGCCCGGGGATCCGCCCCAAGAGGTCTCCCACAACCCGGCTCACTTGGCAGCAGCACGGTACTTGGCCACCGCCGCCACCCGGCTTTGCACCCCCATCTTGCTCAGGATCCTCCGGTTGTGCACGTAAACCGTCGCCACCGAGATGAACAGACGCTCGGCAATCTCCTTGCAACTCCGACCCTCGAAAGTCAGGTCCAGAATCCGGCGCTCCGCCGTCGTCAAATTCATCGAATCAACAGCCCTCCCTCCTCCCATCCTCAAACGGTGCATCATGTGCCGCAACACACTGGGAGAAACCATCGGCGTGGCCGCGCCCTTTGCCCTCTCCACTATGCGTTGCACCAGGTCATCCAACGATTCCCCCTTCACCAGGTACCCATGCGCACCCGCACTCAACGCATGATCAATGTCCCGCGACTCCCCGGATACGGTGAAGGCAATGATCGTCTTCGCCAGCTTCGCCGCCGCAATGCGGGTGATCGAATCCACCCCCGATTCCCCATTCAGATTCAGATCCACCAACGCCAGATCAGCTCGATCCGCACACATCGATTCCTCAGCGGCCTTGGACGTCCCGAAAAGCCTGACCGTCGAAACCTCATGCTTTCGCTTCTTCAACGCTTCACCCAGAAAACGCAGCACGATTGGATCATCATCAATTATCACTATGTTCATTGTACGGATTCAGGCTTGATTTACGCCAAACACACAACTTCCAACACCCCTCCATTTGCCCAACTCTCTCCCGGATTCTAGCTTTCATACTGGGATGGCTCTCATATTATTCACCCCGATTTCTCTCCTTGTTGAATTTTTTCCCTGAATCATCAGGGACTATTAACTATTGCAAGGGACAGATTCTCCGCCTCCAAAAAATGAGTACTCGTCACCCGCAACCTCCCCCCAAAGGCGTCGGCCTCTGCCTCATCGGAAGTTCGTCGGATTTCGCCAATATGCTGAAGGCATCCATCAACAGTACTCCCGGCTTCCGGGAGTTCCTCCATCTGGAACTCAACAGACACGTCTTCCCCCAGATCCGTCAGTACGCTCCAGATGCCGTTCTCATCGACCTTCGATTGGCTGCCGATTCCGGTTTTCGCTTTCTCCGCACCGCGCGCGATCGTTTTCCGGGCGCCCGGATACTCGTCATCGCCGATCAGGATCCGGATCAACTCGTGATTTCTGCCATCGCCGCAGGGGCCGACGGCTGCATCCGTTCCCAAAGTTCACACGAAACGATCGTCAATGACATCCGCCGAGCGATTGCGGGCCTCCCCATCCTCCCTGACCACATCATCACCCGAATCCTCCGCGAACACATCCGACAACTTCAACAATCCACTCCCCAACAACCGCTGACCGACGCCGAATGGCGGTTGCTCGAACTCACCAATGAAGGCAAATCCTGCGAGGAAATTGCCACCGAGCAAGGCATCTCCACCAGCGCCGTCTACGCCGTCAACAAATCCATCTACGCCCGCCTCAAAATCAACTCCCGGGTGGCTGCAATCGCCTGGTATCGAAATCAGATCGCCCAGAAAAACACCCGCGCAACCAAACCCGCCTGATTCCCTGCCGACCCTCCCCATGTCCCAAAATAGTTTACCCGAATCCCCAAAGCCGACAGACCCGGCGCTCGACTCTCCCGATCTCGCCCAAAACTTCATTGCGGACTCTATCCACGAATTCCGCAATCGCCTTACAGGTCTTTCCTACGCAGCTGAAGCCTTGGAAGCCGAACTGGTCGAAGGTTCGACCAACGGCGCCCTCTCCTTTCTCCAGATCCTCCGCCATTCCATCCTTCAGACTCATCGTCATTTCAACAACTTCCTCCTCGCCCAGGATCTGGCCCGCACCTCCATCCAACCCATCCTGACCAACACACCCCTCGATGACCTCCTTTCCACCGTTCTTTCCCACCCCAACATCGCTCCCTCGTCCCACCGGATTGATGTCAGATTCACTCCGGGTCTTGCCATCCGAGCCAACCGGCAACTCTTCAACGTCCTCCTGCTTCATCTTGTCGAAAACGCCCTCCAGTTCTCGCCCCAGGATTCACGGATCCAGATCGTCGTCACCGCCACCCCCCAGGACGTCACCATCGGTGTTCTTGACCATGGCCCCGGTACCCCGCCCCACCTGGCTACTTCAGCCAACCCGACTCCCCATTCCCTCCCCAGCGCTCCCGCCCCGAAACGCAGGGGACTTGGCCTTTACATCGCACAGATGATCGCCGCCGCCCACAACGCTACCTTCTCGCTCCAACCCAACGAAGGCGGCGGAACCCTGGCACAACTCCTCATCCCACGCCCATGATGGAACCCCGCCCATTCACAACCCCGCCCATGCCCAGTTCCGCCCTCCTGCCAGCCAACAAGTACGAGGAATTGCTCGAACTTTCCGGCATCGGCATCTGGAAGGTCGACAGCTCCTTCACCACCATCTGGGTCAACGCACGCATGGCCGAAATCCTCGGCTATTCCGCAGAGGAAATGCTGGGCCGTTCCATCAACGACTTCATGGAACCTACCCAGCAAGATGCTGCCGCCTCCCTGAAGCAACGCCGCCTTGCCGGCCTCCCGGAAGTTCATGAGTTCCCTTTCCGCCATCGCAATGGCTCCACCGTCTGGACCATTGCCAACTGCTCTCCCATCCCCAATGAAAACGGCAACATCGAGGGCTCCATCGCCTTCATCACCGACACCACCGACAGAAAACAGCAAGAACTCCGCGAACAGCTCCAGAGCCAGACTCTGGAGATCGTCGCCCAGGACCTCCCGCGCAGCGAATCCCTGAAACGTCTCGTCCAACTGGTCGCCGACTCCCTCCCTCATGCCCGCGTCGGTCTGGTCCTCCTCACACCTGCCACCCATGCCACCAGCGCCAGCCTGCTGGCGCTTTCCAACTCGCAGCCCGTTTCATCCTCCGAACTGGCCGACCGTCAAACCCTTTGCCAACTCGCCAATCCTGTCACCGAAACCCAGGTCGCAGCCCCAGGCCCCACCATCCCCCCAATCACCCTCCTTCATCGTCCAGTCTGCCACACCGAAACCGGCGCCACCGAATTGCGAATCATCTCCCGCGCCAATTCACCTTTGCAGACCAAGCACACCGAACAGGTACTGACCCTACTCGTCAAAGCCATCCAGTTGGCCCTGTCGCGATCCCATACCCTCGAAGAACTCCATCGTCACAAGACCGACTTGGAAAAACAGGTAGAGGATCGCTCCCGCGAGTCCGCCCGGAAGGCCACCGCCCTCGAAGCCACCACGGAAGGCATGGCCATCCTCGAGGACAACCGGTTCCTCTACCTCAACTTCGCCCACGCCCACCTGTACGGTTACACCGCCACCGATCTCATCGGCAAACCCTGGACCATCCTCTACGAGCCGGACGAAGCCACCCGGATATCCGACGCCTCCAAGCCCGCCATCCAAACCTCCGGCTCCTGGTCCGGTGAAGCACGTGGACGACGCCGTGACGGATCCATTTTCGACGTCGAAATCAACCTCACCCTCTGCTCCTCGGGCAATCTGGTCTGTTGTTGCCGCGACATCTCTCAGCGTCTTGCGCAATCTCGCGATCTGCAACGAAGTCAGGAACAGCTCTCACTCGTCCTCGAAAGCACCTCCGATGGCTTCTGGGACTGGAACATCCAGTCCAACAAACTCTACTTCGGTGCACGCTGGATGGAGATGCTCGGCTATACCCCCGGTGAGCTCCCTTCTCATATCGATACCTTCCACCAGCTGCTCCATCCAGACGACGCCGCATCCGTCGGTAAGGCCTTCCAGGAAAACCTCTGGGAAGGCAAGGCGCCCTACGCTGTCGAATTCCGTCTCCGCACCAAATCCGGTGAGTGGCTCTGGATCCTCTCACGCGGTCGAGTGGTCTCCAAGGATCCCGAGGGCCGGCCATCCCGCGCCGTCGGAACCCATACGGATATCCAGATGCGCCGCTCCGAGTCAGATCGTCTCCGCCGTCAGGGCCGCATCCTCGAGGCCATCAGCCAGGTCCAACGCCGGTTCCTCGAAGACTTCCCCCCCGCACAGGTCTTCGAACAGCTCCTCGCCACCATCCTCGAAACCACCAACAGTCAATACGGTTTCATCGCCGAGGCCCTGACGGAGAATGGCATCCCCTTCATGCGTGCCCATGCCATTACCAACATCTCCTGGAATCCCGAAACCGACCGCCTCTACCAAGCCTCCAAGACCAACGGCTTCGAGTTCCGCAATCTCAACTCCCTCTTCGGTCGAGTCCTCACCACCCAGCAGGTCGTCATCGCCAACGAAGCCTCCTCCGATCCCCGCCGCGGCGGTATTCCACACGGTCATCCTCCTCTCAACCGCTTCCTTGGCATCCCCGTCCTCTCCGGCTCCAAACTCGTCGGGGTCATCGGTATAGCCAATCGGCCCGACCCGTATGACCACGTCCTCCTCGCCGAAATCGAACCCCTGACCCAGACCTACGGCAGCCTCGTCATCAGCCTCCGCCGCCAACGCGACCGGATTGATGCCGAACAGCAACTGAAACTTCAGACCGATGCCCTCATCGAATCCAACGCCGCCCTGCGGCAAGCCGCACAAGGCCGCGACGAGTTCCTCGCCAGCGTCAGCCACGAACTCCGCACACCTCTCGCCAGCATCCTCGCCCTGACCGAGATCCTCCACGATCCCTGCCAACCAGCCCTGGCCGAACCCCACCTCCACAGCGTTAATCTGATCGAGGAAAGCAGTCGTCACCTCCTCCAACTCATCAACGACATCCTTGAGGTCGCTCGTCTCGAAGCCCGCCTCATTCCAGTCCAGATCCAACCTTGCCCAGTCCCCGAGATCCTCATCTCCTGCGTTCGCCTTCTCCGTACCCAGGCAGAGAAAAGGCGCATCCAAATCCACGTCGACCATCCCTCTCCCGACCTTCTCGTCCTCGCCGATCCCCTTCGCCTCAAGCAGATCCTCACCAACCTCCTCACCAACGCCGTCAAGTTCACCCCCTCCGGTGGCCAGGTCTCCCTGTCCGTCTCGGTAAGCCCTGAATTTGTCTCCTTCTCTGTCTCCGATACAGGCATCGGAATCCCCCATGAAAAAATCCCCCTCCTGTTCCAACCTTTTGTCCAGGTCGAATCCGGTCTGGACCGACGGTACAGCGGCACCGGTCTGGGACTCGCCATCGTCAAACGCTTCACCGACCTCATGA
The DNA here is from genome assembly GCA_002422905.1 of Verrucomicrobia bacterium UBA6176. Classification (GTDB taxonomy): domain Bacteria; phylum Verrucomicrobiota; class Verrucomicrobiia; order Limisphaerales; family UBA9464; genus UBA6176. The sequence goes on from DITU01000100.1 coordinate 16,645, forward strand.
ACGGAAACCTATCCGTAGAAAGCACACTTAACGTCGGAAGCCGATTCACCGTCATCCTCCCCAGATTCACCTCCAATCCCAACCCCACCGAAGCCACACCCCAGCCACACCAGACCTCCCTGGCAACCCTTCCCGACCCTCCCTCCTCCCCGATCCGCCTCCTCATCGCCGATGACAACGATGTGAATCGTTCCATCGTCTCCACTTACCTTTCATCCCGCGGATTCGAAGTCCTCGCCGTCGACAACGGCAGGGATGCTCTGAAACACCACCTCGCATCACCGGCAGATATCCTCATCCTCGATATCCAGATGCCGGACATGGACGGCCTCGAAGTCGCACGGCGGATCCGCTCCAACCCCAATCCCGCCGTCTCCAACACTTATATCGTCGCCCTCACCGCCCTCGCCATGCCAGGAGACCAGCAACGCTGTCTCGCTGCCGGGATCTCCGAATACATCAGCAAACCCTTCAGCCTTGCCAAACTCACCAGCCGCCTCAAAGCCATTGCCAGCACACAACCCCAACCCATCTGACCCGCCTCCGACCCTTCCTCCAGACAACACAGGGATTGCCGGTGACTGCCCAGCCGGGCTCTTCGCTTCAACTCACTCACACGGCCCGCTCCGTGCAAAGGCATCCGTCGAGCGTCGAAGCGATGGAACCATCCAACACCGCTTGCCAAGCCGATTCCGCGACCATCGAAGCTCACTCTTCAATTCCCCCTTGGACCTCGCACGGGTGATGTCCATCAACACCTCGTCCACGGTCAGCTCATAGTCCAAATTCCGAGTCAATCGACTCAGCAATAAATGCCACGCCCGCACATGCACCGGATACAGGATCCGACGCGCAACCTCCAGAGCCTTCCCGGGCGCCTGTCTATCCAGGCAATCAACCCACCTGAGCGAATTCCCTTCCATAAACACCATTCCTCAATCAGGTCTTGCAACCAGCCAAGATCGCATCCGCGCAGTGAAGCTACGCGACTCTTTCCTTATTCCTTACTTACCCCTCCCACATCATCGCCACTTCCAATTTTAGGTACTCGCCAGAGCCCTTGTTCCTATGCCCACTCAGTGATCTCAAAACCCCTCCGCTCCCTCCTTCAAGCCATCTTCCACCCCCGACTCCGATACCACATCACCCCTTCAACACCGGCAACACCGGCAACATCGAAGACCTCTCCGCCCCCTCCGCTGTCTGTCGTCCATCCGGAGAAACCTCCCCCTCAAGGACCGACGCCAACGGGCTTATCAAATGCACATCGCCGGCCGCCGCAGCAACCCAGGAACCCACACTCCAGCCCCATCAGGAGTTTTGACCCACCAAATCGCAGTTGGGTGACATTGGTTGGATTGGCGTGCACAGGTGATTACTCATTTTTAGAAACTGTTTCCCTTTCTCCATCAACCTGTTTTCAAGGATAGGGTTGCAGCGTGCGTCGCGCTCCCTGCACAGAACCAGATCCACCCCGGAGATCGCCTTGTCCCAAATGTCAGCATGACTCGGCACCCATGGCCGAGTCACGGTCCCGCAACCGCGCCCCCACCATCCGCAAACGCCCATATTGAACACAGATGTGGACCCACGGCACGGTGCTCTTCGTTGATGACGAACCTTCCATCCGACTCTCGATCTCCAGGTGTTTGGAGCTCCAGGGGATCCCTATCCAGACGGCAGATTCCGCAGAGCAGGCCATAAGAGACTGGGACGGAACATACTCCTGCATCCTCACCGACCTTTGCCTGCCAGGGATGCCCGGGGCCGAGTTCCTCGCTTGGATCAGATCTCGCAATCCCGAGATGGCTGTGGTCGTCATATCCGCCTTCGCAGATCTCGACGAAGCCCTTGAGTGCATCCAACAAGGGGCCACCGACTTCATCCGGAAACCGGCCAGAATTGAGGAAATCACCAAAAGAATCCTCCGATCCGTCGAACATTGCAGGGCTTCTCAACGTTACCCAACACTCCAACAGCGACTCCAACAGCGGATCAATCTTCCAACGGAATCCTCGGAACCCATTCTCACCGATTCGTTCCGTCGCGAACTCGGGCGGGTTTTCCCGCTCGATTCCATCCTGCTGTTGACCGGCGAAAGCGGTGCCGGGAAATCACATCTCGCCAAGTTCATCCACCGCCACAGCCCCCGCAAGAATGCTCCGTTCGTCACCGTCAATTGCCCAGGCCTGCCCCATGACCTGATCGAGACCGAACTGTTTGGACACGAAAAGGCCGTCTCCACCAATGCGACGCACTGTCGGCCAGGTCGTATCGAAGTCGCCGAAGGAGGCACCTTGTTTCTGGACGAGATCGCGGAGATGCCCCTGCCTACCCAATCCAGACTCCTTTCGTTCCTACACTCCAGAGCCTACCGGCGATCGAATGGAAACCATCCGGCAATCGCCAACGTCCGCATCATTTGCGCCACCAACCGCAACCTCGAGTATGCCGTCCACAAAGGCTCCTTCAGGGAGGATCTGTACTTCCGACTCTCCGCTGTCCACATCCGGGTGCCGCCATTGCGCGAATCCCCTGAGATCATCGACGCTCTCACGGATCGCAGGATTCGGGACCTCAATCTTCAGTCTTCATCACAGCCGATCGAACTGTCTACCGAGGCCAGAACCCTCCTGAAACGTCACACGTGGCCGGGCAATATCCGTGAGCTCCATCACTTCCTTGAACGAGTCCACCTCTTTCGCAACAACCATTCCATCCCTCCCGAGGAGTTCACCTTCCCACTCAAACCAACAATCAAACCCATTCAGGCGGCCACCCTTCCCACTCTTTCCCTCCACGAACTGGAACGTCTCGCTCTCACCCAGGCTCTCGCAGCCTCGGGAGGTAACCGCACCAAAGCCGCGCGCATGCTGGGAGTCAGCGAAAAGACCATCTATAACATGATCCACCGCCATAACTTCAAAGCCGCCCTCCAGCAGGGTGACCCAGCATCTCATTGATTTCATCCCTCACGGGATACCACTTCAACGACCCATTCCGCAGGCATCCAATGCCAGGATTCCACGGCGGTCCGAAGGCACCATCCAGCTTCTTTGGAGCATCCGCTTCCGCCAATTCCCCAGCACAACCCGCAAGCCCCCTGAATCCCGACACCCGGAAGCTTCCAACACCAAACGGTCCACAGCATCTTCATAGCCGTCCCACCCAGAAATCCGGCATCTTAAATGATTCCATACCCAGACATGCGGCGGGTAGAGCAACCGACGGATCACCATCAGCCCCTTACCCGGCAACATCCCTTCCACCCTTTCCAACCAAGTATGAAGGCCGGACCCTTTCGCATTTGAATTCATCACCACGGGTGCAGACTCTTCCATTGCCCATCATTCAAGCCGGCCCTCCCTGAACCGCAACGGTAACTATTACAGACCCTGCCGGCGGACGTTTCGGATATGGTTGTCGGGAATGTGGAAGGCTGGGGCGAGAACCACATCCATGAGGTTGGGATCGGCGCTGGAGAATGGGGGTAACGGATTCGGACGCAATCAAACGCCCGGCAGTCTGCAAGGGTTGCCGGACCTATTCCATTTCGGGGACCTGACAGTCTTCAGGCGGACCAACAGTGGAGGCTCCGGCATTTGGAACTGCAATGCTGGGTCGCCTGGGCTCATGACACGGTTCCCAGTTGCGCAGGGTCCACACGGGGCGGGTTAATGGAAACGATCGTATTGGCCCCGCTTATACCTTGAAGAGCTGTTCCCAGGTCGCCTGATCCCCGAAATCCTTCAACCGCTCCACAAAGCTGGATCGGGTAGGAACCCGGTCCGTATTCCTTCCTTCCCACACCCTTCCTCACTCATGCGTCGCTCTCTCCTTCTCTTGACCAATCTCCATTCAAACTGATCCGACTGGTTCGACTCCAACATGGCGACAGGGAATCACCCTCACCCCGCCCGGCTTCCTGCTTTGGCCGCCACATAAATCACCCCTCATCCCGGCACCATCAACACAACAGTTGTGGGTGCTTGCTTCCAAGAACTTTGACGTTGCTACCCGCTGTCGCATACCCATTTTTGGCTGCTGCATCCCAAGCGTCCACGCAGGTATTTTGATCACCATGAGATCCAAACCAGTGTATCCTCTTTCAGGTTTTCTGATCTCCAACTTTTCATTGTTCCCAGTTCACGCTGCCATATTCACTCTGCAAATCTCAAGTCAACCCAAGGATTCCTTCAGCTTTTCGCCCATCATTGACTACCAATTGCAACGACTGGCCGGCCAACTCGACCGCATAACCATCGACGCCGTCCTCCTCTCAGCTGATCTTCACACCTGGGCCCATGACATCGCCCTGATCAGGGTGGATCCGCTTGTTTCCGAGGCGAATTTCATCGTCGGTGGTCCAGCGCTGGATGGTGTATTTCTCCGCCCTGAACAACGCTATTACTGGCCGAATGGTTTGGGCGGCCAGGGTGCGCATTCCGATCGATCCGGA
>DITU01000089.1 GCA_002422905.1 Verrucomicrobia bacterium UBA6176
GGAGTTGGACCACGAACCACACGAAAGGACACGAAAGGAATGGGAGGGGAAAGGGTCAGTGGAATCGAGCGGTGAAGGTGGGTCGCTGGTGGGGAGGGGGAGGGCGAATGATGCGGTTTCGCCGGGAGCGCGGACATTCCTGTCCGCAAAGGATGGGGATTGAGATGCGGAATGAATTCCGCGCTCCCGGGTGAATTGACACAGGGCGGTGGGTGGGAAGTAATCGGGCACCCTACGGGCGCGGGCCGACGTTGTGTCCGGGGGCAAGACCATGAACCCGAACCAGACACCCTTGGATCCTGCGGCAGTTGAACACATCCAGCTTCACCGTGATGGCACGGTGTGGGCCAGGGGTTGGATGAGCGGCGAGGTCCAGACGGGCTATTGGGAGTGGTTCCGCAAGGATGGAACCCGGCTTCGCTCCGGTCATTTCACCGAGGGAAAACAGGTGGGTGAATGGACGACGTACGACCGCGAAGGGCAGGTCTACAAGGTGACGGTGATGGGTCAGCGCGCTGCCCGGGTGCCGGAGGCCAGCAACGTCTCGAAGTGAGGGGGTTGGTCTTCCTGCGCGACGATGGAGATCTCGACCTTCTTGAATCCCGCACGTTCCAACCACTGCTGGAGGTCGGCTTCCGCGAATCCCAGCCAGTGATCGCCGTACAGTTCGCGCGCCTGGGTGAACCGGTGCCGGACCAGGTCGAGGACAAGGATGCGTCCGCCGGGACGCAGGATGCGATGGGCTGCGGCCAGTGCTTTCTGGGGATCTTCAGCGTGATGCAGGGCCTGGCTGAGGATGGCCCAGTCGACGGATTCGGAGGCGATGGGTGGATCGGCGAGGTCACCCTGCCTGAACTCGAGGTTGGTGAGGCCGTTCTGGCGGGCCTTGCGCGCGCCGAACTCGACCATCTTCTCGCTGTTGTCGATGGCGATGACACTGCGGCAATGACGTGCCAACAGTTCTGAAATGAGCCCTTCGCCCGAGCCCAGATCGGCGACGTCGATGGGCGGCAACATGCGCAGGAGCAGATGCCCCAGCGCCTGCCAGGAACGGCCGGGGCCATAGCTCCGATCAAAGCGTCCGGCCACCTGGTTGAAGTAGAGCTGGGCCTGGTCCTGTCGACGGGCCAACACCCGGCGCAGGTTGATCTGGTCGCCTTCATGCTCGGGAAGTTCCTCCGCGGCGCGCAACGCCAACGCCAGCATCTCCTCTCCCGCGGTGTCGGAATCGGAATGGATCCGGTAGAAGGCGCGGCGACCGTCGCGTCGGGAGTCGAGCACACCGGCTTCGGTCAGCAGACCGAGATGGGTGGAGATGCGGGATTGGGCGAGTCGGGTGATCTCCTGGAGTTCATTGACCGAGAGCTCGTCCTTTTCGAGGAGGGCGACGATCCGGAGTCGGGTGGGATCGGCGAGTGCGCGGAGCGATTTGAGGGTGTTGGACATGGGAAGGGAAATGGGAACGTGGGCTGGGATCGGTGGATGCGGCTTGAGGTGGTGCTCAGGGTCCGGCGGCGCGTCCCTGCAGACGCGGATCGTGGGCGCCGCGGAATTGTCCGGTGGAATCGACGCCGACTGCCTGGGTGGCGCCGAGTCGTTGGACGACTTCCAACTCATGGCCCCGGTCGCGGAGTTGTTGGATGACGTCGTCACCGAGCGCCTTTTCCACGATCAGACGGTCGGGGCGCCATTGATGATGGAAGCGGATGCCTTCGAGGGCTTCTTCCGGGGTGTGGCCGAAATCGACGACGCGCAGGATGGCGAGGAGGGTCTGGGAGATGATGGTGGGTCCGCCGGCGGCGCCCACCGAGAGGATGGGTTTGCCGTCCTTCAACACGAGGGTCGGGCTCATGCTCGACAGCGGACGTTTGCCCGGGGCGACTGCATTGGCTTCGGCCCCGATGAGGCCGAAGTAGTTCGGGACACCGGGTTGGGCGGCGAAATCGTCCATTTCGTTGTTCAGGACGAGGCCGGTTCCGGGCACCACCACCTTCGAGCCGAACGAAGTGTTCACCGTGGCGGTGCAGGCCACCCAGTTGCCTTGGTCATCGGCGGTGGAGAAATGCGTGGTGTGACGTCCGGCCTCACGTCCGAACCAGTCGCTGAGGGCGCCCGGAGGTTCGCCATGTCCCGCCACCCACCCGGCATGACGCAGATCGATCAGGCGCGCCAGGTCACGCGCGTATCCCGTCGAAACCAGTCCCAGCGGAACATGGACCTGGTCGGGGTCGCCGAGCCAGTGCGCCCGGTCCGCAAACGCGCGTTTCATCGCCTCGGTCACCACGTGCACGAAGTCCGCGGAATCCTCACCCAGGGCCGCCAGGTCGAAATGCGAAAGGATGTTGAGGATCTGCGCCACATGCACCCCGCCGGAGCTCGGCGGTGGGAATCCAACAATCTCATGACCCCGGTACACGGTGCGGATCGGTTGCCGCAACCGGGGTTGGTACGCGCCGAAATCGTTGGTGGTGATCAATCCCCCATGCGCTCCCAACCACGCCGCCGCCCGCGTCGCATACGCTCCCCGATAGAAGTGATCCATGCCGTCCGATGCCATCCGACGCAGCAAGGTCGCCAGGTCCGGTTGCCGGAACCGCGTAGTCGATGACGTCGGCAAGTCCCAGATCCGACGGAACTCGGCAAAGGCAGGATCGTCCTTCGGTGCCCACGCGATGTCTTCCTGGGTCGAACGGAGCCGGCCCAGGTAGGAGGCGCCGGGGATGAATCCGGATTCCGCCACCTTCGCCGCGTTCAACAACGGACGTGCAAGGCCGAGTCGACCGTGCCGGGTGACCGCATGGGCCAGGGCCGCACCGGCTCCCGGCACGCCGATCGCCAGCACTCCATCCTGACTCAATTTCGGATCCGCCCGGCCATCCCGAAGGAACAGATCCCGATGTGCCGCCGCCGGTGCGGCCTCGCGACCGTCGATCGCAATCAGTTGTCCGTCGGCGAGCCGGATCAGGATGAAGCAGCCTCCGCCCAGGCCCGAATTGTGGCCATCGACGACTCCCAGCATCAGCGCGGTGGCCACCGCGGCATCGATGGCATTGCCGCCGGCCCGCAAGGCTTCGACACCGGCATCGGTGGCGATGGGATGCACGGAAGCGACCATGCCGCGACGGGCGGTGGCGGCGAGGGAAGGGGGGAAGGCGAGAGCGAGGAGCAGGGAGAGGAGCGAGAGGCGGGCGAGTTGGAATAGGAGTGGGCGCATGGCTTCGGGGGGGCGGGTGGACGTGGGGGATGGAGTCTCGTGACCTCGACTTCCACGGGATCCGAGGCTCCCTGAAAATCCGCGTTGACCGGTATCGTTGTCCACGTATCGTTTCATCCTGATACGTCAATACGTTGATACCTCAACGTCGATAACTGCAACGTCTAGATTCATGAGCAACCGTTTCATCTTTTCCTCCGAGTCCGTGGGTGAGGGTCATCCCGACAAGGTCGCCGACACCATTTCCGATGCTGTCCTGGACGCCTGCCTGGCGCAGGACAAGAACAGCCGGGTGGCGTGCGAGACGTACGTGAAGTCCAACGTGGCCGTGGTTGGTGGCGAGATCACCACGCGGGCTGAACTCGACTATGTGAAGATCACCCGCGAGGCGATCCGCGGCATTGGTTATGTGAACGACGACGACGTGTTCCACGCGGACAAGGTGTTCGTGAACGTCTATGTGACCCAGCAATCGCCGGACATTTCGCAGGGCGTGGATGCCAAGGCGGCGAAGGGCAAGAAGAAGGCGGAGCAGGGGGCTGGCGACCAGGGATTGATGTTTGGTTATGCGTCGGACGAGACACCTGAGCTGATGCCGGCGCCGATCATGTTTGCGCATCAGTTGGGCCGGAAGCTCACCGAGATCCGCAAGGCGGGTAAGGTCAAGTGGCTGCGGCCCGATGCGAAGTCGCAGGTGTCGGTGGTGTATGAGGACAACCGGCCGGTGGCGATTTCGAACGTGGTGATTTCGACGCAGCATTCGGCGGATGCCGAGCATGCGCAGATCGAAGCGTTCTGCATCAATGAGGTGATCAAGAAGGTGTTGCCGAAGGAATTGCTCACCAAGGACACCCTGTACCTGATCAATCCGACAGGGCGGTTCGTGGTGGGTGGGCCCCAGGGCGACACCGGCCTGACGGGCCGCAAGATCATCGTCGACACCTA
>DITU01000074.1 GCA_002422905.1 Verrucomicrobia bacterium UBA6176
TTGGCAACAGCCCTAGATATCTGTGCCATCGGTGAAATCTGTGGATGACCCACTCTGCTCTTTTCCCAGTCCACAGCACCGCCGCCGATCTCCCCGCCAACGACGCCAACAACTCCTCATTCGACGAACCTTCCAACGCCTGCACGATACCCCGCTCCTCAAAACATCCTGGGTCGGTTGTACCATAGGTTGGAGCGATACGGAACAGCCCGGTCACTCCCTCGGCGGAATGGACAAGACGCATGCGAATTGGCCTCAATGCTGGCCGTGCCGGAATGGGTGGAACCAAGCGCCACCCAAAGCACGAGACACCATGCCTGCGACCAAGACCAAGACCCTCTCGCCGAGGGTCCGCATCCTCCTCCTGAATCTGGAGGCCGAATGGTTCGACAAGATCGCCGCTGGAACCAAGCGCGAGGAGTACCGGGACTTCAGCCCACACTGGAAAGCGCGCCCGCCGATCGGGAGTACGACGTGATCGAGTTTCGCAACGGCTACGCCCCCGACGCACGGCGCATGCGGGTGGAATTCCGAGGTGTCACGGTGAAGGGGCGAGGGGCAGAGCGGCAGTTCGTGATTCAGTTGGGGCGAATCATGGTGCGTCCGACTCGACGTGCCTTGTCGTCTGGTCGCGGTAAACCTGAGCGCGGCGTGACCCGCTCGCGCCGTACAAGTCCGCGTGCGGGCTCCGAAGGTCCGAGGACCAGAACGGAGCGCCAGACCATCCGGACCCCGCAGGACTTGCGCCGGTTGATCGAGAGGCTTTCCCCGAAGAGTCCCATCACCGACCGCTTCAGTGCGCAATGGCGGGAAGGGGGGCGGCGGGGCGGTGGGCAGCAGGAGCAGGGGAAGGTGTGGTATCGAACCCAACATGAGCACTGGCTGGGCTGGCTTGAGGGCTACTCAGGGCCCGGGGCCTACAATCGTAGGGACCACCGGCGCACGGCGGGGTTCGTCTACAACCATATCGTGAATCCGCAGATGTTGATCTACCTCGCCGAAGCCTCGCGACTTCCCAAACCCCTCGTGAACCGCGCGGCTCGGGCTGCCCTCGCGCACGCGACGACGATGTCAGCCATGTGTGCGGCGATCCGGCGCGAGATCCCATGGAAGATGATTGAGGAGGCGTTGCCTGAAGGAGACTAGGCCCACCCAAGGGAGCAACAGCGAAGACTCGCGAAGCGGTCCAGTTTCCTCGTGCAGTGCCGGACCCGTTCCGCATCCTTCATCGATCCTGTGTACGAAATCCTCGTCAAACCGATCCTGACCGTCCTCTTCCTCGCTGGCGGCGCTTTTGTAGCATTGGCCATCCTCTTCGCTCGGATCCGGCGACGAAGGGAGCTGAGGAAGGAGGAGGGGCATCGAGCGCCGGTTCAAGAGAAGCTCCTCCGTCCACCGGGCTACTCCGCCAGTCAGCGTGTGGAGGCACTGACCGATGATTTCGTGGAAGCTGGCGTGGTGGTCGCTTGTTTGGGGGCTGGAGTGGCCGCCTCCGTCCTGCTCGGCGGGCGTTTCCTTTGGTCTTGGTTGACGGCGGATCCCGGTTCGGCCATCCGGGGCCCGATCCCCACCCTTCTAGCTCTTGTCCTGTACGTGGGTGCCTTCGCCGCAACTCTTGGACTGGCCATCCGCGAAGGGCGGAGGCTGCTACGATTGGATGAGGAGCGCGAGAACTGGCGCTTGGGAGCGCGCGGAGAGCAGTTGGTCGGTGAAGCCTTGAACGATCCCGCGATTCTCGCTGCCGGCTATCGCATCTATCACGACGTGCCCGGGTCTGAGGGTTGGAACATCGATCACGTAGTGGTGGGACCCGGCGGTGTCTATGTCATCGAGACCAAGGCCCGAAGCAAGCGGCCTGGCAATGACGGTCAGCCCTCGCATGAAGTCCAATATGACGGCCAGTCGCTCCGGTTTCCCCACTGGGAAGACCGCAAGACCCTCGACCAGGTGAAGGCCAATGTGGAGTGGCTGCGTCGCTGGCTGGGTGACCATGTCTCCAAGGATCTGGCCTTTCACGCCATTGTCGTGATCCCGGGCTGGTTCGTCCGCGCCAATGGCAACTACCCGGTGAAGGTGATGAATTCCAAGTATCTGAAGGGCTTCCTGCCCGGGCAGCCAAAGACGTTTGGGCCCTCCATTCTAAACCCTGCCCTTAGCAAACTGGAGGAGCGTTGTCGGACGTTGGAGGTTTGACGGGTGTTTCGGCGCCGCTTGGATTACTGTGTCTGCGAACAACTATGAAGGAACCTGATGCAGCAGTCGCCGAGCGCGATCCGAAGTGGTGGTGCGGATGGGTGGGAAGATCGAAGATCACGGAGAAGAAGAACGTGGCCAAAACGATCCGGAGCCATTGGGACGGCATCGTGGCCTATCTGAACACCCAGATCAACAATGGTGCAGCTGAGGCCATCAATGGAATCATTCAGACAGTGAAGCGAAAGTCGCGGGGGATCAAAACTGGCGAATACTTCCAGGCCATAATTTATCTGGTGGCCTCCGATCTCAAATTCGGCCTCCCCGATCCAGTTCCAACGACCCACACAAATTCATATTGAGGCCACTTTTTTGAAGGCCGCTTCTTGGTGGCCGATTCGGGTCTCTCCCTATGTCTCATTTTCGTTTCTCTTGAAAAAGCATTGTGTCGGCGCCTCAATTGCGTAATCCTTTTTATAACAGTGTAAAACCTCTGCTCCAACGAGATGACAACTACGAGAATCTCGGTGGCTAAAGCGATTCTTGTGTGATATGGCACTCATCAACATACGCCAAAGGGTAACCAAGGACTCTGCCAAGTTTGAGCGGTTCATTTCCTCTGACAGCAGCGTCCTGCTCAGCGACGGCAATATCGTCGAAGATTGGTCTATCGAGCTGACCCTGGGTGACTACTGGACCGCCAAACCAGCGTCCGAGCCCCCGAGGATGTATCCATCGGAATTCGGCGAGGTGGGGATTGGACCCCATTCAAGTGTCCTCATTGAGGTGAAGGAGCATCTACGCGTTCCGAACAACATGTTTGGATTTCTTTTACCTAAAGGAAAACTTCTATTAGAGCATGGAATTTTGATGGCAACAACGAAGATTGAGCCACGATACGAGGGGCGCCTTAGAATTCTCTTGTACAATACAACTTCAAACAAGCAGTACCTAAAACGAGGAATGGTCATCGCCTCTTCCGTATTCTTGTCAACGAGCGTAACGCTGATGGGGCGGGAGCTTAAGACCAGAGGTGAGCCCCTGCGCATAGACCGGACCGTGTATCAAAAGGTAAGGGCGGCACTCGCCGGACATTTCTGGACCATCGTGTCGACTGCAATTGCCTTTGCAGCATTATTGGTTTCCGTTTTCAAGGAATAGAACAGCATGTGTATTATCGGCGATAACCTCCAAGGATTACTGCGGCAATACGAAATATGTCCGGAAATCCTCTACGACACGTTCTCAATCGCAGTCGAGTTAGATGCTTGCTATTACAAGTGGAAAGCAGGCCTCAAGAACCCCATTACAATCGACAACGTTGATGGTTCAGCGTGTTATGAAAGATTGGAAATGAAGAATGGGGAAATGTTGCTGAAGTCGGGAGAAGGGGCGGTTTGTTGCAGTGCCGATAGGTACAGGATTCCGCCCGGGTATTTTGGACTGATCCAAACCAAGGGGACGATTGCTCGGTGGATGATTGCGGCCCATTTGGCTGATGGGCAGGTGGAGCCGGGCTTCGAGGGAAAAGTCACCCTGGAGCTTATGAACTTATCTCCCTATTCAGTTCTTTTGCGACATCGCACCCGCATCGCGCAAATGTACATCTTTCGTTGTTCTACAAATAACCCTGAGTTTATTTACAGGGGTCGCTACGGGGATTCTGATGAGCCAACGATTCCAAAGTTGAGATAGGAGGATGCCCCGCATGCCCGCCGAAAGCAGCTCAACAGTAGCTGAGTCGGTATTCAAAATCACGGCCATGCTTGCGACATGGTCAGAGCGTTGTAATTAGGCTAAGGCTGATGCCGCTAGGGCTGCATAGGGTTTTGGTTATGGCAGGTATCCGTATGTTCTATTTGTGCCCCGCTACGCGAACATATCATTATCAATCGTTGCGGAAGTACGTGCGTTGTTGTTAGTCGATTATATAGCGGGAGGTGCCAACACAAGGAGACTTGGTTTGCTTCCTCGCCTAGGAGCAGCAGTCGTTGCGGAGTCGACGATAGCCTTCAGCACCCTCTCGCTCGACTGTGGCGACTTGTAAGATGCGCCATGTTTCACTTGGCAATGAATGGTCAATAAGGCGCCCGGCGAAAACGCATGGCGGAAGCCCAGCTTCAAATCCACTTTCGCGGAATCTGCATCCATCGAAGCGGTAGTTGTTTCAGCACAAAGCGCTATTCCCAAGAGCGCACATGCTCTGCGCGCACCTGCGGCGCCATCGGCGGGTTGTTTGCCGTCGTTGTTACTCATGTGACGCCACATGGAAGATCAATCTAGTAATTGATTGTTAGGGAACCACGTTGAAGATGGATGCCCTTGTTTAGCTCTTGCCTGAAACCGGATGTTTGCCCAGATCACTCGGAAACTCCTCTAGTCTGTTGGACTCGCGGAATGTCAGCACAATCTCCCCTGTTGTTTTCCGAGCGGTCCAATATGTGCCCATGAGCTTTTGGACCGGTGTTCCCACCAACTCGAACACGATTGTTCCATCGTGGGGCTGACTCCGCTCGGCGACCGTCGGTAAGGGTTTACTGTGGTAGCTGTAGCCGAGCATTCGAACCTGGTCATCTCCATCCAACCAGAAATCGGCCAGATAGCTTCGGCTTGTCATTTCAGCAGTGCGCATTACGCAGCTGATGCGGGTGAAGGTTTGCTTGACCGTGAGGACCACCGGAATAGGGGCGGGGATCGCACCCGTCTCCGGATTCTTCCATGTGGTCTGAATTGTGCCCTGCCATGTCCCGTTCAAGTCGGGAAACGGCACGAGCCACCCGCGGAAGACCCTCCATCGCCACGCATAACCGACGAAGGCACCGACAAAGAGCAGAACGAGCGGGATCGTTTTATAAGCGATGCTAAGGGCACTCCAGAGGTCTGAAACAGACTTGCCGCTTCGGTATGCCACCCAACAAAAGCACATCGAAAACACCGCGAAGATAGCCAATGCGAAACGTTTGCTGTGTAGGTTTTTCATTTGTAGCCAATGTAGTTCCAAGCGGCATACAGAAACTTGTTTGCTTGCTCCCGAGTCCACGGTTGCAGGGGGCGGAACAAGTATTTCAATTCGTTCACCTCGCCCCATTCCTTGCAGTCCTCGTCTGTCCGCGTCTTGTTCCAAACATCAGCCAAGACATGTCTGACGATTGCAGTGTATGTATCGTAGTTGAATGCTTCGAGCGGTGCATTCCAAACCAAGCATTCGATGAGGAAAGAGGCGATGTCTGAGGCATCTGCAATGTTTTCGTCCTGCATCTTGTTCCGCAGGCGTTTCAAGATGCGAATCACGCGTTTGTAACTACGCCCGGTTGCGTTGTTGCGAGTGACGCCGTTGGCGTAGTTGTGGTCAGGCCAGTTTTTTATCAATCTGCCATTGTCTGGCTTGAAGGCGACGCCAGAAAGATACTCCCAAGTGCCATCAGCATTCTGCTTCCCTGTGTATCGGCGGTGTTCAAAGGTAGGGACAACATCGGCGTCGATCCGATAGGTGTTTGCGTGGACATCGAAAGCTTTGTTTCCACGCGTGACTCCATCGTCGCCAAAATAGTCTTTGAGAGCCGTTTCAACCATGTCCTTGAAGTCGACGAACTTCATGGTCCCGTCCACATTGCCAAAGCTCTCCTTCGTTTTTCCGTCCGGATAGTCCGGGAAAAACGTCGAGTTGTACCTGACGCAAACGTCCACATCGCTATCTTGGCGGACGTTGGTTCGTGCCTTGTATGATCCCTGGGCAAATACCGAAATATCCAACCGTGCCAGATTATCGTCGGCGTCTATCGCTTTACGGACCGCAGTTTCAGCGTTCTCGCATTTAGCTGATTCCGTATCCGCTGGTCCTTTTGACCAAGTTGTTAGGGTTTCCTCTGAGATATTCATTTGAACACGCCTTGCGAGGTTCCTACGGCCGAACGCTGGCGCCCTCACGTAGGCACTGATCCGATACAAGGGCTAAGGCCTTACGGGGCGCTTTTGTCGACATTCTCGGCTTTTACAAGGTTTCCGTTCTTGAAAACGGGTGCTTTTAAGAGATCTCCAACGCCTTCATGAGAGCTGCCCGGATGTCCCCGTAAAAAACCGGGTCGACGTGCTCCATGATCTCGGAATCGACTTCGAGGAACTGGCGTTTGTTTTCCGTGGGCACCAGAACCTTTCGGGCGCCGTTGTCTTTGGCCAGACGCAAGGGTTCCGCCAGCGAGCGGACGGTCTTGATGTTGCCTTGGATGCTCAGGTCTCCCATGGCCAGGAGGCCCGCCATGGGGGAGGTCCGGCGCAGGATGGAGTAGCAGGCCACCAGGAAGGCGATGCCCAACTCGGCGTCTACCCGATTCCCGAGAAGGTCGATGCACTCGACGTGGAAGTCGGAGAGGTCCACGTCCCTGGCGACGCCCAAGGCGGTCTTGTTGGCGGAGAGGTAGCTGAAGGCACGTGCGAAGGACTCCTTCATGGAACCGCTGACACCGCCAGCGAGCTTCAGCTTCCCGGTTCCACCGGCCAGCGTGACCTCTATCCGGAAGAGTCCAACCGTGCCGGATGCATCCACTGAGGCCGCGTAAACCGATCCTGGAGGCAGCGGGTCGGCGGAGATCAGATCGCGACCACCCTGTTCGGGGACGCCCACGAAGTGTTCTTCGCCGGACTCGTTGTCGAGGTAGCTGAAGGCGGTCTGGTAGTAGTCGAAGGATCCCATCTTCTTCAGCTGCTCCTTCACTCGACGGCGCCCTTCGATGGCGAAGGCCAGGATTTCAGCGAGGTCGTCCTTGGCGACTTCGCCATGTGGGTGAAGTACCTTGATCATCCCGGAGACGGTACGGCGGACGGCTTTACGATCCCGGGCGTTGAGGTGAGCACCCAAGGAGAAGTGCTGGTCCAATGCTTCGCTGAAGTTGGCTTTGCGTAGTTCGCGCAGCGCCTCGGCGAGGTAATCGATCACCAGCCCGTAATGGTTGGTGAACAGCTCGTTCCGCATGACCGGCATTTCCCAGCCCGGCAGGTAGTAGTGGATGC
Organism: Verrucomicrobia bacterium UBA6176; assembly: GCA_002422905.1. GTDB lineage: Bacteria > Verrucomicrobiota > Verrucomicrobiia > Limisphaerales > UBA9464 > UBA6176. The sequence goes on from DITU01000074.1 coordinate 7,201, forward strand.
GGTCCAGGAAGGCGACGTCGTCACGGATGACCCCGGGCATGGGATCGAAGAGGTGGCTGCTTTGCACCATGACGTCCACCGGCTGCCGGGTGTTGCCGAACATGCCGATGCTGGCGTAGCCGGCGCTTTCCTCGGGTCCACGCTGGAATTTCCCGGACTCGCAGTAGGTCTTCATCGTGGTGATGACCTCCTTTGGCATCTTCTCCAGATCGGCGACCTCGTCGAATCCGACGGAATCCCAGATCTCCACCATGCCCTTCCGGCGACCGGTCATGTGGCCGAACATGTTGGCCACCGTGGTCGGACCGGTGAGCAGTGCGGCATAGGGCGAAAGCTCCTGCACCGCGTAGCTCTTTCCGGTTCCCGGCGGGCCGAGGTCCACGAAGTTGAAGTTCCGCTCGCAGAGCTGAACGAGACGGAGGCAGTAGAACATCTTGGTCCGCTTCTCCAGGCGATCCGAGTCGTAGCCCATGCTCCGGACGATCAGGTCGCGCCATTCGTCTGTGGTGAACTCTTTCCGGAGGCGTCGGTATTCCTCCATGTCGAAGGACGCCAGTTGGATCGGTGTCAGCTTGTCGATCCAGAACGGATACTTGCCCTTGGTCTCCTCGTCATACTGGAAGACCATGTCCACCTGCGCCCAGATGCCGCCGGTCAGCAACCGCTCGAACTGGCGCACGTAATGGTCGGGGATGTGGACGAAGGAATGCCCGAAGTTGACCACCTCGGCCCAGTATTCGGAATCCACCAACCGCACCTTCACCTTGTCGATGAAGGTGAACCGCCCCAGCTCCTTGACCTTGGATTGGGCCTTGGTGGCTTCGTCCGGGCGAATGTAGTTGTCGCGCAGCGTGTCGTTCACCACCTGCAAGCCCATGGCGATGGCCATGAGGTCGGAGGAGGCGCAGTACTTCCCGAGAAGGTATTCCAGAACGAAGGCCGGCACGTTTGCCCCAACCTTCACCCGGCGCACCAGGTCCTTGCGGACGACCCGACCGGCAAAATGGCGGTTCAGCTTGATGTCCAGGTGATCGAAGGAGGAGGCAGCATCAGGGTTCAGCATCGGGGGGCAGGGTTCAGTATCAGGGTTCAGTATCAGGGTTCAGCGTCAGGGGGCAGTATCAGTTGACAGCGTCAGGGGTAGAGCAGAAGGGGCGTCAGGATTTGAGGGAGACGGGGATGGGTTTGGTTTTCGTGAGGGCACTGCCGGTTCCGGCGTCCTGAACTACCACGCACAGGGTCGAGACGTCGTCCCGGGTCAACACCATGGCCACGCTGGCGAAGCTACCCGGCGGCAGCGTCAGAACGCCGGTCTCCCGTTTGAAATCGGCTCCGATCACCATTCCGGCCCGCCCCACCTCTTCGCCGCCGCTGACGAGCAGGACGCGGAGCTGAAGCGGTTCCCGGTTCACGAGGTCGGCTTCGAGATCAAGGCGCACCCCGAAGGTGCGATTGGTGACGGATTCCGGGTGCTCGGCGATCCGGATCTGGGCGGCACTGGCTTCGGTGTCGGAAGCTTTCATGCGGAAGCTGATCACAGGAATGACCATCTCCTGGAGGGTGCAACCCCCGTGGTGATACGCGAGGCCGCCACCGGCCAGGAACACCCCAAGACCAGCAGGGAAGACGAACTCCAGGTTGGAATCGTAGCCGAGTTCGGGGGCCTTGACCGTCACGGTGCCCGGTGCGTTGCCAGCCCCGCGGCCAATCCAACATCGCCGGTGCAGTTCCAAGGTGCCTCCCAGCGGGGCTTCCACCTTTTGATCCTCGTCCTTGCGGGCGGAGAACTGGTGACCGTGATCTGCCGTCAGCAGGAATCGTTCGAAACCCATGCCCGCCAACCGGCGCACCGCACGGGCCAAATTGCCGATCACCGTATCCATCAGGTTGCGGGCCAGCAGTTCGTTTTTCTCCCCGAGAGCGTCGATCTCCTGGGAGCGCACCACCACCACGCGGGCATTGCCGATCCTGGATTGCACCTTGGAAGGGGAATCCTGAAGCAGACGCTCCAAGGTGATGTCGGTGGCGTCTGGCACCCTTGCCTTGAGATGGTCCATGCGGGCCTTCACCTCGCTCAACGCCTGGCCATCGACCTTGGCGGCGAGCTTCCCGCCGACTTCCACGACCGAGTAGCTCTCGGCGGCCCCCGGGAGCAGGGCTGCCATTCCCAGCGTGGTGATGGAAGGCAGCACGGAGATCGCCGCCTCGATCTTCAGGTCCTTGGCCTCCGGAACCTGGGCGGCAAAATCCGTTCCCATCTCAAACCGCATCGCGTCCACGAAGAACACTGCCACCTTGCCTGACATCGGGGCGACCTGGGTGCACCAAATCCTCGTCTGGTGCAGGGTGTTCGCGACCGTCCATTTGTCGCGTTCCAGTGCCTGCCCAAACTTCTCGGCCATCAGTCGCAGCACGTTCTCCACTTTGGCCCTCAGGAAGTTCAGGGACTTCTCGGTCTCCGGCTCCTCCTCCATGCGGGCCACCCGAGCTTCGAGTCGACGGTGGAGCAGGTCCAGCCGGTGCCAGCCGCCCTCCTTCGCATACCGACTCAACATGTCGCGGCTGGTGATGCTGACCGGCAGTTTGGACAGTTCGGCTTCGACCTTGGTGACCTCTCCACCCAAGGCAGCCAGGATGTCGCACACCTCCCACTGGGCCTGTCGTCGCGAGAAGTCGAGGCGCGCCCAGAAGCTTCCGCTGTGAACCGTGACCAAGGTGCTTGCCGACGTATAGTCCCCATTTGCCAACACCTCGCCGCAGTGATTCAGCACCGCCTTTTCCTCGAAACGGAAGGTGTCGATGCTGCCGAGGTTCTGGGCTTCGATGCCGGCCTCCGCCAGCCCGAACTCGTGCTCCACGGTGTCGGCCATTCCCTGGAAGGCCGCCATGTGACGTGTCCGCAGGTGGTCGAGCACCTTGCGACAGAACTCCCGCTGCTCTTTCAGGCTCGGCTGGGGAATCATCGACAGCGTGGCTGGAGGCTCGCAGCGAAGGTCCTCCCGGAACTCCGACAGCAGCAGGTAGCGGATGAATTGCTGTCGTCCGGACGCGAGGTCCGCCTCGGTCAGGCCTTTGAAGCCGCCACGGTTCTCCACCAGCTTGATCAACTCACCCGCCGCACCTTTGTCCAGCAGACGCTTGTCGTAGCTGGCGTCCGCGACCCACAGGGCCACGGCAGCCACGTTGTCCTGCGTGCCCAGGACGATGTTTAACAGCGAGCCTCGATCGCCACCGGACTGTTGGAGCAATCCCACAATGTCCCCGTAGGTCAGGCCAACGGGCGCGAGCATGTCGTCGATCACTCCATCGCTGAAACGCTCCCGCATGACATTCCGGGCGAGACGCTTCATCTGGGGTTCCCAGGTGGTGCCGGCCTTCTCCCATTCCATCAGCACGGAACCCCGGACATCCCGCTTTTCGCTGGGGAGGTAGATGAGAAGGGGTTTGGGACGGTTCTCCGAGAGCAGTGCCTCCAGCTGCAAGCGCAGCGCGAAGTAGGACCCCTGGAAAACACTCAGCCCGGTCTTCACGGCACCCAGCATCACCTGCTTGAGGCCTTGGTCGTCCACCTCTCCGGCCAGAGCCTCGACGAAGGGCGCGAACTCCCGGTTGGGATCATACCAGACCACGACCCGACGTTCCTTGAGCTTCTCCTCAAGCTGTTCGTGCAGGTAGGCGGGAAAGGGGTTCATGGCGGGGGCAGCATCAGGGGGCAGCATCAGGGGGCAGCATCAGGGGGCAGCATCAGGTTTCGAGCGCAGCAGGCTTTGGTGGAGTGCTTGGCCGGCGGGCGTCAATCGGTACCGTTGACTGCGGCTCTGCGGACGGTCGGGAATGGTTCGTTCGACCAGCCCCGCATCCATGGCTGGAACCAAGTAGCCAAGGCGGAAGTTCTCCCGGTCGGAAAGCTGGAGCAGATCCTGAAGTTGTTCCCGCGTGTGTTCTCCGGTCATGACCTTCAGCAGGCTCTCGACTTGCGGGGTGACTTGCGGGGTGACTTGCGGGGTGACTTGCGGGGTGACTTGCGGGGCGGCGCCTGCAGGCCGCCACAGGACCTGGATGAACTGGCCGTGTTCGAACCGGAACTGAGGCTCCTTGAGTCCGGCATCCCGCGAAAGGGTAGCCATGTCCAACGTCCCGGTTCCAGCCCGCTCGATGTACCGTGCGAGGAACATCGGCTCTGCCAGTAGGGGATTGCGCGGTATCGACGGATGCGGCACGCGCAGGGAGGCGAACGTCAGCGGCGGGATCAGGCCGCCCGGATTCCACACCTCCAACCGGTCGGCGAACAGCATCACCTGCACCGAGGCATTCGACGCGTAGTCGCGGTGGACCACGGCATTGACGATGGCCTCCGCCACCGCATCGCGGGGAATCTCGTATTCCACGGGTGCCTGCGCTCCTCCCGCGCGGGTTCCCACCCTTCGATTGACCTTCGACATCACGAAATCCAAAGCCTGATCCACCAGCGAGAACACCGTTCCCTTGTACACCTGATGGGAGGGGATGGGCTTCCGGATCTCCGTCCCATGGAAGTGAAGGCATTTGACCTCCGACGTGGGCAGGAATCGCTGTGGAGCCTTCCCGAACAACAGGACGGCGGCATGGCTGGGGCGCTCTCCCTCCAACAGATTCAGATGCGCCAACGCCGAGCGCATGGGGGTCCCGGCACCAATGGCATAGCCCCGGTTCTTCCGTGCCCGCGCGAGGAATTCGTCCAACGCCTCCTCCGACAGGTCGGCCAACGTGGCCTGCGGACAGGCTGCGGCATCGAATGGCAGGGAACGGATGTCGCCCTGACGCTCCAGAAACTCAACGAGGCTGGCGTAGAGCCCGGCGGTCAGCTGGGAGACATCGGTGAACCGACGACGGATCAACTGGCTTCCGGCTTTTCCGATCAGGGCGGCCATCCGTGGGTCGCGTCGTGAGTCGGCTCCCTTGACGAAGATCAGCCGCTCCCGACCCAACGCCGTGGCCCGGTCGAACTCCCGTTCGGTCGGCGAGATCCCCTCGGCGTCGACCGCGCCATACTCCTGTCCGAAAACACCCACGTACACCGCCGCGGCTTCCACATGCTGCAGGTAGGCTTGGTCAGGGCGTCGATCCGACGCGGGCAAGTCCTCAAAAAGGAAAACCCCGAAGAACCGCCCCAGCAGCGGATCCGCCTCCACGAAATCACGGATGGCTCGACGCTCCACCGCCAGCTCGCGCTGCGGGCTGCTGACGAAGATGATGTACTTGGGGGTCAGCATCAGGGGTCAGCGTCAGGGGCCAGCGGCCAGCTCAATTGTCGCGACAGTGTTGCGACAATCCTCGGATCAGGGATGGTCCTACCCCGGGTCATCCCAATAGACAGGCATGGGAGAAGAAATGCGTATGCCAAGCCAGCCGCCAATTGTTGCGACGGTGTCGCAACAATCCTGAGGTCGGGGAACGCCCGTGAAAGCCGGATCGTTCGCAGCCGCCTACACAGTGCGAAGCGGGGGCCACAATTCGGAACCAATTGTGCCGACAGTGTCGGCACAATCTCCTCCCCATTCTTCGCCCGCTTCTTCTTCAGGACGTCGCGGCGGACACGTTCACCGACGTTCCAATACAGCAACACCCGGGCGGCGTTTACCCCGCGAGCCACCGTCTGGCGCGTGGAAACGATCAACTCCCGAACGTCGGTAAGCAGGGCGCAGCCGTCAGCATCAGCGGTCAGCATCAGTCGGGAGGGATCAGAGGGAGGGGAGGCGGGTTCGCGTTTCCTTTCCGATCCCTGACGCTGAACCCTGACTCCGGCGACGTGTGCCCCTGATGCTGAACCCTGAACCCTGACGCTCATTCTCACAGCAAATCCTCCTCTTGCGTGCTCGCCTTCTTCCCCCGTTTCCGCGCTCCGCCCGCTGATGCTGAACCCCGACGCTGAACCCCGACGCTACCCGAACCCTGGTGCTGACCACTGACGCTCAACTCCTCCACCGCTGCCTTCACGGCTGCCGAGGTGCGCTCCGCCACCAGCTTGGCAATTTCAGCCTCGGACACCGCTCTGGCTACCCACTTGCCTCCGCCGCTCCGTTGCGCCTTCTCCCTCTCTTCCCCGTCCGCTCCTGATTCTGCTGCCGCTCCTGATGCTGATGCTGACGCTGAAACTGACGCTGCCCCCTGACGCTGACCACTTCCCCCCACCTCCTCCCAGAAGACTCCCTCCAAGCCGTGGGCGATGGCGAGGCTGCGGTCGGTGGCGCACTTGGGGACCACGCGCTCGGGCCAGAGGTGCAGTGCAAGATGCGCCCAATCGTAGTCACCCTTGGCCAGCTCGTTCCAGATGGCCTGGCAATCCTTGCGCCACTTGGGCAGGCCAATCATGCGCCAGAGCGGGGCGTAGTTGATGATGACGCCGTCGTTGAGGTTGGGGCGGAACAATGGGGCGACACGCTCCAGCTCGGCCTTGAAGGCGCGGAGGTCTTCGACCAACTCCTCGGCTTCAGCGAGGTCTCGACGCTGGGAGGGCGATGGGGTGTTGCCCGCCTCCTGGCGAAGTTGGAAGGCCCGGCGTTCCTCGAACTCCAGCTTGGGCTTCAGGTGGTCGCGCAGGACCGTGAAAAGGGTGTCCGCGGTGAGGCGGTGATAGTAGAGCCAGACGGTGTAGAGGCCGTTGGGGCTGCTGAGCGGCCAGTAGATGGGCGCCTGCCGGCGGCTCTTGGAGTAGCGTTTGAGGTGGTCGGCGAAGAAGCCCGTGGGCTTGCGGAACCAGTCGCGGAGGGACTTCACCCCGAGCAGTTCGCAGGCTTCCTGTTCGATGGTTTCAGCATCAGGGTTCAGCGTCAGGGTGCAGGGTTCGGAGGAATGGTTCAGGGGGAGCGGACAGGGGGCAGCATCAGGGTTCAGGGGGGAGATTGATGTAGCTTCCGCTACAGCTGACCCCTGACGCTGACCCCTGGGGCTGATCCCTGATGCTTCCCGCTGATGCTGGCCCCCCTGCTCCCCGCCTGAACCCTGATGCTGAAAACTGAACACGATCCTCAACACTTCACGAACTCGCTCGATGACATCCCGAGGATGGTTCTCGTCGTCAACGAGGATGCCGTCCCACGGGATGCGGATCGGGTAGATGGCGGGGATATCTTCCGGACGTGCCGGTAACCGCTGCGGATTCTGCAACTGGCCGGGAGGACAGACAGGCAAGGGGGCAAATGGATCGGGAGGCTCCGGAGCCGGCCTCTCGCCGGTGGCGTAGCGGATGTCCCAGCGGCCGAAGACACAACCAAGGGAGTAGGCCAACAGGTCGGCCGTTAGTGCTGTTGTGTCGGCGGCCGTAGCCTCTTCTTCCTCCTCGTCCGCATCAGCTGCGGCGTCGCCTGTTGCTTCGGTGGCGAGGGTAGAGGTTAATGCAGCGCGGTCCGCTGCATCCAGGCCGTAAAGACGGAAGGCGAGGTCGTCGATTTTGGCTTGGATGGCGGCGACGGTTTCCTCGCTCGTGCGCACTCGGGCGGCCCACGCGATGGCGCGTTCGGCGAGCTTGCTGCCGGGTGCGGCGAGAATCGCGGGAAGATGAAAAGCGTGCGAAGCCTCGACTGCTGTGTCTGGTGTGCGCTTCGCGGTCCAAGCTCGAATTGCGAGCACGGCAAGCTCCGACTCCTGCGCGGTCGAGACGGTGGGGAATGGCGTATTTTGAACCAAGCCGACCTCGAAAGACTGAGCCAACAAAACACGCGCTAACTGCGCTTGGATTAGGTAGGCGAAGACACTGGAGTTGAAGATTGCCGTCGTCGCCAGCAACTCATTCGTGTCGTCCCCGTCGCAGAAACCTGCCGGCCCTTTGTCGGCAAACACGCTGCGCTCCGGCAAAATGCGAACACTTAGTCCGTTGGTTCGTCGCGGCCATGTGAAGCCAGGCCGAAAATAATACTCCGTGCTGGCGACACGACGCGACCAATGGGAACAACCGGGAAGCGTCTCCGCCCAAGCCTTCATTTCCCGACCGTTGGAATGCCAATTAACTTCTAGCTGAAGGTCGGCGTAATACGGCGAAAACGCCCCGCCCTTTGCGAACGAAAACCAACGCTGCCTGTTGTGGTCCGGCGGCGTTTCCCATGCCACTCGGATGAACCGAAAGTCGTCTGCTGTCGCGAGTCCTTGCTTAACAGTTCGCCCGTCTGTCTCGAATCGCGGTGCGTCGCGAAAGAGTTGTCGAACCTTGCCAGTGACCCAATAGGCGAAGACTGCGCCTGACATGCTGTAAAAACCGGCTGGGTCGCAGACGAACGTTTTGTGCGTCACGGAACCAATAACCGACTCAGCGAGCGCGACACCTTTATCCCTTTCCGACAACGCCCGGATGCACACGAGCGGAGGAAAGACTGGCTCAGGCAGAGCGGTGACCTTTTTCACCAAATGCCAGAGCGGCGTGTAGCGAACAGTGTCGCCAGAACTGCGCTGGACGAAGCCGTGGGCACCGAGGTGTTCGAGTTCGGCAACGGCTTGATGGCGCTTGAGTTCACCGCGGGCGGCTTGCCACTTCGGGAGGCTGAAGCGGTTCTGCGAGTCGCGCGCGACTTTCTCCAACACGGGGACCAGCGAAAGGGTAAGGTCACGGGCTTCCGGCGCGGAGAGACTACGCAGGACGTAGGCGGCGACTTCGACCATGGCATCGAGCACGCCGCTGCCGAGATCGGCGAGCGCGATGGGCCGGAAGAGGCGGAGGACGACGCGGGTGCGCCAGTCTTCGCTCTGGCCGAGGAAGAAGCCGGTGCGGGAGCTGATGATGCCGAGGTAGCCCGCCGGGATGAGTCGCGCTTGGAAGCACTCGACGAAGGCCTTGTAAACATCGCCCTTGGTGTCGCCGTAGGTGTCGTCGAGGTAGGGCTTCGACGGTAGGCTGGCGTCGCCGAAGGGCGGGTTCATCAACGCCACGTCGTAACGCTGACGGCAGAGGTCGATGAAGGCGAAGCCACGCGCGGCGTCCTCAGCAAACAGCCGCCGCTGGAAACCTCCCGCTGATTCCGACCGCTCTGCGAAGATCCGAAGAGCGGAGTAGACCCGCTCCTCAACCTTCTCCCAGAACTGCTCGTCGGTGATGCCCGAGACATCGAGCCGCATCTCGGTCTGCGCCGGGATCGGGGCCATCCCGGGGAATAGATCGATCTGCTCGCCTTTGGGACGGTCCTTCCACTGCTGTTTGGCGGTGGCGACCAACTCCCGGATTTCCTCTTCGATCTGGAGCAGGGATCCGGCTTCGCCTGCGAGGCGCATCTTCTCCCAGACGTTTTCGAGGAAGCTGAGGAACAGCGCACGCTCGGGGGCTGGGAAGTGTTGCTGGACGAACTCCCGAAGCAGGTCCCGCTCGCCGGGCATTGGTTCCGCGCAGACGATGTTCGAGCGACGAATGGCCGGGCGATCGGCTGGCTTGAGACCCATCCGTTGCCACGACTTCTGCGCCCGGAGCCAGAGTGCGAGGCCAGCGATCTGCGCCGCACGGGGATCGATGTCGATGCCGTGGATGTTGCGCTCGATGATGAGCCTGGGGACTTCCTGAGCGAAACGGTGTGGATCCTCGGCGATGGTGTGCAGATCAGGCTGTCCGGAGGGGTTGCGGAGGGATCCCGTTCCAACGCCGACGTGTGCCTCATGGGCCTCGGTGTAGATCACTTCCAGCAGGTCAAAGGCATAGAGCCCGAAATGCATGGAGCCACAGGCGGGGTCGATGATCCGGATCTCTCGCGGATCCTTGATGGGCCGGTGGGGAATGAACTGGGGCTGGCGCAGCAGGGCTTCCTGAGAGGCATCGGTGGCCGGGTTTTGGAGGGCGGTACGGAGGGCAGGCCAGAGGTGTCGCAGGATCGGGTTGACCGAGGCAGGCGCAGAGGAATCCACGGATCCTTCGCGCAGAAAGGCCCGCTGATAGGTGAAGAGGGCGCACCAGAGGTCGAACGCGTCGCCGGTCCACAGCTGGCCGGATCGTTCGCTGGCCTCCGCCTGCGGATTGTAGAATGTCGTGATGAAATCGTCCCACGAACGTCCGCGTCGCTCCATTTCGCCGTAGGCATCGATCCCCAGAGCGAGGTCGGAAAGGTCCGAGATCAGCGGATCATCGGGGAGACGGTTGAAGTTGGCGGTGTGGATCACCTCACGGACCCACGGGGCGCAGGTGTCGAGCAACGACAGGAGCGATGGATTCCCGAGGAACACGTCACTGGTGCGGCGGATCAGGTAGCGGCATTGGCGGACAAGCTGCGTCTTGCCCTTGGTCATCTCATACCAAAGCCGGCCAAGTGCGTTGTCGGTCAGGAACTCGACGACGTAGCGGGGCGTGAAGAACTGGTTCCGGACCGCCATCTCCCGGCTGTTGCGAGGAGCGGCCGAGCCACCTCGCTTCGGGTCGCGCATGAGCGCGCGTTCCTCGGGGTCGTTGTAATACTGGTAGATCCACCCAATCGTCTCGTCTTCGGCCCACACGCCCGCCAGTTCCGGGGTGTTGAGTTTGGCGAGCACGGCTTCCAACGCCTTGCGTCGTGGCCAGAGTTGGGAGGCTGCATCCGTCCGGTCGAAGAGGACGCCCACTTCGCGTCCGATCTCGTCGAAGAGACATTCGAGGTAAAGCCGGTAGCCCTTGTCGGGCAGTTCGATCAGGCCGGGAGCGAGACCGGAAAATTCCTTGAAGCCCTGGGATTGATCGCCCTGCGAGACGCACGGAAGCACCAGGGCGCGCGCCTCCATCATCTTCAATGCGGCCAGACGGTTGAGGGAGGTGAACACCGCCTCGGACTGAAAGCCACGCACCGCCTCCGCCGCCGACTCTCCGATCGCCAATCGGTGTTGGATGGCTTCGACAATGCGGCCCCGCACCAACCGCTCCGACGCCGACAATTGGGACCCCGGTTGATCGGCAATCCGACCATCGGCATGGACATCGAAGGTGCCCTCCAATTGCAGGGAGAACTCCTCCTCCAACAGGCGTCGGATCGCCTGGGTCGTATTGAACAGTAAGCGGTAAGCGGAGCACATCTA